>NZ_ANAE01000074.1 GCF_000341265.1 Nocardiopsis prasina DSM 43845 | reverse complement strand
GCCGTCTGAAGGTGGGCGTCGCGGGTGGCGGCGCCCGCGACACCCTCGACGCGCACGACCCCACCGACAACGTCGACATCGCGCGCAACCACGCCCTCTACGCCGCTCTGATGCGCTTCGACAACGACGGCACCATCGAGCCCTACCTTGCCGAGTCGCTGGAGCCCAACGACGACGGCACCGAGTGGACGCTGGTCCTCAAGGAGGGCCTGACCTTCCACGACGGCACCCCGGTCACGACCGAGGCGGTCGTGTACTCGCTCAAGCGCATCCTCGACCCCGACAACCCCATGCGCGGCGCGGGTGACATGCCCGGCGTCGACCCGGAGAAGCTCGAGGTCGTCGACGAGCTGAGGATGACGATCCCGGTCGACGAACCGCTGGTCACCCTCCCCGAGGCACTCGCCGAGTACTACAACTGCGTCGTCCCGGTGGACTACGACCCGGAGAACCCGATCGGCGCCGGTCCCTTCAAGTTCTCCGAGTTCAAGGTCGGCGAGTACAGCGTCTTCGAGCGCCACGAGGGCTTCCACATCGACGGCCTGCCCTACGTGGACGAGCTGGAGATCGTGAACTTCCCCGAGGACGACGCCCGGGTCAACGCGCTCAACAGCGGCAACGTCCAGGTCATCAGCCAGGTCCCGCACGTGCAGGTCGCCATCATGGAGGGCGACCCCAACGTGAACATCCTGGAGTCCGAGACCGGCATGTGGCTGCCCTTCACGATGAACGTCGAGGAGGCCCCCTTCGACGACGTCCGCGTGCGCCAGGCCTTCCGCCTCATCGTCGACCGGCAGGAGATGATCGACCAGGCGCTGGCCGGGTACGGCCAGCTCGGCAACGACATGTACGCGCGGATGGACCCCTCCTACCCCGAGGACATCGCGCAGCGGGAGCAGGACATCGAGGAGGCCAGGCGCCTGCTCGCCGAGGCCGGTCACGAGGACGGTCTGGAGGTCGAGCTGGTCACCTCCGACATCAGCGCCGGTGTGGTCGCCGCCGCCGAGGTCTTCCAGGAGCAGGCCCGTGAGGCCGGTGTCACCGTCAACCTGCGGCGGGTCAACCCCAGCGACTACTGGAACCCGGAGGAGGGCTTCCCGTACGCCTTCGGCCAGGACTTCTGGAGCGCCCGGAACTACATCACCCAGACCGCCCAGGGCTCGGTCGTGGGCGCCCCCTACAACGAGACCATGTGGGGCGAGCACGAGGAGTGGCTGGAGTACCTGGAGGAGGCGCGTCAGACCGCCGACGACGACGCGCGCAACGAGCTCATCCGCAAGGCCCAGGAGATCGAGCACGAGGAGGGCGGCTACATCGTGTGGGGCTTCGTGAACCTGCTCGACGCCTACCACTCCTCGGTGCACGGTCTGAGCCCGGCGGTCTCGGGTCACCCTCTGGGTTCCTACGCCTTCCACACCATGTGGCTGGAGCAGTAGCGGACCTCCGGTTCCCGACCTCCAGACCGCTACCGAAAGCTCACCATGACTCGACTCATCGTCGTCCGCCTCTTCTTCGGCGC
This sequence comes from Nocardiopsis prasina DSM 43845, assembly GCF_000341265.1. Lineage (GTDB taxonomy): Bacteria > Actinomycetota > Actinomycetes > Streptosporangiales > Streptosporangiaceae > Nocardiopsis > Nocardiopsis prasina. Next base: position 20,816 of record NZ_ANAE01000074.1, on the reverse strand, counting down.
ACTGACGCTCTGGGCGGTGTCCCTCGTGGTCTTCGCGGCCACCCAGGCACTGCCCGGCGACGCGGCCCAGCTCATCCTGGGACGCGACGCCACCCCGGAGCGGTTGGAAGCGCTCCGTGACCAGCTCAACCTGCACGAGCCCGTGGCCGTGCAGTACATGCAGTGGCTCCAAGGACTGGTCCAGGGAGACCTGGGCACGTCGTTCTCCAACCGGCTGCCCGTCGCCGACTACCTCGCCGACCCGGTGCGGAGCTCGCTGACCCTGATGGGCCTGTCCGCCCTGGTCGCGACCCCGGTCGCGCTGTTCGTGGGGGCGTTCAGCGCCCTGCGCCGCGACCGCGCCTTCGACCACACGTCCTCCATGGGAACGCTGGTCCTGGCCTCCGTCCCCGAGTTCGTGGTCGGCATCCTGCTGATCCTGCTGCTGGGGCCGGGCGGGCTCGGAGTGTTCCCGTCCGTGTACGCCCGTGAGGGCGGACCCGAGCAGTGGGTCCTGCCGGTGCTGACCCTGGCTCTGGCGGTGGCCCCGCCGATCGTGCGCATGATGCGGGCGACGATGATCGAGGTCCTGGAGAGCGAGTACGTGCAGCAGGCACGGCTCAAGGGCATGGGCGAGCGCACGGTGCTGTGGCGCCACGCCGCGCCCAACGCGATCGGCCCGGTCGCCCAGGTGGTCGCTCTCCAGCTGGCCTGGCTGGCCGGCGGCGTGGTGGCCATCGAGTTCCTGTTCAACTTCCCCGGTGTCGGCAAGGTGCTCATGGACGCCATCGGCAACCGTGACGTGCCGCTGATCCAGGCCGTGGTCCTGCTCATCGCGGGGATCTACATCCTCGTCAACCTGGTCGCCGACGTGATCGGGCTGGCGGCCAACCCGAAGGTGAGGGTCGCGAACCGATGACTGGACCTTCGACGAGCACACCCGCCACCGCTGCGCCACGACGGCGCCCGGGGCTGTTCCGGACCGCTTGGCGGTTCGGCCGCACCAAGGTCGGTGTGGCCCTGACGGGGCTCATCGTCCTGATCGCGGTGCTGGGGCCGTTCGTGGCCCCTTACACCGCCACCGAGTTCGTGTCCAAGCCGTTCGAGACGGGCGTGGACGGCACCCTGTTCGGCGGTGACAACCGGGGCCGCGACGTGTTCACCCGCTTCCTGTGGGGCGGCTGGACACTGCTGCTGCTGGCCGTCGCCTCCGCCGGGATCGGTGTGGCCGCGGGAACGGTGATCGGCGTCATCGCCGGTTACCGCCGCGGCTGGGTGGACGACGTCCTCATGCGCACGAACGACGTGCTGCTGGCCTTCCCCCAGCTGATCGCCGCCCTGCTGGTCATGTCGATCCTCGGCCCGAAGGTGTGGCTGATCGTCGCGGTCATCGCGGTGTCGCACATGCCGCGCGTGGCCCGGGTGATCCGGGAGGCCACCCGCAAGGTGATCGAGCAGGACTACGTGAAGGCGGCCGAGGCGATCGGCCTGCCGCGCTGGCGGATCATGACGGTGGAGATCCTGCCGAACGTGACCAGCCCGCTGCTGGTGGAGCTGGGCCTGCGCCTGACCTACTCCATCGGGGTCGTGGCCGTGCTCGGGTTCCTCGGCATGGGACTCCAGCCGCCCACCGCGGACTGGGGCCTGATGATCAACGAGAACCGCCAGGGCATGGCGATCCAGCCGTGGGCGGTCGCGCTGCCCGTGACGGCGATCGCGGTGCTCACCGTCGGCGCCAACCTCATCACCGACGGGCTCTCCCGCGCGGCGATCGGTATCGACCGGGGGGTCGAGAAGTGACCTTGAACGAGAACACGGAACCCGGCGGGACCGGGGCCGGGGACACCCGACGGAAGGACCGTCCCGACGGCGAGACCGTGCTGGTGGTCGACGGGCTCACCGTGATCGGGCGCCCCTCGGACGTCGAGATCATCAGCGGCGTGTCGATCACCGTGAAGCGCGGCGAGATCCTCGGGCTGGTGGGTGAGTCCGGTTCGGGCAAGACCACTCTGGGCCTGTCACTGCTGGCGCACTGCAAGCGCGCCACGGAGATCGTCGGCGGTCAGGTACTGGTCTCCGGCCAGGACCTGGCCACGCTCAACGAGCGCGAGGTCCGTCAGCTGCGCGGACGCGCGGTGGCCTACATCCCGCAGTCACCCGCCTCCGCGCTCAACCCGGCTCTCCGGCTGGGTGTACAGCTCACGGAGGCTCTGCACGACGGTTCGCTGTCGGACAAGGAGGTCCGGGCGCGGGTCCGCGAGGTCATGCGCGAGGTGGCCCTGCCCGACGACGACGCGTTCCTGCGGCGCTACCCGCACCAGCTCTCCGGCGGACAGCAGCAGCGGGTGGCGATCGCCATGGCGTTCGTGGGCCGCCCGGACGTGATCGTGCTCGACGAGCCGACCACCGGCCTGGACGTGACCACGCAGGCGCACGTGCTGGAGACCATCCGGTCGATGACCCGTGACTACGGGACCGCCGGTGTGTACATCAGCCACGACATGGCCGTGGTCGCCGACCTGGCCGACGACATCGCGGTGATGTACCGGGGAGAGGTCGTGGAGCACGGGCGCGCCCAGACGGTGCTGTCCGATCCGCGGCACGCGTACACGCGCCAGCTGCTGATGGCCGTGCCGCTGTTGAAGACCTCGGGGCACGAGGAGCCCGAGCCGGAGGAGGAACCGCTGCTGCGGATCTCCGGGCTGTCCGCGGGGTACGGACGCACGCAGGTGCTGGAGGGGATCGACGTGTCGGTCTCCCGGGGCGAGTGCGTGGCGCTGCTGGGCGAGTCCGGGTCGGGCAAGACGACCCTGTCCCGTTCGGTGGCGGGTCTGCACCACCAGTTCACCGGCGAGATCCTCTTCGACGGCGAGCCGCTGGCCACCAGCAGCTACCGCCGGACGGCGGAGCAGCGGCGCCGGGTCCAGTACGTGTTCCAGAACCCGTACGAGGCGCTGAACCCGCGCAAGCGGGTGCGGGAACAGGTCCTGGGCCCCTACCGGCACCTGGTGGGCCGTCCCGACGACCCGGACGCAGTGGTGGCCGAGGCCCTGGAGCGGGCCGCGCTGCCCGCCTCCTACGCGGACCGCTTCCCGGAGCAGCTCAGCGGTGGTGAGCGCCAGCGCGTGTGTATCGCGCGCGCCGTGGCCACGCGCCCGGACCTGCTCGTGTGCGACGAGATCACGTCGGCGCTGGACGTCTCGGTGCAGGCGGAGATCGTGAAGCTGCTGCGCGAGCTCCAGGACCAGGGCATGGCGCTGCTGTTCGTGACCCACAACATCGCGCTGGTGTCCAACATCGCCGAGCGGGTCGCCATCCTCAACAGGGGCGAGATCGTCGAGTACGGCCCGGTGGGCGAGGTGATGTCGTCGCCGAGGCACGAGTACACGCGCGCGCTGATCGCCGACACCCCGGACTTCGAGCTGTCCTTCCCCGGCGCCCCCGAGCGCCTGGGCATGGACGCGGAGCGGAAGGGAGCGTCGGACCGCGTCGCCGAGGGGTGACCCGGTTCCGGACGGGGGGCGGGGTGCGCGGTGCGCGCCCCGCCCCCCGCGTGTGCGGCCGGGTCAGGGCTGGGGGTCGGCCTCGCGGACGGCGGGGATCGGCGCGGGCCGGGCGAGGGTGACCAGGACCAGCAGGCCCAGGGCGGAACTGCCGAACAGGAGCACGCCCATGGGGACCGCGGTGCTCTCGTCCAGTCCGACCAGGGGCGCCACCGCGGCGCCGATGATCATCGGCAGGGCGCCCAGGAGCGAACTCGCGCTCCCGGCCCGGTTCTCCTGGCCCTCCATGGCCAGGGCGAAGGATCCCGTGAGGACCATGCCCATGCAGGTCATGTAGACGAAGATCGGGACGACCAGCAGGGTCAGCGGCCCTTGGAGGAGCGCCGTGGCGAGCACCACGGCGGTGGCGGCCACCGCCACGACCACGGCCACTCCGAGCAGGGTGCGCTCCCCGTAGCGGTCGCTGAGGCGGCCGACGGCGGTGCTCCCGAGGATGATGGCGATCCCGTTCACGCCGAAGAGGAACCCGAACACCTGCGGGGACACCCCGTACAGGTCCTGGTAGACGAAGGGCGTCCCGGCGACGTAGGCGAAGCTGCCGCCGTGCAGCAGACCGACGATGAGCGTGTGGCCGATGTAGCGGCGGTCCCTGAGGAGCCCACCCATGGTGCGCAGGCTGCCGCCGAGCGTGCTGGGGATGCGCCGCTCCACGGGGAGGGTCTCCGGCAGCCGCGCGGCCACGACCAGGACGACCACGGCGCCGAGCAGGGCCAGCGCCCAGAAGACGCTCCGCCACGTGGCGGAGGGCAGGAGCAGGACCCCGCCGCCGACCACCGGGGCGACCATCGGGGCGACCGCGACCACCACCATGATCAGGGCGAAGAACCGCGTGAGCGCGGTGCCGTCGAAGACGTCGCGCACCACGGCGCGGGAGAGCACCACTCCGGCGCTGGCGGTGAACCCCTGGAGGAAGCGGCCCAGCACCAGGACCCCGGTGTTGGGGGCGAGCGCGCACAGGGCCGAGGCCAGCACGAACAGGGCCACGCAGACGAGGAGCGGCGCGCGCCGTCCCCGGGCGTCGCTGATCGGGCCGATCACCACCTGGCCGACGGCCAGGCCCACCAGGCAGCTGGTGAGGCTCAGCTGCACCTGGGAGGCGCTGGCGCCGAGGTCGTCGGAGATCTCCGGGAAGGCCGGGAGGTACATGTCGATGTTGAGCGGCCCCAGCACCGTCAGCAGGGCGAGGAGGAGGGCCAGCCCCAGGCGAGCGCGACCGGTCGGGTTGTGGAGCATGGGGCCTCTCTGCGGCGCGGGGGAGGGAGCCCGTCCACGTTACCGAGCGCCGTCGGCGCCGACCCGGGACGGATCGGCAAACTGACGGGGATGCGTCAGGTACGCGCCGCCACTCAGAAGAGCACCGACATGACCTCTCCCACCTGGCGGAAGCCGACGCGCTGGTAGGTGGCCCTGGCGGGGGTGTTGAAGTCGTTGACGTAGAGGGTCACCCGGGGGGCGATCTCGGCGAGGGCGTAGTTGACGACGGCCGCCATGCCCGCGCTGGAGTATCCCTGGCCGCGCAGCTCCGGGTGGACCCACACCCCCTGGACCTGGCAGGCGTGCCGGGTGACGGCGCCGATCTCGGCCTTGAAGACCACGCGGCCGTCCTCGATCCGGGCGAAGGCCCGGCCGGTGCGGACCAGTTCCTCGACGCGGGCACGGTAGAGGGCGCCGCCGTCGCCGGAGTCCGGGGGGACCCCCACCTCCTCGGTGAACATGGCGACGCAGGCGGGGACCAGGGTGTTGATCTCCTGGACGCGGACCCGGCGCACCAGGGGGTCGGGGGCGACGGCGGGCGGGCCGTCGATCTCCAGGACCGGCTGGCTCGCGCGGATGACGCGGGCGGGCCCCCAGGAGGGGGTGATCTGCTGCCAGAAGTCGCTGACCGCCTCGACCGGACCGACGATCGACGAGCAGCGGCGGCCGCGCCAGCGGGCGTGGTCGGCGAACCCGCGTACGGCGGCGGGCCCCGCGTTGACCGGGACGAGGTTGGCACCCGAGTAACACAGGGCGGTGAGTCTGCCGCGTTCGGTGTGACCCCAGAGTTCGGCCCCGGCCCCGCCGGACATGCCGGTGGCCATCAGCCGTGAGGCCACGAACACGTTGCCCACGGGGTCGGCGTCCAGGAGCGCGCGGACGGCCTCCCGGTCGCGTTCTCCCAGGATCCGTACCGCCGAGGTCCGCAGCATCGCATCTCCCCCATCATCCCGATCACCTGCTCCGGCGGGACACCGGATCGGTTCGTGGGCCCACGACGAATTCGCGCCGATTCCAGCCTATTAGACCCTCTGTCCGGACTCACCTGGATGTTTCGAGTCCGATCGGTCCGAGGCGTTCCACCTGCGTCGGTTCGGTGCTCTGCGCGCCGCGCGGGCTGGGCTCGGGGCGGGCCTCGCAGGTGACGTCGGGGCCGTCGGCGCCGCGTTCGGGCAGGACCCCGTCCTTGAGGTAGGCGACGACGGTCTCGTCCACGCAGGTGTTGCCGGTGAGTGCCACACCGTGGGTGATGCCGCCGTCCTCGATCACCAGTGAGGAGCCGGGCAGGCGGTCACGCAGGGAGTGGGCGCCCTCGACCGGGGTCGCGCCGTCCTCGGTGGCGTGCACGACGAGGACGTCGCCTTCGTACGCGGGGTGTTCGTAGGGGCCGTCACCGACCTGGAACCACGGGTCGGCCTCTCCGGCCCAGGAGGCGCACGGGGCGTTGTACCAGATGTTGTGCCAGCCCAGGAAGGGTGCGTCCTCGTGGACCCGCCTGGCGTCCGTGTCCCAGGTGTCCCAGTCGCGGGGCCAGGGGGCGTCGGTGCACTGGACCGCGAGGTAGCCGCCGAAGGCGGGGTCGCTGTCCGCGTCGTCCCCGTAGGTGTCGTGCAGCTTCAGGAGCGGGGCCGGGTCGGCGTCGTTGACCTGGGCGGCCAGGGCTTCGGCGACGGAGGGCCAGGAGTTGCCGCTGTAGGCCACGACGGAGGCGGCGCCGTCCAGCTCGGAGGGTCCGACGGTGTCCTCCAGCGGGGCCTCGCGGAGTCGCGCGCGCAGGTCGTAGTAGGCGGCGGAGACCGCACCGCCGTCGGTGCCCAGACCGTAGGTGCCGTCGTGGCGGGCGATCCAGTCGAAGAAGTTCTCCGCGGCGCGGTCCAGGGACCGGCTCTGGCGGAGGTTGCTCTCGTACCAGGGCAGGTCCGGGTCGACGACGCTGTCCAGGACCACGGCGCGCACGCTGTCGGGGTAGAGCGAGGCGTAGACGGTGCCGAGGTAGCTGCCGTAGGAGTAGCCGAGGTAGTCGACCTGCTCCAGGCCGAGGGCGACGCGGATGGCGTCCATGTCGTGCGCGGTGTCCTCGGTGCGCATGTGGTCCAGGAGCGGACCGGTGTTCCGGGCGCAGGCGTCGGCGTAGGCCTCGGCGTCCTCGCGCAGCGCCCGCTCCTCCATGGCGTCGGCCGGGACGGAGTCCTTGCGGACGGGGGCGAAGTAGGCGGGGTCGCAGGTGACGTTGGGGGTGGAGGCGCCCATGCCGCGCGGGTCGAAGGCGACCACGTCGTAGATCTCGCGCAGTTCCTCGGGCATGCGGTTGTGGGTGTGCGCGGCCCACTTGCGTCCGGCGCTGCCCGGTCCGCCGGGGTTGACCAGCACGGTGTGCTCGGCGGTGCCGGTGGCGGGGACCCGGGACAGGGCGATCTGGAGGGTCTCGGCGAGGTCGCCGACGCGACCGCCGTCGGTGCTCCTGGCCATGGGGACGGTGAGGGTGGCGCACTCCATCGCGGTGTCGCCGACCGGTTCGAGGTCCTCGCAGGGCCGCCAGTCAAGCGCCCTCTGGTCGATCCTGGTGGTCGGCGCGGGGGGCGCCCCCGCCGGGGCGGCCTGCGCCGCAGGCACGGCGACCAGGGATGCCAGGAGCACCCCGGCGGAGACTGCTGCCCACTGTGTGCACGCTGATCGCACTCGCTTACCCCCGATACCGGCCAGGATGTCCTCATGCATTCTCGCCGCTACGCAACGTGACAATGGGAAGCGACACGGGCCCCGACCAAGCACTCCCCCGGTAACATGTGCCCTGGTCAGATCAGACATGGACAAAGGGGCACAATGCGGCTTGATCGTGTCGACGAGCGGATCATCGCGATGCTCGGCGCGGACGCGCGGACGAGTTTCGCGGAGATCGGCGGCGGGGTCGGCCTCAGCCCCTCGGCGGTGAAGCGCCGGGTGGACCGCCTGATCGAGTCCGGCGCCGTGCGCGGCTTCACCGTGGTCGTCGAGCCCCAGGCGATCGGCTGGACCACCGAGGCCTTCATCGAGCTCTACTGCCGCGCCCGCACGTCCCCCGGCGAGATCCGGATCGGCCTGTCCGGCTACGCGGAGATCACCTCGGCCTGCACCGTCACCGGGGAGGCCGACGCCATCGTGCAGGTCCGCGCGCGCGACACCCAGCACCTGGAGGAGGTGATCGAGCGGATCGGCGCCGAACCCTTCGTGGTCCGCACCAAGAGCACCCTGGTGCTCTCCCGTCTGGTCGACCAGCCCATCCTCGCCGGAGCCGCCGACACGGACCCGCCGGACTAGGGAGCTCTCACGGAGCCTGGGCGAAACCCAGCCTCGCGGCGAGGCAGACAACCAGCGACAGGCCGAGGAAGAGCGGGACCGGCCACCGGGCGCGTTCGACGACCACCGGCTTCCGGCCCGGGACCCCGGCCGCCCGTACCGCCCGACGGAGTCCGCCCGCGGCGCGTTCAGCCGATCTGAGGGAAGGGAACGGATTCCGGGGGCCGCTCAGGTGCGAGGTGACCCGCACCCTGCCGCCGTCCCGAAGGCGGAGGATGATCTCACCCCACTCCCCCACCGACACGCTCCGGACGTCCGCCAGCGCCAACCGGGTCGAGTTCAGGGCGTTGTTGACCTGGATCCGCCGTGAACCGATCCACACGTGACGCCCGAAGAGGGTGGCGAGGAGCATCCACATCAGGACGCACGCCGCGACGTGGGCCACGACCTCTCCGACCCGGTCCGAGCTCGGTTGGGAGGAGGCCGCGTACAGCATGCCCAGGGGTATCACCGCCAACGGGCTCAGGAGCAGAGGCGCCGGGGACCACAGGACCTCACGTCGCTTGGTCCGTTCGGGGGAGGACACAGGGAACGCTTCTTCCTTCGGGGGCGGGGCCGTGTGCCCCGTCCCCGATGGTCCCACGATCAGCCAGGGGTCAGTCCTCGGGCAGGGCCACCGGGGCCAGCTCGTCGAACAGGTCGCCCGGGCCCGGGTTGGTGGGGTCGGTGCGGCCGCCGAAGTGGTGCATGACGCCCCACACCGCGTTCAGGGCGGTCTGCACGGCGCCCTCGGCCCACCCGGCGGTCCATGACACGTCGTCACCGGCGAGGAACAGCCCCCGGTGCCGCTCCGCCAGGTCCTCCTGGTGGAAGTGCGTGAACAGGCGGCGCTGGTACCGGTAGTGGCCGGGCAGGTTCGCCTTGAACGCGCCCATGAAGTACGGCTCGTCCTCCCAGGAGACCGTGACCGGGTCACCGGTGATGTGGGAGCGCACGTCCACGTCCGGGTAGATCTTGCCCAGCGAGGCCAGCATGACCTCCAGGCGCTCGTTGGCGGACAGCGGCAGCCACTTGAGTGAGTCGTCGCACCAGGTGTAGGACAGGCAGATCGCCGCCGGGCCGTCCGGGTCCTCACCCTCCAGCAGGTAGGTGCCCCGGGTCATGCGGTCGGTGAGCGTCATGCTCATGACGTCCCGGCCGGTCTCCGGGTCCCGGTCCCTCCAGAACGCGCGGTCCACCGGGACGAACAGCTTCGAGGACTCCATGTAGTGGGTCCGCTCGATCGCGGTCCAGTGGTCGATCGGCAGCAGGTCGTCGTCGCAGTCGATCTTGGACAGCATCATCCAGGACTGCGCCGTGAACACGGCCGCCGGGTAGGTGCGGGTGGAGCCGGAGGAGTCGGTGACGGTGATGTTGCCCGCCTGGGAGCCCTTCGCCGCCGTGCGGCGCAGCGCTGTCACGGCGGGGCGCGCCTCACCGCCGTGCAGCGAGGCCAGGGACGTGCCCTGCGCCCAGTGCACGAGCTTGTCCGGGGCGTCCTCCCACAGTCGGAGCGGGAGCTGGTCCACGCCCCCGACGATGCCCATGTGATCGTCGTCGGCGCCCGTGTAGGTGACCCGCAGGATCTCCAGGATGGAGTTGGGGAAGTCCGTGTCCCAGCCTCCGGTCCCGAAGCCCACCTGGCCGAAGACCTCGCGGTCCCTGAAGGACGCGAAGCCCGGGGACTCGCACAGGAAGCCGTAGAAGGTCTGGTTGTCGAGCCGCTCGACCAGCCGGTTCCAGATCTCCTTCTGGGTGGCCACGTCGCGCTCGCGGATCGCCCGCTGCATGCGGGTGTGCTCGACGCTCTCCAGGGTCCGGTCCCAGGCGCGCGCCACGTCCCGGTACAGCTCGGGCAGGTCGTCCAGGTGCGTCGCGTAGTGCGACTCGCCCTTGAGATCGACGACGGTGCTCGGGGTGGCCGGGGAGAGCGGGTTGGGAAAGGGGCTGGTGCGCAGGTCCACGCGGTCGGCGTAGTGCCAGAAGGACGTGGAGGTCGGAGGGAAGCGCATCGCGCCCATCTCGGCGACCACGTCGTCGGGGGCCCCGGGCAGGCGCTCGGTGCGCAGGCGGCCGCCGATCCGGTCGGCCTCGTACACGACCGGCCGCAGCCCCATCTTCATCAGCTCGTAGGCGGTGACGATGCCGGACAGGCCGCCGCCGATGACCGCGACCTCGGCGCCGTGGTGTTCGGCGGGAACCTGGCCCAGGCCGGCGGGGTGCGCCAGGAACTCGTCGTAGGCGAACGGGAAGTCGGGCCCGGACATGGTCAGGGGACGGTCCTGGTCGTCGGACACGGCTGCGGTACCGGCGGACGTGGGCACGGCGGACGTCATGGGGCCCTCCTTCACTGGAGCGGGGTGTGTGGGTACCGCAGGCGCGGCGGTGCGGGTCGGGCGGGTGGTGTCAGTGGGTGTCGGGCGCGGGGTACAGGTCCATGCGGCGGTCCCCGAGGTAGGAGAGTTCGGCACGGGAGGCCTCGGTGGCCGCCGGGTCGACGTCGCCGACCAGCAGGGTCTCGGTGCCCCCGCCCCGGAGCAGCTCGGCACCGTCGGGTCCCACGAGCGCGCTCAGTCCGACGTAGTCGAGTTCGCCCTCGGTGTCGCAGCGGTTCACGTAGGCGAGGTGGAGCTGGTTCTCCAAGGCCCGCGCCGGGACAAGGAGGGTGGCCACCGACGTGTTCGGGGCCATCAGGGCCGTGGGCACGACGAGGAGGGTGGTCCCGGCCTGGGCGTGGGCCCGGACGGGCTCGGGGAACTCGACGTCGTAGCAGACCAGGAGGCCGATCCGGTGACCGTCGAAGTCGACCTGGACGACCAGCTCGTCCCCGGGGCGGAAGAGGTCCCGGTCCAGGCCGCCGAACAGGTGGGTCTTGCGGTACAGCGCGCGGGAGGCCCCCGTGGCGTCCACGAACCGCACCGCGTTGTACACGTCCCCGTCGGCCAGCTCGGGGAAGCCGTAGACGATCGCCACGCCGGTGTCGGCGGCGATCCGGGAGACCTCCGTGAAGAGGGGGCCGTCCGCGGGCTCGGCCAGGTCCCGGACCCGCCCACCGAGGTTGTAGCCGGTCAGCGACATCTCGGGGGTGACCAGCAGGGCGGCGCCCTCGGCGGCGGCCGCGCGGGCCCGCTCGTGGAGCCGGTGGAGCGAGGAGGCGGGATCGCCGCTGCGTCCCGTGCCCTGGTCGAGGGCCACGCGCAGTGGTGCGGGCATCGCTGCGTACCTCCTGGTGTGTCGCCGCTGGTCGGCCGCGTCCACTCTAGGTGGAGGGGGACGTGGGAACCGTGTGTGGGACATGCACTCCGTTGCGAGTTATCGCTGATCCGGAGTGGTTCTTTGCGCCTGATGGCGCTCTCACGCTCCGTTCGTTCGCCAACCCGGAGCGGCTTCGGACACCGGGACGAACACGGGGCGGGGCCGGGGGATTCCCCCGAGCCCCGCCCCCGCTCGTCCGTCCGCCGCCGTGGGCGGCGCGGGCTCGGCTCCGCTCAGGAACCCACCCGCACGGTGGACTCGGTCTCCAGCGCGGAGCGGCGCATGCCGTAGCCGAAGTAGATCGCAAGTCCCACCACGAGCCAGGCGCCGAAGGCGACCCACACGCTGACCGGCATGCTGACCATCAGGTAGGCGCAGGCCAGCACACCCAGGACCGGGGTCACCGGGGCGCCGGGCATCCGGAAGGCGCGCTTGAGGTCCGGGCGGTTCCTCCGCAGCACGAGCACCGCCACGTTGACCAGGGCGAACGCGAAAAGCGTGCCGATGGCGGTGGCGTCGGCGAGCGGACCGAGCGGGATGAGCGCGGCCAGCAGGGCGATGAACACCGACGTGATGATCGTGTTGGCGCGCGGGGTGCCTCGGGAGTCCACCTTGGAGAAGGAGGCGGGGATCAGTCCGTCGCGGGACATCGCGAAGAGGATGCGGGTCTGGCTGTAGAGGACCACCAGGACGACGCTGGCCAGGGCCAGGACGGCACCGGCGGCGAAGATGACCGCCCAGATCGGGGTGCCGGTGACGACGGTGAGGATCCCGGCCAGGGAGGTCCGCCCCTCGGCGAACCGGGTCCAGTTGAGGGCCCCGACAGCGCTGAAGGCCACCAGGCAGTAGATCGCGGTGACCACGATCATGGAGAACATGATGGCGCGCGGCAGGTCGCGCTGCGGATTCCGGGCCTCCTCGCTGGCGGTGGAGGCGGAGTCGAAGCCGATGTAGGAGAAGAACAGGGTGGCTCCGGCGGCGGAGACACCGGCCATGCCCATCGGCAGGAACGGGGCGAAGTTGCCCCGCTGGACGGCGGTGATCGCGATGGCCACGAACATCACCAGCACGGCGATCTTGATGGTGACCATGACGGCGTTGACCCGGGTGCTCTCTCGCACCCCCGCGAGCAGGGCGAACATCGACAGCAGGACCACGACGGCGGCGGGGACGTTGACCAGGCCGCCCTCCAGTGGTCCGGCCAGGAGCGCGCCGGGCAGAGACAGGCCCGTGGTCAGGTGCAGGAGCTCGTTGATGTACTGGCCCCAGCCGACGCCGACCGCCGCCACGGAGACCCCGTAGGTGAGCATCAGGCACCAGCCGCACACCCAGGCCATGAACTCGCCCATGGTGGCGTAGCTGTAGGAGTAGGCCGAGCCGGAGGCGGGGATCATCCCGGCCATCTCGGCGTAGGCGAGCGCGGAGAAGAGCGCGGTGACACCGGCCAGGACGAACGCCAGGATGACGGCGGGTCCGGCGATCGGGACCGCCTCTCCCAGGACCACGAAGATGCCGGTGCCCAGGGTGGCGCCGATACCGATCATCGACAGCTGCCAGAACCCCATGGTGCGGCGCAGGCCGTTGTCGCCCTCGGTCTCGGCCACGAGCTTCTCGACCGGCTTGCGTCGGCTCAGACGCCGCCCCAGCGTGGGAGCGGAGGCGTCCGACCGCGCGGGGCTCTTCTGGTCCACCACGAAATGACTCCTCGACGTTCTGCGGGTGGGCACACCGGATCGGCGCCGTCACGAACCAACGGGACCCCAAATGTGCCTTGGGCAACGTTAATGGTGTTGCGTGAGTAACATGACCCACATTCGTTGCCTGTGTCCGCTTCACATGACGGAATCATGCGCGCTGACGCAAGAGAACGCACGTCATGGTGACGCATGTCATGTGGAGTGACACACGGTGATCATGCTCACCTGACCAGCGGCGATGCGGGATCCACCCGTCCGTGTAAGCGTTCGGCTCCCTCAGGTGTTCCTGGCCAGCGCCCCGGCGGCCGGGCCAACTCGACCCCAGGACACGGCAAAGGGGAGCACGGCACCGGCCGTACTCCCCTGAAGCGTGGTGGCCCCTGGCGGGGACCCTCGTGGATCAGCCCGCGACGGACACGCTGGGCTCGCCCTCGACCCCGGCCTCGCCCATCTCCTCGGCGATGCGCATGGCCTCCTCGATCAGCGTCTCGACGATCTTGGACTCGGGGACGGTCTTGATGACCTCGCCCTTGACGAAGATCTGGCCCTTGCCGTTGCCGGAGGCCACACCGAGGTCGGCGTCGCGCGCCTCACCCGGGCCGTTCACGACGCAGCCCATGACGGCCACGCGCAGCGGCACCTCCAGGCCCTCCAGCCCGGCGGTGACCTCCTCGGCGAGCGTGTAGACGTCCACCTGGGCGCGGCCGCAGCTCGGGCAGGAGACGATCTCCAGGCCGCGCTCGCGCAGACCCAGGGACTCCAGGATCTGGGCGCCGACCTTGACCTCCTCGGCGGGCGGGGCGGACAGGGACACGCGGATGGTGTCGCCGATCCCCTCCGAGAGCAGGGCACCGAAGGCCACGGAGGACTTGATGGTGCCCTGGAAGGCCGGACCGGCCTCGGTGACGCCCAGGTGCAGCGGGTAGTCGCAGGCCTGCGACAGCAGCCGGTAGGCGTTGACCATCACGACCGGGTCGTTGTGCTTGACCGAGATCTTGATGTCCTGGAAGCCGTGCTCCTCGAACAGCGAGCACTCCCAGAGCGCCGACTCCACGAGCGCCTCGGGAGTGGCCTTGCCGTACTTGGCGAGCAGGCGCTTGTCGAGCGAACCGGCGTTGACGCCGATCCGGATCGGGGTCCCGGCGTCGGAGGCGGCCTTGGCGATCTCGGCGACCTTGTCGTCGAACTTCTTGATGTTGCCCGGGTTGACGCGCACGGCGGCGCAGCCGGCGTCGATCGCCGCGAACACGTACTTGGGCTGGAAGTGGATGTCGGCGATCACCGGGATCTGCGACTTCCTGGCGATGATCGGCAGCGCGTCGGCATCGTCGTTGGTGGGAACGGCCACGCGCACGATCTGGCAGCCCGAGGCCGTCAGCTCGGCGATCTGCTGGAGGGTCGCGTTGATGTCGGAGGTGCGGGTGGTCGTCATGGACTGCACGGACACCGGCGCGTCCCCGCCCACGGGGACGTTCCCGACCATGATCTGTCGGGTCTTGCGCCGGGTCGCCAGCGGGCGCGGCGGTGTGGCGGGAATACCGAGATCAATGGTCACGCTTGGTTCACCTCGTCTGCCGCCGGAGGGAGGGCGGCACTTGATGTCGTCCGGTTCGTGGAGAGTGGGGCGCGCGCGGCGGCGCCCGCCAGGCGTGACCGGGTGCTCCGTCTCGCTGGCCTCCGCCACGGCGGCGATCCCGGTACGCGACCTCCAGGTTACCCGCCCTTCGGGCGACCCATGGCCCTTCGTGGCCGCGCTCACACCAGTTCAACCGGTGTTCATCCCTCGGGGGCGGCGCACGGCCGCCCCCGGAGGGGTCAGCCGAACAGCCGTACCGGGTTGATGAGGTCGGCCACGAGCAGGATGACGCTGAAGACGAGGAAGCAGCCCACGATCACGTAGGCCACAGGTGTCAGCAGGGCCACGTCCACCGGTCCCGGGTCCGGTCTCCGGAAGATCCGGGCGGTCCACTTCTTGACGGACTCCCAGATCGCCCCGGCCATGTGCCCGCCGTCCAGCGGCAGGATCGGCAGCATGTTGAAGGCGAAGAGGAAGAGGTTGACGCTGGCCAGGATGCTGATCATGATCGCCACGGTGTCGATCACGGGCAGGCCCTGCGACATGATCTCGCCGCCGATGCGGGAGATGCCCACGATGCCCACCGGGGAGTCCTCGGTGCGCTGCTCGCCCAGGAAGGCGGCGCCGAACACCTCGGGGACCCGGCTGGGCAGGGCGATGATCGCCTCGCCCACGCCGACCAGCATGGTGCCGACCTCGGAGACCGACTCGCCCACGGTCAGCGCCTGGCGCTCCTGGACGAACACCACACCCAGGAAGCCCACGACCTCGGTGGCGGCGACCCTGCGGCCCTGCTCGTCGTAGACGTGGTCGCCCCGGTCGTCGGTCTCGTAGACGATGTTGCCCTCGGTGTCCCGGGCGGGCAGCTCGTTCTCGACGATGTCGACGTCGGTGGTGAACCGCTCGCCGTCGCGTTCGATCACGAACTCGGTGCTGCCGAGGGACCGTCTGATCTGCCCGTTCACGGTGTCGCCGGTCACCGGCTCGCCGTCGATCGAGACGACGACGTCGCCGGGCTCCAGCCCCGCCTCATGGGAGGGGGTGGGCGCGAACTCGTCGGTGCACTCGGTGGCGGTCACCCCGGCCGGGACGACGCACTCGCGGACGGACCCGATCTGCGGGGTCTCCTGGTGCACGCCGATGCCCATGAAGAGCACACCGAGCAGGATGATCGCCAGCACGAGGTTCATGCCCGGACCGGCGAACATGACGATCAGGCGCTTCCAGGGGGCGCGCTGGTAGAACTGCCGGTCCTGGTCCTCGGGGGACAGCTCCATGTAGGAGGCCTCGCGGGCGTCCTCGGCCATGGCCCGCCAGCGCGACATCTTCCTGGCGCCGGTGTCCGCCCGTTCCCGGGCGGGCGGGAGCATGCCGACCATCCGCACGAACCCGCCCAGCGGGACGGCCTTGATGCCGTACTCGGTCTCGCCCCTGCGCACCGACCACAGCGTCTTGCCGAAGCCCACCATGAACTCGGTGCACTTGATCCCGAACATCTTGGCCGTGGACATGTGGCCGAGCTCGTGCCAGGCGATCGAGAACAGCAGCCCCACGACGAACAGGACGATCCCGACCACGGTCAGCAGAACGACCATGCACCACTCCTCAAGCCGATGTCGGTCCTCAGCCGCGGGTGAGCAGCTCGCGCGCGCGGGTTCGGGCCCAGGTGTCAGCGGCGTACACGTCGTCCAAGGTCAGGGTCGAGGCACCCGGATGGTCCGCCCGCTGGTGTTCAGAGACTACCTGGGAGACGGTGTCCATGATGGCCGGGAACGCGAGGTTTCCCTTGAGGAACGCGTCGACGGCCTCCTCGTTGGCGGCGTTGTAGACGGCCGGAGCGGTTCCGCCCGACGCACCGACCTCCGCGGCCAGTCTCACCGCAGGGAAGGCCTCGTGGTCCAGCGGTTCGAAGGTCCAGCTCTGGGCACGGGACCAGTCCATACCGGGCGCGGCGTCGGGGACGCGCTCGGGGCCGCCGATCCCGTACGCGATCGGGATCATCATGCTGGGCGGGCTCGCCTTGGCCAGGGTGGTGCCGTCGACGTACTCGACCATGGAGTGCACGATCGACTGCGGGTGCACGACCACGTCGATCCGGTCGAAGGGCACGTCGAACAGCAGGTTGGCCTCGATGACCTCCAGCCCCTTGTTGACCAGGGTCGCGGAGTTGACGGTGATGACCGGGCCCATGCTCCAGGTGGGGTGGTCCAGGGCCTCGGCGGGGGTGACGTGGGTGAGTTCGTCCGCCCGACGGCCCCGGAAGGGTCCGCCGCTGGCGGTGACGACCAGGCGGCGCACCTCGGAGCGGGCGGCGTGGACCAGGCCCTGGGCGGGGCTGCTGAGTTCGCCCTCGGGCACGTGGGGGAAGCACTGGGCGATGGCGTAGTGCTCGGAGTCGACCGGGACGATCTGGCCGGGGGCGGCCAGGTCCCGCACCAGCGGCCCGCCGATGATGAGGGACTCCTTGTTGGCCAGGGCGAGGGTGCTGCCCGCCCGCAGCGTGGCCAGGGTGGACTCCAGGCCCAGGGCGCCGGTGATCCCGTTGAGGACGACGTCGCAGGGGTGTGCGGCCAGCGCGGCCACGCCCTCGGCGCCGACCAGTACCTCGGCGTCGGAGCCCTGTTCGCGCAGGAGGCGGGTGAGCTCGGCGGCGCGGGCGGGGTCCGCCACGGCCACGTGCCCGACCCGGAGCTCGACCGCCTGCTTGGCGAGCAGGTCGGCGCGGCCGCCCCCGGCCGCCAGGCCCACGACCCGGAAGCGCTCGGGGTTGCGCTGGACGATGTCGACGGCCTGGGTTCCGATGGAACCGGTGGAGCCGAGGATCACTACTGTTCGCTGCTGTTCTTCTCGCACCCCTCCATTGTCCCGCACCCGGCGGCCCGCCGCCGGGGCCTGTGGACAACGCGGGGGAACGGCGGGGCGAACCCTCGGAGGCGGGCCCTGAGGCGGACCCTGAGGCGGACTCGGGGTCGGCTCTGGGGTCGGCTCTGGGGTCGGCTCGGGTCAACCCGGCGAAGCGCGGCCCCGTGTTCACGGGGTCTTTACAAAGGGCACCGGATCGCCTAACTTGACTGGCGAGTAAGTTACCTCACAGTAAGGCGAGACGCCGATCACCGTCGGTGTCCCCGTCCCCCGATGGTGCTGGCGCGAGCGCCCATCGGAGCCTCCCTCCCCCCACCCCCGAGGTTCCCGCCATGTCCCGAGTCAGTACGCGTCCCCCCTCCAGCGAGCGCTCCCGCTCCCGAGCGCGGACCCCCTTCGGTGCGCGCTTCCATGCTCTCTCCGCCACCGCCGTGGCTGCCGCCGTCGCGGTCGCCGCCCTGTCCCCGGCGCCCGCCTCCGCGGTCACCGTCTCCTCCACCACCAGCTACGAGACCATCGTCAGTCACGACGGCACCGAGCTGAAGGCCAAGGTCATCACCCCCACCGACGCCGAGGGCCCGCGCCCCCTGCTCGTGATGCCCTCGGCGTGGGCGACCCCGCACATCCTCTACGTCGGCGCGGCCAAGAAGCTGGCGGAGGAGTCCGGTTACCAGGTCGTCGCCTACTCCTCCCGCGGGTTCTGGGACTCCGGCGGCGGCATCGAGGTCGCCGGACCCGAGGACAGGGCCGACGCCAGCGCCGTCATCGACTGGGCCCTGGAGAACACCGAGGCCGACGCCGAGCGGATCGGCATGGCGGGCATCTCCTACGGCGGCGGGATCAGCCTGCTCACCGCCGCCGAGGACGAACGGGTCAGGGCGGTCGGTTCCATGAGCGGCTGGGCCGACCTGGGGGCCTCGCTCTACCCCGGAGACACCATCGACGTGCAGTCCGCCGAGCTGCTGCTCCTGGCCGGGAACCTGCTCGGCACCCCCGGGGACTCCCTCAGGGAGATGGAGCGCGAGTACCGGCGCGGCAACGTCGACCCCATCCTGGAGATGGCGCCGGACCGCTCCGCCGCCACCAAGGTGGACCGGATCAACGCCAACGGGACCGCCGTCATGATGGCGCACGGATGGAACGACGGCATGTTCCCCGCAGGGCACATCGCCGACTTCTACGAGGAGCTGTCCGGCCCCAAGCGGCTCATGCTCTCCCCCGGCGACCACGCCACCTCCGAGGCGTTCGGCGCGGTGGGGCTTCCCAACGAGGTCTGGGAGGACCTGGCCCGCTGGTTCGACCACCACCTCAAGGGCGAGGACAACGGCATCGACGCCGAGGACCCGGTGCGCGTCAGACCCAACAACGGCGACGGCGCGTGGTCCTCACACGCTGACTGGCCCTCGGTGACGACCGCGACTGACGAATACCACCTCGACCGGCCCAGCTCCAGCTGGGGCCGCTGGCAGAGCCAGGGCGCGATGGTCGGCGAGCCCGCCACCGGCTGGGACTACGGCTTCCGGACCGGGATCGGCACGACCGCCCGCAGCGGCACGGTGATCCTGTCGGGTGCGCTCCAGCAGTTCTTCGACGTGCCCACCGGTGTCCTGCTGCCCACGGTGGACCGGCACCGGGCCGCCGTGTGGACCAGCCCCGCCTACCCCGACGGCGCCCGCGTGGCGGGGACCCCCGAGGTGACGTTCACGGTCACCCCGACCACCGCCGACCAGTCGGTCTTCGTCTACCTGTACGCGATCAACGAGCGGGGCACCGGTTCCCTGCTCAGCCACGCCCCCCACACCCTGCGCGACGCCGCCCCGGGCGAACCGGTGACGGTGCGGACGGAACTGTCGTCGGTGGTGTGGGACGTGCCGGCCGGACACCGACTGGCCGTGGTGGTGGACAGCAAGGACGCCCGGTACGTCAGTGAGAGCCGGGTCGGGAACCGGGTGACGGTGACCTCCCCGGAGGAGGAGCCGACCCGGGTGACCATCCCGCTCGGGTAGGCCGGTGCGGGTTTTCTGCCCGTGATCAGCGCCGAAAACCCGAGTTCCGGTCAACGGAACACCACGGACAGGGCGACCGGCCGTCCCGCCTCACGCAGAGACGGCCGGTCGCCTTCCCGAAAAGCCCATGACTTCCCGAGAAACCCGCGACACAAACCCAAAGTAGTTATCGAGTTACTCCAAGTGTGCGAAGATCGTGGTCATGACCTCGCCCACCGCACGCAGGATCCTCGCCCCGCTGGCCGCAGTCGCGGTCGCCTTCGGGGGTCTGGCCCTCATCGACCACCTGCCCGCCCCGGCCTCCGCCGTCTCCCAGGCCATCCACGCCTCAGCCGTCCTCCCGGACGCGCTCGCCCCGGAACGCCCCGCACCGGAAGGGCGGACGCCCGCCTCCCGAACGGACGGGATCGACCACCAAGCCGGTGCCGTGACCGGCGAACAGCGCACCGCGGTCCTCGACTACTGGACCAGCGACCGCATGGCCGCGGCCCAGCCCATCACCAGCCTCGTGGAGTCCACCCTCGGACTGGCCGACCCGCTCAAGCAGTCCACCGACATCCAGCCGCAGGCCTCCAGCCCCAACAGCGACGGCGCGCGCTGGAACGACGGCGGCAAGGTCACCGAGACCACCGGCAAGGTGTACCTGACCATGGACGGCAAGGACTTCACCTGTTCCGCCTCGGTCGTGGACTCCGCCAACAAGAGCACCCTGGTGACCGCCGGGCACTGCGCCAAGGACGGCAAGGGCTCCTGGGCCCAGAACTGGACCTTCGTCCCCGGCTACTCCTCCGGTGACAGCCCGCACGGCAAGTTCACCGCGCGGGACCTCATGGTCGCCCCGCAGTGGTCCAACCGGGCCGACGACAGCTACGACTTCGCGATGGTCGTGCTGAACGAGGACGGCGGCACTCCGGTGCAGGACAGGGTCGGCGCGCAGAAGCTGTCCTTCTCCACCTGGACCGATCAGAACGTGAACAACGGCCTACAGGTCTACACCTTCGGCTACCCGGCCGCCTCCCCCTTCAACGGCCGCGAACTGCACTACTGCTCCGGCCGGACGGTACCGGACACCGGCGGCACGACCGCCAACGGGGTTCGCTGCACCATGACCCAGGGCTCCAGCGGCGGCCCCTGGTTCACCGACTTCGACCCCGCCACCGGCGAGGGCACCATCTCCTCGGTGGTGAGCTTCAAGTACGCCGACGACCGCAGCACCCAGTACGGCCCGCGCCTGGGCGCCGAGGCCAAGCGCCTCTACGACCACGCCGCGCAGCTCTAGGAACCGTTCACCCGAAAACCCTCCGCGTGC
>NZ_ANAE01000073.1 GCF_000341265.1 Nocardiopsis prasina DSM 43845 | reverse complement strand
CCCCCCCCGCCCCGCCCCCTGTCTCCCCGGAGCTACAGGTCGATTCCCGTGAGGACGAGGACCCGCTCGTGGGTGAGGTCCGTCATCGCGGCGCGCAGGCCCTCCTTGCCCACACCCGAACCCTTGACGCCGCCGTAGGGCATCTGGTCGGCGCGGAAGGTGGGGACGTCCCCGACGACCACACCGCCGACCTCCAGCTCCCGGTGGGCGCGGAAGGCGGTGGGCAGGTCCCGTGTGAAGACACCGGCCTGGAGACCGAAGTCGCTGTCGTTCACGGCGGCGAAGGCGGCGTCGGTGTCGGCCACCCGCTGGACCACCAGCACCGGACCGAACACCTCCTCGCGCACCACCCGGGAGTCGGCCGGGGCGTCGGCCAGGACGGTGGGCGCCACGGTGACGCCGTCACGCGTGCCGCCGGTCAGGAGGCGGGCCCCCGAGGCGACCGCCTCGTCGATCCAGGACGTCACGCGTTCGGCTGCCTCCGCGTCGACCAGCGGGCCCACGTCGGTCTTGGGGTCGGCCGGGTCGCCGGTGCCCAGCGTCTCGACCTCGGCGACCAGGCGCCGCACGAACTCGTCGTGGACGGCGTCGGTGACCACGACCCGCTGCACTCCGATGCAGACCTGGCCTGCCTGGTTGTTGCCGAACAGGGCCACCCTCTTGGCGGCCCAGTCGAGGTCGGCGTCGTCCAGCACCGCGGCCGCCGCGTTGCCGCCGAGTTCGAGGGTCACGTGCTTGTGTGGGGCGCGCCGCTGGAGTTCCCAGCCGAACGGTCCGCCCGTGAAGGAGATGACGGGCAGCCGCTCGTCGGTGATCAGCGGGGCGGCCAGCTCGTTGGGCATGGGCAGGATCGACACCATGCCCGCGGGCAGGTCGGTCTCGGCCAGGATCTCGCCGAGGACCAGGGCGGTCATCGGGGTGGCCGGGGCGGGCTTGAGCACGACCGGCGCGCCCACCGCGATGGCCGGGGCGACCTTGTGGGCGACCAGGTTGAGCGGGAAGTTGAACGGCGAGATGCCCAGGACGGGGCCCTTGGGGACCCGTCGGACGAGCGCCATGCGCCCGGTGCCTCCGGGGTCGGTGTCCAGGCGCTGGAGCTCGCCGCTGTCCCTGCGGGCCTCCTCGGCGGCCCAGCGGAACACCGACACGGCACGTCCGGCCTCGGCGCGGGCCCACTTGATCGGCTTGCCGCTCTCGGCGGTGATCACCTGGGCGATCTCCTCCGCGCGTTCGCCGATGCGCCGGGAGACGTGGTCCAGGGCCCCGGCGCGGACGTGCGCGGGCAGGGCGGCGGCCTCGGCGGACACCGCGTGCGCGGCGGAGACGGCGGCCTCCACCTGCGCCTCGGTGGGCACAGAGACGACGCCCGCCGTCCCGCCGGTGTAGGGGTTGCGGACGGTCAGCTCGGTGTCGCCGGTCGCGGCGGTACCGGCCAGCCAGAACGGGTGCGTGGTCATGTCGGCGACGCTAACCCCCAGCCGAGGCGGCACGCCTTGTCCACTGTCGCCAATCCGGAGCTCCGACTTGGCCACTGTGGCGCATACGGTCGGGGAATGTCGGGGGCCCCGGACACTATGGGTCCGAACGAGAACCCTGGGAGCCCACCATGAGCGTCAGCCTGTACTACAGCGCCCACCGCGACACCCCGCTCAGCGACGCCGAGCGCGCCGAGCTCCGCCGGATCGTCGCCGAGGGAGAGGACGCGCTGACCGCCTTCGCCACGCGCGCCCTTCCCGCGTGGGCCCGTGACGGTGAGGTCACCGACCCGGACCTGGAACCCGGGGAGCTGTTCGAGCCCCTGGCGCCGTACTCCTTCGGCGGTGAGCGCGGGGAGCTGTTCGCCGGATCCAGCAAGATCTCCCACACGGCCAGCGGGCCCGAGCCCCAGATGGCCCAGCTGAACCACTATCTGGCCGCGCTCGCCCGGCTGCGGGACGCGGTTCCCGGCGCGGAGTGGCGTGTGAGGATTGATGACTTGGCCGTTCCTTGGGTAGACGGAGAGTACGACCTGGGGTCGGCGGGGCACTGACCCGTCGAAGGGAACCTGGTCAACCGGCTGGCGCAGCGACGGTCCTTCGTCCACAGTGGTGAGGGAGGGCTCTGCCAGCGGGTTCGGCCGGACCCTCGGGTCCGCCGCCGTCGGGAACCCGGGAGTGCCCATTGCCGCTCGTCTACCGCACGTTGGTCGCCGTCCACGACGACGACGGGGACCTGGTCTCGGTCGCCTCCTCCGTCCTCTCCCGCTGGCTGAGCAAGCGCGGTAACTCGGGTGCGCGGGTGGACTTCGCCGACTCGGGCCGGTACGAGCTGAGCAACCGTTCACGGGCACTGGTGGCACGGCACCACAACACCGACGAGGGCCTGACCTTCCTTCGGCTGACCACCGAGTCCGAGAAGCCCGAGGGCGTGTGGCGCACCCTGGCCACGGTGGTGGTGGACCCCGAGCTCTCCCCGTGGAACTACGTGTGGATCGACATGACCGTCGACCCCGCCGAGCCCTCGGACTCCCCCCGCTCCGAGGTGATGCCGCCCGAGGCGGCGCGCATGCTGCTGGAGGCGGTGGGCGCGCACGACGGCGCCCACCCCCTGCCGTCCTCGCCCCGGATCGTGCGCGGGCGCGACGACGAGGACGTGGCGACCCTGGTCGCGACCATCCGCGATCCCCTGCGCCGCCTGGCGGTCGTCGCGACCGGCGCGCCGCGCGACGTGACCGTGGCCGACTGGCGCACCTCCATGGCGGGGACGCTGTCCCGCTGCACGGGCATGTGCGCCGGGTACGTGCTGGACGGGGCGGCCCTGGAACGGGTCGCCGAGCTCCTCCCCCGTGGCCTCGACGTGCCCGTGGGCGGGGTGCGCACCTTCTTACCGGGCGTGGACCCCTCCGACCAGAGGGACGTCCAGCGCCACCCCCGGATGAGTCCGGGCACCCTCGACACGGCCCGCGAGGGCGAACGCGTGCGCAACTGGGTGGGCGCCGCCCTGTCCCGGCGGGTGCGCGACAACGCTCTCGGCCTGCGCCTGCCCGAGGCGCTCCGGTCGATCGACGCGCTCCTGGCCGAGGAGACCGAGGACCTGCGCCGGGGTCCGAACACCCGTGCCCCCGTTCCCCCACGGGCACCCTCAGGATCGGGGAACGTCATCGCACACCAGTCAGGGCACGACTCCGTCTCCTCGGTGGAGCTCGCCGCCGCCCAGGCCCAGGAACAGCAGGTTCGGCGGCTCAGAGACGAGGTCCGCAGGCTCAACGCGCGGATCGGTGAACTGTCGGACGAACACCAGGCCATGCTCGCGGAGACCGCCGACCTCGCCGACGAACTCGCCGTCGCCAGGGAGGAGCAACGCTCGGCCCGGTTCGAGGCCCGGTGGCTGCGCGACCAGGCGAGGGACGCCGGTCTGTTCCGGCTGGCCGCCGCCCCGGCCCCGCGCGACCCCGAGCTGCGTCCGCCGTCCAGCGTGGCGGAGCTACTGGAACGGATCACCGACGGATCGGCCCTGCCGCACCTGTTCTTCACCATCGAGGACCAGACGGTGTACGAGCTGTCCGACAGCCGCAAGGAGGGGCTGTGGGTGACCCGGGCCTGGGAGGCGCTGATGGCCCTCAACGACTACGCCCGCTACCAGTTCGACAACCCGGGCAGCGGGCTGGGCTTCCACTCCTACCTGCGCGAACCCCCGGACGGCTACCGGGTGATCCCGGTCAAGCGGCTGGCCTCGCAGGAGTCGGACTACGTCCGCAACCGGGGCAAGCTCAACGAGAAGCGGGTCTTCCGGGTGCCGAGCGAGGTGGAGCCGGACGGCCGGGTCCCCATGTACGCGCACATCAAGCTGGACATCGAGTACGGCATCTGCCCCCGGCTGTACTTCTTCCCGCACCTGGGCCCGGACACCACGAACAGGGTGTACGTGGGCTACCTGGGGCGCCATCTGCCCGTCCAGCAGTCCAACTGAGCCCCACCGAGCCCACAGGGGTGCTTCGGGGTCAGACGAGGGCGTGGCCGAAGGAGCGGGACAGGGCGACCAGGTCGGGTTCCCCGTACCGTTCCACCAGGTCCTTGAAGCGGAGTTCCTTCTCGGGGCCGAAGCGGCTCACCTTGGCGGCGTAGGTGTCGGCGGTGAGGAAGACCGGCGGCCGGCTCTTGCTGTGGAACTTGTCCGCGTACATGACCAGTTCCTCCTCGGGTGACTCGGCGAGGTAGTCGGCGACCGGGATGGGCAGTCGCTGGGTGCGCACGTCGTCGCGGGTGACCCCCACTCCGGTGTGGTGCGAGCAGAACCGGCACAGTGTCTCGGGCAGCCCCTCCTCCGCCAGCAGTTCGTGACCGAGCACCCCGTGGCTCACGTAGCGGGAGCCGTCGATCCGACCGTGCTCGTCCATCAGGCGGTAGACACCGACGTCGTGGAGCAGGCACCCGGCGCGGACGAGGTCCGCGTCCACACCGGTGGGCGCGCGGTCGAGCAGCGGTTCGGCGACCTCGCACACGGCCCGGCAGTGGGTGTACACGAGCTCGAAGGCCTCGGCGGTGGGCGCGTGACGCTCGTGGAGGGCCCGGATCTCTTCGTCGGTGGGGATCTGCATCCCAGCAGACTAGGGCAGCCGGGACCGGACATACCCTGGGTGCCGTGACGGGAACGAGGACCGAGGCCCTGAGGGGTCTGGCGGAGACGGAGTGGCGCGAGCGCGCCGAACTGCACGGGCGTCGGGTGGATGCCCTGGTCGGCGACCACGTCCGGCGCAGGAGCGCGGGCGAACGGCACCCCGTCGAGGACTTCCTGTTCACCTACTACAACCTCAAGCCCGCACAGCTGCGGCGCTGGCACCCCGGTGTGGGAACGGTGCTGCTGGGCGAGGGCTCACGCGAGCGGCTCTCCGAGCGCTTCTACACCGGGCTCTCGGGCGGGGTGGGCCTGGACGTGCCCGCGTTCCTGGCCGCCCGTCCGGTGCTGGACTTCGTGGAGCGCCTGTTGTCCTCGGTGGCCGAGCGCCCCGCGCACCTGGGCTGCTTCGGACTGCACGAATGGGCCATGGTGTACCGGACCGAGGAGGTCCGACACGGCCAGGTCCCGCTGCGGCTCGGTCACGAGGGCACCGACCGTGTGGTGGAGTCGCACCGCGTCCAGTGCTCCCACTTCGACGCGTTCCGGTTCTTCACCGGACCTGCGCGCCCGCTGAACACGCTCCAGCCCACCAGGGAGCGCCAGGCGGAACTGGACCAGCCGGGGTGCCTGCACGCCAACATGGACCTGTACAAGTGGGCGTACAAACTCACCCCGGCGGTCCCGTCGGAGCTGGTGGCGGACTGCTTCGAACTGTCGAAGGAGATCCGGGTGCTGGACATGCGCGCCTCGCCCTACGACCTCCGGGAGTGGGGTTACCCGCCGGTCCGGATCGAGACCGCCGAGGGTAAGGCCGCCTACATGGAGTACCAGCGGGACTTCGCCGAGCGCGGAGCGGTGCTGCGCGAGCGGGTGCTGGACGTGTGCCGGGCCCTGCGCGCGGCCTGATTCAGGGCAGGTCGGCGCGGCCCACCTCTCTGGCCTCGCGCTCACGGGCCAACCGGTGGGCCCGCCACGTTCCGGTGAGGAGCACCACGAGGCTGATCCCGACGGGCACGAGCACAGCGGCGGCCTCCCAGCTCGGGGTGGTCGCCAACGGCAGCAGGACCAGACCCGGCAGACAGACCAGCCCGGCCGCGATCGACCAGTGCGCGGAGAGCTCGTGCACGGCGTACCAGGCGTCTTCGCTGGAACGGGTGTAGCGGGTCCGTATGCCGAAGAGCTCGTTCGGCTTGATCCGCCGTAGGGCACCCAGTGCCCCCATGAGCACCAGGACCACCGTCATGAGCAGCAGGCAGCCCATCGTGCTGAGGAACGCGCCGAGGGGCATCGTCTGATCAGAAGCCGCGGCCAGGGGGTTCACGGGGGTGTGGTCCTTCCGCTCGGGGGTGGGAGGGCGCAGGAGGCGGTTCCGCCGGGGAGCCGGTGCCGGTTGGCGGCCACCACCCGGTAGACGGCGCGGTTGAGCACGCGCACCCCGGGCATCAGCAGCAGCCGGCCGAGGGTTCGGGCGGGGAGCCCGGCGCCCAGGAGCACCCCGGCGATGGCGTCTCCTCCGGCGAGCCGCCGCCCGTCCCGGTGCACGAGCCAGGCCTGGGCGTCGGTCTGTTCGGGGGTGAGGCCGAGAGCGGGCAGGTCGGAGTCCTGCCAGGCGGCGAAGGAGGTCCGGGTGCGCAGGCGCTCGCGCGCGAAGGCGACCGCGCGCTGGCAGAAGCCGCAGTCCCGGTCGTACAGGAACAGCCCCGACCCGCGCGTGTGAGCGGTGTCCGCCATGATCCCGTTCCTCCTGGTTCCGTTGCTCCTTCTTCCTTCCTACCTCCCCACTCCACCCGACCGACAGTCAGGGGCCCGAGTCGCGTCGAAACCCGTTGCGGCCGTGGATCGGTGTGCCAATAATGACCGCCATGCCCCCCACGGAGATCCGCCCCTACCGACCCACCGACGAGGAGAGGTGGCTGCGCTGCAGGGTGCTGTCCTTCCTCCACACCGCGTACTACGACGATGTGGTCCAGAGGAAGCCGGTCCGCCCGACTCCCTCCGTGGAGCTGGTCGCCGTGCGGGGCGACACCCTGGTCGGGATCCTCGACGCCGAACTGGGCGGGGACACGGCGGTGATCGAGACCGTCGCCGTTCACCCCGACCACCAGGGCCGGGGGGTGGGCGGGCGACTGCTGGGCACCCTCCTGGAGTGTCTGCGAGAGCAGGGGGTCCGGAGGCTGGATGCCTGGACCCGTGACGACCCCGCCACGCTGGCCTGGTACCGGTCCGGTGGCTTCACCGACCACGACCACTACCTGCACGTGTACGCCGACCACGACGAGGTGGCGCGGCCCGCCCTTCCTCTGCTGGACACCCGGTCTCCCCAGGGGTCGCGACCTCCCCCCGCACCCAAGGTCAAAGCGGTGGTGAGGGCCTTCGGGCACGCGGACCTGGCGGACGAGGAGGAGCTGCGCGCCGAGTTCCGTAGGGTGCACGTGTGCCGACGGTTCACGCGGCCGGTAGGCCCTCCGGGCCCCCGGACCGAACGGACCCTGAAATCCTGAACCAGTCGCCACCGGTCCCCGCGACGCGGAGGGCGCGTCACGTGAACCGGCAGCGGTCGGACCGGAGTCACAGGTGGGCGACCGCCAGGGCGTAGACCGACGCGGACAGCACGGTCAGGGAGAGCAGGACCGAGAGAGCGAACACGGGGACGTGCAGCCAACGGAACCGGCCCGCCTCCACCGGAACCCTGACGAAGTGCCAGGCCAGGACCGACGCAGCTGCGGCGGCCACACCGACGGACCAGGCGAACAGCGCGTTCGGCACGTCCGTCCACACCCCGATGTGCTGGAGGTAGGTGAGCCAGGCGAGGTTTCCCAGAGAGAGCGAGACGATCCGGAGCCGGTCGATGGGGCGCTGGGTGACCAGGGTGCGCCGCCGAACCGCGAGGGCGAGGAGCAGGACGGGAGGGACGATCAGCAGAAGAAGCGTGAGCCCGGCGCTGATCGCCGCCGTGGGCTCGGCGGACAGGACCGACTCTCCCGGCTGGTCGTCCAGCAACCCCTCGACCACCGCCATCTCCTGGAAGGAACCGCTGTTGCTCATGAGCACCACGGCCTGTTCGCCGTCGTATCCCACCATGGTGGAGGCGCCGTAGGTCTTGCCGTTGTGCATGATCAGGGTGCCGCCGTCGGAACCCGTGACGCGGAGCCAGGCCAGGCCGGATTCCAGTTCCCCGAACCCGGGCACGGGGTCGATCTCGGGGCCTGCCGGGACCGGCTCCACCGAGTCCGCCCCCGGGGCGCTGCCGGCGGTGACCGCCGCGATCAGGACGGCAAGGTCCGCCGTGGTGCTCCAGGTTCCTGCGCCAGCCGCGGCGTAGTCGCTGTTGGTCCACGGAGTGATCCGCACGCCCGGCGAGTGGTGGGACCACGCGGCGCCCGCGGGCAGGTCCGACCCGGCGATGACGGTGTCCTCCAGACCGAGCGGGTCGAGGACGCGCTCACGCGCCAACTCCGGGTAGGTCGTCCCGGCCTCGGCTGCCAGGGCCCCTCCCAACACGGCCATCCCGTGGTTCGAGTAGACGTACTCTCCCCGGCTGACCGGGCTGGCGGTGGCCAGCCTGTCGAGCGGGTCCGCGAAACCCAGGTAGGGGTCGGCGCGGACGAGGGAGCCGACGAGGAAGGACGGCGCCGACAGGTCCTCAGTAGGGATACCGGGCAGCCCGGACTGGTGGGTGGCCAGCTCCTCCAGGGTGATCGTGGCGGTCTCGGGGTCGGCGAAGTCGACCTCGGGGAGGACCTCGCCGAGGGTGCGGTCCAGAGAGGTCTCCCCGTCCGCAACCATGTCAGCGAGGAGCATGCCGGTGACCACCTTGAACACCGAACCGGTCTCGAACGGGGTGTGCTCGTCCACCGGGGTGGCGCCGTCGGCGGTCCCCGCGGCGGCCCACTCGACCGCGGTGGGTTCGTCCAGGTCGAAGCGGCCGACGGACAGTCCCTGGACCTCCACCGCCCGGTCTCCGAGGACTGCCTCGAGGTCCTCGGTGAGCTCCGTGTCCCCGGAGACGACGGGGGCCGACACGGCCTGGGCCGGGGCGAACAGGTGGGTGAGGACCGCCACGACGGCGCCGGCCACCAGGGCGATCAGCCAGACCCGGCGCGGCGCGGCGGGGGCGCGGCGCTTCCTCGCGGGCGTACCGGGCGGCGGACCCGCGGGATGGGCGGTCGGGGGAGAGCCAACGGATGTCATGCTTCGATGATCGCCTGGACAGCTCTCCTGCCCGTAGTCGCCGTTGTCACCCCCTGGCCGGGAGGAACACGTGTCCGCCCGGTGACAAACATCCGCCTGGCCCGATGACAACTGTCAGATCCGGCGTCCCGGGCGGGAGCCGACGGCCGGGACGCCGCCCTGCCGGATGACCGACGTGGAGGCCCTGCGCGGATCTTCCGCTTCGGAACGGGTCGGCTTCGTCAGAACCGCGCTCCGAACGACGGTGCGCGGGCACCCTCCGGGGGTACCCGCGCACCCGGTCCGGATCAGCTCGCGCCGTGCACAATCCGCTCGGCCAGCTCCGCTCGGGGCTGGACCTCGCCGGACAGGATCTGCTCGGCGTAGTGGCAGGCCACCCGGTGGGTGGGCTGCCCGCCCTCCAGCGGGCGCAGCTCGGGGCGCTCGGTGTCGCACCGCTCCTCCTGCCGCCACGGGCAGCGGGTGTGGAACCGGCAGCCCGCGGGCGGGTTCGCGGGCGAGGGCAGGTCACCGGCGAGCAGGATGCGCTCCCGGGTGTCCTCGACTGTCGGGTCCGGGACCGGCACCGCCGACATCAGCGACCGCGTGTAGGGGTGCAGCGGGGTCTCGTACAGCTGGTCGCTGGTGGCCTCCTCGACCAGTGACCCCAGGTACATCACCCCCACCACGTCGCTCACGTGCCGCACCACCGCGAGGTCGTGCGCGATCACCAGGTAGGTCAGGCCCAGTTCCTCCTGGAGCTCCTCCAGCAGGTTGAGCACCTGCGCCTGGATGGACACGTCCAGCGCGGAGACCGGTTCGTCGCAGATGATGAGGTCGGGCTCCAGCACCAGCGCCCGGGCGATGCCGATGCGCTGTCGCTGGCCGCCGGAGAACTCGTGCGGGTAGCGCTGGAGCGCCTTGGCGGACAGCCCCACCCGCTCCAGCGCGTCCACGACCCGGCGGCGCTGGTCCTCCCTGGTCCTCTGCCTCAGCTCCGACCGGCTCAGCCCCTCGGCCTCCGCCCCCTCGGGACCGCCGATCCCGTGCGTCTGGAGGCCCTCCAGGAGGATGGAGCCGATGTTCTGGCGCGGGTTGAGGCTGCCCAGCGGGTCCTGGAAGACCATCTGGAGGTTGGCGCGCTCGCGGCGCATCGACTCCGAGTCGAGCCCGGCCAGGTCGTCCCCGCCGAACCACACCTCGCCCTCGGTGATCTCGTTCAGCCGCAGCACCGCCCGGCCCAGGGTGGTCTTGCCGCAGCCGGACTCCCCCACCAGTCCGTAGGTCTGGCCCTTCTCGATGCTCAGCGAGACCCCGTCCACGGCGCGCACGTGCCCCACGGTGCGGTCGACGATCACGCCCCGCTTGATGGGGAAGTGGACCTTGAGGTCCCTGATCTCCAGCAGGCTCATCCCCGCTCCTCCTCGTCGTCGCCCACCACGGCCGGGCTCTCCAGCACGGCCCGGTCCACCACGTCGGCGTGGCTGATGGGGTTCACACAGCGGTGGACGTGTCCCGGGTCCCCTGCGCCCACTTCGACGAGCTGGGGCGGTCCCTGGAGGCACTCCATGGTGTAGTGGTCGCAGCGGGGCGCGAACGCGCACCCGTCCGTCCACGCGATGTTGTCGTTGACCGATCCGCGCACCGGGGTGAGCGGTTCGCCGCGGGGCGCGTCCAGGCGGGGGATGGAGCCGAGCAGGCCCACCGTGTAGGGGTGGGTGGGGTCGCTGAAGAGCGGCGCGCGTTCGGCGGTCTCCACCGCCCGGCCCGCGTACAGGACGTTGATGTCGTCGCACAGCCCGGCCACCACGCCGAGGTCGTGGGTGATCATCAGCAGCCCGGTGCCCTCCTCGGTGACCAGGTCCTTGAGCAGCTCCAGGATCTGGGCCTGGATGGTGACGTCCAGGGCGGTGGTGGGCTCGTCGGCGATCATCAGGCGCGGCTTGCAGGCCACCGCCATCGCGATGAGCGCGCGCTGGCGCATACCGCCGGACAGCTGGTGCGGGTACTCGTTCAGGCGCCGGGTGGGGTCGGGGATGCCCACCCGGTACAGCAGGTCGGCGGCCTCCGCCCTGGCGGCGGCGCCACGCATCCCCCGGTGCCGCTTGAGGATCTCGGTCACCTGGAGGCCGATGGGGACCACCGGGTTGAGCGAGCTGAGCGGGTCCTGGAAGATCATCGCCAGCTGGGAGCCGCGCAGGTCGCGCATACGGCGCTGGGAGATCCTGAGCAGGTCCGCCTCCTGCGGCTGCTCGCCCCGGTCGGACAGGCGCATGACGGCGCTGCCGCCGACCTTCACTCCCCGGTCCGGCAGCAGACCCATGAGGGCCAGGGAGGTGACGCTCTTGCCGCAGCCGGACTCGCCGACCAGACCGGTGACCTTGCCCTCCTCCAGTGTGAAGGAGACTCCGTCGACGGCGCGGGTCGGGTTCTGGCCCTTGCGGTGGAACACCACGGACAGCTCGTCCACCGCCAACAGCGGCGTGCTGGAACTCATGGTCACTTCCTCAACTTCGGGTCGAGCGCTTCCCGCAGCGCCTCACCCAGCAGGGTGAAGCCGAGCGCGGTGATGATGATGCCCAGGGCCGGGTAGACGGCCAGGGACGGTGCGCTGGACAGGAACCGCTGGGCCTCGGACAGCATCGTGCCCCACTCGGGGTACGAGGCGTCCGGGTTGCCCAGGCCCAGGTAGGACAGGGCTGCCGCGTCGATGATGGCCGTCGCCAACGTGAGCGTGGACTGCACGATCACCGGGCCCATGGAGTTGGGCAGGATGTGCGTGACGGCGATCCGGCGCTTGCGCACCCCCAGGGCCTGCGCGGCCAGCACGTACTCGCGGTTCCCCTGGGAGATCATCGCGCCGCGCAGCAGGCGGGCGAAGATGGGGACCTGGGCGATGCCGACCGCGATCATGACCGTGGTGAGGCTGGGCCCGACCAGGGCGGCGACGGTGACGGCCAGCAGCAGGGTCGGCATGGCCAGCATCATGTCGATGACGCGCATGACGACGTTGTCGACCTGGCGCCCCCAGCGTCCGCCCAGCACCGAGCAGGCGCCGGCGAGGCCGCCCAGGAGCGCGCCGAACAGGAAGCCGACCAGGGTGGCGACCACACCGACCAGGAGGGTCTGGCGTGCGCCGATCACCATGCGGGAGAACATGTCCCGGCCGAGGTGGTCCAGGCCCAGCCAGTTCTCGGCACGCGGCCCGACGAACTCGTTGCGGTTCGGGAAGACCTCGCCGCCCCAGGCCTGGGAGGTGGGACTGTACGTGGCGATGAGCGGCGAGAACAGGGCGATGACGAGGAACACCGCGACGATGACCGCGCCGGTGATCGCCATGGGGCTGCGCCGCATGCGCTGGAAGGCCTCACGCCAGACCCCCGCGCCGTGGCTGCCCGCCTCCCGGTCGCCCATGAGTTCGGCGAGCCGGTCGACCTTGTCGGCCTTGCGCTTGTGGAACGGAACCTTCTCGTCGGCCCCGGCGGTGTCCGGTGCCTCGGGCGGGTTCGGACTCGGTGTCGTAGGCATCACTGGGCCCGCACTCTCGGGTCGAGGAGGCTGTACGAGATGTCGACCAGGAGGTTGATGAACACGTACATGGTGGCGATGAGGAGGATGAAGCCGGTGAGCACCGGATAGTCGCGGGTCTGTGTCGCCCCGTAGACGAACGACCCGATACCCGGGAAGGCGAAGACGCTCTCGGTGAGGACCGCGCCGGCGAAGAGGCTGCCCGCGAGCAGACCGACCGCCGTGACCACCGGCAGGAGCGCGTTGCGCAGCACGTGGCGGGTGCGCACCGTGGTGCGGTGCAGGCCCTTGGCGTTGGCGGTGCGGACGTAGTCCTCGCCCATGACCTCCAGGACGCTGGCCCGGGTCATGCGCGTGATGACGGCAAGCGGGATGGACGCCAGGGCCAGTCCCGGCAGGACGAGGTGGGCGAGCGCGTCCATGACCACGTCCCACTCACGCGTCATGAGGCCGTCCAGGACCACGAAGCCGGTGATGTCGGTGCGGCTCAGGCCCGGTGAGAGCCGGAAGGCGGAGGGGAGCACGCCCAGGTTCTCGGCGAAGACCACCTTGAGGATGAACGCCAGGAAGAAGACCGGGGTGCAGATGCCCAGGAGAGAACCGCCCACGGCGGCGAAGTCCAGCACCGTGCCGCGCTTGCGGGCGGCGAGGTAGCCCAGCGGCAGACCGACGGCGACGGCGAAGATCATCGCGGTCACGGCCAGTTCGAAGGTCGCCGGGAAGCGGAGGAAGAACTCGTCCAGGACCGGTCGGCTGGTCTGGAGGGAGGTCCCCAGGTCGCCCTGCAGGATGTTGCGCAGGAAGGTCAGGTACTGAACCGCGAGGGGTTCGTCCAGGCCGAGGGACCGGCGCAGAGCGGCACGCTGCTCCGCGGTCGCGTCGTCGGGGAGGAGGGCGTACTCGGGTCCGCCCGGCAGTCGTTGGAGCCAGACGAACAGCAGGATCGACAGACCGCCGAGTGTCGGGATCAGCTGTAGGAGTCGCCTGACGATGAATCGCAGCACCTGCGCCGCCTTTCGCCAGTGGTGAGAACGATGGACGCGGAGCGTCCCCCGCCGGGGTGTGGCGGGACGGACGGATGGTCTCTGGGGGTACCCGGGGGGGGTGCGGCGCGGTGTGCCTTGGGGCAGCGGACCGCCGGGGGTGGCCGTGCGGCGGGCCCGACCGGTCAGGACCGGTCGGGCCCGGCGGAGGACCCCTCCCAGGTCCGGGAGGGGTCTCGCGCCTACTTCCAGGAGGCCTCGGAGAAGTTCTCCTGGGTCAGGGGGCTCACGTTCGGCGGGTTGACGTCCCCGGAGAACGCGATGGAGGGCGGGGAGCTGGAGATGGGCAGCCCGGGCAGGACGTCCATCACCATCTCGTTGAGCTCCTGGTACCCGGCGATGCGCTCGTCGGCGTCGGGGTTGGTGCTCACTTCCTCCATCTTGTCGAAGAGCTCCTCGTCGTCCAGACCCCAGGCGCTGTTGGGGGTGGAGAACCAGGTGCCGATGAAGTTGTAGGCGTCGTTGTAGTCGCCGGTCCAACCGAGCAGGTACAGCGGGCAGTTGCCGCTGTCGGTCTGGTTGATGTACTCGGCCCACTCGAAGCTCTTGGCCTCGACCGTCACACCGGCCTCCTGGAGGTCCTCCGAGATGACGTCGAAGATGTCCTTGGGGGCGGGCATGTACGGGCGGGTGACCTCGGTCGGGTAGCAGAACTCGACCGTGAGGTCCTCCTGGCCCGCGTCGGCCAGCTTCTCGGCGGCCAGCTCCGGGTCGTACTCGATCTCGCGGACGTCGGGCGACCAGCCGTCGAGGGTGTCCGGGTGGAACTGCGAGGCGACCTCGCCGCCCTCGGGGAGGATGGTGTCGACGATGCGCTGGCGGTTCACCGCGTGCGAGAGGGCCTCGCGCACCTCGAGGTCGGCCAGGGCCTCGTCGTCCTGGTGGTAGGCCAGGTAGAGGACGTTGAACACGTCACGGGTGGGGACCTCGAACCCGGCTTCCTGGAGCGGGCCGACGTCGGCCGGGGCCACCAGGTCGTAGCCGTGGATGTCGCCCGCCTCAAGGGCCTGACGGCGGGCGTTCTCGTCCGGGATGGCCCGGATGATCATGTTCTCGAAGCCCGCCGGGTCGCCCCAGTAGTCGTCGAACCGCTTGAGGGTGATCTCGCCCTGGTCCTGGTTCCACTCCTCGACGGTGAACGGGCCGGTACCGGCGACCGTCCCCGGGACCTGGGTGTACTCGGGCAGGTTGGGGTTGCCCTCCTCACCCGTGATCTCCTGGCCCTCCATGGCCTCCAGGCTGGTGGGGCTCATGATGCCGAAGGCCGCGAGGCTGAAACCGCCCGGGTACAGGGAGGAGTACTCGCTGACCTCGATGACGGCGGTGAACTCGTCCTCGGCGTCACAGGAGACGAAACGCGGATCCGGCGCCGCGTAGGCCTCGTCGTTCTCCGCGAATCCACCGAAGATCTTCTGCCAGTAGTACGAGTTGTTCGAGCTCTGGTAGGCACCGGAGAGGTTGAACCAGCGGTCGAAATTGGCGCAGACCGCCTCGGCGTCCAGGTCGTCGCCGTCGTGGAACTTCACGCCCTGCTGGAGGTTGAAGGTCCAGACGGTGCCGTCATCGGACTGGTCCCAGGATTCGGCCAGTCCACCGACGATTTCAGAACCGCCGGATTCGTGTTCGAGAAGGGTCTGGAAGACCTGGCGGCTGTATCGGAACGTCTCACCGTCGCTGGCGAGGAAGGGGTCGAGCGCGGTGATGTCACCGGCGGAGGCGAAGACGAACGGCTGCGAGTCGTCGCCGCTTCCGTCGGCGCGGTCACTCTCCGCACAGGCTGTCGCCACAAGCGTGAGCGACGCCGCGACGGCCAGGAGGCCGAGCGGCTTACGGGAAGACTTCGTGAACATGGTCCACCTCAGGGATGGGGGACGGGGGTTTGGGGCCCGGAACGATGAGTTGGACCCTAAACCGCACCATGACCACCTGGGAAGGTAGACGGCTGGGTATTAATACAACCGTTTCAGATCTGTGCCGTGATCCATAGATCGGCATTTGGCTCGCATGTGTTTAACTGAGCGTCGTCTTCCCCGGAGCCTCTCCCGCCCCAGGACGGTGACAATGGGTATTCATCCGAGCACAATTCCTCTTTCTTAATCCGATCATGGGATGAATGAACTTCAGCACCGAATGTCCGTTTTTTGTTTCCGTTCCGTGAACGGGGCCCGGGGCGCCGGAGGCGTGCGGTTCGTCCTATGATCTGCGGATGAACACTCCCCTAGACGACGCGGAGCTCACCGCGTTCCTCGAAGGCCAGGACACCACCTGGCTGGCCGAGCAGCTGATGCTCGTCGCCGACGAGGACCCCATCACCCGCATCCGCCTGAGTGCCGCGGCCGGAGCGGAGAGCGCGGTGGAGGAGGCCCGAGGCGTCGCGCTGACGCGGGTCACCGAGCACTCCCCCCAGGAGGCCGCGACCGACCCCGACGACGGGGACCCGCTGCACCGGTCGCTCGACCTGCTGGACGACCTCCTCGACTACGGCTTCGAGGACGAGGTGGGAGACATCGCGGACGAGGCCCGCGAGATCTACGTCAACCGTCACGGGGAGGACGGCAGCGAGCACCTCGCCCGCCTGCACGTCCTCGCGGACGGCGAGGAGGAGGACTGAGCGGCGGCACCTGAGGCGGGACCCCCGGACGGAAAGGGCCCGGCAGTGAGCGTCCCGTGACCACACGGGCCACGCGCGCTCCGGGCCCACGGCGTCCGGGTACCGCGCCGCAGCCGTGGTCGAGCGGGGACACGACCCGCGTCGCCCCCAGGTCGCCAAGTGCGAACCCCGCGAACGCGGGGATGGCCGCGCGAACGGGAAAGGGGTGCCCCGGCCAGTGGCCGGGGCACCCCTGCGTGACGTACTCCTAGGACTCGCACCAGCGGCGGACGTTGGTGCTCCACAGGGCGATGTTGGTGACGATGGCGAGGAGGGCCACCACCAGCGCGACCAGCAGCATCGGTGTGTCAGCGAGCCGGGCCGCCGTGTTGAGCGCGGAAACGGCCACGCCGAGGGCGACCACCGCGCCGAACTGGGCGGCACGCCACAGGACGTAGCCGGCACGGCGCACGGGCACCACCAGCGCGACCAGGCCCAGGGTGACCAGCGTCGCCAGGACCACCTGCACCCACAGGTCGCGCACGACCGGGGCGGGCGCGCCACCGTCCAGCGTCGCCCAGGCCTGGTAGGCCAGCCCGGCGAACGCGGCGGCGGTGACGAACATCAGGACACAGGTCTGCCGAACGTCCTGCGGGGGCCGCACACCGGGGCGACGCGCGGCGAGCAGGCTCTGCCGGGGGGCCGGAAGCACACTGAACGGCCGGGAGTCGGAGGATACGGGGGACGTCTGGGTGTCTTGCATGACGAACAGGTTCGCGTGCCGGGGCGTACTACACAAGTGGAGCAAAACCCCCGCGCATGTGGTGGTCGTCTCGCGGCGGCGGGTTCCGGTCAGGTGAGGGAGAGGCCCAGCCGTTCCGACACGTACTCCAGGGCCTGCGCGCTGAGCTGGGTGAGGTCGCCGCGCACGTCGAGCTCCAGCCCCTCCTCGTCCGGCCCCAGGCGCTCCAGGGTCTCCAGCTGGGAGCGCAGGAGCGCGGGCGGCATGAAGTGGTCCCTACGGGCCTCGATCCGCTCCCAGATCACCTCCTCCGTGCCGTGCATGTGGATGAAGTGCACGCCGGGCGCCCCTCGGCGGAGCACGTCCCGGTAGGAGCGCCGGAGCGCGGAGCAGGCCATCACGGTGGACTCGCCCAGCGCCTCGTGCGCGGCGATCCAGTCGGCGAGCTCGGCCAGCCAGGGCCACCGGTCGTCGTCGGTCAGCGGTACCCCGGCCGACATCTTGGTGATGTTGGCCTCGGGGTGGAAGGCGTCGGCCTCCGCGAAGGGCAGTTCGAGGCGCGCGGCGATCCGCTCGGCGACACTGGTCTTCCCGCTGCCAGATACGCCCATGAACACGAAATGCATGCTCTCTCCGAGTCTTGGCCCGCCGCCCGTGCGCGACGCCGCCAGCAATAGTGATATCAATCAATCCGGCTAGGCTGCTCCGTGACCCCGACCGCATCGCAGGAGATTCCGAGGGACGAGATGGCCACCGAGCACCGAACGCTGCACAACCGGGTGCTGGCGGTGCTCGGTCCGGCGATCGCCGCCGGAGAGTACGCCCCCGGCCACGCCTTCACCCTCCAGGGTCTGGAGGGCGACTTCGGCGTGTCCCGGACGGTCGCCCGCGAGGCGGTCCGTGTCCTGGAGTCCATGGGACTCGTGTTGAGCCGCCCCCGGACCGGTATCCGGGTCCGGCCCCAGCGGGACTGGAGCGTCTTCGACCCCCAGTTGATCCGCTGGCGACTGGCCGGATCCGGCCGCATGGAGCAGCTGCGCTCCCTCAACGAACTCCGGGCCGCCGTGGAACCCGGCGCCGCCGCCCTGGCCGCCGAACGCGGACCCGCCGACGAGCGGGCCCAGCTGGAGGTGGTGGCCGACAGGATGACCCTGACCGGCCAGGCGGGCGAGCTCACCACGTTCATGGAGCTCGACATCGCCTTCCACCGTCGCGTCCTGGAGCTGTCCGGCAACGAGATGCTCTCCGGTCTGGCCGAGGTGGTGACCGAGGTGCTCGTCGCGCGGACCTCCTACGACCTGATGCCGCACAACCCCCGCCCGGAGGCCCTGCGCCTCCACATGACGGTGGCGCGGGCCATCCGGGACGGGCTGCCCGACGTGGCCGAGGCGGCCATGCGGTCGATCGTCACCGAGGTCGCGGACGCCCTCAGGAACGACGCTCCCGGCCACTGAGGGCCTACAGGACCAGGTACAGGGCGAAGGCGAACCCGAAGCCGATGAAGCCGATCAGGGTCTCCATGACGGTCCAGGTCTTGAGCGTCGTCCTGACGTCCATGCCCAGGAACCGGCCGACCAGCCAGAACCCGGAGTCGTTGACGTGGGAGAGCGCGGTCGCGCCGGAGGCGATCGCGATGACGATCAGGGCCAGGTCGATGGAGCTGAGGCCGGAGGTGGCCTGCACAGCCGGAGCGATCAGACCGGCCGCGGTGGTGATGGCGACAGTGGCCGAGCCCTGGGCGACACGCAGTGCGAGCGCGATGACGAACGCCGCGACGATGACCGGCATGCCCGTGGACTCCAGGCTTCCGGCGAGGGCGTCACCGATGCCGCTGGTGCGCAGGACACCGCCGAACATGCCGCCCGCGCCGGTGATGAGGATGATCCCGCAGACGGGGCCGAGCGCGCCGCCGACGATCTCCTCGACCCGCTGGCGGGTGAAGCGCCCCTGGCTGAGGACGACCATCGCGTACAGCACGGTGATCAGCAGCGCGATGGGCGTCTCGCCGACGAGCCGCAGTGACTGGACCCAGACGGCGTCAGCGGGAACGGCTCCGGTCGCGGAGAGGGTGGCCGTGCCGGTGTTGGCGAAGATGAGCAGCATCGGCAGCAGCAGGATGCTGACGACCGTGCCCAGGCGGGGCGGGTTCTCATGGGTGACGTCGCCGTTGGACATGATGTCGTCCGGCACGGGGATCTCGAAGCGCTTCCCGGCCCACAGGCCGAACAGGTAGCTGGCCAGGTACCAGGTGGGGATGGCCAGGAGGACGCCGACGAGCAGGGTCAGGCCCATGTCCGCGCCGATCTCCACGGCCGCTGTGACGGGGCCGGGGTGCGGCGGCACGAAGGCGTGCATGACCGCGAAGGCACCGGCGGTGGGCAGGGCGTAGGTCAGCACCGAGCCGCCCACGCGGCGGGCCACGCTGAAGACGATCGGCAGCATCACGATGAGGCCGACGTCGAAGAAGATCGGGAAGCCGAAGAGCAGGGAGGCCACGCCCAGGGCCATCGGGGCGCGCTTCTCACCGAACAGCTTGATGAGCGCCCCGGCCAGGACGGCGGCGCCGCCGGTGACCTCCAGCATGCGGCCGATCATCACACCCAGCCCCACGAGGAGGGCGACGTTGGCGAGGGTGCCGCCGAAACCGTCGAGGAGGGTGGGGACCACCCCGTCGACCGGGATGCCCGCGGCCAGCGCGGTGAGCACGCTGACCAGCACCAGCGCGATGAACGCGTGCATCTTGAAGCGGATGATCAGGAACAGCAGGAGCGCGATGGCGCCCGCCGCGATCCCGAGGAGGGGACCCGTGCCGTAGACGGGTTCGAAGTTCTCCACGACGGAGCCTTCCAGTGGACGGGACGGTGGAGCTTGGTCGTGCGAGGACACGCCCTTGACCTGCTCTTGGACCAGGCTCCGAGAATGGTAATACCATTTGTGAGCATCTGTGAACACCGCTATCGATTTTGTGAGTGTGACCCACGACACACATGCCGGTGCGACGCAGATCAGGACAGGAAACCCCGAAGTACACCGGACCGCATCTCCACGTCACCAGCGGATAAAACGGGTCACTTGTGGGGCCGATGTGCCGTCCACGGTGCGCGGAGATTGACACCCCACCCACCCAGACCCCAACCTCATGCCATGAGCGCTGAGCCCACCCCCTCTCTGCACCTCGCCGTTTACGACGGGATGGCCGACTGGCACTACGGCCACACCGTCGCGCAGGTGCGGGAGGGACTCGGTCCGCACCGAACCGGCAGCCTCCCTGTCGTCACCGTGGGGCTCACCGGGGCACCCGTGACCACGGCGGGCGGTCTCACGGTGCTCCCCGACCTCACACTCCCCCAGTTCAAGCCCTCCACCAGCGCGATGCTCCTGCTGCCCGGATCGCCTGACTGGGACGACGATCCGGAGTCGCTGGCGCCCCTGGCCTCGGCGGCGGGCATCCTCCTGGACGCCGGGATCCCCGTGGCGG
The DNA here is from genome assembly GCF_000341265.1 of Nocardiopsis prasina DSM 43845. GTDB lineage: Bacteria > Actinomycetota > Actinomycetes > Streptosporangiales > Streptosporangiaceae > Nocardiopsis > Nocardiopsis prasina. Next base: position 15,874 of record NZ_ANAE01000073.1, on the reverse strand, counting down.
CCATCGGCGGCGCGACCGCCGGGCTGGCCAGGGAGGGGCTCCTCGATCACCGCGACCACACCAGCTCCGCCCCCGACTACCTGCTGGGCACCGGGTACGCGGGCAGCCACCGCTACCGGGAGGAGCTGACCGTCACCGACGGGGATCTGGTCACCGCGGGCGCCAGCGCCCCGGTCGAGTTCGCGCGGGCGGCCCTGGCCCGGCTCGGCCTGCTCAGCCCGCGCGCCCTGGACGCCTGGTACCGGCTGCACGCCCTCCATGACACGGACGCCTACCTGACGCTGTTGGAGGAGGCCTGATCCGCCAGGGCAGGCCCGGCCGCCCCCTGGCCGTCGGCGACCGGACCGTCGCCCTCAGGAGCCGGTGACGGTGGCACTCATGGCGTCGGCGATCCAGACGTAGGGGGTCGGGTCCTCGTCGCGGTCCTCGGGAACACCGTTGATCACGGCCACCAGGGCCAGGTACCGGCCGTGGGTGTCGTCGTAGACGGGCCCCTCGGAGACCGCGTCCTCCTCGGCGATCCGGCGCAGGAGGTCGGGGACCTGACGGAACCCGTCGGCCATCCGGGCACGCACCGCCGGGGTGAGCGGGGTGTCGGACAGGGCGACCGCCGCCTCCATGAAGCGTGTGACGGCCGACTGCGCGCGTGGGGACCGGGGGGACTCCCCAGCACGGTAGGCGGCGAGGAGGTCCTCCATGAGGGGCGCCCCGCTGTCGTGGATGAAGGACTGGAACGGCTCGGTGGCCATCGTCCGTGCCTCCGGGGCCGAGTAGGTGTCCCGGAGGTGGGCGTGGACCGCGTCGCGGAACTCCCGGTCCCGCACCAGGTCGGCCAGGGTGATCCAGGCCTCCAGCTGTGCGGCGGTGGGCTCCTCGGGCAGGACCGGGCGCATCGCGCGCAACCGGTCGACGAACCCGTCCGGCACGTCGAGCCCCTCCGCGACGTCGTTCCAGAAGTCGTCGATGGTCCGCTCGCGCTCCTCGTCGGTCATCGTCACCAGTCGGTGCATCAGGTCGGCCCGTGCCGTCTCACCCCCCTGGCTGATCAGGGCCCTGAGCACCGCCCGCCTGGCCCTCAGGGTGCGCTCCTGCCGCTCGACGATCCCCAGGTGGGTCACGAGCACGCCGTGCAGGGTCGCCTCGCCGGCGAGCAGCCTCCGGATCTCGCTCAGGTCGGTGTCCAGCTCGCGCAGGGTACGGACGAGTTCCAGCCCGGCGATGGCGTCGACGTCGTACATCCGGTGCCCGGACGCGTTCACGCCCGTGGGTCGCACGACCCCGGCGTCCGCGTAGTACCGGACCGCGCTGACGCTCAGCCCGCTGCGGCGCGCGGCGTCTCCTATGGGGTACAGCTCTTCGTGGTTCATGGGGACCACTGTGGTGCCTCAAGCCGCTTGAGGCGCAAGCCCGTCCGCACCGGCCCGGTCCGGGTTCCGTGGGGCCCGCGCAGTATCGTCGTGGGCGCACCCCACGCCGAGGAGGAACCTTGATCGACCTGCGTTCCGACACCCTGACCCACCCCACCCCCGCGATGCGCCGGGCCATGGCCGAGGCCGAGGTGGGTGACGACGTCTTCGGCGAGGACCCCACCGTGCGCGCGCTGGAGGAGGAGACCGCCGCACTCCTGGGCCGGGAGGCCGCGCTGTACGTGCCCTCCGGCCACATGGCCAACCAGCTCGGCCTGTACGTGTCCACCCGCAGCGGCGAGGAGGTGTGGGCGCACGAGCACCACCACCTCATCGGCGACGAACAGGGTGCCACCGTGGTGCTCGCCCGCGCCCTGCCCCGGCTGTACTCGGGTGAGCCGTTCCCGCCCCAGGAACTGTTGGAGTCGTGGATGGCGGGCGTCGGCGACGTGCACCGGGCCGACCCCGCCCTGGTGTGGCTGGAGAACACCTTCTCGGGGCAGGTGGTGCCCCTCGCCGAGCAGCGCCGGGTGACGGACTTCGCGCACGCGCACGGTCTTCGGGCCCACCTGGACGGGGCCCGGCTCTGGAACGCCGCCGTCCACCTGGGGGCCTCCCCCGCCGAGGTGGCCGCCGGGTTCGACACCGTGTCGGTCTGCTTCTCCAAGGGCCTGGGCGCCCCGGTGGGCTCGGCACTGGTCGGTGACACCGACACGGTCCGGCGCGCCCGGCGCGGCCGCAAACTGCTGGGCGCGGGCATGCGTCAGGCGGGGATCATCGCGGCGGGCGCGCTGCACGCGCTGCGCCACCACCGGGAGCGACTGGTCGAGGACCACGAGCGTGCCGCCCGGCTGGCCGGGCGGCTGGAGGGCCTGCCGGGGGTGTCGGTCGAGGCCCGGACCAACATGGTGCTGCTGACCACCCCGGAGGGTCGGGCCGGACGGTACCTGGAGGCCATCGCCGCCGAGGGGGTCCGGGCGATCGGCGGGGGTGCCCGCGTACGGCTGGTGCTGCGCCAGGAGATCACCGACAGCGACGTCGAGGAAGCGGCGAAGGCGATCACCAGGGCGGCCGCGTCGGTCTGATGTGAACGACCGCAGGTCAGCGCGGTGCCGCGTCGGTAGACTTGGCCGATCACGTGCGAACCCGGGGCGCCGACAGGTGTTGCGCATCACATCGCGTAGTAGCATCGGGCGTATGACATTGTCGTACTAGAGAGTGGTAGCACCGCAATGCCGGGAAGAATCCAGTCCATCGAACGCGCCGCCGCCATCCTCCGGCTCCTGGCCAGTGGCGCCCGCGGACTGAGTCTGGCCGAGGTCTCCCGCTCCCTGGAACTGCCCAAGGGCACCGCCCTGGGCATCCTGCGCACCCTCCAGCACGTGGGGTTCGTGGAGCAGGACCCGGAGTCGGGCCGCTACCGCCTGGGCGGCGGGATGCTCAGCCTGGGCACCCGCTATCTGGACGGGAACGAACTCCGCACCCGCGCCCTGAACTGGGCGGACACCCTGGCCTCGCGCAGCGGCGAGAGCGTGCGCATCGGCACGCTGCACAAGCACCAGGTCCTGGTGGTCCACCACGTCTTCCGCCCGGACTCCTCCCGGCAGACCCTGGACGTGGGCACCCTGCTGCCGCTGCACTCGAGCGCCCTCGGCAAGGTCCTGATGGCCTTCGACCCCCTGGCCGTGCCCGAGGAGGTCTCCGCCGTGGAGACCGACTCCCCCGTCGCGCTGACCGCCTTCACCCGCCACACCGTGACGTCGATGGCGACGCTGGAGGGCCAGTTGTCGGAGATCCGCGACAACGGCTGGGGCTGGGAGGCCGAGGAACTGGTGGACGGCGAGGTCTCCATCGCCGCCCCCATCCGCGACCGTCGGGGGGTGACCGTCGGCGCCATCGGGGTCCGGGGCGCCGTCGAGCGCCTGCGCGGTGAGGACGGCAAGCCCGACATGGAGCAGGTCTCCTACGTGCGTGACGCCGCCCGGGCCATCTCCCGCGAGCTGGGCGTCACACCCTACTGAGCCCTGCCTCACCCTCCCCTCCCGGGCTTCGCGCCCCCTCCCCGGCCGCGTACCTCCGGGCCGCCGCGTGCCTTCACACGCCTTCCCATGCCCGCCGGGCAACGGCGGGACCAATGGCGGTCACCGCTTCGCCCCACTTTGGGTCAGCGCCCGGAGTGGTGCTTTCCGCGTCCGCGCCCGTCCTGAGACAGTGTCCGCGCGACCGCGTGATCCACGCAACACGATTGCGTCACACGGCCTTGACATGGGAAGGAAAAACGGTTGAAACTATCGCCTATTCATACGTCAATGTCGTACATCGTTCGGTGAGCACCGCCGATCACACCGATTCCCACCCCAATCCAGAGCCGTCCACCTGAAGGCGAGCACCGATGAGTCAGCAGTACGTCGCCGCGATCGACCAGGGCACCACGTCGAGTCGCTGCATCCTCTTCGACCGGGACGGACGCATCGTCTCGGTCGACCAACGAGAGCACCGACAGATCTTCCCGAAGCCCGGTTGGGTGGAGCACGACGCGCTGGAGATCTGGACCAACGTCGAGGCCGTGGTCCAGGAGTCCCTTCGCAAGAGCGACATCACGCCCGACCAGATCGCCGCCATCGGCATCACCAACCAGCGTGAGACCACCCTGCTCTGGGACCGGGAGACCGGCGAACCGGTCTACAACGCCATCGTCTGGCAGGACACCCGCACCGACGACATCGTGCGCGAGCTCGGCGCCGACGGCGGCCAGGACCGCTTCCGCCCCAAGTGCGGCCTCCCCCTCGCCACCTACTTCTCCGGGCCCAAGATCCGCTGGCTGCTGGACAACGTGGACGGTGTCCGGGAGCGCGCCGAGCGCGGAGAACTGCTGTTCGGCACCATGGACACCTGGCTCATCTGGAAGCTGACCGGCCGCCACGTCACGGACGTCACCAACGCCAGCCGCACCATGCTGATGAACCTGGCCACTCTCGACTGGGACCCCGAGGTCCTGGAGGCCATGGAGATCCCGGCCAGCCTGCTGCCGGAGATCCGTTCCTCCTCGGAGGTCTACGGCGAGTCCACCGGCTACCTGGCGGGTACCCCCGTGGCCTCCTCGCTGGGCGACCAGCACGCCGCCCTGTTCGGCCAGACCTGCTTCGACCCGGGCGACGTCAAGGGCACCTACGGCACCGGCACGTTCCTGGTGATGAACACCGGAACCGAGCCCGTGACCTCGAACAACGGCCTGCTCACCACGCTGGGCTACAAAATCGGCGACGCCCCCGCCGTGTACGCCCTCGAGGGCTCCATCGCGGTCACCGGCTCCCTGGTGCAGTGGCTCCGCGACAGCCTGGGCCTGATCTCCTCCGCGCCCGAGATCGAGACGCTCGCGCGGACCGTCGACGACAACGGCGGCTGCTACATCGTCCCGGCCTTCTCCGGCCTGTTCGCCCCGCACTGGCGCAGCGACGCCCGGGGCGTGATCGCCGGGCTGACCGGCTACGTGAACAAGGGCCACATCGCCCGCGCGGTCCTGGAGGCCTCGGCCTGGCAGACCCGCGAGGTCGTCGACGCCATGAACGCCGACTCCCAGATCGACCTCACCACGCTGAAGGTCGACGGCGGCATGACCGCGGACAACCTGCTCATGCAGATCCTCTCCGACGTGCTCGACGCCGAGGTCGTGCGGCCGATGGTCGCCGAGACCACCTGTCTGGGCGCGGCGTACGCCGCCGGTCTGGCGGTCGGCTACTGGCCCGACATCGAGACCCTGCGCGCCAACTGGCACAAGGCCGCCGAGTGGAACCCCCGGATGGAGCCCGCGGTCCGGGACCGCGAGTACCACAACTGGAACAAGGCCGTGCAGCGCACCCTTGGCTGGGTGGAGCACGAGGACGCCAAGTAGCACCGGGCCGGCGGGGGCCGGGTCGGTCACGCGAGCGACCCGCCCCGGGTGAACCGGCCCTCGCGACGACCGCGTTCCCGGGGCTCCCCCGTCACCAGGGGTCCGTGGCGCGGACCCCGGACACCGGGAGGTGTCCGGCCCATCCATCTCGGCAGCCCCGTCACGGGGCGGAGGTCTCCATGGAAAACATGTCGGTGTACCTGGCGGAGTTCGTCGGTACGGCCATCCTGATCCTGCTCGGCGGCGGTGTCGTCGCCGGCGTCTCACTCGCCCGTTCCAAGGCCCTCGCAGGGGGCTGGATCGTGGTGACGTTCGGCTGGGGTATGGCGGTCGCGATGGCGGTCTACGTCGTCGGCGCCGTCTCCGGCGGCCACATCAACCCGGCCGTCACGCTCGGCCTGGCCAGCATCGGCGAGTTCGAGTGGGCGCTGGTGCCCGGCTACATCATCTCCCAGCTGTTGGGTGCCATCGTCGGTGCCTGCCTGGTCTTCCTGGCCTACTTCGCGCACTGGAGGATCACCGACGACTCCGAGGCCAAGCTCGGTGTCTTCAGCACGGCGCCCGGGGTGCGCAACCCCGTAGCCAACCTCACCACGGAGATCATCGGCACCGCGATGCTGGTGCTGGGTGTCCTCGGAATCGGCGGCAACGAGGGGTCGGTCACCAAGGGCGACGCCGACCTGTCCGCCATGTTCGCGCACGGACTGGCTCCGCTGCTGGTCGGTCTGCTGGTGCTGGCGATCGGCCTGTCGCTCGGTGGCCCGACCGGGTACGCCATCAACCCGGCCCGTGACCTCGGTCCCCGTATCGCGCACGCGCTCCTGCCCATCCCGGGCAAGGGCTCGTCCGACTGGGGGTACGCCTGGATCCCGGTGGTCGGCCCCCTCGTCGGTGGTGTGATCGGTGCCTGGATCTGGCACCTGACCGGCTTCGGTACCTGAACCGGGTCACCACCCGCGCTCGTTGGGGCGCCCGGCCGCGGCCGGGCGCCCTCCGGCGCTCACGGGACCCTTCACGGGCCCAGGTGGAACTCCTCCAGGTAATCGAGGGTCTCCCCGGGCCGCAGCGCCACCAGTCTGAGGTGGTTGACCAGCTGCTGGTAGCGGGCGACCTCGTCCGGTTCCTCCAGGTAGATGCCGTCCGTGGCGGTCTCCAGGTAGACCACCGTGGGGTCGATGGCGTGGGGGAACTCCAGGATCACGCAGGAGCCCCCGGCCCCGGGGTTGAGCTTGGCGGCCCGGGTCATCTGCACGGTGACGTTGGGCCGTTGGGCCATCTCCAGGATGTGTTTGACCTGGGCCCGACGGACCTCGGGGTGGTCGTGCAGACGCAGCAGGGCGCCCTCGTCGAAGATCGCGCACAGCTCGGGAGGGTCCTGGTCCTCCAGGATGCGCTGGCGGGTCATCCGGGCGTCGATGTCCCGGCGGATCTCCTGGGGGTTGGCCAGGCAGGCCTGTGCGGCGACCCTCATGTACTCCGGCACCTGGAGGAGTCCCGGGATCACGACGGGCTGCCAGGACGTGATGCGTCTCGCCTCAGTCTCGAATCCGACGAACCGGGCCGCGAGCACGTCGCGGTACCGGGACCACCAGCCGCGTTCCAGGGACTGTCGGCACAGGTCGAGGATCTCATCGAACTCTCTCCCCCGGGGGACCTGGCAGGCGTCCAGGATCGCCCTGATCTCCGGAACGCTGGGCCGTTTCTTGACCCCGGACTCGATGTTGGAGTAGGTGGACTTGGACAGGCCAGCGGCCGCCGCGGCCTCTTCGCTGGTCTTGCGGGCTGCGAGCCGCACCCGCCGCAGTTCGGCGGAGAGCCGGCGCCGCCGGATCGTGGGTGAGTACCTAGTGGCCATGATGGGGTTCATCGTAGGACCGGAGATGCCTCCCAAGCGGGACAATCCGGGGAACTCGAAGTCCAGACATCCAACTCGATCGAGGAATCGGGAAACCAGCTTCCTTGATCCCGGATTCCAGCCTCCTGTGGGGACGAACTCCGCCTGTCACGCCTTGGTACGACATGCCCGGCAGTGCGCCGCTCCACTGGATCGCGTATCGGGTGTCTGGTCCGGCTCCCTCCACACCAGTTCGACAATGCCGAACCGCAGTGGACAACCAGCGACCACCCGACCCCCCAGAGTCACACCAGTCCTCACGGGAACCCGCACACCCCCGCTCCTCCAGCCCCGATTCCCGTAACCGTGGCGCCGATCTCCTGAATCGTTCGGCATTGTCGTATTATGCGTACGACACCCACCTGAAACGTGGAGCCCGTTCAGGTACGTGCGGTAACGCCCCCCTCCCCAACGGACGGAGCACCAGCCATGACCGCCAGCGCCCACCGCAGTGACGCCCGAACCCACCGAGCGCGCACGCGCGAGGAACTCACCCGGGGCACCTTCGACCTCCTCGTCATCGGCGGCGGAATCCTCGGCACCTCCGTCGCCTGGACCGCCACCCAGGCGGGTCTGCGCGTGGCCATGGTGGACGCGGGCGACTTCGCCGGAGCCACCTCCAGCGCCTCGTCCAAGCTCGTGCACGGCGGACTGCGCTACCTCCAGACCGGCAACGTGCGCCTGGTCGCGGAGAACCACAAGGAGCGGCGTTCGCTCGCCTCCGACGTGGCCCCGCACCTCGTCAACCACCGGCCGTTCCTCGTCCCCGTCTACTCCGGGGGACCGCACGGCGCCGCCAAGATGGGAGCGGGCGTCTTCCTCTACTCCGCGCTGTCCGCCTTCGGCGACGGTATGGGCCGCCTGCTCTCGCCGCTCCAGGCCAAGCGACTGGCGCCGGGACTGCGCACCAAGGGGCTCAAGTCGGTGGCCGCCTACAGCGACCACCAGATGAACGACAGCCGCATGGCGGTCATGACCGTCCGGGCCGCCGTGGACGCCGGGGCCGTGGTGCTCAACCACGCCGAGGTCCGGGGGCTGCGGACCACGCGCGGCCGGGTGACCGGCGCCGACCTGCACGACCGGGTGAACGGCGACGACTTCGGAATCGACGCGCGCCTGGTCCTCAACGCCACCGGACCCTGGGTCGACCACCTGCGCCGGATGGAGGACGCCGCCGCGTCGCCCAGTGTGCGGCTGTCCAAGGGCGCCCACCTGGTGCTGAGCACCCCCGACCCGTGGAAGGCCGCGCTCACCATCCCGGTGGACAAGTACCGGGTGTCGTTCGCCATCCCGTGGGAGGGCCACCTGCTCCTCGGCACCACTGACGAGTCCTACGAGGACGACCCGGCCGAGGTGGGCGTGGTCCCCTCCGACGTCGACCAGATCCTCGGGGAGGCCGCGCTGGGCATCGACGCCTCCTACCTCGACCGCGACCGCATGACCTACTCGTTCGCGGGGCTGCGCGTGCTGCCCGGGGGCCCCGGGGACACCAGCTCCGCCAAGCGGGAGACCGTGGTCACCCAGGGGCGGGGAGGCATGCTCTCGGTGGCCGGTGGCAAGTGGACGACCTACCGGCACATCGGCCGGACCGTCCTGGAGGAGCTGCGCAAGGTGTCGGCGGTGCCGCTGGCCGAGGACATGGCCGACCCACTGCGGACCGTGCCGCTGCCCGGTCTGGCCAGCCCCGACGCGGTCGCCCAGCGCCTGATCATCGACCGCGATCCGGGGGCCCGCCTGGACCCGCTGGTGGCCCGGCACCTGGCGTCGCACTACGGAAGCCTGGCCCTGGACATCGCCGGCCTGGTGCGCGACCAGCCGGAGCTGGGCGAGCGCATCCACCCGGACGGTCCGGACGTCTGGGCGCAGGTCGTGTTCGCCCGCGACCGCGAGTGGGCCGTGACCGTCGACGACGCGCTGCGCCGCCGGACCACTGTCACCGTGCGGGGCCTGGACACACCCGAGGTGCGCGAGCGCACCCGCGCCGTCCTGGAGGCCTGAGCCCCCACAGGAGGGCCGTGAACCCTCGGGGAAGGCTCCTCACACACACCGGGACCCCGGGGCCGTCAGTGACGGCCCCGGGGTCCCTCGCGTGGGACCGGGGTTGACCCTCGGGGCCCCCGGGACCGCCGCCGGACGGGCGGCGCCCGTACCCCGGACACGCGAACGCCCCCGGAGAGACGAACTCTCCGGGGGCGTTCAGCGACGTTCACGCCCACGAGGGGCGACATCGCTACGTCTATGCGGTCTTAGATCGCGACGACGTTCTCGGCCTGCGGGCCGCGGGTGCCAGCGACGATCTCGAACTCCACGCGCTGGTTCTCCTCCAGGTTACGGAAGCCCGTGCCCTGGATGGCGCTGTAGTGAACGAAGGCGTCGGGGCCACCGTCGTCGGGGGAGATGAAGCCGAAGCCCTTCTCGCCGTTGAACCACTTCACAGTTCCCTGAGCCATGTTTTCTCCTTCAGCTCGGTGTACACGGACGCATACTCACACGCCCGAAAATTGCCGCGAGCCGACTCCAAGAGAAACCGCCCGCCGGTCACAAACTCCGCGGGCAAGACACCAACTGCGAAATTCAACGACTAACAATCTTCTTTGAAGGTACCACAGCCGCGTCGGGTGGCGAGGGTTTTCGATGTGGCAACCCGCACGGCCCGTCGAGGAATACCGACGGGCCGGGCGGGGAACGCGTGTGATCCCTGTGGCGACCACCGGAGTGTCACACGCACATCACCCAGGGTTCACCAGGGCGTCGTTGACGCACCTCAGCACGGGTGGCTCCGTCACGGCCCCCGGGTCGAGAGCCGCACCGCCCACCACAGTGAAGGTGTGCGACTCGTCGGGCAGCAGCGTCACCAGAGCGCTGTCCACGCTCACTCCCGGATCGAGTCTGTCGACGTTCAGGACCAGATCCCGCAAGAGCACGCGAGCACGGACCGTCACCCGCAAATCGGAACCGTCCACCCGTGTTTCCACATCGAATTCGGGCTTTCGGTACTCCAGGTCGAGATCACGGGAGAAGAACCACCACGCCCGCTCCCCCACGCCGTCGACGGTCAGCACCTCGCGGGCGGGCTCTCCCGGCTCGGCGAGCCCCGAGGGCACCGGTACGCGCAGCGCGCCACGCGGCGCCACCCGCACCTCGTGCGTGGAGGCCGCCAGTGCCCTCCCGGTGGCGGTGTCCCGACGCGCGAGGGTCACCTCGGTGGTCCACTCCTCGTCGGTGTCGTTACCGAGGACCACGTCCAGCCCGCCCGGGGCGGGCTGGACCGTCGCCACCCGGTCCGCGTACACGCGCCGCAGCGCGTACCACAGGGGCTTGCGACGCCCCGCGCCGTCGACCGCCGCCCACGATGTGACCGGCCAGCAGTCGTTGATCTGCCACATCACCGTGCCGGTGCAGTACGGCCAGGTGGACCTGAAGTGCTCGATCCCCACGGTGAGGGCGCGCGCCTGGTTGACCTGCGTGAGGTAGTGCCAGTCGTCGTACTCCCACTCACGGTCCCCGAAGTGCGCGGCGAGCCCGCGCGCGAGCTTGCCGTTACCGTCCTCGGCCTTCTGGTGGTGCAGCACGCCCGGGGAGGTCGGGGTGAGCGGGTCGTCGGTGACCGCGCCCCGCAGGGTGGCGTGCGCGGGCGGCGCCTGGTAGCCGAACTCGGCGGCGAACCGGGGACGGTGGTCGCGGTAGACGGTGTAGTCCTCCTGGTTCCACACGTCCCACAGGTGCATGGTGCCGTGCTCGGCCGCGTTGGGGTGGATCCCCTCGCCCTCGGAGTAGGGGCTGCCCGGCCAGTAGGGGCGTGTGGGGTCGAGTTCGGCCACCGCGCGGGGCAGCACGTCCAGGTAGTACCCGGCGCCCCACGCACGGCCGTCCAACCGTTCCTTCCACCCCCAGTCCTCGTGGCCCCAGATGTTCTCGTTGTTGCCGCACCACACCGCCAGGCTGGCGTGCGGGGCCAGCCGGACGACCGCCTCGCGCGCCTCCGCCTCGACCTCGGAGGCCAGCGGCTCGTCCTCTGGGTAGGCGGCGCAGGCGAAGAGGAAGTCCTGCCAGACGAGGATCCCCCGCTCCGAGCAGAGTTCGTAGAAGTCCTCGGACTCGTACATCCCTCCGCCCCACACCCGCAGCAGGTTGATCCCGGCGTCGCGGGCCTGTTCGATGCGTTCCCGGTAGCGGTCCCGGCCGATCCGGCTCGGGAAGGCGTCGTCGGGGATCCAGTTGGCTCCCCTGACCAGGACGTCGCGGCCGTTGACCTGGACGGCGAAGCCCGTTCCCTCGCGGTCGGGTTCACTGCGCACGGCCACGTTCCGGAAGCCGATCCGCCGCTCCCACGTGTCGAGCAGGGGGGTGCGCGGCCCGGCCCCGGAGAGCTCCACCACGAGGTCGTGCAGGGGTTGGTCGCCGTGACCGCGCGGCCACCAGAGCGCGGGTTCGGTCACCACGAGGTCCAGGACCGCCTCCGTCCGCCCCGGTCCGAGGGTGACGACCGCGGAGGCCCCGGCGACCGTCGCCGTGAGGGTGAGGGGGAGGTCCGCGCCGGGCCCGGTACGCTCCACCTCCACGTGGGCGCTGACCCGGCCGAGGGAGCCGTCGTCGGAGACCGAGACCAGGGGCCGCACCGAGGCCAGGCGCGCCGTGGACCACGCGTGCAGGCGGATCGGCCGCCAGATCCCGGAGGTGACCACGGTGGGCCCCCAGTCCCACCCGAAGTTGCAGGCCATCTTCCGGATGAACTGGTAGGGCTCGTCGTAGGCGCCGGGCAGCGCGCCCATGCGCTCCCGGTTCCCCTCCGCGTACCGGTAGGGGGACGTGAACACCACGTCCAGCTCGGGGGCCGGGCCGCCCTCGGTCAGCGCCCCGGTGACGTCGAAGCGGTACGAGCGGTGCATGTTGGCGGTCCGTCCGACCTCCCGGCCGCCCACCCGGACTTCGGCGACGGTGTCCAGTCCCTCGCAGACCAGGTCCACCCGTTCGGCTGCCCCCACCGACGGGTCCAGGCCCTCCAGGGTGCGCCTGTACCTCCAGTCCGTCCGGCCGATCCAGCCGAGCCCGTCCTCGTTGTCGTCGAGGTAGGGGTCCTCGATCAGGCCCCGGTCGAGGAGGTCCGTGTGGACACAGCCCGGCACGGTGGCCGGGATCCCTCCCAACGCGGCGGCCGGGTCCGGCACGGAGCCCTCGTGGGGCACCGCCGTCAGGGTCCAGCCCTCGCACAGGTCGAACCAGGAGGTCATACGCGCTCCCTCTCACTACTGCCTGGGTACCGCTCCGGTACCGCGGTGTTCGGTCCGGGGCGGGCCCGGCGAGGGCCCGGCCCCGGGGTCAGTTCTGGTCGATGCCGACGAAGTGTCCCTTCTCGACCTCCACCAGCGGCGCGGAGTCGTCGCCGTCCGCGACGGTGGGCAGCTCGACGTCCTCGGGCGGGTTCGCGGCCAGCTCCGCGTCCACCTCCGCCCAGGTGCGGTGCAGCTGCGGCACACACGAGAGCAGGTGGCGGCTGTAGGGGTGCAGGGGGTTCTCGAACACCCTGCGGGTCGGCCCCATCTCCGCGATGGCGCCCTTGCGCAGGATCACCGACCGGTCGCTGACGTAGTTGCCCAAGGACAGGTCGTGGGTGACGAACAGGATGCCCAGGCCGCGCTCCTTGAGGTCGCCCAGGAGGTTGAGGACGTCGATGCGGGTCGAGGCGTCCAGCATGCTGATGATCTCGTCAGCCACCAGCAGCTTGATGTCGAGCAGCAGCGCCCGCGCGATGAGCAGGCGTTGCAGCTGCCCGCCGCTGAGCTGGTGCGGGTACTTGTTCAGCACGTTCTCCGGGTCCAGTCGGACCGTGCCGATCGCGGCCAGGACCTTGTCCCTCCAGTCCGCGTCCGACATCTCGGGGAAGTAGGAGGAGCGGATCATGGAGAAGACACGGTCGGCCTTGAAGATCGGGTTGAAGGAGCTGAACGGGTCCTGGAAGACCCCCTGCACCCTTCGGTAGTACTCCTTCTTGGCGGAGAACCCGCGGATCCGCGAGACGTCCGCACCCTCGAAGCGAATACTCCCGGAGCTGATCCGGGTCAGGCCCAGCACCATCTTGCCGATGGTGCTCTTGCCGCTGCCGCTCTCCCCGATCAGCGAGACGACCTCGCCGGGCTTGACGGTGAGGTTGACGTCGCGCACCGCGCGCAGCTTCGCGCCGCCGAACGCGCCCACCCGGTACACCTTGTGCACGTGACTCAGTTCCAGCACGGCGCTACCTCCCCGTCTTCCAGCAGGCGGCCCAGTGGCCGGGGTCGATCTCCACCAGCGGCGGCACCTCGGAGCACTCCTCCGAGGCGATGGGGCAGCGGTCCTTGAACCGGCAGCCCGTGGGCGGGTTCAGCAGTCCGGGCGGGGTGCCGGGAATGCCTTCCAGCCGCGCGTCCTCCGTGGTCGTGCCGACCTCCGGCAGCGCCCCGATGAGCATCTTGGTGTAGGGGTGCCGCGGTGCGTTGATGATCGTGCTCGCCGGGGCCTTCTCGGCGATCCGGCCCGCGTACATCACCATGACCGTGTCGGCCATCTGGTAGACCAGCGAGATGTCGTGGGTCACGAAGATCATGCTCTTGACGTAGCCGCGGTCGCGGAACTCCACCATGGACTCGGCCACCGACCGCTGGGTCGACACGTCCAGGGCCGACGTCGCCTCGTCGGCGATGAGCAAGGACGGGTTGAGCAGGGTGGCCATCACCATGACCACCCGCTGCTTCATGCCGCCCGACAACTCGATCGGGAACCGGTTGAGGACGTCGGGGTCGAGTCCGACCAGCTCCAGTCGGCGCCTCAGCTCCTCGGCGACGCTGGCCGGGCGCACGCCGCGTGCGCGCAGCAGCTCGTCGATCATCCGCCCGATCTTGCGGGTGGGGTTGAGGGCGCTCATGGCGTACTGCGGGACGAGCGAGATCTCGTGGTAGCGGAACGGGTTCATCGCGCGGTCGTCCGCGATGGGGACGTCCTTCCCGTCCAGCTCGATGGTGCCGTCCACGTGCCGCATCCGGCCGTCCAGCCGGATGAGGCTCTTGCCGAGGGTGGTCTTGCCGCAGCCGGACTCCCCGGCCAGCCCCATGATCTCCCCGTCCGCGAGGTCGAAGCTCACCCCGTCGAGGGCGTGGACGTCCCCGCGCAGGGTCTGGTAGTAGACCTTCAGGTCGTTGACGCGCAGGGTCATCTCACAGCTCCCGCAGCTTGGGGTTGAAGACCTCGTCCAACCCGACGTTGAGGATGTACATCGAACCGACGAGGAGGGTGATCCCGGCACCCGGCGGAACGAACCACCACCACATGCCGAGCTGGAGGGCGCTCCACCCCCCGGCGTTCTCCAGCATCAGTCCGAGGGAGACGCCGCCCGCCGGGCCCAGGCCGATGAAGTCGAGCCCCGCCGCGATGAGAACGGCCCCGCCGAACAGCAGGATGAACGACATCACCAGGTACGAGCTCATGTTGGGGGCGATCTCGCTGGTGATGATCCGCCAGGTCCGCCGTCCGCTGAGCCGGGCCAGGTCCACGTAGTCGCGAGTGGCCAGGGTCAGGGCCTGGGAGCGGACCGCGCGGGCCGCCCACGGCCACGACGTCAGTCCGATGAACAGCGCCTGGACGACCAGTCCGCGCACGTCGAGGTAGGCGACGGCGACGATCAGCACGACCATGCCGGGCAGGACCAGCACGACGTTGGTGAGCATGTTCAGAATCTCGTCGACGACCCCGCCCTTGTACCCGGCCACGAACCCGACGGTGGTGCCGACGATGAACGCGATGCCGCCACCGAGCAGGCCGGTGAGGAACGTGGAGCGCAGACCGTAGACGAACTGGGCCCAGATGTCCTGGCCGAACGTGGTGGTGCCCATCCAGTACTCGGAGCTGGGCGGCTGGCTCTGCGGGCCGACGTAGACGTTGGGACCGTGGTCGATGAACAGGGGGCCGACGAGCCCGATCGCCAGGAGGGTGAGCACGATGCCCGAGCCGATGAGCAGCTTGGGGTTGCGGCGGGCGAAGTGCAGGGTCTCGGACACCTTGCGTTCGCCGGACGCGTCGGGGGCGCCTCCGGTGTCGGTGGCCCCGGGTGCCCCGGGGATGTTGCTCATGACGCGCCTCCCGTCATCTGGACGCGCGTACGCGGGTCGACCAGGACGTAGATGATGTCGATGATGAAGTTGGCGATCAGCACGCCGATGACCACGAACAGGAAGATCCCCTGGAGCAGGAAGAAGTCGCGGTTGTTCAGCGAGTTGAGGATCAGCGTCCCCAGGCCGGGGTAGTTGAAGACGATCTCCGTGAGCAGCGCCCCGGCGATCAGCGTGCCCAGCTGGACGGCGAGTCCGGTGATCTGCGGCAGCATCGCGTTGCGGAACGCGTAGCGGCGGATCAGGCGGCGGGGGGCGCCCAGTGCCTGGAGGTAGTTCGAGTAGTCCGCCTCCAGCTCGTAGATGATCATGTTGCGCATGCCGATCGCCCAGCCGCCCAGGGCCACGATGAACATGGACAGGAACGGCAGGAACCAGTGGGAGATCAGGTTCGAGATGAACGTCCACGACCATGAGGGCGTGAGCGCGAAGCTGTACCCGCCCGCGGTCGGGAAGAAGCCGCCGACCACCGACAGCGAGTAGGCCAGCAGCATCGCGATCCACATGTAGGGCATCGCGGTGAGGATGTAGCCGATCGGCA
>NZ_ANAE01000072.1 GCF_000341265.1 Nocardiopsis prasina DSM 43845 | reverse complement strand
AACCCGCCGCCCCCCGACAGCGAGTAGGCCAGCAGCATCGCGATCCACATGTAGGGCATCGCGGTGAGGATGTAGCCGATCGGCAGGACGGTGTTGTCCAGGATCTTGCTCCGGGCCGCGAAGGCGCCGAAGCGGTTGCCGATGATCCAGCTGAGGATGATGGCGGGGAGCAGCAGGGCCAGGGTGAAGGGCACGTGCCGGAGGATGACGTCGGTGACGGGCTCCGGGTAGAGCCACACGCTGAGCCCGAGGTCACCTCGGAAGAGTCCGGCCCAGAAGCTGAAGTACTGCTGGTGGAGCGGGGTGTCGAGGCCGAAGACCTCGTTGTAGTAGGCGGTCATCCGCTCCAGGGCCTCCGGGTCGGAGACCGAGGCCCTGCTGAGCATGCTCCGGACGGGGTCGCCCGGCATGAAGCGCGGGATCATCCAGTTGATGGTGACCGCCACGACGAAGGTGATGCCGTAGATGCCGATCTTTCGGCCCATGTAGCGCCACACGGGTGTCCTCCAGGTGTGGGAGCGCGGGTGGTGGGACGCTCCGCGCGGGGAGCGTCCCACGTGTGCGCTATTCGGCCAGTTCGATCTCGGCGAGGGTGTAGATCGCGCCCATCTGGTACATGTGGTTCCACATGGTGGCGAAGTTGTCGGGGGTTCCCTCGTCCTCGCTGGGCCAGTTGGTCCACACCTGGTTGCTGGCCTGGGACCACATGCCGTTGTACCAGAGCGGGATGATCGGCAGGTCGTCCAGGAAGATGCCCTGGAGGTCGGAGGTGATCGCGGCCATGCCCTCGGCGTCCTCGGCGGGAGTCGCGGCCAGCTGTTCGGTCAGCTCCCAGGCCTCCTCGTTCTCGTACCGGGCGTAGTTGGCCGTGGTCTGCTGGTCGCGGATCGGCAGCTGGAAGATGAAGTCGTAGTACGTCCAGGGCGTGTTGCTGAGGCTCCGGTCGTTGTTGATCATCAGGTCGAACTCCGCCTTGCGGAAGTTCTCGATGAGCAGTTCGTGCTCGGGGAAGGCGGGTTCGACCTTGATCCCGACCTCCTGTGCGTTCTCGGCGATGACGTTGGCCGCCTCCATCCAGTCGCTCCAGCCCGAGGGGACCTCCAGCGACAGGGTGATGGGTTCGCCGTCGGGGGTCTCGACGAAGCCGTCACCGTCCTCGTCCAGGTAGCCGGCCGCCTCGAGGATGGCCACGGCCTCGCCGGAGTCGTAGGTGAAGCCCTCGTCCGCGACCAGTTCGTGGTCGATGTACTCCTCCCACTGGGGGAGAAGGCCGGTGGGGTCGGCCGCCTCGACGAGGTTGGTGTAGGGGCCCTCGACGATCTGGCTGGTGTCGACGGCGTGGGCCAGCGCCCGCCGGAACTCGGGGTCGCCGAGGGCGGGGTGCTCGTGGTTGGGGACGAGCCAGGCGGTGTTCGCGGACTGCATGTAGGGCGGGCCCGCGAAGTAGCTGGTGATGTTGTTGTCGTTGCTGATGACCTGGTCGATGCCGGGGAGGAAGTTGTTGGAGAGGTCGACCTCGTGGTTGTTCAGCATGTTCATCGTGACGTCGTTGGACGCGTTGACGATGTCCACGATGTAGGTCGGCTTCATCTCCAGGTCGAGGGCCTCGGTGCCCCACCAGTCGTCGTTGCGCCGCCAGACCATGCGGTCGTCCGCGTGGTTCTCGTAGACGTAGGCACCGGTGCCGACCGGGTCGCGGTTGGGGTCGTCGTTGACCTGTTCCTGGCTCTTGTCGGCCCAGATGTGGTCGGGGACGATGGCACGGTTGGCCACCCAGTTCATCCACTCCTGCGGGCGCGGGTCGGAGAAGGTGAGGGTCACCTCGCGCTCACCGGTGGCCTCGGCGCTTTCGAGGTAGTCCCAGACGTTGCTGTAGTGGATGTCGAAGTGCCCGAGCTCCAGAGTGGTGACCACGTCCTGGGCGACCAGGGGTTCACCGTCGGTCCACTCGACCCCGTCGCGGAGGGTGATGACGTGCGTGTTCTCGTCCGGCCACTCGTCGCTCTCGGCCAACCAGGGCGTGTACGCGCCCTCGCTGGGGTCGAAGACGAAGAGCGGCTCGTAGACCAGACCCACGGTCCCGACCGCGTAGTTGCCCTCCATGATCGGGTTCCAGTTGGTGGGGGGACCCCAGGCGGTACCTGTGGTGTACAGCGTCTCGTTCCGGGGGTAGCCCCCGGAATCGCCCCCTGCGCCCTCGCCCGAGCACGCGCTGGCCACNCCCCAGCGCCGCCAGAGCGGCGGAAAGCCTCAGAGATCTCATCTCGACTCCTCCTTCCACCCGGTCGGCCCTTCGTATGGGGGGAAGCCGATCCTGACTCGAAAGGCTGGGAGCGCTCCCAAGAGAGGGAGCGAAGGACCGTTGCTGAACCGGGTAAGTGACGTTAACAACAACATGGACCGGCGAACCCCGTCAATCCCCGACACTTCGGTGTTATCCGCTTGTAACAGCGGATTCGGGGTCCCCCACCAGCACCCCCGTGCTCCCCCGTGGGTGCAGCTCCCCCACCGGAGTCTCCTCGCTCTCCACCCGCTCCTCGTCCAGGACCCGGGCGAGCATCGCCGCGACCTGGCGTCCGTGACCCACCACGTCCCGGCTGATCGCCGTCAGTGAGGGCCGCACCAGGCGGCACAGCGTGGAGTCGTCCCACGCCACGATCGACAGCTGCCCGGGCACGTCCACGCCCATCTCCCCCGCCACGCCGAGCCCGGCCACCGCCATCAGGTCGTTGTCGTAGACCAGCGCGGAGGGCCGGTTGGCGGAGGCCAGCAGGCGCCGGGTGGTCCGGGTCCCCGCCTCCCCCGTGTAGTCGGCGTTCACCGAGTACGCTCCGGACAGGCCCGCGCCGGCGGCGGCCTCCTCGAAGGCGGCGCCGCGCACCCGGGTGTGCACCAGCTCCTCCGGCCCGGCGATCCGGGCGACGCGCCGGTGCCCGAGCGCCGCGAGGTAGTGGACCACCTCCCGGACCGATGCGCCGTCGTCGGTGTACAAGCAGGGCAGGCCGCCCACGCCGTCCGGGCCGCCCAGAACCACGGCGGGCAGGCCCAGGGAGCGGACCGCGGCCGGCCGGGGGTCGTCCGCGCGCAGGTCGACCATCACCACCCCGTCCACCCGGCGCTCCGAGGCCCACCGCCGGTACACCTCCAGCTCCGCCCCGGCGTCGTCGGTGACCTGGAGCAGGAGGTCCACCCCGGTCGAGGCGAGCTCCGTCTCGATACCGGAGACCAGCTGCATGAAGAACGGTTCGATGCCGAGCGAGCGGGCCGGCCGGTCCACGACCAGCCCGACCGCGCCGACCCGGCCGCCCGGGGACAGCGCCCGGGCCGCCTTGCTGGGAGCCCACCCCAGGTCGTGGGCGATGTCCAGGATGCGCCTCCGGGTCTCCTCGGAGACCCCGGGGCGCCCGTTGAGCGCGTAGGAGACCGCCCCCTTGGACACCCCCGCCGCGCGGGCGATGTCCATGATCGTCGGCCTCCGCATCAGAGCACCCACAGTGTTTCCCTCACGTCCTCTCTCCTCCCGTCACCATCCGGGATCCGGGCTCCGAACACCCGTTTCACTGAACCGGTTAAGCGATCGACACGGGATTGTACCCACGGGAGCGGCGGGCACCCGGGCAATTTCCGGGCGGCGGTGCGGGGCCGGGGGGCTCGGCTACCCCTGGCAGCCGGGGCACCAGTACAGGGTGCGCCCGGACAGCTCGGTGGCGGAGACCGGAGACGAGCACACGCGGCAGGGGTCCCCGGTCCGGTAGCAGACGTAGAGCGTGTCGGGCCGGGGCACCGGGCGCGCGTCGGGGTCGGGCCGGTCCTCCGGCCGTGTGGTGATGATGTACCCGTCCCGGACGCCGTCCTCCAGGAGTCCGGTGAGGTCGGCCCAGAGAGCGTCCCAGCGTTCCCGGGTGAGTTCACGTCCGGGGGTCAGGGGGTCGAGCCCGGCGCGGAAGAGGGACTCGGCCCGGTAGATGTTGCCGATGCCCGCGATGACGTCCTGGCGCATGAGGAGCACCGCGAGGCTGCTGCGGGACCGGCTCACCACCCGCCAGGCGTGTTCGGGGTCGGCGTCGGCGCGCAGCGGGTCCGGTCCCAGCCGGGCCTGGACGGCGTGCTTGTCGTCCACCGTGATGACCTCGCAGACCGAGGCGCCGCGCAGGTCCGCCCAACCCGAGGAGTTGACCAGGCGGACGCGGACGGCGCCCACCGGCTCCGGCGGGACCACGAAGCCGTCCGGGTCGCGGCTCAGGTCGAGGCGTTCGGCTCCCTCGGTGCGGGGGGCGCCCAGGTGGCGTTCGCCGTCGGCGTCCCCGAAGGACCAGGCGCCGTAGAGGCCGAGGTGGACGCGGAGCCACTCGCCGGAGTCGAAGCCCAGGAACAGGTGCTTGCCGTGCGCCTCGCTCTCGGTGAGGACCCGGCCGTCGATCCGGGCCGCACCCTCGGCGAAGCGCCCCTGGGGGCTGCTGGCCCTCACCGTGCCGCCGCCGAAGGTCTTCTCGAAGTGCGCGGCCAGCCGGTGCAGCGTGTGACCCTCAGGCACCCGTGTCCCCTTCTGTGAGCGTGTGTCCGTCATTCCAGGATAGGACGCGGGCACTCGCCCCCGACCGGGCGGCGCGAGGAGGCGTCAGCAGGCGGACAGGATCTCCTCCACCAGCGTCCGGGGATCGGTGAGACAGCGCCAGGCGGGGACCACCACCACGAGGTCGTCGGTCACCTCGTTGAGCGCGTCCCCCCTGGTGAGCAGCCGGCGCAGGGAGGGGCCGTCCGGCTCCCCGTCCAGCAGCAGGACCACGCGCCGTGAGCCGTAGCTGACCACGAGGTCGGCGGTCCACCCGTGGAAGCGGCGTCCCGCCTCCACGTCGGTTCCGGCCGTGCGCAGGGCTTCCACCAGGGCGATGCCGGCCGGGGTGGCGCCAGGCCCGGAGCGGCCCCCGAGGAGGTCGCCGAGGGGACCGTCTCCGCCGGACCAGTGCGCCCGGTCACCCACCACCACGAGACGTTCGCGGGTCCGGGTGAGCAGGGACGACCACAGGTGGGTCATCTGGCGCACCCGCCGTTCGGCGATGGCCGGAGCCCCGGCGGCGAGCATCGGGGAGAGCACGGTGACGTCGGCGGAGGCGGCGTCGGAGTCCAGCATGTCGGGCCCGCCCACCCGGACCCGGCGACGCAGGTGGCGTTGGCGCAGCAGCCTGCGCAGCAGCGCCACCTGCGGTTGCAGGGGTGCCACCACCGCGAGGCCGCTGCCCTCGGGCAGGTCCCTGTCGAGCTCGGCCACGATCACGGCCACCCGGTAGGCCTCCTCCCGGTTGACGTAGGAGGACCCCGGAGCCGCCTCGCACTCCCCCGTGACGTCGCGCCACTCGAAGGCGGGCCGCCCGGCTCCTCGGGGCGGGACCGCCACCACGAGCCGTCCTCCGTAGCAGTGCCGGGACGCGACCGCGGCCAGGTCCTCCGGGGCTCCGTCGTGTTCGTCCAGCCAGAGCGTCGTGGTGGTGGCCGCGCGCACCGCCCGCAGCGCGGAACCCGATCCGTGCCGCAGCGCGCGGTCGTCGAGCTGGCCCGCGACCAGCCCGGCGGTGGCCAGGGCCCGCCGCTCCTCCTCCGGTTCCAGCACGCTGGCCGGGCCCGCGTGAGCCGGGTCGCCCGCCACCACCGCGCGGTTGGCCCGGTAGAGCACGGGGAGCAGTTCGCTGACCCGGGTCCGCTCGGCTCCCACCACGACCACCAGGTCGAACATCCCGGCCTCCGAGGGCAGGGCACGGGCCTGGTCGGTGCGGCAGGCCCACACGGGCAGGGCGTCCAGGAGGTTGGCCGGACCGGGCCAGCCCCCGTCGTGGTGCCAGTTGAGCGCCTCCACACGGTTCTCGATGGAGGTGCGGCCGCGCCGGAGGCGGGGGCCGGTCACCGAGGCCAGGCAGGCGGCGCTGGCACGGCTGTGCTGGGCCCACGCGTCGGCCAATTCCTCGGTGAGTTCGTTCAGGGGCGCGCAGCGGGTCCTGCGGTCCACCGCCGCGCGCCACTCGCTCTCCAGGCGGGCCACGGCGCAGAGCTGCTCCAGGCCCTCGGGATCGGTGGCCACGCCCAGTTCGCGGCGGACGGCGGCGCGGTGCTGGAGTCCGCCCAGACCGCCCGCGGCGGCGCGTTCGGCCCGGTGCAGCCAGTACTCGGGGCCGCCGTGCTCGGGAGTGAAGAGCGTCTCGGGAGCCCAGCCTCGGGCGATGCTGCGGCCGCGCTCCTCGGCGAGGCGGGCGAGGACGTGGCCGTCCGCGGCCAGTGTGTCCATGGCCGACCACACCCGGCGGACCCGGTTCCAGGCGGCGACCAGGTCGTCGCGGTGGCCGGGGCCGTCCTCCCCTGCGAACGGCCGACCCGTCCCGGGCGCGGACTCCGTGTGTTGGGCCAGCAGGCGGGTGAGCTGCCACTGTTCGGCGGCGCGGTCGCCGGCACCGCCCGCGCGCACGACCGGGTGCGCCGGGGTGGTCTCCGCCCGGGCCAGGACGGCGTCGAGGTCGGCCTCGGTCCGGCCGCACACCAGGACCCGCTGCCCGGAGGCGACGGCGGTGCGCACCAGCGCGTCGACCAGGTCGTGGACGCCGCTGCCGGGAGGGGAGGCCACCGCGGTGAGCTGATCGCGCATGGCGGCGCACAGGACCGCGTACTGGGCCTGGCTGAGGTCGGTGGCCGAGACCGGGACCGGCGGGGGGTTGTGGTCGCGGTCCGCTGTCCCGCGACGGTGAGCGCGCGAACCGCGTCGCGGGGGATCGGGGACGGGCCAGGCCCTGGAGCGGTCGGCGCCCCCGGCCGCGGGCGCGGGGTGGGCGGCGCTGCCGAGCAGGGACTCCAGAGCGGTGCCGGGGATGGCGCCGGGATCGAGTCCGTGCTGGTCCGTGGGGTCGAGGTCGGCGAGTACCCCGTCCGCTGCCCCCGGCTCGCTCCCGCCTCCGCCGCCCGCCCCCGAGGGGCCCGCCCGGAAGAGCACAGCGGTGTTGTGCGCCCCGGGGGTGAGCGGATGGGGCCTGCCCCGGGTGCCGAGCGGGGCGATGTCATCCACCCGTTCGATCTCCAGCCGGGTGAGCAGGGTGCGCACCTTGGCGGCGAGGTCGGCGACCGCGGCGGGCCGGTGGGTGGGGTCGGGGGCCCCGGAGCGGAGCCGGGCCCGCAGCTCGAACAGGTCCTCGGGGTCGGTGATGCCGAGCCGGGCGAGCAGGGCGGGGTTGACGTCGGGCCTGCCGACCGCGCGCACCAGGGGGCCCGGTCCCGTGCCCGGCAGGCCGGACGCTCCCGCCGTCCCGGGCCCCTCCACGGCGCGGACGTCCACGGTGAGCAGGGGCAGGGCCACGCGGTCCGGGCCCTCGCCGAGGATCACCAGGGGGTAGCCGTAGCGCAGCGCCTGACCGCGCCGCACGGCCAGGCGGGTCACCCTGCCGCTTTCGGGGTGCGGGGGCAGCGTGTCCCTGGCCCCGCTGAACAGCAGTTCGGGACCGGCGGGCAGGCACGCGCAGGTGTCGGTGTTCAGTCGCTCGGCGCGCACCACGTGGGTGAGGACGGACTCGCGACGCAGGCAGGCCCGCAGGTAGGCCAGGAAGGAGCGCACCCCGCCCTGGTCCGCCGGTGTCTTCCAGCGCAGGGAAGCCGCGCCGATCCCGCCCGCCGCCCGGCCGCGGTCCGCGATCCGCCCCTCCGTGGTCGGGTAGGACCCGAGACCGCCGATCTGTTCGTCGTCCTGTAGTGACCTCACGACGCCCCCCTGACCATCCGACCACAAGTGATCGAATGACTACCCCCAGCTATCGGGGCCATTGTGGTGCATTTTCCGCGCCCCCACCTGGCGAACGCCGGAAACCGGTGCCACTTTCCCCCAACGCCGGGGCGGTCGGGGGCCGACGCGGACGCCCGGTGTCAGTGACGGCCCTCGCGCACACGCAACGCGATCCAGAGTTCGGTGCGGTGGTCGGGGTCGTCCAGGTCGCCGGGGAGCAGTTCCCGGATGCGCCGCATCCGGTAGCGCAGGGTGTGCCGGTGCACGCCCAACCGCTCGGCCGCGGTGTCCCAGCGGCCCGAGGCGGCCAGGTAGGCGCGCAGCGAGGCGAGCAGTTCGGGCGCGGCCCGCTGCTGGTCGATCGGGGCCAGCAGGTCGTCGGCCAGCCGGACCCCGGCGGGGGTGTCCAGCAGACCGAGGAGGCCCCCCGGGAGCTGGTCGTAGCGCTGGAGGTCGCTCCCCTCCTCGGTGGCGGCGGCCAGCGCGCGTTCGGCCTGGGAACGGGCGGCGGCCAGGTCCGGGTAGCCGATCGCGGCGCTCACGCCGACCGGTCCCGCCAGCACCTCCCCGAACACCGCGGCGTCGGTGGCCGCGGCGGCCAGCACCACCGTGCGGCCCTCGTGCCCGGCCACCAGGACGCGCTCGGGGCGTTGCCCGTCCGGAACGGCCGCGCCGACGGCCACCACCACGGGTTCGGCGGGCAGCACCGCCCGCAGGTCGGCCGCGCCCGGGTGCGCCGGGTCGAGGGCACCGTCGAGCAGCGCCGTGAGCACGGCCGAGCGCACTCCTGCGACCGGACCGGGCGAGGGCCGTTCGAGTTCGAGGGAGAGCAGGGACACCGCCGCGTTGACCAGGGTGCGGTCATCGGACCCGGACACCCGGACCCCGCCGACCGCCAGGAACCCCCGCGCCCGGCCGCTCGTGGCCAGGGGCTGGACGGAGACGCGGTCGCCCTCCGAGGCCACCGAGACACTGGCCCGGGGTCCCGCGCCGCGCAGCCGGGCGAGCTCGTCGGCCAGCCCGGGGGCTCGGGCGGCGGCCGACCCGGGGGCCGCGTGCCGGACCGCGCCGTCCGGGGAGAGCAGCAGCACCCAGCCGCCGAGTTCGCGGGCGAGCCGGTCCACCACGGCGGGCGCGCCGGTGAGCGCGGCCCGGGTGAGCGCGCGCTGGGCTGCGAAGGCCCGGTTCAACCCCTCGTACTCCTCCTGGGCGAGCAACCGGGAGACCTCCTTGCCGACCGCCATGAACGGGGTGAGGCGGTGGACCTCCACGAGGGCCACTCCGAACTCCTCGGCTGCGGCCACGAGTTCCTCGGGGGTGTGCTCGAAGTTGACGGCCGCGCCGAAGCCGATCCCGGCGATGTCGCGCTCGGCCAGGCGGCCCACGTAGGCGCGCAGGTCGGGGAGGCGGTCCACCCACCGCACACCGGTGGTGAGCACCAGCTCTCCCCCGGCCAGGTAGGGGGTGGGGTCGGCCAGCTCGCTGACGGCGACCCACTCCACCTGGCGGTGCGTGCGGTCCTGCCCGGTGAGCAGGCGCAGACGCAGACTCGGCGTGCGCAGCAGCGCCCCCAGTGTCGGCGGCATCCGGACTCCCCCCAGCTCTCGTCCCAGCGGTCCCATCCCTGACGCAATGGCACAGGACTCCCTCCTGATTATCCACTGTGTCCATGGGTGTCCGGTTCTGTGCGATCTAGTGTCTTGCCCGTCCGCACAGTCGCACCACCCGCGCACAAGGAGGCAGCCGCATGGCACAGACCGAGGTCGTCCAGTCCCGCCGGATCGTCACCGAGATCCCCGGCCCCGAGTCCCGCGACATCCAGAAGCGCCGGTCCGCCGCCGTCGCCCAGGGCGTGGGCAGCGTGCTGCCGGTGTACGTGGAGCGCGCGGGCGGCGGCATCGTCGAGGACGTGGACGGCAACTCGCTGATCGACTTCGGCTCCGGTATCGCGGTGACCAACGTCGGCAACGCCGACGCGCGGGTGGTCGACCGCGCCGCCGAACAGCTCGGCCGCTTCACGCACACCTGTTTCATGGTCAACCCGTACGAGGCCTACGTGGAGGTCTGCGAGGCGCTCAACCGGGTCACCCCGGGCGACCACGAGAAGCGGTCCATCCTGCTGAACTCGGGTGCGGAGGCGGTGGAGAACGCCGTCAAGATCGCGCGCAGCGCCACCGGGCGGCAGGCCGTCGTGGTGTTCGACCACGCCTACCACGGCCGCACCAACCTCACTATGGGTCTGACCGCGAAGAACATGCCCTACAAGCAGGGCTTCGGTCCGTTCGCGGGCGAGATCCACCGCATGCCCATGGCCTACGCCTACCGCTGGCCGACCGGCCCCGAGAACTGCGGCCCCGAGGCGGCTGCCGCCGCGATCGACCAGGTCGTCAAGCAGATCGGCGCCGAGAACGTGGCCGCGATGGTCATCGAGCCCATCCAGGGCGAGGGCGGCTTCATCGAGCCCGCCCCCGGGTTCCTGCCCGCGCTGGTCGAGTTCTGCCGCGCCAACGGGATCGTGTTCGTCGCCGACGAGGTGCAGACCGGCTTCGCGCGCACCGGCGACATGTTCGCCTGCGACCACGAGGGGATCGTGCCGGACCTGATCGCCACGGCCAAGGGCATCGCGGGCGGCCTGCCGCTGGCGGCGGTGACCGGCCGGGCCGAGCTCATGGACGCCGTGCACGGCGGCGGACTGGGCGGCACCTACGGCGGCAACCCGGCGGCCTGCGCCGCCGCACTGGCCTCGCTGGAGGTCATCGAGACCGAGGACCTCACCGGCCGGGCCCGCGAGATCGGCGCGCTCATGCTGGACCGCCTCCGTTCCTTCGCCGACCGCTTCGACGTCGTGGGCGACGTGCGCGGCCGTGGGGCGATGGTCGCCATCGAACTGGTCCGGGACGGCAAGGAGCCCAACCCCGAGGCCGTGGCCCGGGTGCTGCGGCACTGCCACTCCCGCGGCCTGATCCTGCTGAGCGCGGGCACCTACGGCAACGTGATCCGCATGCTGCCGCCGCTGGTCATCGGCGACGACCTGCTCCGTGAGGGCCTGGACATCCTGGAAGAGGCCCTGGCCGGGGTGTAGGGCGGGTTCGGCGGACCCCGCCTGACGGCCGCGGCCGTCAGGCGGGGTCCGCCACCCAGGCCACCCCCTCCGGGAGGGGGTGGTCCTCCGCGCGCATCCGCAGGAGCAGGTCCAGGAAGGCCTCGGCCGCCCGCCCCATGCGCCGCTCCCCGTGGACGATCACGTCGACCCTCCGTTCGACGGCGGGCGCGCCGAGTGGCAGGCACACGTGGTCGGCGAAGCCCATGAGGATCCTGGACAGCGCGGGGAGCGCGGCGACACCGAGGCCCGCGGAGAGCAGACCGCCCACGGTGGAGATGTTGCCCGCCTCGATGGTGCGCTCCGGTCGGGTCCCCGCGCTCTGGAAGGCGGTGTCCGTGACCGGGCGGACACTGGAGTCCCCGCCGGTCACGATGAAGGGTTCCGAGGCCAGGTCGGCCCAGGTGAGTTCCGGACGTCGCGCGAGCGGGTGCCCGGACGGCACCACCGCGAGGAAGCGGTCCCTGAGCAGCGGCCGTGCCCGCAGTCCCTCCTGCGGGCCCCGGGCGGCCACCAGCGCCATGTCGCACTCCCCCGCCCGCAGGCGCTCGATCGCGCTGCCCGCCATGCCGTCCAGGACGTGGACGTCGATCTCGGGGGCGGAGGCGCGGAACCGCGCGATCACGGCTGGCAGCAGGGCGGCCGCGACCGAGGGCAGCGTCGCCACGACGACCGTGCCCCGGGTGCCGCGCAGGAAGCGTTCGAGGCCGTTCATCTCCGCACGGTGGGCGGCGAGCAGGCGCTCGGCCACGGCGAGGAGTTCGGCGCCCTCCGGCGTGCACCGCACGTTCCGGGTCGTGCGTTCGAGCAGCCGGACGCGCAGGTTGCGCTCCATCGTCATCACGGTCCGGCTCAGCGAGGACTGCGCGACGTGCAGCGTGTCGGCGGCGGCAGTGAAACTTCCGTGCCTGGCGACGGTCGCGAAGACCGACAACTCCCTCAGCGTCAGGTCCATGCTCCGAGAGCATAGCCCCTTGCTTTATTAATGCTGGACACTCAAGGAAACGTCGCGGAAACATGAACGAGAGTGCCGCAGGTCACTCTCACCCCCCGTTTCCGAGGAGCGTTCCAGATGCTGACCGCCATGGGATTCGCGACGATCACGGTCGTGCTCGTGCTGCTGTTGTCCAACCGGGTGGGCGCGGTCGTGGCCCTGGCCGGTGTCCCCGTCGCCGCCGCCCTCGTGATGGGGTTCGGTCCCGGCGAGGTCGGTACCTTCGTGTCCGCGGGCATCACCGGGGTGGCCGCCACCACCGCCATGTTCGTCTTCGCGATCCTCTACTTCGGGGTGATGCGCGACGCCGGGCTCTTCGACCCCATCGTGCGCCGCGTCCTGCGGTTCGCCGGGGACAACCCCGTGACCATCGCCGTGGCCACGGTGGTCCTGGCGATGGTGGCCCATCTCGACGGCGCCGGCGCGACCACGTTCCTCATCACCATCCCGGCGATGCTCCCCCTCTACGACGCGCTGGGGATGCGCCGGGTGGTGCTCGCCGCTCTCACGGGACTCGGGGCGGGGATCATGAACATCCTCCCCTGGGGCGGCCCCACGGCCAGGGCGGCCACCGCGAGCGGCATCCCGGCCAACGACCTGTGGGTCCCGCTGATCCCGGCCCAGCTCATCGGCATGGTCACGTGCCTGCTCATCGCGTACTACCTGGGTGTCCGCGAACGGAACCGGTTGCGGACGACGGCCGCCGGGCGTCCGGTCGGCGCCGGGGTCGGCCCGTCCGGTGCCTCGGCGGCCGGTGACGGCGCCCCTCGGGCGGCCGCGCCCGCCGAGTACGAGTCGGAGCGTCCGGAACTTCTGCGCCCCCGTCTGTACTGGCTGAACGCCGTGCTCACCCTGGCCGCCGTCGCCACTCTCATCTCGGGGGTGATGCCCCCGGAGCTGGTGTTCATGATCGCCCTCGTCATCGCGCTGGCCGTGAACTACCCGGGAATGTCGGCGCAGACGGAGAGGATCAACGACCACGCACGCGGGGCGATCCTCATGGCCAGCACCCTCCTGGCGGCCGGGGCCTTCCTCGGGGTCATGGAGGAGAGCGGCATGATCGAGGCGATGGCGGTGTCGATGACCGGGGCCATGCCCGACTTCCTCGGCCCCGGCCTGCCCCTGCTGATCGGCGTGCTGGCCGTCCCCATGAGCCTGGTCTTCGGTCCGGACGCCTACTACTTCGCCGTCATGCCCGTGCTGGCCGCCGTGGGAGGCGAGTTCGGTGTCGCCCCGATCGACGTCGCTCAGGCCTCGATCACCGGCCAGGAGACCGTCGGCTTCCCGATCAGCCCGATGACCGGTTCCTTCTACCTGCTGGTCGGCCTCTCCGGGGTCCCCATCGGGACCCACATCCGGTTCCTGTTCCCCTGGGCCTGGCTGGTCAGCCTGGTGGTCTTCGGGTCGGCCGTCGCCATGGGCGTCATCCTGCCGTGGGCGGCGTGACCGACCCCGCCAACGTCCGCACACCCGCGAACCGATGGTCCGCGCGAACCCGAAGGAGCACCACGTGACCCCTGGCACCCGGATCGGCTGCGGAGCGGGATTCGCCTCCGACCGACTCCACCCCGCCGTGGACCTGGTCGAGCGGGGCGAGCTCGACACACTCGTCCTGGAGTGCCTGGGCGAGCGAACGGTCTCACTCGCCTCCCTGCGCGCGTCCGAGGGCTCGGGGCCCGGGTACGACCCGATGCTCCGCCGACGGCTCGAACTCCTCCTGGAGCCCCTGCACCGTCGGGGCACGAGGCTGGTCACGAACGCGGGCGCCGCGGACCCCGTGGCGGCCGGGGCGATGGCAGCGGGGCTGGCCGCCTCTCTGGGGTTGCCGACCACCGTGGCCGCCGTCTCCGGCGACGACGTCCTGGACCGGATCGACCCGTCCGCTCCGTGTTGGGAGGACGGGGAGTCGCTGGAGTCCCACGGGGAACTCGTCTCCGCCAACGCCTACCTGGGGGTTGAGGCCCTGCTGCCCGCCCTGCGCGGCGGGGCCGACGTGATCGTCGCCGGGCGGGCCGCCGACCCCTCGCTGTTCCTGGCTCCACTGGTCCACGACCTCGGCTGGGACCCGTCCGACGACGGACTGCTGGCGGCGGGCACGCTGGTGGGCCACCTGCTGGAGTGCGCCGGCCAGCTGACCGGCGGGTACTTCGCCGACCCGGGCCGCAAGGACGTACCCGGCCTGGCCGACCTGGGGTTCCCCCTGGCCGAGGTCGACGGCGACGGCCGTGCGGTGGTCACCAAACTCCCGGGGACGGGCGGCAGGGTCGACCGCATGACGGTCACGGAGCAGCTCACCTACGAGGTGACCGACCCCAGGGCCTACCTGACCCCGGACGTCTCCCTGGACATGACGGGCGTGCGCCTGCGGGAGCTGGGCGGGGACCGCGTCCTCGTGGACGGGGCGCGCGGCTTCGCGCGGCCCCGGACGCTGAAGGTCAGCGTGGGCTACCGGGCCGGATACCGGGGCGAGGGGGAGATCTCCTACACGGGGCCCGGCGCCGTGGCACGGGCCAGGCTGGCAGGGGAGGTGGTCCGCGAGCGCCTGGGAGACCGGGTCCGCAGCCGGTTCGACCTGATCGGGGCGGGGCCGGGGCATGACGACGCGGGGCCCTCCGAGTGCCGGTTGCGCGTTGCGGCCCTGAGCACGGACCGGGCGGGCGCCCAGGCCGTGGAGGAGGAGGTCACCGCCCTGTACACCTGCGGACCCGCCGGAGGTGGCGGGGTACGGACCCGAAGCGGTGAGGTCGTCGGGATCCTGTCGAGCACCATCGCACGAGAGCACGTGGAACCGGTGGTCAGCTGGTTCGGAGAGGAGGGGCGATGAGCGTCCCGCTGTACGAGATCGCCACCGCGAGAGCCGGGGACAAGGGCAACCTCAACACGATCTCCGTCGTCGCCCGTGACCCCCGCTGGTACCCGGTGCTCCTTGGGGAGCTGACGCCCGAGCGGGTCCGCGCCGAGTTGGGCGAGCGCTTCCGGGGGCCGGTCACCGTGCACCGCATGGACAACGTGCACGCCCTGATCCTCGTGTGCGCACGGGCCTCCGACGACACGGTGACCACGTCCCTGTACCTGGACGCCCACGGCAAGACCCTGGCCGCGGAGCTGTTGGGAATGGAGGTCACCGGGGTCCCGGAACCGCTGTGAGCCGGGTCGGGTGAGGACGTCACCTCAGCCACAAGGGGGTGCCCGTTCGGTGCCGGAGAGGGTTCTGCAAGACGAGTCAAGCCGCCAGCGAGGAACGAACCAGGCGCAGACGAGGATGCTGTGTTGCCTTGAACCCAAATCCCTCTGCAAGGCACCGAACCCCGGGCCAAAGCGAAGCCGGAGGCCCAAAGAAGATGAGGACGCCGGAGAGGGTTCTGGAGGTGGTGAAGGTGGGATCGCGAGGAACGAGCCATCACACCGAAGACGTCGAAGGTTCCTCTGCAAAGGCACCGAACCCGGGCCAAAGCGAAGCGGAGGCCCCAGGAAGCACAGCCGCTCCTACCTGGTCCCCCAGGCGTAGGTCTGCTTGCGCAACTTGAGGTAGAGGAAGGTCTCGGTGCTCTCCACGGTCTCCACCGCGCGGATCTCGGCGAGGATGTCCAGCAGGCGGGCGTCGTCCTCGGCGACGACCTCGACCATGAGGTCGAAGGAGCCCGCCGTGATGACCACGTACTCTACGCCCGCCAGCTCGGAGACGGCGTCGGCGGCGGCGTTGAGGTCGCCGCTGGTGCGCACGCCGATCATCGCCTGGCGCTCGAAGCCCAGTGTCATGGGGTCGGTGACGCCCACCACCTGGACCACCCCGGACTCCAGTAGGCGCTGCACGCGCTGGCGCACGGCGGCCTCCGACAGGCCCACGGTCTTGCCGATGGCCGCGTAGGACAGGCGTCCGTCCTGCTGGAGGACCTCGATGATGCGTTTGGCCGTCTCGTCCAACACCACCCCGTTGACCCGTCGTGCGGGTCCGGGGTCAAGGTGCTCGGTCACTGGGGTCCTCCACGCGTCAATCAGGAATCCCTTGTCAAGATGGAGATTCACAACGGAATCCAACGTACTGCACCGGTGTGACGAACAGGTGCCGAACGGAGGGCTCCCCTACTGCTGGTCCCGGACCGAGTCCAGGGACAGCAGGGCCACGTGAAGGGAAAGGCAGGTCTCCACCGACTCCAGGTCGGCGTCGAGCACGTTGGCGATCCGGCGCAGCCGTTCGTAGAAGGCGGGCCGGGACAGGTGCGCCCGGCTCGCGGCCAGCGCCTTGTTGCGCCCCGCCCCCAGATAGTGGCGAAGCATGTCGGCGAGGTCGCCGCCGTGCCGGGCGTCGTGGTCCAGGAGCGGCCCCAACTCGCGCTCCACGTAGGTCTGGAGGCGCTCGTCGTCGCGGAACAGGTGCAGCAGCCCGCGCAGGTGGAGGTCGGGCAGGCGGTAGAAGGGACGCCGGTCGCTCTGCTTGATCGCCACGTCGCCCACCTGGCGGGCCTCCAGGAAGGAGCGGCGCACCTCACGGACGTCGTCGGCGGCCGACCCCACCGCGAGCACCGCCGCGTCCCCCACGGCGCCGCGCACCCGGTCCGCGAGCAGGTGCAGCGTGGCGTCCAGGCGTCTGCGGTCCGGCAGGGCGAGCAGGATACCCACGCGCAAGTCGTCGAGGGAGCCCACCAGCGCGGGCAGGCGGAGTTCGCGGCAGGCGCGGGCGGCGCCCTCGGCGGTGTCGGACAGACGGGCCTGCGCGGCCAGACCGGTCCCGCTCTCGCGCAGCCGCAGGACCAGGCCGACCATCTCGCGGTTGTGCAGGGGCACACCCACGGCGCGGGCCCGGACCAGGGCTTCCTCCGGATCGGAGTAGGCGCGGTCGATGATGCCCGCGATGATCGTGCGGTGGGTCTGGCGTTCCAGGCTCTCCTGGTGGCGCTCCAGCAGCCGTCCCAACGCCAGGGTGGTGGCGGCGCGTTCGATGAGCATGGTCTGCCGGGCGGTGGGGGTGGCCCCGGTGATGAGGATCAGCCGCCCCCAGTCCTGCCCCCGGGCGCCGACCGTCGTGACCAGCCAGCCCGAGGAGGGCGCGTGGACGGTCCGGGTTCCGGTGCGGATCGCTCGTGACCGGCTCTCCCAGGCGGTCAGCAGGGTTCCGGGGTCCTCTCCGTTGAGGTCGCAGGCCAGGACCTGGTGGGTGAGGTTCTCCAGGACCACCGGGCAGCCGGAGAGCTGGGCCACCTCGTGCAGGATCTGCCCGACGTCGGCGCCCTCCACGGACAGCTGGGTGAAGACCGAGTGGAGCTTCTCGGACTCGCGCAGCTCCTCCAGCTGCTCGTTGACCACCCGGATGTGCACGGCCTCGGTGATCTCGACGAAGCGGGCCTCGCGGTCGAGGAGGATGACCGCGATGCGGGCGTCGCGGGCGGCGTCGAGGAACGCCTTCGGGAGTTCGGCGTGGTACTTGCGACCGAGTTCGACGGCGATCCCGCTGACACCGGCGTCGGCGATGTCCTCGATGTAGCGCCGCAGGGCGTCGGGGTCGTCGGGCATGGCGATCCCGGTGCTGAGCACCAGCTCACCACCGCGCAGCAGGTGGGCGAGGTCGGTGACCTCCGCGATGTGGACCCAGCGCACGGCCACGTCCAGGTACTCGGAACCGGCCACCACTCGGGGCCTGGCCTTCTGGAGGGCGGGAAGCTGGAGGACCTCGGCAAGGGTGGGAAGCACAGGCGACAGTCTAGGACGCTCTGTCAGATTCGAGGGCGTAGTGCTTACATCGTGCTGGTGGCTCCGACTCGTGAGCTCCGCCGAGGCCGCCCGACGTATGCTTTACACGTTGTAAGTCCGACCAGCATGTTGTCAACATGGTGATCCTGGCCAAGCCCCCGGGCCCTGGGGACACTGGGGGCATGTCGGAACTCCTTGCGCGCCACCGCGCGGTCATGCCCTCCTGGTTGCCCCTGTACTACGAGTCCCCGCTGGAGATCGTGAGCGGAAAGGGCGCCCGGGTCACGGACGCCGAAGGCCGCACCTACCTGGACTTCTTCACCGGCATCGTGACCAACATGCTCGGCTACGACGTCGCCGAGGTGCGCGAGGCGGTGGAACGCCAGCTCGCCAAGGGCGTCGTCCACACCTCCACCCTCTACCTCATCCGCGCACAGGTCGAGCTGGCGGAGAGGATCGCCCGGCTGTCCGGCATCCCCGACGCCAAGGTCTTCTTCACCAACTCCGGCACCGAGGCCAACGAGACCGCACTGCTGCTGGCCACGCACGCGCGCGGCAGCGACGAGGTCCTCGCCCTGCGCGGCAGCTACCACGGGCGGTCCTTCGGGACCGTCGCGGTCACCGGCAACCGTGCCTGGAAGAACTCCTCGCTCTCCCCCCTCAACGTCCACTACCTGCACGGCACGGACCACTCCTCCCCCGCGTTCCGGAACCTCACGGAGCAGGAGTACATCGACGTCTGCGTCGCCGACCTGCGCGAGGTCCTGGACACCGCGGCGCCCAACGTGGCCTGTCTGATCGCGGAGCCGGTCCAGGGCGTGGGCGGGTTCGCGATGCCCCCGGACGGTCTGTACGCCGCCTACAAGGAGGTCCTCGACGAGCACGGCATCCTGTTCGTCTCCGACGAGGTGCAGACCGGGTGGGGCCGGACCGGGACCAGCTTCTTCGGGATCGGCAACCACGGGGTCACCCCGGACGCCATGACCTTCGCCAAGGGGCTGGGCAACGGCTTCGCGGTGGGCGGTGTGGTGGCGCGCGGCGACCTCATGGACGGTCTGACGGCCCTGGGCGTGGCCACCTTCGGCGGCAACCCGGTGTCCATGGCCGCGGCCGGGGCCACCCTCGACTACGTGCTGGAGCACGACCTCCAGGGCAACGCGCTCCGCCAGGGCACCACCGTGGTCGAGGGTCTGCGGGCGCTGCGCGAGCTGGACTGCGTGAGGGACGTGCGCGGCAAGGGCCTGATGTTCGCCATCGAGATGGTCGACCCCGCCACCAGCGCACCGTCCTCACCCCTGGCCGGGAAGGTGCTGGAGGCCACCCGCGAGCGCGGTCTGCTGGTGGGCAAGGGGGGCGTCCACGGCAACGTGCTGCGCATGGCCCCGCCACTGAACCTGACGACCGAGGAGGCGGCGGAGGGCCGCGACATCCTGCTGGACGCCGTCCGCGCCGTCGCCGACCACGCCTGAAGCCCCCGCCACCAGGAAGAGGAAGCATGAGCAAGCACGTCACCCACTGGATCGGCGGCGGCGCCCACGAGGGGCCCGCCGAGCGGACCGGTGACATCTACAACCCGGCGTCCGGCGCGGTCACCGGGACGGTGGCCCTGGCCGGGACGGAGGAGGTCGACGCGGCCGTGGCAGCGGCCAGGGCGGCCTTCCCTGGCTGGCGGGACACCTCGCTCTCCAAGCGGGTCCAGGTCCTGTTCCGCTTCCGGGAACTGCTGCGCGCCAACAGCGACCGGCTGGCCGCGGTCGTCAGCTCCGAGCACGGCAAGGTCTTCTCCGACGCCCAGGGCGAGGTGGCGCGGGGCCTGGAGGTCGTGGACTTCGCCTGCGGCATCCCCCACCTACTCAAGGGCGGGTACTCCGAGAACGTGTCCACCGGGGTGGACGCCTACTCGATCCTCCAGCCGCTGGGGGTGGTCAGCGGGATCACGCCGTTCAACTTCCCGGCGATGGTCCCGATGTGGATGTTCCCGGTGGCGATCGCCTGCGGCAACACGTTCGTGCTCAAGCCCAGCGAGAAGGACCCGTCCGCGTCCTTGGTCCTGGCGGAACTGTGGGCCGAGGCGGGGCTGCCCGAGGGTGTCTTCAACGTCGTGCACGGGGACAAGGTCGCGGTCGACGCGATCCTGGAGCACCCGGACGTGGCGGCGGTCAGTTTCGTCGGCTCCACACCGATCGCCAAGTACGTCTACCGCA
Organism: Nocardiopsis prasina DSM 43845; assembly: GCF_000341265.1. Lineage (GTDB taxonomy): Bacteria > Actinomycetota > Actinomycetes > Streptosporangiales > Streptosporangiaceae > Nocardiopsis > Nocardiopsis prasina. Next base: position 35,727 of record NZ_ANAE01000072.1, on the reverse strand, counting down.
ACGCCGCAGAGCACGGCAAGCGTGTCCAGGCCCTCGGCGGCGCCAAGAACCACATGGTGGTGCTGCCCGACGCGGACCTCGACCTGGCCGCGGACTCGGCGGTCTCGGCCGGGTTCGGTTCGGCGGGCGAGCGATGCATGGCCATCTCGGCGGTGGCCGTGGTGGACTCGGTCGCCGACGACCTGCTGGAGCGTATCCGTGAGCGGGTCTCACGGCTGAGGGTCGGCCCCGGCGACGACGACCGCAGCGAGATGGGTCCGCTGGTCACCCGGGAGCACCGCGACAAGGTGGCCTCCTACCTGGAGTCCGGGGTGCGCGAGGGGGCCACCCTGGCCATCGACGGCCGGGTCCACCCGGTGCTGGGCGGTGCGGCGGACGGCTTCTGGCTGGGGCCCTCGGTCCTGGACCACGTCGACCCCGGGATGTCCTGCTACCGCGACGAGATCTTCGGCCCCGTACTGAGCGTGGTCCGCGTGGGCGACTACGACGAGGCGGTCCGGCTGGTCAACGAGAACCCCTACGGCAACGGGACCGCGATCTTCACCAACGACGGCGGTGCCGCCCGGCGCTTCCAGAACGAGATCGAGGTGGGGATGGTGGGGATCAACGTACCCATCCCGGTGCCGATGGCGTACTACTCCTTCGGCGGCTGGAAGCAGTCGCTGTTCGGTGACTCGCACGCGCACGGCACCGAGGGCGTCCACTTCTACACCCGCACCAAGGCGGTCACGGCCCGGTGGACCGACCCGGGGCAGCGCCCCCAGGGCGGCGTCGACCTGGGGTTTCCCATCAACGGGTAACCCCGGTCCCCTCGAAATAACGACGGATGTCTCTCACTGACCGTCTACGGCGGGCCACACGGAGTATCGTGGTTCACCGGCGCCCCCTCGTGGGGCGCGGGCCGCGGACAGCGCGTGCCACGAGAGACCATCCTGGATGGACGTGCTCAATTCCCCTCCTCCCCATGGAAGCGGGTGCGTCAACGGAAGCGCTCCGGGTCCTCAAGACTCCCCCTGGACCCGGAGCGCGACCGTCTCCACCGCCGTCACCACCTAGCGTGCCGCGATCAGCGACCCGCTGGCGGCGACCGGCTGGTGGCCGATCATCCCCGCGCACTCGTCACATCCGTACACCTGGCTGCCGTCCGGCAGTTCGCCCAGGACCCGGCGGGGCCGGGGCCACTTGACGTGGCAGACGACGCAGGCATCCCCCATGCACTGCGCCCCGCTGAGCCAGCTCGGGTCGTAGACGTGGATCTCGGATGCGGCGTCAGGCCTCGTGTCCCGTTCGCACATCGTGCTCGTTCCGCGCAATGTCCTTGCTCCCCCCGTGGTTTAGGACAGTCTGGCGGGCCGATAGTTACCGGCTCTTAATTGAATCAGAAGCTATCGGCGCCTGGAAGGGTCCGGACCGATCTAAATCACTCCGCGCAGGGAGATCATAACCCTAAGTGACGAACCCTGGGAAGACCCCAGTTCATTGATGGTCTTTTCTACGATGAGCCGGATATGTCCCGGCCCGTACAGAGCTGGGACTCAGTCCCGGGCGTGCGGAATCACCGAGAATCGGCGCAGGGACAGCGCCGGGTTCGTGACACGCACCGCCTCCACACGCTCGGCCGAAACCTCCGCCGAGGCCACCTCGAAGGTCTGCTCTCCCAGGGACGCCAGCGCGGTCCCCATCGGGTCGACCACCGTGCTGCCGCCCGCACCGGTGGGCGCGGCCTGCCCGGAGGCGACCACGTACACCGTGTTCTCGATGGCGCGCGCCCGGGCCAGCGTGCGCCAGTGGTCCTCCTTGAGGGGCCCCGGCACCCACTGCGCGGCCAGCAGCACCACGTGCGCACCGACGTCGGCGATCCGCCGGGTCACCTCGGGGAAGCGCAAGTCGTAGCAGGTCTGGAGGCCGAAGACCACGTCGCCCACGGTGAAGGTCTCCGGGGCGTCGATCGGCCCGGGGGCGACCACGTCCGACTCCCGCGCCCCGAAGGAGTCGTAGAGGTGGATCTTGCGGTAGAGCGCGACCCGCTTCCCCTCCGGTGAGAGCGCGACCAGCGTGTTCGTGAAGTGGGTGGAGCCCGGCTCCCCGGCCTCGTTCACGCCCAGCACCAGGTACACGCCCTCGCGTCGGGCGGTGTCCGCGGCGTCGGACAGGAAGGGGCCGTCCAGGGGTTCGGCGGCCTCCACGAAGCGCTGGTCGGTGCGTGGCGCGGTGAACATCGTGTACTCGGGGAACAGGACGACCCGCGCTCCCCGTCCGGCGGCCCGCGCAGTGAGCTCCGCGACCGAGCGCTGGTTCTCTGCCTTGTCCTGCCCCGGCGCGAACTGGGCGACCGCGACCTGCACCATCGAACTTCCCCCTCGTGACCTGGGAACCGGACCGGCTGGCGACCCCGGACGTGCCCCGAGTGTACGCCCGGATCACGCACACCCCCTTGCACTGCGACTAAACACGTGTTTAATCTATTGAACATGAGTTCAGTCCCTTCGGAAGACCTGACCGCACGAGCCCGGGTACGCGACGCGGCCGTCGCGTGCTTCGGCCAGTACGGCTTCGGCGTCTCGGTACGCACCATCGCCGACCACGCGGGGGTCTCCCCCGGTCTGGTCATCCACCACTTCGGCAGCAAGGCCCGGCTCCGCCAGGCCTGCGACGACCACGTGCGGGGCGTCATCAACGAACTCAAGGGGGAGGCGTTCGCCGAGCCCGCGCGGCAGACCTTCCTGCAACAGCTGGCCGAGACCGACCAGTACGCGCCGGTCCTGGGGTACGTCCTGCACGCCCTCCAGGCGGGTGGCCCCCTCGCGGTCTCGATGTACGACCTCATGGTCGAGGACGCCGAGCGCTACATCGCCGTCGCGGAGGAGGCGGGTGCCGTCCGCCCGAGCCGGGACCCGGCGGGCCGGGCCCGCTGGGCGGTCTCTTCGGCGCTCGGCTCGCTCCTGCTCCACGTGCGCCTGCGCCACCCCGGGCCGGACGTCGACTACCGGCAGGTCTTCCACACCTGGATGGCGGAGCACATGCTCGCCGTCCTGGAGGCCTACACCGAACCGGTGCTGGCCGACACCTCCCTGCTGGACGCCTACCTCTCGGCCAGCACCGAAACCCCTCCCACGACCGCCCCGGACACCGGCGGCGACGGCAACGACGACACCTGAACCCCGCACCACGAGGAGCAGCCCATGTCACCAGCGAACGCCGTCGAGGTCCGTGGCCTCGACAAGTCCTTCGGCCGGTTCAGGGCCCTGGACAAGCTCGACCTCACCGTGGAAACCGGCCAGGTGGTGGGCTTTCTCGGCCCCAACGGCGCCGGTAAGTCCACCACCATCCGGGTCCTGCTCGGCCTGCTCAGAGCCGACTCCGGCTCGGTTCGCATGCTCGGCGGCGACCCGTGGAAGGAGGCGGTGAGCCTGCACCGCCGCCTGGCCTACGTGCCCGGCGACGTCTCGCTCTGGCCCAACCTCACCGGCGGTGAGGCCATCGACCTGCTGGGGCGGCTGCGCGGCGGTCTCGACACCCGCCGCAAGCAGGCCTTCCTGGAGCGCTTCGAGCTCGACCCCACCAAGAAGGCCCGCACCTACTCCAAGGGCAACCGGCAGAAGGTGGCCCTGGTGGCGGCGCTGGCCTCCACCGCCGAACTCCTCGTCCTCGACGAGCCCACCTCGGGGCTGGACCCGCTCATGGAGACGGTGTTCACCAACTGCGTGCGGGAGGTCAAGGAGGAGGGACGCACCGTCCTGCTCTCCAGCCACATCCTGTCCGAGGTCGAGAAGCTCTGCGACACCGTGACGATCATCCGCCGGGGCCGGACCGTGGAGTCCGGTTCCCTGGCCCGGCTGCGCCACCTGACCCGCTCCACGGTCCGAGCCGAAGTCGAGGACGACCCGTCGGCGCTCTCCGGCCTGTCCGGTGTGCACGACCTGGCGGTCAGGGGCCGAACAGTGTCCCTCGCCGTCGACCACGAGCACATGGGCGACGTGCTCAGGCGGGTCACCGACCTGGGTGTGCGCTCCCTCGTCAGCAACCCGCCGTCCCTTGAGGAGCTGTTCCTGCGCCACTACGGCGACGACCTCGACGCCCCCAGCGGCGCGGGTGACCCGGCATGAGCGCCCTCACCGGAACCTGGACCCTGACCCGGTTCGCGCTGCGCCGCGACCGCGTCCGACTCGCCGTGTGGACCGTGGCGCTGGCCGGGACGACCGCCGCCAGCATCCCCGCGCTCGACGGCACCTTCACCAACCGGGAGGAGCGCCAGGCCCGCGCCCAGCTGATCGAGACTCCCACCGGCGTCGTCTTCGGCGGGCCCGGCTACGGCGTTGACGACTACACGCTCAGCCGGATGCTGGTCAACGAGCTGACCATGAGCCTGCTCCTGGCCCTCGCCGTCATGAGCGTCCTGCACGTGGTCCGGCACACCCGGGCCGAGGAGGAGAGCGGCCGGACCGAACTCCTGCGTGCCGGGGTCGTCGGCTCCGCCGCCCAGACCACCGCAGCCCTGCTCACCCTCTCCCTGGTCAACCTGGTGATCGGTGGTCTGGTCACCGCCTCGATGACCGGCTACGGCCTCTCCGCCGCCGACTCGGCGGCCTACGGGCTGGGGCTCGCGCTGGCCGGGATCACCTTCGGGGCGATCACCTCGGTCTGCGCCCAGGTGTCGGAGCACGCGCGCTCCGCCTCAGGGCTCGCCTTCCTGGCCGTGGGCGTGCTCTACATGGTGCGGGTGGTGGGCGACATCGAGGAGCGGGGCGGCACCCCGGTGTCCTGGTTCTCACCGTTCGCGTGGGTGCAACAGACGCGTCCCTTCGTCGACCTGCGCTGGGAACCGCTGGCCCTGTACGGAGTGGTCGTCCTGGTGCTGCTGGCCGTCTCCCACGTCCTGGCGGGCCGGCGCGACGTGGGCGCGGGGCTCGTGTCCTCCCGCCCCGGCAGGCCGGAGGCCGGTCGGCTGCTGTCGGGGACCCTCACCCTGCACCTGCACCAGCAGCGCGGGGCGATCCTGGCCTGGACGGCGGCCGTGTTCGCCTTCGCCTACGCCTTCGGCACCCTGGCCTCCCAGGTCCGGGAGATGCTGGACGGCAACCCGGACCTGGCGGTGCTCCTGGGCGCCGCCGGTGACGACGTGGTCAACGGGTTCCTGGCCATGATCGGGGTCTACGCGGTCATGGCCGCCTCCGCCTACGGGGCGCTCTCGGTGCTGCGGGCACACACCGAGGAGGGCGCCGGACGCGCGGAACTGGTGCTGTCCACAGCGGTGGGGCGGGCGCAGTGGCTCGGCTCCGCCCTGGTGGTCGCCGCCCTGGCCTCGGTGCTGATCACCGTCGCCGGTGGCCTGGGGCTGGGGCTGGGTGCCTCGGTCGCTCTGGGCGAGGCCGACTGGACCTGGCGGACGATCGTGGCCGTGCTCTCCCAGCTCCCGGCGGCCCTGACCTTCGGCGCCCTCGCCGCGCTGTTGTTCGGGACGGCGCCCCGGCTGCTGCCCCTGCTCTGGCTGTGGTTGGCCTACAGCCTGGTCGCGACGATGCTGGGCGGGCTCTTCCACTTCTCGGAGCGGGTGATGGACCTGAGCGCCTTCGAGATCCTGCCGCGCCCGCCCGTGGACGAGTTCGACTCCGCGAGGTTCCTGCTGTACCTCGGCGCGGTGCTGCTCGCCGGGTCGGTGGCACTGCTGGGCTTTCGCGGCCGCGACCTCGCGAGCAACTGAGCCGGAGGCCGCCCGGTACGCCCTCGGGGCGTCTCGGGCGGCCCGCCCGTGTCGGGGACGGCGGACTATCCGTCGACCACGATGTCCCAGTCGACCTGACCGCCGTCGACCGACGTCACGGTGAGGGTGACGCCGAGGCTCTGCCCCCCGGCGGTCAGCTCGCAGCGCATCTGCGCTCCCTCCTCGGCCGGGAGGTTCCCGGGGCACGTGAAGTCGTCCGGCACCTGCCCGACCTGCTCGGAGAGCCTGGAGCTCGACTGGTTCTCGACCTCCTCGACGTCCACGGAGGCAGCGGGGGCCTGCGAGGCCTCCTCCGCGCCCTCCGCGTCGCCCCCGCCAATGCTGAACTCGAAGGAACAGGCGGTGACCAGGAGCAACACCCCCAGGGCAGTCCCGAAGACGATCCCACTACGTCCGACCCGCCGCATCGCGGCCTCCCTCATGTCCGATGATCAGGCACAGGAACAGACGCCGACCAGCGCGTTCCGGTTCCGGGGCGAACCTCCCGGTATCAGGCACGGCGAACGGGTAGTTCACGCGACAGGCACACCCGACCCCCGGGAGGAACCTTGGTGAGACCGGTCCTGATCGTGACGGCCGTGACGGCACTGGTGCTTGTGTTGCTGTTGGGACTCGTGTGGGCGATGCAGCGATCCGTGATCTATCTCCCCTCCCTCGACGAACCCCCGGCCGCCGGATCGGTGATCGAGAGGGCCGAGGACGTCCGGCTGCACACCGAGGACGGGCTCGAACTGGGCGGCTGGTTGGTGCCCCCGTCCGGCGGGGATCGGGAGGCGGCCGTGCTGGTGACCAACGGCAACGCGGGCGACAGACGGACCCGCGCGCCGCTGGCACGGGCGTTGGCCGCCGAGGGCTTCTCCGTGCTGCTCTTCGACTACCGGGGCTACGGGGGCAACCCGGGCTCCCCCAGTGAGGAGGGCCTGGCCGCCGACGCGCGTGCCGCCGCCGACCTCCTCTCCCAGCGCGGCTTCGACTCGGACCGCACCGTGTACTTCGGAGAGAGCCTGGGCGCGGCCGTGGCGGCCGACCTCGCCGACCAGCGCCCTCCGGCGGCGCTCTTCCTGCGCTCGCCCTTCAGCTCGCTGGCCGACATGGGCCGCCACCACTACCCCGTGGTGCCCGTCCGGTCGCTGCTACGGGACGAGTTCCCGGTCACGGAGCTGGTCTCGGGGGTGGACCGGCCCACCACCGTGGTCGTCGGTGACGCCGACGGCGTCGTGCCCCCGGAGCAGAGCCACGAGGTGGCCGAGGCCAGCGCGGACCTGTTCGAGGAGGTCGTGCTGCCCGGGGCGGGCCACAACGACCCGAGGACCATCCACGGCCCGGAGGTCGTCGCGGCCGTCACCCGCCTCGCCGACCACGCCCTCTGACCGGGCGCGCGGCACGGTTCAGGGGAGGACGCCCATGGCCCACGCGGGGGCCAGGACCAGGATGAGGAAACGGGCGAAGCGGGTGACGAAGGTGACCACGCAGAAGAGCACGATGTTCATGCGCAGCACCCCGGCCAGCACGGAGACCACCATGAACGGCGGCACGCTGGCGAAGGAGCTCAGGGCGAGCAGGCCCGCGCCCCAGACGGGGCGCTCCTCGGCCCTGGCCCGCCAGCGGGACACCCGCTCCGTCCACTTGCCGGGGGTGGCGGCGCGGCGCCGCAGCCACGGCGTGGAGATCGTCCCGTAGCCCACGTAGTAGTACGGGATCTTGCCGAGGGTCTGGCCCAGGGCCGCCGCGAGGGCCATCGCCACGAGGGCGCCGTCGTCCAGGAGGGCGACGGCGCCCAGCAGGTACAGCTCGATGTTGATGAGCGGGACCAGCCCCGCCGCGGTGGCCACCACGAAGGCGAGGGCGGTCTCGACCACGTCGGTGTCTTACTTCTCGGCGGCGGCGAGCTGCCCGCAGGCCCCGTCGATCTCCTGGCCCCGGGTGTCGCGGACGGTCACCGAGACGCCGTGGGACTGGAGGCGCCGGACGAACTCGCGCTCGTCCTCGGGGCGCGAGGCGGTCCACTTGGACCCCGGGGTGGGGTTGAGCGGGATGAGGTTGACGTGCACCAGGTGGCCCTTGAGGAGCTTGCCCAGGAGGTCGGCCCGCCAGGCCTGGTCGTTGATGTCCTTGATCAGCGCGTACTCGATGGACACGCGGCGACCGGTGGTCCCGGCGTAGCGCCAGGCGGCGTCCAGGACCTCATCGACCTTCCAGCGGGTGTTGATCGGCACCAGCTCGTCGCGGAGCTCGTCGTCGGGGGCGTGCAGGGAGATCGCCAGACGGACCTGCATCCTCTCGTCGATGAGCTTGTTGATGGCCGGGACCAGGCCCACCGTGGAGACGGTGACCCCGCGCTGGGAGATGCCCATCCCGTCGGGGACCGGGTCGGTGATCTGGCGGACGGTCTGGAGCACGCGCTTGTAGTTGGCCATGGGCTCGCCCATGCCCATGAACACGATGTTGCTGATCCGCCCCGGGCCGCCCGCGACCTCGCCGCGCGCCAGGTCGCGGGCGCTGGCCACGACCTGGTCGACGATCTCGCCGGTGGACAGGTTGCGGGTGAGGCCCGCCTGGCCGGTGGCGCAGAACGGGCAGTTCATGCCGCACCCGGCCTGGGAGGAGATGCACAGGGTGACGCGGTCCGGGTAGCGCATGAGCACCGACTCGAACATCACCCCGTCGAAGGCCTTCCAGAGGGTCTTGCGGGTCATCCCGTTGTCACAGGTGATGTGCCGGACCGGGGTGAGCAGCGTGGGCAGCAGCGCCTCCCCGAGCCGTTCCCGGGAGGACTCCGGGAGGTCGGTCATCTTCGAGGTGTCCGACTCCAGCCCGCCGTAGTAGTGCTTGGCGATCTGCTTGGCACGGAAGGGCTTCTCACCCAGCTCCCTGACGACCTCCAGCCGCTCTTCGGGGCTGAGGTCGGCCAGGTGCCGGGGCGGCTTGGCGCGGCGGGGTGCGACGAATGTGAGCTCGGCGGGCATAAGGATCCGTAAGGAGTGGAGTCGGTGGTCTGCGCCCGGTGCGGGAGGGATGTGGCGGCACGGGTCGTTATACGACCTATACGCGACTGCGGTGCTGCTCCGACTGTCAGGGCACTACCGTCGATTCTACTTAGCTTGTGGACAGGCCGGGCGGCTGTGCCCGCTTCCGGCGGACACGACGACACGACAGCCGTCGGCACGTGGGAGGGCCGGTGACCGAGATCGACGTCCTGCTGGACGAGATCAGCCCCTACCAGAGCCGTCGCGTCGTCGTCGAGTGCGACTCCCACACCACGGCCGCCTACCTGCTGGACGCCCGTGAGCGCATCCGGGTGCCGGTGTGGCTGGCCAACCACGAGGCGGCCCCGCGCGACAGCGAGTCGAGCGGCCTCTACCGGGGGCAGGCCCCCCTCATGCCGGAGGCCCACACCAAGCACCCCCAGGGACGCCCCCGCTTCGACCCGGCCACGCTGCGCGCGGTGTGGTTCGAGGAGGGCGACGGAGTGGCCCTGGTGGACGAGGAGGGCCTGCTCGCGGTGATCCCGGGCTGGGCCGAGGCCGACAGCGGTCTGCCCGGGTACGCCCGCGAGGCGATCGGGCGCAGCGCCTACGCCTGGGAACTGGACTCGGTGCGGGACCAGCTGTGGCCGCGCGTGGTGCACGCCGAGGCCTACTGGGACTGGCGTCGCGCCTCCGGGGCGTGGCGCAGCGTGCAGCGGACCGTCCTCAGCCATCTGAACCGCAGGGTGGGAGAACCCGGCCACTACTGGGACGTGTCCGACGGGCACCCGCCGCTGCTGCGGGTCTCGGAGCGGCCGCCCTCACAGGAGCGGCCCTTCACCGTGCTCTCCACCGTGGGCATGTGCGGACAGCGCATGCCCACCCTGGACCGCTACATGGCCGACACCTCGAACCACGCACGGGTGGAGCTGGCCCTGGCCACGACCCTGCCCGCGCACCACGCCGCCCGGATCTTCCGGTGGATCGGGGCGTTTCCCTGGCGTGCGGTGACGTGGTTCGGGACCGGGCACACCATCAAGTGGCTGGACAACCCCGAGGACCGGTCCATGCGCGGCGGAGCGGGCGCGGTTCTGCTCCTGGAGGACCCCGGCCCCCTGGTGACCGATCCCACCCGCACACCGCCCGACACCTCCGGCCTGTCGTTCCAGGGCGACCCGGTGCGGTGGCTGTGGATCGTGCCGATCACCCGCCCCGAACACCTCTTCGCCAAGGAGCACGACAGCGCCACCCTGGTGGAGAAGCTGGCGGCCGAGGGCCGGAGCTGGGTCCTCGGCCGCTGAGCCTCCCGCCACCGCGAAAAACCGGTTGCCCCCGGCCCGGTGTTCGAAGAGGATGCCCCGGGTGGCGGGCGGACCGAGGGGTGGAGCGCGGATGAACCAGGGGCACGGATGACCCGGGAGCGGGGCGCCGTCCCCGGAATCACGGCCCCGCTGGCCCACACGCCCTTCCGAGTCCTGGTGACGGGTCGTGTGCTCATGCTCTTCGGCAACGGCATGGCGCACGTGGCGCTGGCCTTCGCCGTCCTGGACGTGACCGGCTCCCTGGCCCAGGTGGGACTGGTGGTGGGGGCGCGCTCCATCGCCAACGTGGCGCTGCTGCTGTTGGGCGGAGTCCTCGCCGACCGGTTTCCGCGCGCCCTGGTGATCCGGGGCGCCTGTTTGCTCGCCGCGGTCTCCCAGGCCCTCCTGGCCGTGTTCCTCCTCTCCGGGACGGCCACCCTCTGGCTGATGGTCGCGCTGAGCGTGCTCAACGGGGCCGCGGCCGCCGCGAACCTGCCCGCGATCGCGGCGCTGACCCCGCAGACCGTGCCGGGGTCGCTGTTGCGCCAGGCCAACGCGCTGGCCGGGATCGCCAAGCAGCTGGGCATGTTCGCCGGGATGTCGGTGGGCGGCGTGCTGGTGGGGCTGGTCGGTCCGGGTTGGGCGATCGGCGCGGACGCGGCCCTGTTCGCCGCCGCCGGTCTGGTCTTCCTGTTCCTGCGGGTGCCGTCCACGGCCGTGCCGAGCAGGGGCGTGCTGCGCGACCTGCTGGACGGGTGGAGCGAGTTCGTGGCCCGCCCGTGGGTCTGGATCGTCGTGTTGCAGTTCATGGTGGTCAACGCCGGGTGGTCCTCGGTCACGGCGGTGCTGGGGCCGGGGATCGCCGACGACACGTTCGGCCGGACCACGTGGGGACTGCTCATGGCGGCCAACAGTGTGGGACTGCTGGTCGGCGGGGTGCTCGCGGCCCGGTGGCAGCCGCGACGGGCCCTGTTCTACGGCACGGCGCTGGTCACGCTCCAGACCCTCCCGTTCTTCGTGATGGCCGGGCCCTCACCGCTGGTGCCGCTGCTGTTCGCCGCGATGTTCGCGGGCGGGGTGGCGATGCAGCAGTTCTCGGTGGCCTGGGAGGTCTCCGTGCAGGAGAACGTCCCGCCCGAACGGCTCTCCCGCGTGTACTCCTACGACGCCCTGGGGTCCTTCGTGGCGATGCCGGTGGGACAGATCGCGATCGGGCCGGTGGCCGAGGCCATCGGGCCGGACCGGGCCCTCCTGATCGTGGCGGGGCTGACCCTGACGGCCACGTTCGCGGCGGTGGCCACTCCGAGCGTGCGCTCGCTACGCCGTCGGTGAGGTGTGCGGGCGACCGACGCCGCGCCGGTCGCGCACCTGGCGGAAGACGTGGTGCAGGCGGACCATCTCCTCGTCGCTGAAGCGCTCCACGAAGCGCAGCAGGGTCGCGTCAGGGTCGGGCCCCGTCTCCAGGACCTCGCCCATCACGCGTGCCGTGTACTCGGCGTGGCTCTCACGAGGCCAGTAGGCCCAGGCCCGCCCGTCCTTCTCACGGTCCACCAGACCCTTGTGGAAGAGGATGTTGGCCACCGTCATGACGGTCGTGTAGGCGACCTCCCGGTCGTAGACCATGTGTTCCCGGACCTCGCGCACGGAGAGCGGCCCCTCCGAACTCCACAGGGCCCCCATGATGGCCGCCTCCAGTTCTCCGAGTCCCTTCATGGGCCTCCCCACCCGACTTGTCGCGTTCGTAGGGCGATCGTAGGCACGGGCACCGCCGCCATGGGGGAGAACGGGGAAGAGCGCGCAGATCCGCACATCACCGCCGTCGGACACCGGCGTTTCACGGCCGGACGCGGGCGGGTGACCGTCGGTTGCTGCCCGTGGTGGCCCTGCGCACGACCCCATGGGAAACGTGGTGCGCGCCACAGGGGCCCGGCCCGGGGGCAGTCACAGGAATGCGCACCGAAAACCCCGTCAAACAGGAACAAACGCAGCATGTCGACCACGCAACGCAAAGTGACCGGCACGTAGAGACAAGGTTCGTGTGAAAGATTGTTAGGTATCTCCCAGTTTCAGCTACTCCGATGTTCCCGTCAGGGAGGTCGGTACAAGTAGCCTTGTACCCGACGAGTGCTGGCCAGGTCAGCTTCTTCCCTGCGATGGGGAGCGACTCCGTGCTTCTTCGGGCCCGACTTGCCAGCAGCCACCCGTCTTTCCTAATCATTCACAAGCGAGCTGCGGAAGTGGGCGATCTCCGCCGTGTCGTCTGAGGCGTCTCAACCCCTGACAGATTTCGGCCCGAACGAGTGGCTGGTCGAGGAGCTTTACCAGAAGTACCTCACCGACCCGAATTCGGTTGACAAGGCTTGGTGGAACTTCTTCGCGGACTACAAGCCCGCGGACTCGGCCAACGGGAAGGGTGGGGGCACTGCGACCGCAAAGGCGCAGCCCGAGAAGACCCCCGCCGCACCCGCGCCGAAGAAGAAGGCCGCTGCGGCCCCTGCACCCAAGAACACCGACGATGCACTCCAGGTCAACGAGGAGCGGCTGCGTGGAGCACCCGCCCGCACCGCGACCAACATGGAGTCGAGCCTGACCCTGCCGACCGCGACGAGTGTGCGCGCGGTGCCGGTCAAGCTGCTGTTCGACAACCGCATCGTCATCAACAACCATCTCCGGCGCGGCCGCGGTGGGAAGGTCTCCTTCACCCACCTCATCGGCTACGCCATGGTCAAGGCCCTCAAGGCCCTGCCCGAGATGAACCACTCCTACACGGAGATCGACGGCAAGCCCGGCGTCGCCAAGCCCGAACACGTGAACTTCGGCCTGGCGATCGACCTCCAGAAGCCGGACGGCTCCCGTCAGCTGGTCGTGCCCTCCATCAAGAAGTCCGGCGAGATGGACTTCAACGAGTTCTGGAGCGGCTACGAGGACCTGGTCCGCAAGGCCCGCAACAACAAGCTGGGCGTGCCGGACTTCCAGGGCACCACGATCAGCCTGACCAACCCGGGCGGCATCGGCACCGTGCACTCCGTGCCGCGCCTGATGCCCGGGCAGGGCACCATCCTCGGCGTCGGGGCCATGGAGTACCCGGCCGAGTTCCAGGGCGCGTCCCAGGACACCCTGAGCGAGCTCGGCATCAGCAAGGTCATGACGCTGACCTCGACGTACGACCACCGGATCATCCAGGGTGCCCAGTCGGGCGAGTTCCTGCGCCGCATCCACCAGCTGCTGCTGGGCGAGGACGGCTTCTACGACGAGATCTTCAACTCGCTGCGGATTCCGTACGAGCCGGTCCGCTGGGTGCAGGACATCCACGTCAACAAGGCGACCCAGCTCGACAAGACCACCCGGGTCCAGGAGCTGATCCACGCCTACCGCGTGCGCGGCCACCTCATGGCCGACACCAACCCGCTCGACCACGAGCAGCGCAAGCACCCGGACCTGGACGTGCTCGAGCACGGCCTGACCCTCTGGGACCTGGACCGCGAGTTCCCCACCGGGGGCTTCGGCGGCAAGCAGGTCATGAAGCTGCGCGACGTGCTGGGCGTGCTGCGCGACACCTACTGCCGCACGGTGGGTATCGAGTACATGCACATCCAGAGCCCGGAGGAGCGGGAGTGGATCCAGTCGCACGTCGAGCGCGAGCACGAGAAGCTCGACCGCGACGAGCAGCTGCACATCCTGCACCGGCTCAACAGCGCCGAGGCCTTCGAGACCTTCCTCCAGACCAAGTACGTCGGTCAGAAGCGCTTCTCCCTGGAGGGCGGCGAGTCGCTGATCCCGCTGCTGGACGGCGTGATCTCCAAGGCCGCCAAGGCCGAGCTGGACGAGGCCGTCATCGGCATGGCCCACCGTGGCCGCCTGAACGTGCTCGCCAACATCTGCGGCAAGTCCTACGGGCAGATCTTCGGTGAGTTCGAGGGCAACCTCGACCCGCGCAGCGCGCACGGCTCCGGTGACGTCAAGTACCACCTGGGCACCGAGGGCACCTTCCAGACCCGCGAGGGCGACGCGATCCAGATCTCGCTGTCGGCCAACCCGTCCCACCTGGAGACGGTCAACCCGGTCGCCGAGGGCATCGTCCGCGCCAAGCAGGACGTGCTGGACAAGGGCCCGCACGGCTTCACCGTGCTGCCCATCCTCATCCACGGTGACGCGGCCTTCGCCGGTCAGGGCGTGGTGGCCGAGACGCTGAACCTGTCCCAGCTGCGGGGCTACCGCACCGGTGGCACGGTCCACGTCATCGTGAACAACCAGGTCGGCTTCACCACCTCGCCGACCGACAGCCGCTCCAGCGTGTACGCCACCGACGTCGCGCGGATGGTCCAGGCGCCGATCTTCCACGTCAACGGGGACGACCCCGAGGCCGTGGTCCGGGTCGCCCACCTGGCCTTCGCCTACCGTCAGGCGTTCAACAAGGACGTCGTCATCGACCTCGTCTGCTACCGGCGCCGTGGGCACAACGAGGGCGACAACCCCGCGTTCACCCAGCCCCTCATGTACGACGTCATCGACGCCAAGCGCTCCACCCGCAAGCTGTTCACCGAGTCCCTCATCGGGCGCGGCGACATCACGGTGGAGGAGGCCGAGCAGGCCCTGCGCGACTACCAGTCCGAGCTGGAGCGGGCCTTCACCGAGACCCGCGAGGTCGAGAAGAAGCCGATCGAGCCGGGCGCCGTGGTCAAGCCCGAGGTGTTCACCGAGTCGCGTCTGGACCACTCCAAGGTCGAGACCGCCATCAGCACCGAGACGGTCAAGCGGGTGATCGACACCCAGGTGACGATGCCCGAGGGCTTCACGCCGCACCCGCGTCTGGCACCCCAGCTGACCCGTCGCGCCACGATGGTCGAGACCGACGCCGTCGACTGGGCCACCGGTGAGCTGCTGGCCTTCGGGTCGCTGCTGCTGGACGACCACCCGGTCCGCCTGATCGGTCAGGACAGCCGTCGCGGCACCTTCGGCCAGCGCCACGCCTCGCTCATGGACCGCGAGACCGGCGAGACGTACACGCCGCTCAAGCAGTTCGACAACGGGACCACGAAGTTCCTCGTGCACGACTCGCTGCTCAGCGAGTACGCGGCACTGGGCTTCGAGTACGGCTACTCGCTGACCCGGCCGAACGCGCTGGTCATGTGGGAGGCGCAGTTCGGTGACTTCGTCAACGGCGCGCAGACCGTCATCGACGAGTACATCAGCGCGGGCGAGCAGAAGTGGGGTCAGCGCTCCA
This sequence comes from Nocardiopsis prasina DSM 43845, assembly GCF_000341265.1. Classification (GTDB taxonomy): domain Bacteria; phylum Actinomycetota; class Actinomycetes; order Streptosporangiales; family Streptosporangiaceae; genus Nocardiopsis; species Nocardiopsis prasina. The sequence goes on along the minus strand of NZ_ANAE01000072.1, from coordinate 20,514 downwards.
GCGTGACCATGCTGCTGCCGCACGGCTACGAGGGCCAGGGCCCGGACCACTCCTCGGCCCGCATCGAGCGGTTCCTGCAGCAGTGCGCGCAGGAGAACATGACCGTCGCGATGCCGAGCACCCCGGCGAGCTACTTCCACCTGCTGCGCTGGCAGGCGAAGTCGCCGTTCGAGCGCCCGCTCGTGGTGTTCACACCCAAGTCGCTGCTGCGTCTGAAGGCCGCGACCTCGGCCGCCGACGACTTCACGTCGGGCCACTTCCAGCCGCTGATCGGGGACGACTCGATCTCGGCGGACAAGGTCCGTCGCGTGGTCATCTGCTCGGGCAAGATCTACTACGACCTGGACGCGGCCCGCCGCAAGAGCGGTGACAAGCACACCGCGATCATCCGGGCGGAGCGGCTCTACCCGCTGCCGATCGAGGAGATCCGCGAGCAGCTCAAGGCCTACCCGAACGCGGGCGAGGTCCTGTGGGTCCAGGAGGAGCCCGCGAACATGGGTCCGTGGCCCTTCGTCGCGCTGGTCTTCTCCGAGCAGCTCGACCGTCCGTTCACCCGGATCTCGCGTCCGGCCTCCTCCGCGCCCGCGGCCGGTTCGGCCAAGCGCCACGAGGCCGAGCAGCGCGCCCTGGTGGACACGGTGTTCCCGCCGGCAGAGTAGGAACGCTTCCATGTACTACACCGATCGCGGGATCGAGGAGTTGGAGAACCGCCGCGGCGAGGAGGAGGTCAGCTTCGCCTGGCTCGCCGAGCAGCTGCGGGTGTTCACCGACCTCAACCCCGAGTTCGAGACCCCGGTCGAACGACTGGCCACCTGGCTGGCCCGGTTGGACGACGAGGACGAGGAGTAGTCACACGGAGCGGCGCCCAGCGGCGTCATCCGGCCGAGGGGCCCGGGTCTTCACTGACCCGGGCCCCTCGGCCGTTCCCGTACCCGGACCCCGAGCCGTCCCTGACACGACCCTGAAATCCGCGACATATCTTGAGTTCGGCGAACACGCGACATATCGTGAAGTCATCGAGAGCGAGCGGAAGGGATTCACGATGGCACGTTGGTCCATCGACAGTCCGATGACCCACACCCTGGACGGCATCGTCGCCCTCAAGGTGCGCATCGTCAGCGGACAGGTCAACATCATCCCCACGGACGACCCGGTCACCTTCGAGATCTCCGAGATCGAGGGCGAGCCCCTGGAGGTCACCCAGGAGGCGGGCATCCTCACCATCCACTACCAGGACCTCACCGGCCAGGGTCTGCTGGACCGGCTCAAGCCCATCCAGCTGGGCCGCTACCGCAACATCGCCTCCCGGCGGGCCACGGTCGACCTGCGGGTCCCCCGTGACTGCCCGGTGGAGGTCACCACGGCCGGGGCCCCGGTGGTCGTCGCCGGGCTGACCTCCCGTACCCGCGTCCGCACCGCCACCGGCGAGGTCACCCTGGACGGCGTGTCCGGGGAGACCGAGGTCAACACCGCCTCCGCCAACGCCTCGGTGCGCTCCCCCGGCGGCACCCTCTCCTTCAACAGCGCCAGCGGACAGCTCGCGGTGGCCGGCGGTCGCCTGGCGGAGCTGCGCGCCAAGACCGCCTCCGGCCACGTGCTCGTGGACACCGACCTGGCGGCCTCCGCCCGGGTCCGGGTGACCACGGTCTCCGGCGAGGTGGCCCTGCGGGTGCCCTCGGAGAGCTCGGCCACCGTGGAGCTGCGCGCCGTCACCGGCAAGGTGGACTCGGACTTCGGTCTGGACCGCCGCAGCGCCCCGGCCCGCACCGCCCTGACCGGCAAGATCGGCGTGGGCGTCGACCCCGCCTCCATCAGTGTCAACTCCGTGTCCGGGCGGACGGCGCTGCTGCGCCGCGCGCCCGAGGCCCCGGCCGCGATCCCCGAGGGGGCCTGAATGAGTACCATCTTCGGCCACGGCAGACTCCGGCTCTACCTGCTCAAGCTGCTGGACGAGAGCCCGCGCCACGGATACGAGATCATCAGCCTGCTCCGGGACCGCTTCCTCGGCGTGTACTCGCCCTCTCCCGGCACCATCTACCCCCGCCTCGCACGGCTGGAGGAGGAGGGGCTGGTCACGCACACGGAGAAGGGCGGCCGCAAGGTCTACAGCCTCACCGACAAGGGCCGTGCGGAGCTGCGGGCCCGCGAGAGCGACCTGGACGACCTGGAGAAGGAGATCACCGACTCGGTCCGCGACATCGCCCGCGCCGTGAAGCAGGACGTCCGCGAGACCATCAGCTCGCTGCGCGACGAACTCAAGTTCGCCTCGGGCGAGGGGCGTCGTGAGAGCTCCGGCGGCGAGGACCGGAAGAAGCCCGACGACAAGGACCGGGACTGCGGCGACAACGGCATGTGGGCCCGCGAGTGGGAGCGGTTCGCCCAGGGGTTCGGTGCCTTCGGCGCGGCCTGGGGCGGTCGCGGCGAGTCCGAGGGCTCGGAGCGCTCCGACTCCGACGGCGCGAAGCCCGGTGCGCAGGACCGCGCCGAGTTCGAGCACGCCCTGCGCGACTTCTCGGTGAAGGTCCGTGACATGGTGCGCGGCGCCGGCCAGGTGGGCGAGTCCGCCAGCAACGACCTGCGGCGCATCCTGGACGAGACCGTCGAGGTGATCCGACGCGACATGGGCCGCTGGGGGCCGCCCGACCGCGACGAGAGCACCGGGCCCTCCGACGGGTCCGGGACCGCTGAGCGGCCCGAGCCCGAACCCGAGTCCAAGCCCGAACCGGAGACCCCGGACGCCCGACCGATGCCGCCCGCCGGCGGGGACCCCTGGTCCACCGCCACCGGCGAGGACGACCAGAAGAAGGACTGACCGAGACCGGCCCGGCACGGGGCCCGGAGGACCGCGCGGGGGCGTGGTCCTCCGGGCCCCTCCGTGCACGCGGGTCGGCGAAGGAGGAGGAACCCCGTGTTGGTTCCGTACACGATCGAGCAGGACGAGGAAGGGATCTGGTGCGCCCGCGCCGTGCTCCGCGCGGGGGTCACCGCCCACGGTGAGGGGGACACCCCGGACGCCGCCCTGGCCGACCTGCGCACGGCTTTCGCCCTGCTCACCGAGGAGTTCGGCTCCCCCGCCGAGCTGCTGTGAAGGGAACCCTGCGGGGGCTCCTCAAGGACTGCGGTAGGAGCGTTGAGAAGCTCCGGGAACTCATGGGAAACAAGGGGCCCGGAGACCGTGGTCGGTCTCCGGGCCCCCTCGCGTGCCTGCTAACGGCGGGCGACGCCGTCCTTGCGAGCCTGGGCGGCGACAGCGGCGGAGACCGCCGGGACCACCCGGTCGTCGAAGGGGCTGGGGATCACGTAGTCGGCGCTGAGGTCGTCACCGACCAGGTCGGCCAGCGCCTTGGCGGCGGCCAGCTTCATGTTCTCGGTGATGTCGGTGGCCTGGACGTCGAAGGCGCCACGGAAGACCCCCGGGAAGGCGAGCACGTTGTTGATCTGGTTCGGGAAGTCGCTGCGCCCGGTGGCGACGACGCTCGCGTACCTGCGGGCGACGTCCGGGTGCACCTCGGGGTTGGGGTTGGCCATCGCGAAGACGATGGCGTTCTCGGCCATGGTGGCCACGACCGACTCGGGCACCTCCCCGGCGGACAGGCCCACGAACACGTCGGCGCCCTCGAGCGCGCTCTCGATGGAGCCCTGGAGACCCGCCCGGTTGCTGATCTCGGCCAGCTCCTGCTTGACCGGGGTCAGGCCCTCGCGGCCCTGGTGGATGATGCCCTTGGAGTCGGCCACGGCGATGTCGCCGATCCCGCCGTCGATGAGCATCTTGGTGACGGCGACCCCGGCGGCCCCCGCCCCGGAGACGACCACTCGCAGGTCGGCCAGGGTGCGGCCGGTGAGGCGGGCCGCGTTGTGCAGCGCCGCGACGGTCACGATGGCGGTGCCGTGCTGGTCGTCGTGGAAGACCGGGACGTCCAGGCGCTCACGCAGCTTGGCCTCGATCTCGAAGCAGCGCGGAGCGGAGATGTCCTCCAGGTTGACGCCGCCGAAGGACGGCGACATCCGCACGACGGTCTCGACGATCTCGTCGGCGTCGGTGCAGTTGAGGGCGATCGGGATGGAGTCGACGTCGGCGAACTGCTTGAACAGCAGCGACTTGCCCTCCATGACCGGCAGGGACGCCTCCGGGCCGATGTTGCCCAGACCGAGCACGGCGGTGCCGTCGGTGACGACGGCGACCAGGTTGCTCTTCCAGGTGTAGGTCTCGACGAGTTCGGCGTTCTCGGCGATGGCGTCGCAGACGCGGGCGACACCGGGGGTGTACGCGAGGGACAGGCCCTCCTGGTCGCTCACGTCGACGGAGGAGGTCACGTGCAGCTTGCCGCCGCGGTGCATGGCGAACGCCGGGTCCTCGTCCAGGGGGGACGTGTTCTGGGTACGCGAAGAAAAGGTGGTCACTACTCAAACCCCTCGGTCTGCTGTACGTCCGCGTCGGCCATGACGTGGACGGTGGGCCACGGAGCGCGCGCGAAGACGTCAGGGTGCCAGGGGGCCCTCGTCGGCACCGGTCGGCCATGACCGGGGTGTACGCCGGGAGGGGTGGTCTTCGCCGGACTCTTATACGAGTACTGCGCGTCCGCATCTCACGGGGATAACCCGTTACGCAATTCTCTCACAACGGTGACCGGAGGAAAATCGCGGGTCGACACAATGGAACGTTACTGATGTGTCGCCCACCGGCACCTCATCCACCTCAAGTCCCCACTGGTCGGCCCCGCGACGCAGCGGACCCACCCCTCGACCAGGCACTCCGTGCTCCCTGAAGGAGACCCACCATGGCCCTGCGCAAGCCCCTGTCCGAGCCCCGGACCTACCTCACCGCCCTGGCGACGGCCGGCGTGCTGGCTCTGGCTGCTTGCGGCAACGGTGGTGACGGAGCCTCCGACGAGGCGGACGCCCCCGATGTCGCCGTCGACGAGGAGCTCGCCGCGCTCCTGCCCGACGCTGTCGCCGACGCCGGCGCCGTCACGATCGGCGTCGAGGCGTCCTACCCGCCTGGCGAGTACCTGGACGAGGACGGCGAGACCGTCCTCGGCTTCAACGTCGACCTCATCGAGGCCGCGCTGGGCAAGCTCGGCCTGGAGGCCGACTGGGAGCCCACCACCTTCGACTCGATCATCATCGGCGTCGACACCGGCACCTACGACCTCGGCGCCTCCTCCTTCACCATCACGGAGGAGCGCATGGAGGCCGTGAACATGGTCAGCTACTTCTCCTCCGGCACCCAGTGGTTCGCCCCGGCGGGCAACCCCGACGGCGTCGACCCCGACAACGCCTGCGGCCTGCGCATCGCGGTGCAGACGGGCACCACGCACGACCACGACATCGAGGCCCGCAGTGAGGCCTGTGTCGAGGCGGGCGAGGACGCCATCACCATCGAGAAGTTCCAGACCCAGCCCCAGGCCACCGAGACCATCGTCTCCGGCCTGAACGACGCCTCCCTGGCCGACCTGCCGACCTCGCTCTACGCTCTCCAGCAGACCGGTGAGCAGCTGGAGTTCATCGGCGAGCAGTACGACGCCGCCCCCTACGGCGTCGTCGTCAACCAGGAGCAGGAGGAGCTCTCCGAGGCCGTCGCCGCCGCCTTCAACGCCATCATTGAGGACGGCACCTACGAGGAGGTCCTCGCCGAGTGGGGCATCGAGGGCGGCGCCCTGGAGACCTCCGAGGTCAACCCCGCCGCCTAGGGCTGTTCGGCGGACACGCCCCAGAGCACCGCACTCCCGTCAACCAAGCGAAAGTCTGACTGTGACCTCACCGAGCGAACCGGTGGGCGGCCCGGGGTCGAAGGAACCGACCCCGGGCCGTTCGGCCGCTCCGATCACCGCCGTCCCCGTCCGGTACCCCGAACGGTGGGTGGCCGCCGGGATCATCCTGGTCCTCGCCGCGATGTTCGTGCACATGCTGTTCACGAACCCCGCCTTCAACTGGCCGTTCATGTTCGACAACATGTTCTCCGAGCCCGTGCTCCGGGGCGTGTGGGTCACGCTGAGCGCGACCGTGTTGTCGATGGTCATCGGCGTCCTCCTGGGCATCATCCTCGCGGTGATGCGCCTGTCCGGTAACCCCGTGCTGGTCACGGTCTCCTGGATGTACACGTGGTTCTTCCGAGGGGTGCCCCGGCTCGTGCTGGCGGTGCTCTTCGGCAACCTCGCGATCCTGTACTCGACCATCCACATCGGGCTGCCGTTCGACAACTACTGGATGCCGTGGCTGGGCCTGGAGGGCGACGCCCGCTTCTTCGAGATCGACGCGCGCACCCTCCTGACCGGCTACACGGCGGGCCTGCTCGCCCTGTCGCTGTCCGAGGGCGCCTACATGGCGGAGATCATCCGCGCCGGCCTCCAGTCCGTGGACAAGGGCCAAACAGAGGCCGCGCAGGCGCTCGGGATGAGCCGGAGCAGGATCATGCGGCGGATCACGCTGCCGCAGGCGATGCGGGTGGTGATCCCCCCGACCGGCAACGAGACCATCGCCATGCTCAAGGACACGGCGCTGCTCGCCTACGTGCCGGTGACCATCGAGCTCTTCTACCAGCTCCAGGCGATCGGCACCCGGAGCTACCAGATCTTCCCGATGCTGGTGGCCGCGTGTCTGTGGTACCTGGCCATCACCAGCGTCCTGATGGTGGGCCAGTACTTCATCGAACGCAGGTTCAACCGGAGCGGACGCGGGGTCCGGGACCGCATCGTGGGAGGGGCGCACTGATGGCCGACCAGACCAGTGACCACGGGCCGGAGGGCGTCGTGGAGACCGCGGAGGGCACCGAACTGCCCGCCGACGCCCTCGTGGTGGCGGAGAACGTCCACAAGAGCTTCGGGCGCCTGGAGGTCCTCAAGGGCATCGACCTCCAGGTCAAGCGCGGCGAGGTCATGTGCGTGGTCGGCCCCTCGGGGTCGGGCAAGTCCACGTTCCTGCGCTGCGTCAACCACCTGGAGAAGCTCACCGCCGGCCGTCTGTGGGTCAACGGCGAGCTGATGGGCTACCGGCAGAAGCGCGGACGCCTGTACGAGCTGCGCGACACCGAGATCGCCGCCCAGCGCAGCGACATCGGGATGGTCTTCCAGCGCTTCAACCTGTTCCCGCACCTGACCGTGCTCGGCAACGTCATCGAGGCCCCGGTGCAGGTCAAGAAGGTGCCGCGCGCCGAGGCCACCGAACGCGCCCGGGAGCTCCTCGAGCGGGTCGGCCTCCCGGACAAGGCGGACGCCTACCCCGAGCAGCTCTCCGGCGGCCAGCAGCAGCGCGTGGCGATCGCCCGCGCGCTGGCGATGGAGCCGTCGCTGATGCTGTTCGACGAGCCCACCAGCGCGCTGGACCCGGAGTTGGTCGGCGAGGTGCTCGACGTCATGCGCGACCTCGCCCGGGGTGGCATGACGATGGTCGTGGTCACCCACGAGATGGGCTTCGCCCGCGAGGTCGGCGACTCCCTGGTCTTCATGGACGACGGGGTCGTCGTGGAGTCGGGCACCCCGTCCGAGGTGCTGACCAACCCGCAACACGAGCGTACCCAGGCCTTCCTCTCCAAGGTGCTATAGACACACCGGCCACCGCGGTCCGCCGCGACGCCGCGAGGGCCCCGCGTTCCCCACGGAGCGCGGGGCCCTCGCTGTTCACGGGAAAGCACCCCCGATGCCCTTGACCCCGGGGGCTCCCGCCTCCAGAGTCGTCACGTGACATCCACCTGCCCGGGGAGAGGCATGGACGCGCGTACGGAGAAGGTTCGCGAGCTGTGGGAGAAGAGGGCGGGAGGCTACGACGCGGGATCGCGGATGGAACCGCCGAGTGTCCGGCGCACCCGTCGTCTGCTGTGCGGCGGCGCGCGGGGACGCACCCTCGAAGTGGCGGTGGGCACCGGGATCAACCTGGAGCTCTACCCACCACAGGTCGTCCTCACCGGGGTGGACCTGAGCCCCACCATGCTCGCGCGGGCCCGGGAGCGGGCCGAGGAGCAGGGACGCCCGGTGCACCTGGTGGAGGGCGACGCCCAGCGGCTCTCCTTCGCCGACCAGTCCTTCGACACCGTCCTGTGCGCGCTCGCGCTCTGCACGATCCCCGACCAGGAGCGCGCCCTGGCCGAGATGTACCGGGTCCTGGTCCCCGGCGGACGGCTGCTGCTGGTCGACCACATCGAGTACACGCGCTTCCCGTTCCGGCTGCGCGAACGTCTGCGCTCACACCCGCGCAGACTGCCTCGCGCGGTCGCCGAGGAGGTCGGGTTCGAGGTGGGCCACCACGACCGGCTGTTGATGGGAATGGTGGAGCGGCTGGTCGCCCGACGGCCCCGGTGAGTCTCGACGGCGGGCCCCACCGGCGCGGCGCGTACCCTGGGTTGGCCCCCCACGGATGTGTTGACGGTCCGTCGCCCGAACGGCGACGCGCTGACCGCACTGGCTCCCGCAAGGGGTCCGGACGGACCATTCGTCTCGTGTTCACCCCGTGAGGGCTGGACACGATCCCATCGCCCTGCGTCAGTGGCAGGGTGAAACGAGATACATTGCTCTCAAGCGGCAACCTCGCCCCCCGAAGGAGGGACGTGACCGAAGAAACCGCTGTGCCCACGGCCGACGCCACCGGTGTACGCGACGCTGTCACCGTCAACATGCCAGCCGACAGCGCTTACCTGTCTGTCCTGCGCACGGCGACGGCAGGGCTGGCCGCCCGACTCGACTTCACCCTCGACGAGATCGAGGACCTGAGGATCGGGGTCGACGAGGCCTGCGCGATGCTCCTCTCCCAGGCGCTGCCCGGCACAGAACTGACCACGGAATTCGAACTCACCCCCGACGGGATGCGCATCTCGGTCTCGGTGATGACGGCGGACGGACGCCTGCCCGCACGTGACACCTTCGCCTGGACCGTTCTTTCCGCTCTCGCCGGGGATGTCGACGCGGGGGTCGGTCCGGACGACCGCGTCTACATCGTCCTGTACAAACGCCGTGGCGCCCTGGAGCCGGCGTGAGCGAAAGGGGGCCCGCTCTGACAGCGAAGACCGAGCACGCGGTGCCCGACCGGGCGCGCGCGAGAGAGTTGTTCGAGCGCCTTAACGACCTCGACGCGGACGCGCCCGAGCGCAGGGCGATCCGCGACGAACTGGTCGAGCTCCACCTGCCCTTGGTGGAGTACCTGGCCCGCAGGTTCCGCAACCGGGGCGAGTGGCTGGACGACCTCACGCAGGTGGCCACGATCGGGCTGATCAAGTCCATCGACCGGTTCGATCTGGAACGCGGGGTGGAGTTCTCCACCTACGCGACCCCGACGATCGTCGGCGAGATCAAACGCCACTTCCGGGACAAGGGCTGGGCGGTGCGGGTACCGCGCCGTCTCCAGGAGCTGAAGCTCTCGCTGACCAAGGCGGTCAGCGACCTGTCCCAGCGCGAGGGGCGCTCGCCCACCGTCGCGGAGCTGGCCACGCACCTCCAGATGACCGAGGAGGAGGTGCTGGAGGGCCTGGAGTCCGCCAACGCCTACTCGACGGTGTCGTTGGACGCCCCCGACAGCGGGGACGAGGACGCCCCCGCGGTGGCCGACTCCCTGGGGATCGTCGACGAGTCCCTGGAGGGCGTGGAGTACCGGGAGTCGCTCAAACCGCTCCTGGAGCAGCTCCCGCCCCGCGAGAAGCGCATCCTGCTGCTGCGCTTCTTCGGGAACATGACGCAGTCGCAGATCGCCCAGGAGCTCGGGATCTCCCAGATGCACGTGTCGCGTCTGCTCGCGCGCACCCTGGCCCAGCTGCGTCAGGCGCTCACCACGGACGACTGACCCGGTGCGCGGCCGACGGCCGCGGTGACCGTTACCGGCGCCCCTCGGTGTCGGAGAACAGCACCGCGGTCGTCGGCGGCGACAGGACGGCCGTCGCCGCGGCGACGGCCACGGCGAGCATGACCGCGCAGATCACGTACTGCTCCCCCGTGTACATGTAGTACGCCACCACGGCCATGAAGAGCTGGGTGACCACCACCGGGGTACGGGCCCAGTCGCGCAGGTTCCAGAGCCCGTACGCGACGAAGACGAGCAGCGCGCCGACCCCGACCCCGATCACGGTGAGCGGGATGGCGGAGGAGACCGGATCGGTGGCCCGTCCGGTGATGGCGGTGTACAGGCTGTAGATTCCGGCGAACGCCGCGACCAGCCCGATCAGGGCCTCCAGCACGGCGGCGATGACGATGGTGAAGGGACGCGAAGACACCCGACGAGCCTATACGCGCTCCCGGTGTCCCCCTCTCCGGCCCGCCCTCGGAGACGCTCCCGCGCCCGGCCCACCCGGTGCCCCCGCGTGGCAGCCCCCGTGGTGGGGCCCGACTCCGCGCCCCTCGTGGACGACGCACCGCCTAGACTGACCGGGTGCGAGCCCTATTCATCGTGAACCCCCAGGCGACCACGACCACCTCCCGCACGCGCGAGGTGATCCTGGGCGCCCTGGCCTCCGAGCTGGACGTGACCCCCGTCGAGACCGCCCATCGTGACCACGCTCGCGAGCTGGCGCGGGGCGCGGCCGCGGACGGCTACGAACTCGTGTTGAGCCTGGGCGGTGACGGCACCGTGAACGAGGTCGTCAACGGGCTCCTCACTACCCCCGAGGACCTGCCCCGCCCCCGGTACGCCGTCATCCCGGGCGGGAGCGCGAACGTGTTCATCCGCTCGCTCGGGGTCCCCGGTGACCCCGTCGAGGCGACCGGTGCCGTCCTGGAGGCCATTCGGGCGGGGCGTGAGCGGGAGATCGGACTGGGCCGGATCACCGGCGACCAGGACGACCGTTACTTCACTTTCTGCGCCGGTTTCGGGTGGGACGCCGATGTGGTGCAGCAGGTGGAGCAGGAACGCGGCAACGGCAGGAAGGCCACCCCCGCGCTGTACGCGGAGACCGCGGTAAAGCTGTTCTTCCGGGGCGATATCCGCGATCCGTCACTCAGCGTGTCCAGCGACGGAACGTCACTGGAGGACGTCTATTTCGCGCTGGTCACGAACACCACTCCGTGGACCTACGCGGGGGCGCTGCCACTTCAGCCCACCCCGGCCTCACGTTTCGAGCTGGGTCTGGACGCATTCGCGCTGACGCAGTCCTCGCACGCGCTGACTGGCTGGGTTCTTTCCCAAATGTTCTTCCCCAAGGGCCTTCCCGCACGTGGTGACGGCTACGTGACCTGGCACGACCAGGTGTCACTGCGCATCTCCTCGTCCCATCCCCGGGCCTTCCAAATCGACGGTGAATACCTGGGCGAGCGTGAAGAGGTCAACTTCCACTCGGTACCGAAGGCATTACGAATCTTCTGTTAATAACGTCGAAAGCAGCCATTCCCGATGACTGTGACGCACCCGACACGCCGAACAGGACCTTTGGCCTCGGGGACTCTTGCATGCCCCCCGCGTTCCTGTCACGCTCAGGATATCGCCGCGAGTTACGGGCGAGTTAATTTGGGCGCTTCCCACGTGGCCGTGGGGTGAAACCTCACTTACCTCGGCCTTGTCGACACCTCCGGTGGACCCCCTCCGCCGGGCGCCCTTGCACATTCCGATCGTGAAAAGCTTCACAAATGATCGCCTCACTGTGAGGAGTGGACCGCATGGACTGGCGCCATGACGCAGCCTGCCGTGACGAAGACCCCGAACTCTTCTTCCCCATCGGCGACTACGGCCCCGCACTGAACCAGATCGAGGAGGCCAAGGCGGTGTGTCAGCGCTGCCCGGTCAGCTCGGCGTGTCTGAAGTGGGCACTGGAAAGCGGCCAGGACGGCGGCGTCTGGGGTGGCACCTCCGAGGAGGAACGTCGCCGCATCAAGCGCCGTGGCACCACGCTGCGTCCGATGGTCCGCAGCTGACCACCGGCCCCGACCGACCGACGACCCCCGTTGGCGCGGCGGGGGATCGCACACGTCCGTGCGGCCCCCGGACCGGGAGCGGCTCCCCCGGCCTCTCGGGCCCCCTCAGGGAACCTCCCGCTCCTCGTGCTCCAGCGGCAGGCTGATCGCCACCTCGGTACCGCCGGAATCCTTCGGCTTGATCGCCAGGGTCCCGCCGAGTTCTCCCACGATCAGGGTTCGCACGATCTGCAACCCCAGACTCGTGGTCCCCTCCAGGTCGAAGTCCTCCGGAAGACCGCCACCGTCGTCGAAGACGGCCAGTTCCAGGCTGCTCGGCCCAGGGTGGCCCGGCCCGGTGTCGAACCGGCACACCCGCACCTCGATCAGACCAGGGCCCTGGCCCAGGCCGTGCTCCACCGCGTTCTGCACCAGTTCGGCCAGCACCATCGACAACGGCGTCGCCACCAGCGCGTTCAGCAGGCCGAAGTGGCCGTCGCGTCTGGGCACCACCGCCTGTCCCGTCGAGGACACCTCCGCCGCCATCTGCATGACCCGGTCGGCGATGTCGTCGAAGTCCACCACCTCGTCCGGGGTGTGCGAGAGCATCTCGTGCACGATCGCGATGGACCCCACCCGGCCGACCGCCTCGTCCAGGGCCGCACGCGCCTCGGGAATGTCCAGGCGCCGTGACTGGAGCCGCAGCAGCGCCGCCACCGTCTGGAGGTTGTTCTTCACCCGGTGGTGGATCTCCCGGATGGTGGCGTCCTTGGTCATCAGCTCGCGCTCACGCCGCCGCAGTTCGGTGACGTCGCGGACCATCACCAGCGCGCCGATCCGCACCCCGTCGATCACCAGCGGTATGGCCCGCAGCTGCACGGTGACACCGCGGGCCTCGACCTCGGCCTCCTGCGGCGCGCGCCCGCTCGCGGTGTAGGTGAGGTTCTCGTCGCGGGCCTCCCCCTGGGCGGCCAGTTCCAGCGTGGTGCGGTCCAGGCGCGCACCCACCAGGTCGGCCGCCAGGCCCAGGCGCCGATACGCCGAGAGGGCGTTGGGGCTCGCGTAGACCACCTCGCCGTTCTGGTCCAGGCGCAGCAGGCCGTCACCGACCCTCGGCGAGCGGACCATGAGCGGCCCCTGCTCGCTGAACGGGAAGGCGCCCTCAGCGATCATCTGGGCGAGGTCGCCCGCGCTCTGGAGGTAGGTGAGCTCCAGACGGCTGGGCGTGCGCGCCGAACTCAGGTTGGTGCTGCGCTGGATGACCGCGATGAGGTTGCCCTCGCGGCGGACCGGAATGGTCTCCTCGCGCACCGGGACCCCGCCGGACCAGTCGGGGTCGCCGTCGCGGCAGATCCGTCCCTCGCTCCAGGCGCGGTCTATCAGGGCCCGGCGGCCGACCACCCTGGGCGCGGACCGGGACGTGACATCGGTCATGTCGTCCCGGAGCACCGCCTCCACCAGGTCGTCCTGGAAGGCGGTCGGGCCGGTCGTGGGCCGCATCTGCGCGATGGCTGTCCAGCCGTCGTCCTCGCGCAGGCGCACCCACAGCACGAGGTCCGCGAAGGAGAGGTCGGCCAGGAGCTGCCAGTCGGAGACCAGAGAGTGGATCCACTCCAGGTCCGCCTGCTTGAGTGACGTGTGACGGCGAATGAGGTCGCTGAGGTGAGGCACTCACAAATCATCCCATGAAGCCGTGCATACTCAAGGGACACGCACTCGACCAGTGGTCCACACCAATCGACGGCCGGAAGGCGGCCGCACCGACCACGTCCGGGCGGGGCGCGGAACGCGGCGGAGGAGACTGATGACTGGTCAGCACACACTGGACGGCAACCCCAGAGTGCCGAAGTACTACCAGGTCAAGAAGCAGTTGCTGGAGCTGATCGAGGCGATGCCGGCGGGGAACCCGGTCCCGCCCGAGCGATCGTTGGCCACCCAGTTCGGCACCTCGCGAACCACGGTGCGCCAGGCGCTGACCGAGATGGTGGTCGAGGGCCGGCTCCTGCGCATCCAGGGCAAGGGCACCTTCGTGGCCAAGCCGAAGGTCGCGCAGATCCTCCAGCTGACCAGCTACACGCAGGAGATGCGGGCGCACGGTCTACACCCGGCCACCCGCATCCTGGACGTGAGCTACATCAACGCGGACGACCAGCTCGCGGAACTCCTCGCGATCCGTTCGGGCGGCCGCGTGCTGCGCATCGAACGGCTCCGGCTGGCCAACGGTGAGCCCATGGCCGTCGAGACGGCCCACCTGGCCGCGCGACGCTTTCCCGGACTCCGGAGGCAGCTGGACCGCTACGCGTCGCTCTACGAGGCTCTGGCGAGCGCCTACGACGTCTCCCTCGCGGAGGCGGAGGCTTCGATCGAGACCGTCCTCGCCACTCCCAACGAGGCCCGCCTCCTCGGCGTGGACGTGGGACTGCCCCTGGTCCTGCACTGCCAGCACAGCTTCGACGGGGACGGGCACCCGGTGGAGTGGGTCCGCTCGCTCTACCGCGGCGACCGCTACAAGTTCGTCACCCGCCTGCGCCCGCCCCGGGACTGATCCGCGCACGCACGGTGCGGCCCCGACGTGCTCCCCCGTGACCATCCTCTCACCGGCGCCTTCCCGCCCCCCGGGCCGAGGACCCCTCCGCCCGGGTGCGGGGCCCTCGGAGCCCGCTGGTGGCACCCGACGCTTCCGCGGCCGCTCGCACCGCCCCTCGCCGACGCCTCGGACGCCGTCAACGCCCTCCGCCCGGTTGGCGGACGCACCGTTCCCGGCGCCGCTCCGGGCTCGCGCCCGCACATGGGAAGGGCGTCGTGGGCGATCGCTTCCCGGCGCGCAGCCGTCATCGGCGCACCGCCCGGTCCGGGTGACCCGGGCTCCGAAGCGGTGTCTCCCTTTACCGGGTGACCGGATCAGCCGCGCGCGAGCACGCTGGAGAGGGCGTCGACCACGCGCGGGTCGTACTCGCTGCCGGTGTCCATACGCAGGCGTTCCACCACGGCGGCCCGGCGCTCGGCGTCACCGTTCTCACCGACCAGGTCGTCGAAGGCGTTGGCGACCTTGATGATGCGGCTGCCCAGCGGGGGCACACCCTCATCGCCGTCCCCGGCCAGCGGCTCGCACTGGCGGCGGACCATCTCCGCGACGTTGTCCAGCACCCCGGTCTCCCGGATGATGGCCGACCCCAGCTCCGCGATCCGCCGCTGCTCCCTCGGCGAGGACAGCAGGGTGGCGCCGCCCGCGATGGGTTCACGAAGGGAGAGCTGGCCGATGTCGTGCATGAGCGCCGCGTACTCCAGTTCCAGCAGCTCCGCCTCGGCCAGACCCAGTTCGCAGGCGATGCCGTGGGAGAGCTGGCTGACGCGCCGCGAGTGGCCGTTCTCCACGTATCCGCCCACCTCGGTGACGCGGGACAGCGCCCGCACCGTCTCCAGGTAGGTGCGGCGCACCTCGGCGTGCCTGCGGAAGGCCACCTGGGAGACCAGCAGCGGCGCGAGGAAGACCAGCAGCCCCACCAGGCCGGTCACCGTACAGGCCAGGGCGATCAGCACTCCGCTGGAGGCGATCGCGCCGCCGGTCGCGACCTGTGCCCGGGCCTCGTCACGCATGGCCACCACCAGGCGGGTGCGCAGCCGCTCGGCGCGCAGTACGGCGGAGACCACGACGTCCAGCGACCACGCCAGGGCGACCAGGACGGTCATCATCAGGGCGACCACGACCGAGGGGCCGGTCAGGGCCAGGGCCTCCACCAGGGGCCGGAAGGCGACGGCGAGCAGCGACGCGGTGAGCACCCTGCGCGCGACGTCCTCCAGCCGTGGGCCGCGCCCCACAGCCACGTGCGGGAGTTCGCCCAGGGCCACACCCAGGGCGACCACCGCCACCACCTGCCAGGCGGTGTGGTGGCTGGCCTCTCCGCCCAGGCTGAGCAGGAACGCGTAGGCGATCGCCCCGGCCAGGGCGATCGGCGCGGACTCCCGGTGTCCTGGCAGCGTGATCCTGGCCAGTTCGCCGCCCGCGATGACCAGGCAGAAGGCCAGGGCCACGTAGGGCTGGTGGAACCCGGCAGCCGCGGTCCACACCAGGGAGGCCAGGGAGGCGGCGCCCACCCCGCCCACCAGGACCGCCCGGAAGGGTCTCGCGGTGCGCCAGGCGGGCCCCCAGGACCGCTGGTGGCCCAACGCCCCGCCCTCGGGGCCACCGGGGTAGGGCCCGGGGAGCGGCCCGTCCGACTGCTTCTGCGTCATCACCGGTCCTGGCCCCCCGTCACCGCGGCCGCCGACGTGGACTCGGCCACCGGTGCCGTACCGTCGCGCGGCGGTGCGGCCGGCACCGTCGCGCCCGTGTCCCCGATCCCGGAGTCGACGGAGGCGCCGTAGCAACCGCCCGGCGGTTCCGCGATGTCCGGGGTCTCCCAACCCTCACGGGTGACGGCCCGGACGAGGGCCTCCACCATGCGGGGATCGAACTGGCTGCCCGCGCAGCGCCGGAGCTCGACGATGGCGTCCTCGACGGACCAGGCCTTGCGGTAGGAGCGCGTCGAGGTGAGGCAGTCGAAGACGTCGGCCACGCTGATGATCCGAGCGGACTCGGGGATCTCCATCCCCACCAGCCCCATCGGGTAGCCGCGCCCGTCCAGGCGCTCGTGGTGGTGCCGGATGCCCGCGAGCGCCTCGTCCAGGAAGCTGATCTCGCGGACGATCTCGTACCCGCGCGTGGGGTGCAGCTTGATCGCCGCGTACTCGTCGTCAGTGAGCTTGCCGTTCTTCTGGAGCACCTTGGTGGGTACCCCGAGCTTGCCGATGTCGTGCAGCATCCCCGCGTACCGGATCTTCTGCACCCGCTCGGCGGGCATACCCAACTCGGCGGCGATCATCGCCGAGCCCTGGGCCACCCGCATGCAGTGGCCACGGGTGTAGTAGTCCTTCGTCTCCACGGCCTGGCACAGCGTGGCCAGGGTGGCCTCGTGCGCCCGCGCCTCGGCGGTCTGCTGGCCGAAGACCCACCGCGCGATGAACAGCGGCAGCAGGACCAGCAGCGGGGCGATGATCCCCACCGCGCCCCAGATGGCCGCGATCGCCAGGCCCAGCATCTGGTAGCCCACGGAGGCGACCTCCAGGGCGGCCAGCGGACGCCAGCGCAGCGGCCCCGCCCCGGCGGGCCGGGTGACGCCCAGGCACCACATGAGGACGCCGATGAGCACCGAGTTGAGCAGCGTGTGCGTCAGGACCGCCGCGACGTACGGCAGGACGATGCCGGGGAAGTCGGACTGTCCCGGCACCCCCACCGTGCCGCCGAGCAGGAGGTAGACGTGTCCGGCCACGTGGGCCGCCAGTGCGAACTGCGCTCCGTTGAAGGCGCGCTTGACCAGGCCCTGTCTGCGGACCGCCAGGCAGGAGGCGAAACCGACCACGGCCGCGCCGACCGGTCCCACCAGCACGACGGCGGCCAGGGCCACGGCCGAGCTCGGCGAGATCCCGGCTTCCTTGACGTCGACGACGACGTGTGTGCTTATCGACTCCGCGACGACGAAGAGGACCGCGATGAGTACCAGGGTCCCCAGGTCGATCCCCGTGTAGGGACCGACGAGCATGATGGCGACAGCACTGACAACGATGATCCCGACGTAGACACGCGCGCCCCAAGGAAGAGCCCGCACCCCCGTTCACCCCCCACCGACGACGACCGGACTGTCATGGTTTCACCGGTTCTGTTCTACCACCAAGACCATCCGGTAAAAGTGGAAGCCATCAAAACGGCGGACATCATCGAACCGAACATGGTGACGAACATCAGTCGTCCTCCTTCTCCCCGTGGCGGCGACCCCCTCATCCCCCGGGCACGCCGCGCAAATTACCTTATTCGTTGGATAAGGCCTCCAGTTTAACGGGCCACGACACCATCCTGATTACCCCCAACCCGAACCGGGGGCACACTCGCCACCCCCCGGAGCGAGAAGTTCCGGAGCGTGGAATTACTAATTCAATTAGTCATTCCAGATGACTACACAGAGTGACAATAGACCACAGGCGCGACACTGGGGACCTCCGATTCCTCGGGGGATCCTGCCACCGAGGCCAGCGGACCCCATCAGGCACGACTACCCATTGTGAGCATCCGAAACGGACTCTCACAAGTTCAAGGAAATTCATTCCGACTCGGTCACGACCGAAAACCGATTCGCCCCATCGGGCGTGTCGAACCCCCCGAGAACCACCCACCCGACACCCGAATGACCAAAACCCCCCGGACCCAACGGGATGCGTCGCACTCTTTCTACAAAAGCACTCAAATGGCCCAAAAAGCACCAGAACCCAACAAGAACCCCTGAATACACAAAAGTGGCGAAAGCTGGAATGCCAGCTTTCGCCACCCCGTCATCCCGGACGGCCCCGGCCGTCGACGGCTCAGGCCGGTGTCAGGCGGGCGCCCCGGGGGCCGCCCTGGCCTCGCGGGCCAGCTGCTCCTTGCGGGCCTCGGCCAGCCGGCCGAGGACCTTGTCCCGCAGGTCCAGCGGGACCGGATCGCAACCGCAGTGCTTGGCGACGAGCTTCTTCACGGCCTCTTCCAGGCCGTACTCGTCCAGGCAGGGGCTGCACCCGTCCAGGTGCGCCCTGACCTCGGGGCAGTCGCTCTCCTCCAGCTCGCCGTCAAGGTAGGTGTAGAGCTTGTCGAGCACCTCGCTGCACGGGGTGTCCGTCTCCGACTTGTCGTGGCCGTCGCTCATTGCCGATCTCCTCGATCCGACCCGCTCACCTGTCCTCGACCCCCCGCCGCCGACCCCGACGCGACGGCCGAGGCCTCCGCGGCTCTGGTCGCGGGGAGGAAACCACGGTCCACCGCGTACTCCTCAAGGTGGGAACGCAGCTGGCGCCGCCCCCTGTGCAGCCGGGACATGACCGTCCCGATGGGGGTGCCCATGATCTCGGCGACCTCCTTGTACGCGAAGCCCTCGACGTCCGCGAGGTAGACCGCGATCCGGAAGTCCTCCGGCAGCTCCTGGAGGGCGCGCTTGACGTCGCTGTCGGGGAGGTGCTCGAGCGCCTCGGCCTCGGCGGACTTCAGCCCCGCCGCCGTGTGCGAGGCGGCCTGGGCGAGCTGCCAGTCCTCGACGTCCTCGGTCCCGGCCTGCTTCGGCTCCCGCTGCTTCTTGCGGTAGGAGTTGATGAAGGTGTTCGTGAGGATGCGGTACAGCCACGCCTTCAGGTTGGTCCCCGCCTTGAACTGGTGGAAGGAACCGAACGCCTTGGCGAAGGTCTCCTGTACCAGGTCCTCGGCGTCCGAGGGGTTGCGTGTCATGCGCAGCGCCGCCGAGTAGAGCTGGTCGAGGAAGGGAAGCACGTCCCTCTCGAACCGCTCGTCCCGTTCCCCGGCTGTCTCCTGGCTCTGGTCCAAGCCCTTCGGCCTCCTCGCGCTGGTCCCTGGTGGGGTGTCCGTATCCCAACGATACGTTCCCACACCCCCGACCTGCGCATCGACGCCGCGTGGCGCCAACGCCGTTTCCTCGCGCTCAAGGCACGCACCAGCGGTCGGCATGCTCGAACCCATCCCCTTCCCTGCTCCCGTGTTCCTGCGGGTCCCCGCCTCGGGGACCCCCTCCGGGACCACGCCCCGGGCGGTGCTGGTCACAACAACGTCCTCCGCGACCTGATTCCACCCCTGCGGGTGGTGACCGGGTCCCCCTCCCGCCGAACTTTGTCGTTTGCCCGCGTCGGTGAAGGTGAGGCATGGCAGAGTGCGGGTAGGACACACTGAAGGATGGAGAGGAGTGCACGTGCGACCGTCCTCGACTCCGGCCTCCGACCGCCCCCGATCGCCCGCCGCCCAGTTCGCCACAACGGACCGGCTCTCGGACTACTGGCGCTTCTACTGGGCGGTCGCGGAGGCGCAGATCAGCCGGTGGCTCCCCGAGCGGCCCTCCCGGCTCCTCGACCTGTCCAGCCCCGACTTCCAGGGCACCCCACGCGCCGTCGCCGCTGGTCATGACGTCGTGACTCTGCTGCCCTCGGTGGACATGGCCATGCGCCGCCCTCTCACCCTGGTGAACGGCCGGGCGGTGGTGCCGCGTCCCACACCGCGCGGGCGCCTTCGGCACGTGGTCGGCGACTCCGCCTTCCTGCGCGCCTTCAGCCCCGAGTCGTTCGACGGGGTGATCGCTGACAACCGGGTGTTCTCCCGACACCTCGCCACCGAGTCGTCGATGTCCGAGGTGGCCCGGGTGCTGCGCCCGGGCGGCCGGGTGCTGGTCTGTGTGGACTCGGTGGTCCTGGGCATGGCGCTGCTGGCCGAACAGGACGCCTGGCCGGAACTGAGCCACGCGCCCAGCGCCGACGTGCTCCTGGTGCCCTGGCCGGACGGTTCGATCACCCGCTGCTTCACCGCGGAGCAGGTCACGGAGATGGTCACCGAGGCCGGGCTCGAACTGGAGTGGATCAAGCCGCGCACGGTCCTGTCCGCCTCCACCGTGGAGATGATGCTGGCCCGTGACCCGAGGTCCATGGCGCGGCTGGTGGAGATGGAACTGCACGCCGCCGACTCCGACGACTACGTCGGCGTCCACCTGGTCGCCAGCGCCCACAAGCCCGCGTAGCCGGTCCCCGGCGCCGCTCCTGTTACTTCTGACGGGTGTGAAGCCGGTGGTACTGCCGGTGCTGCTGTGACCCTGGGCGAGGGCCCGGCGGGCCCGCCACACCCTGCGGGGTGACGGGCCCGGGGTGGGCGCTCCCT
>NZ_ANAE01000071.1 GCF_000341265.1 Nocardiopsis prasina DSM 43845 | reverse complement strand
CGCGGCCCCGCCACACCCTGCGGGGTGACGGGCCCGGGGTGGGCGCTCCCTAGTCGGCGAGCGGCAGGTAGACGCGGTTGCCGCCGTCGGCGAACTCGGCGGACTTGTCGGCCATGCCCTTCTCGATCGCCTCGACGGTGTCCAGGCCGTTCTCCTCGGCGTACCTGCGCACGTCCTGGGAGATCTTCATCGAGCAGAACTTGGGCCCGCACATGGAGCAGAAGTGGGCGGTCTTGGCGGGTTCGGCGGGCAGGGTCTCGTCGTGGAAGGCCTGCGCCGTCTCCGGGTCCAGGGACAGATGGAACTGGTCCTGCCACCGGAACTCGAAGCGCGCCCTGGACAGCTCGTCGTCCCACTCCTGGGCGCCCGGGTGTCCCTTGGCGACGTCGGCGGCGTGCGCTGCCAGCTTGTAGGTGATGACGCCCGTCTTGACGTCGTCCCGGTTGGGCAGCCCCAGGTGCTCCTTGGGGGTCACGTAGCAGAGCATCGCGGTGCCGTGCCAGCCGATCTGCGCGGCGCCGATCGCGGAGGTGATGTGGTCGTAGCCGGGGGCGACGTCCGTGGCCAGGGGGCCGAGCGTGTAGAACGGCGCCTCGCCGCACAGCTCCTCCTCCAGGCGCACGTTCTCCCTGATCTTGTCCATCGGCACGTGGCCGGGGCCCTCGATCATCACCTGCACGTCGTGCGAGCGGGCGATGTGGGTGAGCTCCCCCAGGGTGCGCAGCTCGGCGAACTGGGCCTCGTCGTTGGCGTCGGCGATGGAACCGGGGCGCAGGCCGTCGCCCAGGGAGAACGTGACGTCGTAGCGGCGAAGGATCTCGCAGAGCTCCTCGAAGTGGGTGTAGAGGAAGCTCTCCCTGTGGTGAGCCAGGCACCACGCGGCCATGATGGAGCCGCCGCGCGAGACGATGCCGGTGACGCGGCGGGCGGCGAGTGGCACGTACCGGAGCAGGACGCCCGCGTGGACGGTCATGTAGTCCACGCCCTGTTCGGCCTGCTCGATGATGGTCTCCCGGTAGATCTCCCAGCTCAGCTTGGTGGGGTCGCCGTTGACCTTCTCCAGTGCCTGGTAGATCGGGACGGTGCCGATGGGGACCGGTGAGTTGCGGACGATGCGTTCGCGGGTCTCGTGGATGCGCTTGCCGGTGGACAGGTCCATCACGGTGTCGGCGCCCCAACGGGTGGCCCACACCATCTTCTCGACCTCCTCTGGCACCGAGGAGGTGACGGCGGAGTTGCCGATGTTGGCGTTGATCTTCACGAGGAAGTTCTTGCCGATGATGGTGGGTTCGGACTCGGGGTGGTTGCGGTTGACCGGGATGACCGCGCGGCCGATCGCGACCTCGGCGCGAACGAACTCGGGGTCGGCGCCCTCCCGGGCGGCCACGAAGCGCATCTCGGGGGTGATGGTCCCGGCCCTGGCGTGGGCCAGCTGGGTGGTCGCACCGTCGACGGGGTCCAGTGCCCACGTCTCGCGGGTGCGCGGGAGCCCCTGGTGGACGTCGATGTGTGCGTTGTCGTCGGTGTAGGGGCCGGAGGTGTCGTACAGATCGAAGTGGCTGCCGTTGCTGAGATCCACCCGGCGGCGCGGGATGCGGAGGGTGGTGCCCTCGGGGGTGGTGATCTCCTCGTGGACCTTGCGAGATCCCATGATGGGACCTGTGGTCACCCGGTGTTCGTCGGCGGTGGAAACGTCACGACCGTCGATAGCCGTCATGGCATGCCTCCCTACGTCGGAATTACCCGAACAGGTTCTGCGGTCGGCGACACCCTTGAGTCGCCCTCTCAGCCCGCCATGGCGCGAGCTCCCGCGTTGCGTATTCACATGTGCGCACGTCGAACGTGCCGGGACACCCCGATCACGGTGTCCAGGGCCCCGGGGAGCACTCCCCCGTGGCCTCGCACACCATACACAGGCCGTCCCCGGCCCTGTCCAGCCTCGCCGGGGTCAGAAAAGTGTCTCCGGTTCGCCGCGACCGGAGTCCTCGGCCGGTTCCAGCAGGTGGGGGCCGTTGTTCTTGACGCTGTTGACGTCGGTGGAGACCTCGTCCACCGAGAACCGGTCCACCGGGGAGTCGTCCAGCACGTGGGCCAGCTCCTCGGCGCCGGTGGCGGGGTCGAGCCAGACGGCCCAGTCCTCGCGCGGCACCACGACGGGCATGCGTTCGTGGATGTGGGCGAGTTCGGGCGCGGCCTCGGTGGTGATGACCGCGCAGGTCCACAGCCAGGCGTCGGGGTCGCTCGGGTCGTCGACCTCGGGGTCGCGCCAGCGCTCGAAGATCCCGGCCAGGGCGAGCGGTTCGTCTCCGGAGTAGTGGACGGAGAAGGGCTTCTTGGCAGCCTTGGCCTTGCGCCTCTTGTGCTGGGGGTCGGTGGCGGGAGAGGTGCTGGCCTCGGTGGTGCCGTCCTTGTTGAGCAGCTGCCACTCGTAGTAGGCGTCAGCGGGGAGGAGGCAGCGGCGGTTCCGGTAGGCGGTGCGGAAGGCGGGCCTGTCCGCGACCGTCTCGCTGCGCGCGTTGATCATGCGGTAGCCGACGTTGCGGTCCCTGGCGCCGCCCGGCACGAGGCCCCAGCGCATCGTGTGCAGGGAGCGCGGTCCCGGTCGACCGTGGGCGCCCCCCTGGGGAGGCGGGCCGAGCACGGCGTACACCGGGCTGCCCGGCGCGATGTTGTAGTCCGGGTCGAGCTCCTCCAGCGGCGGCCAGGCTCGCGGGTCCCCCGTGCCGTCCTGGACCTCCTCGGGGAGGGCGAAGGCCAGCTGGAGCTGGTGCACGTTCCTGGACTGGGCATAGCGACCGCACATGGGTGGAATCCTATGCGATCCGCCCTTCCGGGACCCCGGGATCACCATCCGTCCCGTCCGTCCCGGCGGTCCCGGTGTCCGCGCTGGAGACATGGACGACCAGTGCCCCGACCAGCCCGGCGAGGAGGGCGACCGACCCGGCGGCGGCGAGCAGCGCCCGGGGGTGGTCCGCGGCGAACCACCCGGCGATCAGGAACCCGACGACGAAGCCTCCGTTGACCACCGCGCCCATGAGCGCGTGGGCCCGCCCGAGGAGGGGCTCGGGGGTGATCCGGTGGACCACCGACCTGAGCAGGATGTTGAACACGGAGTTGCCCGCGCCGGCCAGCACCACGCACACCGCCGCCACCCACAGCACCGGGAACCAGGCCCACAGTGCCAGCGCCGCACCCACGAGTGCGGCGGCGAGCGCCACCCCCTGCCCGGTCGGGGCCGGGCGCAGCACCGACACGGCCAGCGCGCCCGCCAACAGGCCCGCGCCCCAGCCCGCCGTGAGCGCGCCGAAGACCCCGGCCCCGTGGCCCATCACCTCCCGAGTCACGAACACCATGGCCACGTTGGTGGTGGACGTGGCCACCACCGCGAGGATCAGGACCGGCAGCAGCACGCGGAACAGCCGGGTCCGCAGGACGTGGCGGGCACCGTCCAACGCCCCCGACCACAGGGTGCCGGGGGCACCGGACACGGGGCGCCGTACGCCCAGGAGCAGGAAGGTCCCGGCCGCGACGAAGAAGCTGACTGAGTCCGTGAGCAGGGCCGGAACGATCCCGAAGAGGCCCACCAGCACCCCTCCCACCATCGGGCCGA
Source organism: Nocardiopsis prasina DSM 43845 (assembly GCF_000341265.1). Taxonomy (GTDB): domain Bacteria; phylum Actinomycetota; class Actinomycetes; order Streptosporangiales; family Streptosporangiaceae; genus Nocardiopsis; species Nocardiopsis prasina. The sequence goes on along the minus strand of NZ_ANAE01000071.1, from coordinate 25,778 downwards.
GCACCGTCGCCGAGGCCCGGACCCCCTCGAACAGCGAGTTGGCGTGCACCGGGGAGAGCTCTCCGGCAGCGCTGGGCAGAAGGGTGAGGATCGCGGGATTGACGAGGGCCGCCAAGGAGCTGACCGTGAGGACGCACAGCACCAGGACACCGGGGTGGGGGAACCAGACGGCGGGCAGGATGGCCAGGCCCTGGCCCGCGCAGGCCAGGACCAGGACACGGCCGGTGTCGAAGCGGTCCAGTGCCGCCCCGGCGAGCGGCGCGAGCAGGACGAGCGGACCGATCTGGGCGGTCAGCAGGGCGGTGACCCACAGGGAGTTCCCGGTCTCGGCGAGCTGGAACACGGCCGCGACCAGCACCACCTCGTCCCCCATCGACGACAGCAGGATGGCGGTGAGCAGAGCCGCCGCGCGGAGGCGGCGCGCCGCCGGGGCGACGGGGGGCGGGGGATCGTCGGGCACGGCGCCTCCGGGGGCTCGGTTCGGACCGATCCTGCCCTCCGCTCCCCCTGGTCGTCACCCGGTTTTCGCGTCCTCCGGCGTGCGCTCGCCGGTTCCGGTCTCCGCTCCGGTCTCCTCCTCGGCGGGCGGGGTCCGGGAGCGCCAGGCGCCGAGGAGACCGACCAGGACGGCGACGGCTCCGATCGGGGCCAGGGTCCAGGGAGCCCAGCTGTCGAGTCCCCGCAGCAGCAGCGATCGCACCCGGGCCTGCTCGGCGTAGCCGGAGACCTGTCCGTCGGCCAGGGTCAGTTCCGTGTCGAGCAGGTCCACCTCGCCCGAGCCGTTCTGCGGCCGCAGGGTCTCGCGTCTGCGCTCCTCCAGGTTCACGACGACGCCGGTGACCGGCTCGACCCAGAAGGTCCGCTCGGCCGTGAGCCAGCGGTTCGCGCTGACGGTTCCCTCGGCGTCGGGATCGAACAGGGCAGCGGGTACCTCCCGCGCGGAATCGGGGACCTGGGTGGCCTCCACGGTCTGGGTGTAGCGGCGCACCGCCACCCCGGCGACCTCGTCGTCCTCCTCGAACTCGACCGTGGGGGCCGCGCGCACCTCGGCGTCGTAGAAGGAGTGGTCGCCCTGCGCCGCCCCGGGTGGCCAGTACAGGACCAGCCCGGCCTGGCGCACGGCCCGGTCACCGTTGACGTGCTCTCCGCAGCAGTTGACCGCCCGGCCGGTCCGACGGTCCACGATGACCCTGCGGCTCCAGTGGTCGAGCACCCGCTCGGACGAGGTGGTGTCCACCGTCATCTCCCACGCGGACCAGTCGGCGCCGTGCGCGGAGGCCACCACCCGGGTGTCCCGTTCGAGGTCGGCGCCCTCCACCCGGTTCCAGGTGGCGGTGTCCAGGTAGCTGGCGTCGGCGTCGACCATGCGCAGGCCGAGGGTGGCGTCGGCCGGGAGCAGGGCGACGCGGTCGTGCACGTACAGCGGCAGCAGGAGGGAGAGTGTCAGCAGGAACGCCCCCGCCGCCACCATGAGGGTGCCCCGGGGCAGGCTCCGGTCAGGCTCCGCGCCGGTTCTCGTGGAGGCCGTCACCCGCGCACCTCCTCGACGTCGTGACCGGTCTCGGACAGCCGGTCGGTTCCCTTTTCCGGTGCCGTCCCTTTCTCGGGCGGTCCGGTCCGCCGGTCCCCGCCGCCCGTGGTCTCCGCGGAGCCCTCGGCCGGAGCCTCGGGGGAACCGGCCGGGGGCGGGCCGTGCTCGTCCCCGCGCTGGCCCAGGGCCAGGACGAGCCGGGCCATCGCGGGCAGGCACAGCGCCTGCGGAACCCAGCCGCGCAGCGCCGTGCCCAGGGTCTCGGTGATGTCGTGGAAGGGCATGTTCACCACCAGGTGGGTCCCCGAGGCCATGGCCAGTCCGGCCAGGGCCAGGGAGACCGTGACCACCCAGGGCCCCGCCAGGTACGGCAGCGCCCGGCCGCCCAGGGACGGCCTGCCGGGTTTGGCGTGGCGCAGGCGTTTCGGTGCCCGTCGGGCCAGCCACCACAGGGTCAGCAGGATCAGGCCGACCACGGCCGCGCCGGCCCAGCCGGCGACCCACACCCCGTAGGCCAGGCCCAGCGGGAGCACCACACGTCGGGGCAGCCAGCCGGGGCCCACACCGGGCAGCGCGCGCGAGCCGTGCGGGAGGTGGGCGGCCGTCGACCGCCTCCCGCCCGGCAGCCAGCGGCGCGGCCACAGAGCCAGCACCACGAGCAGCGCGGCCAGGGCGCCGCCCGCCACCAGCACGCGGTGGTAGACGGCGTCCGGGGTGTAGGTGAGGGTGACCGTGCCCGCGCTGCCCTCGGGCAGCGCCCAGGCCTGCTTCCAGCCCTCCAACCGGACCGGTTCCAGGGGTCCGTCACCGCCGTCGATCCGGGCCTCCCAGCCCTCGTTGAAGTTCTCGTTGACCACCAGGAGGCTGTCCTCGTCGACGTCCACGTCGAAGCGGCGCTCACCCGGTCCCCAGGTGTGCACCGCGTCGACCTCCGCCATGTGGACCTCGGGGGTCACGCCAGCCGCGCCGTCGCCGGTCGTCACCACGGCCGAACGCACCTGGTAGCGGTTGCCCGGGTCCACCACGATCCGGTTCTCGCCCTCGGTCAGGTCCAGGTCGGTGCAGGTCTCGTACCGCAGCGGACGTCCGGTGAGCTGGTCCGCGAGGGTCCCGTCGCTGATCCGGGTCTCCACGCGCTGGTCGTTGACGCGCAGGGTCGGGCCCAGGCCACAGGTGGTGGAGGCGTCCCCTTCGGGGAGCGGGTCCACGGCGGGCACGCCCGGGAGCTCGACGCCGCCGATCTCCAGGGCCTGCCCCTCGGGGCGCTCGAAGGTCACCCGGACGGAGGAGGCGGTCAGTTCGGCGAAGTCGACCCGGCCGCTGCCGTCCAGCCACCCCTCCCGGACGGTCCCGCCGCCCTCGACGGTGACGCGGATCGGCCGCATCACACTGTCGGCCCGGGGGAACTCGACCCTCATGTGGTCGATGGCGGTCGGCTCCCCCAGCTCGATGTCGAGCCAGGGCTCCCTCTCCTCGGGGTCGGGGTACCAGACGGTGGCCTCGTCGTCGTCGAGCGCGCCCCGGCCCATGGCGGCGGGGTGGCTGACGGCGGTGGAGGAGCCGGTCACGAGCGGGTACCCACCGGCCCGGTTGGCGGCGTTCTCCGCCTCGCGGGGGTCGGTGAGGACCACCTCGCCGGAGACGGCGTGCGGCCCGGCGGCAGCTCCGGCGGAGAGGTCGAAGGTGCGGTCGAGCCTGCTGGCGTCCTCACCGCTCACCTCCAGCCGGGGGTTGCACACCCACGCGTGCGACCCCTCCATACAGCCGGGGGCGGTGCCGGTCGACCCGGTGAAGAGGAGGGTCCCCGCGTCGGTGGGCCCGGGCACCCTCAGCGTGCGGGTGGCCTCCAGGCCGGGGAGGGAGATCATGGAGATCCCCACCCGGGTGCCGAAGCGGTACTCGGGTTCCCAGGCCAGTTCGTCGATCCGTACCCGGAGCGTGGTGGTGAGCCCGGGCGGCGCGGCCAGCTCCTGGGGTTCGCCCGTGGCGGCCACCGCCGCCTCGGTCCTGCCCTCGTCGGTGATGAGGGTGACCCGCGAGGGCGGTGGTTCCCCGGACAGCTGCTCGAAGGCCACGCTCAGCCCGCTGAGGTCGCGGGGCTCCTCGAACTCGACCTCGATCCACTGGCCGAGGGCGCCCGCGAAGGCGCTGGACCGCCAGGCGGTGCCGAGGTCGGAGTCCAGTGCCGCATGGGGTGCGTGCCCGGGGTCGCGGTCGCTCGCCCGGGACTCCACCCCGGCTTCGGAGCTGGACGCGGTCACCCCCGCCACACCCAGGTCCTCGGCGTGGGAGACGTACTCCTCCCAGGCGGGATCCATGATGTCGGGGGCGGGAACGTCGCGCTCCAGCTCCTGGTCCTCGGTCATGGTGGCCGAGACGTTGCGCCGCACATCGGAGTAGACGACCTCGCGGCGGCGGACGGTGTCGGTGACGATCGTGTCCTGCGCGGCGACGGCGTCGGCGCCGGGGTCGTCGCCGAGCAGGATCGGGCGATCGTCGTTGACCATGCCCTGCTCGGCCAGGTGGAGGACGGACTCCGGGCCACCGGTCACGCGCAGCGCGTCGCCCGACGGGACGGTCCCGACCGTGGGCGCGGCCTCCTCCACCTCGTAGATCGTGAGGGAGGGGTAGGGCTGGTCGAACCACTGGGACGCGGACGAGTGGTCGACCGAGCCGATCACCGGACCGAACTCGGCGGCCTCGGTCACCCCCGGGGAGTTCCGGAGCGACTGGTGGACGCGGGCGGGCCAGCCGCCGTTGTTGCCCACCCGTTGCAGGTCGTTGCGGACGATCAGATGGGTGACGCCCAGCCGGGCCAGGGTGTCCGCCAGCCCCTCGGAACCGCGCCCGGAGGAGACCCGCTGGTCGATCTCGTGGTTGATCCGCGAGACACCCGAGGAGCCCCACGGGATGATCTGGTGGTTGGTCCAGGCACCGGAGAGCAGCGGCTGCATGGGTTCGTCGAGGGGGCGGCCCCACTCGTACTCGCCGCGCGCCGACCCCGGCAGCGCCATGGTCATGCCCCGGTCCTCACCCTGGTCCTCCAGCCACTCCACGGCCTCGTACCAGTGGTCCGGGATCTCCTCGAAACCGCCCCTGGGGGCGATGCCGACGGTCGCGATGGGCGTGAGCGTGACCAGGAAGACGGCCGCGCTGGCCCCGGCCACGGTCCGGCGGACCCCGGCCACCGCTCCGGGATCGCGGTCGCGACCGCGGCGGTCGGCCCAGTCCCTGGCGACCACGACGGGCAGGTGGGCCAGGCCGAGGACGATCGGCAGGCGGATGAGCGCGTCGAACTTGTGGACGTTGCGGAAGGGCGCCAGGGCACCGTCGAACAGATCCCGCATGAGCGGCGCGAAGGGCCCCGTGAGGGCCCCGGTGTGGCCCGCGACGACGATCACGGTGCCCACCAGCAGGCAGCTGATGAGGAAGAGGCGTTCGGGGGTGCGGCGGTTGATGAGCCCGGCCAGTCCCAGCCCGGCGACCAGTGCCGTCACCGCGACCAGCCACGGGGTCAGGGAGAGTTCGGCTCCCGAGGGCAGGGCGGTGTTGCCCATGTCGGGCAGGAAGCCCATCCAGTTGGAGGTGCCGCGCAGGGAGTTGAACAGGGAGGCGATCCCCGTGGTGACGGCGGCGTCCTCCGTGTAGGGCATGAACGAGTACACGTACCGCGACATGATGAGCAGCGGGACGACGTACCAGAACGACGCGAGCACGAGCGCGCCCGACCACCACAGGATCAGCCGCCACTTGCGCGGGCCGCCGGCCCTGGTGAGCAGGTACAGGCCGGGGACGACCAGGACGGCCAGCTCGGAGGCGGCGTTGGTGCCCCCGCACAGGAGGAAGGCCAGCCCGGAGAGCAGCGCCATACGCGCGGGCGGGTACCCGTGCCTGGAGCCCAGGACGAGCGGCAGCAGGATCCACGGCATGAGCAGCATGGGCTGGAGCTCGGCCGAGTTGTACGACAGCAGCGTGAGCACGCGCGGGGCGAGCGCGTAGGCCACACCGGCGATGATGCGGGTGTTGACGGTGCCCAGGCCCAGGGCCCCGGCGACCTTGTACACCCCCACGAACGCGGCGATGAGCAGCACCGCCATCCACAGGCGCTGGATGAGCCACTCGGGCATGCCGAGCACCTCGAACAGCAGGTGGAAGGGGCCGTTGGGGAAGAAGTACCCGTAGGCCTGGTTCTGGAGCTGGCCGAAGTACGAGGCGTCCCAGAGGTGCAGGGCGCGCTCCATGAACCCCAGGGGGTTGACCGTCAGGTCGATCTTGGTGTCGCTGACGATCCTGCCGGGGTCGATGCTCGCCGCCAGCGCTCCCAGGAGCAGACACACCGCGAGGACCTTGAGCCGCGCCAGCAGCCTCTCGTCCACTCCGCCGGGGGCGGTCGGTGTTCTGGAATCCTCCGGTTCGCGCCTGGCGGTGGATTCCGCCGAAGTCACATCTTCGCTTTCTTGCCTGCTGTGGGGTCGGGGGTGCCGGGGGCGGTGCGGGTGGGGGTGTCCAGACCGAGTTCGGCGGCGACCAGGCGGGTCATGCGGGCGCCGCTGGCCTCCCAGGTGAACCGGGACGCCCAGGAGCGGCAGGCTCGCCGGACCTCCAGGGAGCGCCGGGGGTCGGACAGTTCCGCCAGGGCGCGGGAGACGACGTCCTCCAGGGTCTGGCCCTCGCGGACGAGCCATCCGGTCTCGCCGTCGCGGACCGAATCGCGAAGTCCGTCCACATCGTAGGCCACGGTGGGCACGCCGAGCCGTGCGGCCTCGATGACGGTGAGGCCCCAGCCCTCGAACTCGGAGGCGGTCACGTGCAGGTGGCAGGAGGCCAGGACCGAGTTCTTGTCCTCCTCGGAGAGGAACCCGTGCAGGTCCACGCGCCCCTGGAGGCCGTCCCTCACCACCTGCTCCGCGAGGTGTTCGCCCTCGGGGCCGCGGCCGATGATGTGGACACTCAGGCCGGGGTGGGTGTCGTCGAGGGCGCGGACGAGGTCGACGACGCGGGAGACCCGCTTCTGCACGACGAGGCGACCGAGGCTGACCAGGGCGGGGGCGGTGTCTGCGGGCGTCGCCGGAACCGTTCCGGGTTCCGCTGTGGGAGGGGCGACGGACGGGCCGCCGTTGTGGACGATCTCTATGGGCGCGCGCCAGCCGAGCTTGTCGCGCATGGCGGCGCGGGAGGACTCGGAGACGGTGACGGTGGTGCAGTTCCGGTAGACGCGGGAGGCCACAGCGGACTCCAGGAACCGCCCGAACCAGGCCAGCGGGGCCGGAAAGTAGGCGTTGAACTGGAGGTCGTGGACGTGGTGCACGACGCTGACCACCCTGGTGCGGCGGCGCAGGACCAGACGGGAGAAGAACGGGATTCCGTTCATGCAGTCGAAGGCGAGGTGGTATTCGCGTCTCCACAGGGCGAGCCAGGCCATGACGCGCGGGTAGACGGTGAACTTGCCGCCCATGCGGCGGATGACGACGCCGTCCCTGGTCTCGACCCGGGCCTGGTGGGGTTCGCGGCTGGTCAGGAAGGTGACGATGGCACCGCGTCCGGCCAGGTGGCGGCTGATCCGCCAGGCGTACTCCTCCGCGCCCCCTGCGGTGGACTGCCAGGGGTCGCGCCAGTTGACCATGACGATCCGGACACCGTCGAGGCGGGGGCCGGGGTCGGCGTGTTCGACCCGCGCGGGGGCGGGTTCGGGGGCGTTGGCCGGGGCGGGAACGGTGGCCTGGGCGGGGGTGGCCGTGGGGAGGCCGGACTCCACCCGGGCTGGGACCTTCTGGAAGACCACACGCTCTCCTTCCGCGCGGTGCCCGGCGCGGCCCCAGGCGCGAACGCGGAGAACACACGCGAACACGCTGAGCAAGCACTCGTGGGATGCACCGAGCGCACGCCGAAGGGGCCCGTCGACCGGACGTCATTGGGAATGGGCGGTCACGAGGGGTGCGACCGTGATGGGGGCGGGGCGGGCGCCCCACTGGCGGCGGAGCGCCCGCCTACCTCGGCAAGAACGGCCGCCTAGCGGTCGCCGTAGTTGTAGAGGGTTTCGTTCACCGGTTCCGCGGTCGCGGTGGACTCGGTGGCGAGGTTGGTGGCCACCACGGTGGCACCGCCCGCCAGAGCCGCGCCGATCACGCAGGCGGCGATTACCTTGATCACTTGGGGATCTCCTTCCGCGCGCCCCGCTCCGTTCGTGGTTGGGGACGCTGGAACCCGAGACTAGAACCTGATCTAGCCATAGACCAGATGATTGCCCCAACTGTAACTAACCCGCTGGTAACTTCCAACCCCGACAAAGGGTCTTTGTCCGCCCTGATGTGCTGGTCATCCACTTCCAGAAGGGTCAGATCCGCACCTTCGACCACCGTCGACAGGGACTCCGCCCCAGACCAGAACCGGTTATCGACCGACGCCGAGACGGCCACGTGGCGGATCCCGAGGCCGCCCAGTCGCTCCGCCAGCGCGTCGGGGTCGGACAGCCACCGGTCCGCGGGCAGACCGGTCGCGGGGTCGGGTTCGAGCAGGCGCGCGACCTCCCTGGCACGGGCGTCCTCACCGGTCACCACGACCCGGCCGCCGTCGGGGGTGCCCACGCTGAGGTCGTCGTTCCAGACCGTGCGCCGGTCGAACAGCTTGGTCGCCGGATCGAGCACGACCACGGGTTCGCCGGACCACTCCAGGCCCCGGTAGGCGCTCCAGGGCAGGACCAGCACCGCTCCCGGCCGGTCGTCGGCGGCCACCGCCTCCTGGGCCTCCAGCCACCCCGGCGGGTACTCGACTGGCGCCAACCGTCCCCCGGCTCCCCACAGCAGCCCCGGCAGCACCACCACGGGCGCCAGCACCACGAGCACCGCGCCCACTACTCGCCACAGCGGGACCGCGGAGCGCCCTGGGCTCTCTTCCGCCACCGGCCGAGCGCTCACACCCCCAGGGTCGCGTTCGGACCGGCCCCCTTCACCCGGACCACCACGGCCCCGCAAGCCCCGTGAGTCCCGACCTCCGTCACCAGGCAGGGCGCGCAGCAGCCACAGCACCACGGCGCCCGCCCCCAGCGCCTGCACCAGGGCCAGGGGCGCCAGGTACAGCTGACCGTCCCGGAGCGGACCGAACCCCGGCCAGAGGTCGATCAGCGCGGCCAGGAGCTCACGCCCCGGCGCGCACACCCCGAGGAGCGCGACACCGAACCCCAGCACCGCCGACACCGACAACCCGGCCCCCACCACAGGGCGGTTCCGCCGTAACCACCAGACCCAGCCCGCCAGGGACACCGCGCACACCAGCAACCGGGCCGTCGCGGTCACCGGTTCGCCGTAGCCGGGCGGCACCGCGCCCGAGTTCCACACCCCGCCGAGCATCAGCAGGGACCCCACCGCCCCGAAGGGGGTGTCCGAGCGCGGCGCGAAGGCCTCGACCCCCGCGGAATCGGTGACGGCGCCGCTGGTCAGGGACGGCAGCCGGCAGCAGCCACGGCAGCGACACCACGGCCAGGCCCGCCGCGAACAGACCCGCGTTCCGAAGGCGGCGCGGCCCGGCCAGAGCCTGTGGTCCGACGGTGAGCGCGCTCAGCACCACCGAGGAGAACCCGCCGATCGCCGCCGGGACCAGCGAACAGACCACCCCGGCCAGGCCCGCGACCGGTCGGGCCGACGCCAGTCGCACCACCGCCCACAGCACCCACGGGAGCCCCGCGTATCCCAGCAGCATCGCCCACTGCCCGAGCAGCAGGCGCTCGGCCACGAACGGGTTCCACACGTAGAGGACCCCGGCCCCGGCCCCGGCGGCCAGGACCGCACCCGGCACCCGGCCGCACCCGGGTGCGGCCGGGCCGTCACACACCAGGCGGACCAACAGCCGGAAGGCGCCCGCGCCACCCACCGCGAACACCGCCAGCAGGGCGAGGGACTGCACCACGTCGCCCGGCAGCAGGAGGGAAAGGGCCGCCACCACCGCGTCGCTCGGGATCGCCCTAGGGAAGCCGTCCGCCCCGGCCAGCACCGTGGGCAGCGAGAGGTCGGGGACGAAGAGCATGTCGTAGCGGAGCACGTGGCCCGGCCCCAACGCGGGCCCCAGCGCGAGCACCCCGGCCACCACGCCCACCAGCCAAGGGAGCACCCGGGCCAGCAGCCGCGCGCCCATCAACCCTCCGAGAGGACGACGCCGTCGGAGTAGCCGCCCTCCACGTAGTCCCGGTGGGTGCGGACCACGATCTCGTAGGGGCCGGACACCGACGCCGCCCAGCGCGGACGCTCGCCGACGGACCCGAGCGTGCGCCAGCCGTCGCCGTCCTCGGGGCCCCTGCCGTCCTGGGGCGCGCAGGTGACACCGGGGACGGGCGCCGCCGGAACGGAGGGTTCGGGAGCCGGTTCGGGCTCGGGCCGGGACGGTTCCGGCCACTGCGTGGGGGTCGGCCTCGGCTCCTCCACCCCCGGATCCGGGACGTCGGGGACCTCCTGGTCGTCGGTGGCCGGGTTCCCCGGGCGGGGACCGGCCAGGTCCCTCGGGGCAGTGAACACCCGGCGGTCAAGGGAGCGGTCCCGGTCGTCCCTCCCACACTCCAGTTGCCGGATCCACACCTCGTAGTGACCGGCCCCTGCCACGTCCTCCCACGTCACGAGGGCGCCCCCGTCGTGCACGCGGACCCACGACGGCGCGGGCGGGGGCTCGGCGTCCCACGTCACCTGGAGGGGTTCGGACTCGGTGCCCTCGTCCCGACCCTTGAACGGGTGGACGACGAACTCGTAGCGGGCTCCACTGAAGAGCGAACCGACCAGCATGGAGCGGTCGTCCTCGTCGCTCTCGACGTCGGCGGGAATCACCCCGGCCTGGTCCGGATCCGGTTCCACCCGGCGCTGCACCACCCGGTAGTCGGTGGCCCCGGGCACGTTCTTCCAGCTCAACAGCAGCCCGTCGTCGGTCTGCTCGTACTCGGGCTCGGGAGCGGTCAGCGGTCCGGCGGAGAGCTCGGGAAGGGGGCGCGCGTACGCCTCCCCCACTCCCAGCGGCGCGGCCAGGGCGTCGGCGAAGGCGGCGGCGATCTTGAGCTCCCCGCGCACGTTGGGGTGGGTCGCGTCCCAGTTGTCGAAGGCTGGCGCGTACTCCCTGGCGACCTGGGCGACGACCACGGGCGAGGTGGCGGAGGTGAGCTGGTCCGCGAGGTCGACCAGCCCCATGTTGAAGCGCGCGATCTCGGCGTTGACCCCGCGGTCGTCACTGGTGCCGTCCACGGCGGGGAGTTCGCCCACCACGAAGCGGGCGTCGTCGAGCACGACCCGCACGGTGGAGACGGTCTCCGCGACACCGTCGAGCGCCTGGTCCGCCCCGCCCCCGGCGAGGATGTCCTCGGTCCCGGCGAGCAGCAGCAGGTACTGGGGGTCGTGCTCGGCGGCGACCTGCGCGATGTCGGTGGACAACTCCTGCGCGGTGGCACCCCAGCGGGCCGCGTGGTCGGTGTCGAAATCGGGCTCGGCGTAGCTGCGGTCTCCGGGCTCCTCGTCGTCCAGGGAGTACATGTCGTCGTTGGGGCCGACGAAGTCGAACTCGACTCCCTGATCGGACAGGTGCGACCACAGGTGGTAGCGCCAGGTGTGGTCGCCGCTGCTGCCCTGGGTCGCGGAGTCGCCCACCATCATGATGCGCAGTTCGCCGTCGGGCGGACCCGGCACCGGAAGGGGCTCGTCGTCGGCGGAGTCCTGCTCACCGCCGAGCCCGCCGGAGCCGGTCTGGAGGAGCAGCAGGGTGACGGCCATGGCCGAGAGCATGACTCCGAGCAGTCCGAGCGGGCCGGGTTCGAACCGTGAGCCGGGGCGGCGCCAGACTGCGAGGTCGCGCCAACTGAGATCGCGCCAGAAGTCGGCGGTGAGCCAGTACGGCGGGCGGGGTGCCCACCGCGCGGCCGGACCGCGCCGTTCGGGGGTGGCGTCCTCGTCCGGGTCCTGCACCATGCCCCATCTCTCGCCGCCGCGGTAGTTACAGGTTCTGGTTCAGCGCCGGAGCGTCGTTACCCCTAGTCCGGCGACCAGGGGGCGATCACTCGCCAGACAAGACTAGAACTGGTTATATGGATGCCGTCAACCTTCTGGCCCCGCCGGGTCCGGCGGCACCGAGCCGAAAGGCCCCTCACCGTGATCGGACTCCTGGTCGCGCTGCTCTCCGCACTGGTCTACACGATCGGCCTGACCGTGGAACAGCGCGCGCTGCACGGCTCCGAGTCGATCTCGATCAACCGGCCCCTCCACCTGGCCAGGGTACTGCTGGGTAACCCGCGGTGGGTGTTCGGATGTGCCTTCGCTGCCCTGGGCAGCGTGGGCCTGATCGTCTCCCTGGGCCTGGCCCCCGTGTCCGTGGCCCAGCCCGCCTTCGCCGCCGGCGTGGCCACCACCCTGCTGGTCGTCACCCTGGTGCGGGGCGAGCGGATCACCCGGGGCGAGTATGTGGCGCTCGGCGTCATGCCGGTCGCCCTCGGCCTGCTCAGCCTGTCCACCGTGGACGGCGCCGAGACCGGGACCACCGCGAACACCCCGCTGCTGGTCGGCGTCAGCGTGGTCACCGTCGTCGCGTGCGTGGCCGTGATGGGGTTCGTGGGCGGCCGGGGCAGGTACGTCTCCGCCGCCGCCATGGGCGCCGCGGCCGGGCTCGCGCAGGGCAGCGCCGGACTCCAGGGCAAGGGACTGGGCGGGCTGCTCGCCGACAACGGCTTCCTGGCCGCGATCGTGCCCGCCCTGCTCTCCCCGTACCCCTACCTGTACGCGCTGGGCTGGGCGGTGGGGATCGTGCTCTTCCAGACCTCGCTCCAGCGCTCCCGGGCCTCCATCACCGCGCCCGTGTCCAACGTGGTCGGCAACGTGTTCGTGGTGGTGGTCGGCACGCTGCTCTTCGGGGAGCAGCTGCCCGAGGACCCGCTCCTGCTGGCGCTGCGGATCGGCGGCTTCGCGCTGACCCTGGTCGTGGTCGTCCTGGTGCGCGGCAACGTGGCCCAGGCCGAGGCCGACACCAGCAGGCTGCGCGGCGAACCGGCCGCCGCCGCCAGCGACTAGGCCCCCCGACCGTCGCTGACGCCCCCGGCGCCTCGGACCCCTAACGTCGGGACAGGTCGGCCAACGCCAGGCCTCCCCCGAAGAGGACCAGGGCGCCGCCGGACGCCTGGTCGAGCCTCCGCAGGGTCCGCCGGGTCGGTCGCCGACGGGCCAGCATCCGCCCGGCGGCCACCCACCCCAGGGCGGTGCAGGCCTCACACAGCATGTAGAGGGCTCCCAGCGCGACCAACTGGACTGCGGCCGGAGCCGCCCCGGGCCCCGAGGAGACGAAGGGCGGCAGGAAGGCGGTGAACAGCAACAGGGCCTTGGGATTGGCCGCCGCAGTGACGAACTCCTGGGCCACCAGCCCCCACGACGCCGGGGGAGGCTCCTCGCTCCCCCGCCAGACACCGACCTCGTCGGAGGCCCGCGCCGTGCGGGCCGACCACACCACCCACAGACCCAGCCCGACCATCACCACGGCACCGGTCACCCGCAGGACCTCGAAGGCGGTCTGGGAGGCGTGGAGGAGCGCGCCGAGGCCGGTGATGACCACGCCGAGCATGAGGGCGAACGCCGTGAAGCGCCCGGCGAGCGCCACCACCGCTGGCCGCGGCCCACGCAGCAGGCCGTTGCGGAACGCGAGGAGGTTGTTGGCGCCAGGAGAGGCCGCCACCGCCAGCGCGGCTGGGGCGAAGACGGCCAGTTGTGCCGTGGAGAGCATGCGGCCAGCCTAGGCGCGGCGCACCCGCCGCACCAGGGGCCGCCGGGCCCCGGGGGTCACGGTCCAGGGACGCCCGCGTCCCCGGACCGGACCGACCGGCGTCCGGCGCCTAGGCCGCCACGGAGACGGCCTGGCGCAGACCGGGAGCGGCCACGTCGGCCCATGCGCGCACGACGCTCTCGGGGCTGTGGGTCTCGTCGGAGGCCAGGATCAGGCCGGGCTCGGCCACCCAGGCCCCCAGGTCGGCCAGGAGGATACGCAGGTCCTCCTCGATCCCGTGGCTGTTGCGCAGGTCGTCGACGACGGCCAGCGGGACCGCGACGGTGTGCCCGAGGCCGAGCTCGGGCAGCCGGTCCAGGAAGACCTTGAGCAGACCCGTGTAGGTGCCGTGGACCTGCGGCGACGCCACCAGGAGCACGTCGCTCCGGCGCACCTGTTCGAGGGCCTCGGTCACGGAGTCGGCGGACTCGGCGAGCAGGTCCTGGCCGAGGGCGGCCAGGTCGATGATCTCGGGCGTCGAGGTGACCCCGGCGCGGGTGGCGACCTCGGCGGCGGCGCGCAGCGCGGCGGTGTGCACGGAGGAGTGGGACTGGGGGGCGGCGACGAGCACAGTGAAGCGAGTCATTGCGGAGAACTCCTGGGTTCGGTCAGAACGAGCCGGATCGACCGGAAGGAACGCGGGGGGCGGTGATCGGAAGACACCGGAGGGAAACCGCTGTTCCTCGTGAACCTCGACCGAGCGGGACCTCGTCGTCCGGGGCTCGTGTGCGGCGATCCAGTCGGGGGTGCTCACACGGACCGGGAGAGATGGTCCGGGACCCAGGTGGGAGTCATGAGCGTCCGGTGTCTGCGTAAGGGCACGGGGGCACGGTTCAGAACCGTGACGGGGCGGGGCCCCGCAAGGCGCTAGCTACGACAGAGCGCGCTCGCCTGCTGTCGCAGATCGACATGCAGGCGCTGGACAAGCAGCTCACCGGCGGACATGGCTCCATCATGAGGCGCGTCGGCCGCTATCGTCAATGCGTGCCGCCACCCCTCCTTCGGGGGTGTCGGGCTCCGCGCGGGCCGGTCCACCTCGCGGACAACCGTCCCAGGGAGCGGGATCACCCTGCTCCGCTGGGGATACGTGACGGGCCGGGGACGCGCACGACCCCCTGCCAACCTCCCGTTCACGGAAATGTAATTTACGACACAGAGCCCGACACTCCGCCCCTCGGGCGGTACCCCCCCAGACACAGGGAGAGACCCAGACATGGCCCAGACACCCCTCACCCTGACCGGGGCGCGCGTCGTCACGGCCGACGGCACCCACGACGGGTGGATCCGGATCGAGGACGGCCGGGTCAGCGAGCTCGGCACCGGCGCCCCCGGCCCGGGTGAACGACACGACGTCGGCGGACGGCTGGTCGCACCGGGGCTGGTCGACACCCACATCCACGGCGGCGCGGGGCACGCCTTCCCCGAGGCCGACCCGGAGGGCGTGCGGGAGATCGTCGCCTTCAACCGCAGGTCCGGGGTGACCTCCGTGGTCGGCGGGTTGGTCGCGGCCACTCCCGAGAACACACTGCGCCAGGTCTCCGCACTAGCGGACCTGTGTGAGGCGGGCGAGCTGGCCGGGATCTACCTGGAGGGCCCCTTCATCGCGCGCTCCAAGTGCGGGGCGCACGACCCGGACCTGCTGCGCGACCCCGACACCAAGGAGTTCGACGCCTGGCTGACGGCCGGACGCGGCCACGTCCGGATGATCACGGTGGCCCCGGAACTGCCCGGCGCGCTGGACCTGATCCGCGCGGCCCGCTCCGCCGGCGTGGTGGCCGCGGTGGGGCACACGGAGGCCAGCTACGAGCAGACCCTCGCCGCGATCGACGCGGGCGCGACCGTGGCCACGCACGTCTACAACGCGATGCGGCCGCTGAACCACCGCGACCCGGGTCCGATCGCCGCGGTGCTGGGCGACGAGCGGGTGACGGTGGAGCTGATCCTGGACAACGTGCACGTCCACCCGGGCGCGGCCGGTCTGGTGTTCGACTCCGCGGGGCCCGAGCGCGTCTCCCTGGTGACCGATGCGATGTCGGCGACCGGCCTGGGGGACGGCGAGTACACCCTGGGCGACCTCCGGGTCCGGGTCCTGGACGGTGAGGCGAGGCTGGTGGAGAACGGCGCGATCGCCTCCAGCACGATCGTGCTCCCCCAGGCGGTGCGCAACGCGGTGGCCCTGGGAGTGCCCGTCGCGGACGCGATCCGGTCGGCCTCCTCGGTCCCGGCAGCCGCGCTGGGCCTGGCCGACACGGGCCGGATCGAGGTCGGGGGCCACGCCGATCTCCTCGTCCTCGACGAGGACCTCTCGGTCTCCTCAGTGATGTACCGTGGCGCCTGGAAATCGGACACTTCGGTGTTCTAACGGCGTGTCGTGAGCACGGTACGGATTAGTAACTTGACCCTGAGCGACAATTACGGACAGGGCGTCGAGGAAAGCACCGTGCCTGACACGAAAGGAACCATCATGGCTCAGTCGAGACAGGCCAACGACCAGCAGCCGACCCGCGTGCCCTCCGAGGAACGCGAACACCTCGGCAAGCTCGCCAGCGAGCTGACCCGTTACGAGGTCCGGGCGGAGGTGATGGACGAGCCCGCGCTCTGCCTGCGGGTGCACAATCCGTCCTCCGTCCACGCGGTCGAGGACGTGATCTGCGAACGGCGCGAACACGACTTCGCGTTCATCGCCTCCTTCGGGGTCCACCTGGGCAACAGCGGCAGCGTGTCACTGACCGCCCACAAGGTGGCGTGGCTCGTGGGGGCCACCAAGGCGTAGGCCGCGGGACACGACGGGGGCGATGCCGACGGGTACCGCCCCCGTCCGGCGTTTCCCGAGGGCTTGGTACCTTCGCCAGAGGTGACCCCGGACGCAAAGGACCTCCCGTGACCGCCTTCCGCTACGGGCTCGACCCCGTCGACGAGACCTTCTTCGAGACCGCGCCCATGCGCTGGCGGGTGGGTCTCGAACTCGCGGCCTCGCCCGACGAGGTCTGGGCGGGCCTCACCTCGGCCCGGCCGCTGTCCTGGTGCCGGGCCCTGCCCGAGGTCCTCCACACCTCCGAGCCGCCCTACGGCGTGGGCACCACCCGTGAGGCCAGCGTGCTCGGCACGTACCGGATCCGGGAGGAGTTCTTCCGCTGGGACGAGGCCGGGCGACGCAAGTCGTTCCACGCCACCGAGGCCACCCTCCCCCTGTTCAGCGCCTTCGCGGAGGACTACCAGGTGCTGCCCTTCGACGTCGGCAGCAAGCTCGTGTGGTCGTTCGCCTTCGCCCCGTGGAAGGGCCTGGACAGCGCGGTCCAGCTGGGGAGGCCCCTCACGGAGACCCTGCTCGCCTCCCTCGTGCGGGACACCCGAAACCACTTCGGTTCACTGACCGAAGTCCGCTGACCTTCAAGTGGAAGCGGTGCCGTGGACGGTGTCCGTCGTTCGGTGCCTTGGGACGAACCTGGTCCAATTGTGTACACATTTTCATGTACACACGGATACGATGGTGCCATGAGCGATCACACCATGAGCGTCCGCGACGCCAGAGCCCACCTCCCCGAACTGATCAGCAGGGCACAGAACGGCGATCCGACCGTCCTCACCCGCAACGGCACACCCGCGGCGGCCATCGTTCCGATCGAGGACTTCGAGGCCCTGGAAGACGCCATGGACGCCTTCCTCGCCCGCCAGGCCGACATGGAGGAGGACGAGGGCGGTCCCGCGGTGGGCATGGCCGAGATGGTCGCGGAGATCTTCGACGAAGGCCGGGGGAACGCCGCGTGAAATGGGAGTTCGACTTCCGTAGGGTGCGCAAGCAGATCCGGGCACTCCCCAAGGAGGACGCCATGGACATCCTCCGTGCCCTCACCCCACTCGGTGACGACCCGAGGCGCCCGGACTCCAACATCAAGGCGCTCTCCGGATACACGGACCGCTATCGCCTACGGGTCGGCCGCTATCGGGTCATCTACGACGTGGTCGACGAGCAGGTGATCATCCGCATGGTGGCGGTCGGCCACCGGAGGGACATCTACAAGAACCTCGGCCGTTGAGAATCGGTGTGACCCCGCTGAGCCGCGCGGTCAGCGGTTCCTGATCCTCGCCAGCAGCTTGAAGGCGAGCCAGACCACGACGAGCATGGCCGCCAGACCCACCGCGCCGCCCACCACCGCGCCCAGCAGGGTCGCCACCCGGTCGGCGGCGTCGCCCTCCCACAGGGTCCTTCCCAGGCTGAACAGCGAGACCACCAGCACCGCCAGGAAGAACACGGTCACGGCCACCCCCGGCACGCCCCAGAAGAAGCGCCTCCCGGTGGGTTCCGGAGGCTCCTCCAGCACCGCCTCCGGCCCGACCACGGCCGCCCGCGCCCGCTTGAAGTAGGTGTGGGTCAGGTAGTGTCCGCACGGCTCCCAGCCCTCCGGGGCCAGGCGCCGCGCCATCCGCTCCCGCTCACCACGGCCCAGCGCCGACTCCTGCCGGTACTCCCAGGCCTGCGGGGGCTCCTCCCGGTGGCTCACGAACCGGCCCTGCCTGTCCAGCCGGACGATCTCCCAGCCCTGGGCGCCCAGCTCGTTCATCCGCCCCTGAGCCACGAAGGAGTCCGCGCCCCACACCAGGGCCTCGGGCCCGGCCTCGGTGTCCTCGCCCCCGAGGTCGTACGCGAACTCCGCGACCGGACCGAACTCCTCCTCCGGGTCCACACCGCTCTCGGCGACGAAGGCCGCGAGGTCGTCCACCGTCTCCCGGATCCGCTCCTCGGTGACGCCACGGGCCCGCAGCAGGGCCTCCAGTTCGTCCATGTAGCTCATCCGATGCCGCCCTTCCTCAGTACCTCACGCACCGACGCGTCGAACTCCAGCCACGCGGCGCCCTGTTCGGCCAGGACCGCGCGGCCCTGGTCGGTCAGTTGGTAGTAGCGCCGCCCCGGCCCCTTCTCCGCCGCGCGGAACTCCGCGACGACGAGGCCCGCCTCCTCCAGCCGGTTCAGCACCGGATACAGGGTCCCGCCCTTGATCCGGCCGAACCCGGCCTCGTCCAGACGGGCCGCGAGGGCGTAGCCGTAGCTCTCGCCCTCCGTGAGCCCAGCCAGGACGAGGAGGTCGAGAACCCCCTTCAACCAGCTCGATCGACGATCCATCCGCTCTCCTTCACTGGCGTGGGGCGTCCGGACCGGAACGCCGTCGGTTGATCTATCTAGACCGTAGAGCAATCTAGTTAGGATAACAACCTAGATAGTCATACGGATTCCCGGAACAATGCGGAAGTGGGCCCCACGACGAGCACACTCAGCTCACGGGGCGCACACAGATAACTTCCGCATCACCCGAGACACGACGAGGCGCCCCGCAGGGAGCCCCACACCCCCAGGGCACAACCAGGACACCCGCCACACCACCCCGGACACGACAAAGCGCCCCACAGGGAGGAGGCCAGAGGCCCCCACACCACGGGGCGCGCCGGGCGCGAGCGCAAGCGAGTGCACATCGGGGGGCGGGGGGTCGTCCCCCCGAAAAAACAACGAAGGCGACCCGGCGAGCGCGTTCACGCGCGAGCAGGGTCGCCTTCGAGACAAGTGGAGGTGGCGGGAATCGAACCCGCGTCCTTCAGCATCGAGCCAGGGCTTCTCCGGGTGCAGTCTGTAGTGTCGTTCTACTCGGCCCCAGCGCTTGTACAGACACATCGCTGACGGGCCCAGCCACGAAAATGTCCCACTCGGGCCCCGTGGCCTGATCCGAGCGGTGAGTCATCTAAATGGTGCCGGATCCCGAGCCGATGACGAGCCCGGGCCGACAGAGTCACAATCGCTTAGGCAGCGAGAGCGAACTCAGTGCGCTTGGAATTGGCACTTGAATTTACGCGAATGCAGGATTAACGAGGTCACAAACACAACCCTCGACCCGCTTCCCCTGGAACGGCTACCAAAGTCGAAACCGATCACCCCCTGTGAAGTTGTCAAGACCACCTGTCACCCGAGGGTTCCGGGTGGCCGACAAGCGAGTGAACGAGCACTCGCGTGATCGTCACTCTACCTCTTGAACAGTGCGGGCACCAA
The DNA here is from genome assembly GCF_000341265.1 of Nocardiopsis prasina DSM 43845. Lineage (GTDB taxonomy): Bacteria > Actinomycetota > Actinomycetes > Streptosporangiales > Streptosporangiaceae > Nocardiopsis > Nocardiopsis prasina. The sequence continues at coordinate 6,444 of NZ_ANAE01000071.1, read as the reverse complement.
GCTGATTCCCGGCGACGGCGGGGTTTCTCCCAGGCAGGGAGAAACCCCCGTGAGCCGGACGCAAGAGCGGTCGACGCGCTCACGGGGGCGGTCGGCCTGGGTCGGGGCCGACCTTGAAACGCGACAGGGCCCTCCCCCGAGACGAGGTCCTGTCCTCACGCTGGCCCGCTGCCCGCTGTCGCGGTGCCAGTCACAAGGAAAGACGCCGCCGGGGCACCCGTGGGTTGCTCCGGCGGCGTCCTCATTTCCTGGTCGGCCGCGCTCCTCAGTTTCCGCTGAGGTCGGTCCCGACGCCCTGGCCCTCGACACCCTCACCTTCGATGCCCTGGCCCTCAGCGCCGGGGACGGCGGGCGGGAGGGTCTCCTCGGTGCCCGGGACGCCATCGGTCTCGGGGACGCCGTTGGCGAGCCCGTTGAGGAAGCTGGTCGCGGCGGTGACGGCGTACTGCTGCCACTGGCTCATCTCGGGGTCGACCTCGGCGAGCACCGCGAAGGCGACGTCCCCCTGGTAGCCCACGAACCAGTGCAGCGCGGTGTCGTCCTGTTCGACGCGGGCGGCCTGGCCGTACACCTGCTCCTCCCCGACGTTCACCTCGGGCATGCGGATGGTGACCGCGTCACGCAGCCCCTCCCGCACCACCTCGAGGTGGGCCTCGGAGAGCTCGTTGGCGTTGGCCGGGCTGGGGCCCTCCTCGCGGACGAGGGTGGGTCCGTGCCAGGAGCCGTCCGCGACGGCTCCCGCGGCCAGGGCCATGGAGAGCGGGCTCACCTGGACCCCGTGGTCGCCGATCATGGCGGACGCCAGTTCCGCGTCGCCGTCAGCGATCTCCACGGTGCCCGGGGAGACGGGCAGCGGCAGCTGCCAGTCGGCGCCCAGGCCGAGCTGTCCGGCGGCCTCGGCGAGCGCGTCCGCGCCGACCTCGGGCGCGACGTCGACGAACCCGACGGTGCACATGTAGGTCATGTTGCGGACCAGCGTGGGGTTCTCCGCGAGGAAGCCGTTGCTGGGGTTGGTGAACACCTGGTCACCGACCTCGGACTGGAACCCGCAGGGCATGGCGCTGTCCGCGGTGACCGCACCGGACTCCAGGGCGGCCAGGGCCGACACCATGGTGAAGGTGCCGCCCGGGGCGTAGGAGCCGGTGAAGGCCGCGTCGTCGGCGGCGCTGCCGGAGGCGTTCGCGGCGGCCAGGACCTCGCCGTTGGTGGTGTCGACCGCCACGAGGTACCCGTCGCCGGGCATCGCCTCGGTCGCGTTCTGCGCGGCCTGCTGGGTGGCCAGGTCCAGGGTGGTCTCGATGCCGCCGCTGCGCACGCCCTCCCAGGACTCCAGGACGTCGGTCTGGTCACCGTCCTCGCCCAGGCTGACCACCTGGGTGGTGGCGGTTCCGGCCAGCTCCTGCTGGAAGATGTTCTGGAGGCCGCTCAGTCCCACGGTGTCGCCCGCCTGGTAGGACCCGGCCACACGGGAGGAGACCCGGTGCTCCGAGGTACCCGCGACCTCTCCGAGGACGAAGGGGGCCGCGCGCGGTGACAGGTTGACCTCGACCTCCTGCGTCTCGACGCCGGAGATGCTTCCGGCCTCGCGCAGGAGGTTGCTGTCCGCGTCACGCATGAGCACCAGCGGCTGGAACTGCTCCGGCGGCGCGGAGCGCACCCGGTTGAGCAGCGGGTCGGGGTCCTCGTCGAGGAGTTCGGCGAGCTCGGTGACGCCCGCCTCCTTGTCCTCCATGTCGGCGGGCAGCACACCGAAGGCGGTGACGCTGTCGGCGGAGACGAGGGGTTCGCCGGACCGGTCGAGGATCTGGCCGCGGTCCTCGATCTCGTAGCTGACGGCCAGGCGCTCGCCCTCGCTGAGGTCGGGGTGGATGACGCTCGGAGACCAGTCGATGAGCCAGCCGGTGGGACCGTTGGTCAGGGACATCTGCCCGGTGTAGTTCCACACCGGGTCACCGATGCCGAGGTCCGCGGTGACGCCGAACTCGGCGTTCGCGGACTCTCCCTCCGTGGAGATCCGGCCGAGGTCGAACCGGACGGAGGCGAGGTCGAGCTGGTCGTGCACGTCGGTCAGGGCCCGCTCGACCTCCTCCGGGTCACCGGTGGTGTGACGGGCGGCCTCGGCGTGGTTCCCGTCCTGCCAGGCAAGCAGGAAGGACCTGACTGCCACCTCGGGACTGGGGTGGGTCGTGCACGCCGCGAGACTCAGGGCGATGATCAGGCCACTGCTGGCGGCCGCGATCCTGCGGCCGAGGGGACGGGGGGACACCTTGTGTGTTCCTTTCAGGCGCCTCTGTGTGGGACAGCTCAACGCCGACGGCGAAGGGCGCGCTCCATGTCGCGCTTGGCCTCACGCTCGGCGATCGCATGGCGCTTGTCGTACTCACGCTTACCGCGAGCCAGAGCGATCTCCACCTTGGCCCGACCGTCACTGAAGTACAGGGACAGCGGGATCAGCGTGCGCCCGGGTTCCCGGGTCTTGCCGATCAGCCGGGAGATCTGCTCGCGGTGCAGGAGTAGCTTACGTGATCTGCGGGCGGAGTGGTTGGTCCACGTGCCCTGTGAGTACTCGGGGATGTGCACGCCCTCGAGCCACACCTCACCGTCGTGGATGTGCGCGAAGCCGTCCACGAGGGAGGCGCGTCCCTCTCTCAGGGACTTCACCTCGGTGCCGGTCAGGACCAGCCCCGCCTCGTAGGTCTCGTCGAGGTGGTACTCGTGCCGGGCCCGGCGGTTCTGGGCGATCAGTTTCCGCCCGGTTTCCTTGGCCACGGTTGTATCCCTTCATGCGTCCGGGGGGCCACTTCGTGTGGCCCCCCGGTACCCGGCGCCCGCCCGACCGGCGGGTGACCCGTCAGACCTTCAGGTAGCGGCGCAGGGTGAGGAACGAGGTCACGGTGCACAGGAGCACACCGAGGATCATCGAAACACCGATGACGTACAGCAGCGAGCCCGTGCCCAGCGCCACGTCGAACTGGAACCACTCCTCGATCTGGGTGAGCAGCGTGTACCTGGTGGCCACGATGAACCCGGACGCGATGACACCACCGATGAGACCGGCGATGGCGCCCTCCAGGAGGAAGGGCAGCTGGATGTAGAAGTTCGACGCACCGACCAGGCGCATGATGCCGGTCTCCCGGCGGCGGCTGTAGGCCGACAACCGGATGGTGTTGCCGATCAGCAGCGCGGCGGCGGCCAGCTGCACACCGGCGACCACCAGAGCGGCCCACTTGAGACCGTCGAGCAGCCCGAAGAACTGTTCGAGGACGCGCTGGTCGTTGGAGACGGAGTCGACCCCCGCCGCCCCGTCGACGGCCGCGCGAACGGTGTCGTAGTTGTCGGGGTTGGTGAGCTGCACCCGGTAGTTCTCCGGGATGTCACCCTCCTGCGCGGCCTCGGCGAGGGCCTCGTTGGAGGAGCCGATGCGCTCCTGGAAGTCGGCCCAGGCCTCGGCGGCGGTGAGGTACCGGAAGTCCTCGACCTCGGGCAACGAGTTCAGCTGCCCCTCGAGTGCCTCACGGTCCTCCTCGGTCGCCGCGCCGTTCTCCTGGCAGGCCGAGGTCGGCGAGATGTCGTTGCACATGTAGATGGTCAGCGTGATCCGCTGGTCCCAGTAGTTGCGCATCTCGGAAACCTGCTGGTTGACCAGCAGACCGGCACCGAACAAGGCGAGGGAGATGGCCACGGTCGTGATGACCGCGATGGTCATCGTCAGGTTGCGACGTAGGCCGATCCACGTCTCGGAGAGAACGAATTGTGCTCGCATGATCTGTTAAAGGTCCATCCTTCGGGGCTTCGCCGTGCCGGTTGTCTCGCGGTCGCCGACCGCCCGGCGACGAGCGTGCCAGGGGTCAGTACGCCTGGCCGTAGACGCCGCGCGTCTGGTCGCGCACCACCAAGCCCTCTTCAAGCTCGATCACGCGCTTGCGCATCGAGTCGACGATGGCGGCGTCGTGCGTCGCCATGACGACGGTCGTGCCCGTGCGGTTGATTCGGTCCAGCACCTTCATGATGCCGATGGAGGTCGCCGGGTCGATGTTTCCGGTGGGCTCGTCGGCCAGCAGGATCTGCGGGCGGTTGACGAAGGCGCGGGCGATGGCCACGCGCTGCTGCTCACCACCGGAGAGCTCCCCGGGCATGCGCCCGGCCTTGCCTTCGAGACCCACGAGCTCGACGACCTCGGGGACGACCTTCTTGATGAACCGCCGGGGCTTGCCGATGACCTCCAGCGCGAACGCGACGTTCTCGAAGACGTTCTTGTTCGGCAGCAGGCGGAAGTCCTGGAAGACGCAGCCGATGCGGCGGCGCAGGTGCGGGACCTTCCAGTTGGACAGGCGCGCGAGGTCCTTGCCCGCGACGTGCACCCGTCCCTCGTTGGGCTTCTCCTCCTTGAGTACCAGCCTGAGGAAGGTCGACTTGCCGGAGCCGGACGGGCCGACCAGGAAGACGAACTCGCTCTTGTCCACGTCGATGGAAACACCGTCGAGCGCGGGGCGCTTCTGAGTTGGGTACAGCTTGGTGACGTTATCGAAGTGGATCACAGGCGCATCACAAGGCTCTCGAAGGTATGGGCACCCGGCGGACTGAGCTCCGCGCGGGATGGTACCGGCCGCATGGCCACCGACAGTTTAGAGGGGGCAGGGGCCCGGATTGTCCAGGTCCTGTCGCACCCGAGAGATCTGTGGAGATCAGAGCACTATCGGACAACAGCCACGAGCATATCGGAGGTGTCAACCGATGATAACGTTCACATATAGCAGTTTCGGTAAAACTGCGGGGTCGTGCGCGTCACCGTTGGGCTACGAGGCGGGTTCGCCGTCTCTGGTTCGTGCGCGCGACCGGGCGTGTCCCCGCCGCTCGGGCGGGGACGCCACGGGTCAGTTCTGCTCGTTCTTCTCGCGGCTGCGCATCCACCGGATCTCGGCGTCGATGAACGCGTCGATCTCGCCGTCGAGGACACCGGAGGTGTTGCCGGTCTCGGCACCGGTGCGGACGTCCTTCACGCTCTGGTAAGGGTGCAGGACGTAGTTGCGCATCTGGGTGCCCCAGCTGCTCACCGAGTCACCGCGGATCTCGTCCAGCGCGGCCTGCTCCTCCTGGCGCTTGCGGGCCAGGAGCTTGGCCTGGAGCATCGACATCGCGGTCGCCTTGTTCTGCAACTGCGAGCGCTCGTTCTGGCAGGACACCACGATCCCGGTGGGCATGTGGGTGATGCGCACGGCGGAGTCGGTGGTGTTGACGCCCTGGCCGCCGGGGCCGCTGGAGCGGTACACGTCCACCCGCAGCTCCGTCTCGTCGATCTCGATGTGGTCGCTCTGCTCGACCATGGGGACCACGTCCACACCCGCGAACGACGTCTGGCGCCGGTTCTGGTTGTCGAACGGCGAGATGCGCACCAGCCGGTGGGTGCCGTGCTCCCCGCGCAGGGTGCCGTAGGCGAAGGGGGCCTTGACCGCGAACGAGGTGGACTTGATGCCCGCCTCCTCCGCGTAGGAGGTCTCGTAGACCTCCGTGGGATAGCCGTGCCGCTCCGCCCAGCGCAGGTACATGCGCTGGAGCATCTGCGCCCAGTCGGCCGCGTCGACGCCGCCCGCCTGGGAGTTGATGGTGACGATCGCTTCGCTCTCGTCGTGCGGGCCGTTGAGGAGCGTGCGCACCTCCAGCTCACCGATGTCCTTGCGGAGCTGCTCGAGCTCACGGTCGGCCTCGGCCTTGGTGTCGGGGTCGTCCTCGGCCTCGGCGAGCTCGTAGAGCACCCCGAGGTCGTCCAGGCGCTGCCCGATGCCGTTGACCTTGTTGACCATGGACTCCAGGCTGGAGAGCTGCCGCGTCACCTTCTGCGCGTTGCCCTGGTCGGCCCACAGTTCGGGGTCCGCGGACTGCTCACGCAGCTCGGCGATCTGGGTCTGCATGGCCTCCAGGTCCAACACGGCGGTCACACTCGCAAGGGTCGCCGCGAGTTCCTTGATCTTCTCTGCTGGGTCCAGTTCTGCCACGGGACCCAGTGTAGGTCCCAGTGGGAGGGCGGCCCCCATCCGCGCGAGCGGGATCCGGCCGGGGAGGCCACCGTCACCCTCACGAGGGCCCGCCCCGAGCAGGGGAAGGGGCGCCCGGTGCCCCGGACGCCCCTCCCCCTGTGGAACCAGTCGGCTAGTCGACCAGCGAACGGATCGACCTCAGCGCCACCGAGAGGGTGGCGAGGTCGAAGCGCTCGTTCTCCTGGATCTCCGAGAGCGTGATCCCCGCGCGCTGCACCGAGGACTCGTTCTGCTCGGCCCACTGGCGGATCAGCTCCGAGTTGGAGCCCTCGCCACCGGACTCCAGCACGCGGCTGGTGAGGTCCGCGTGCGCCGAGTACAGGTCGTCGCGCAGCGCCGAACGCGCCATCGTCCCCCAGCGGTCGTCCCTGGGCAGGTCGATGATCCGCTCACGCCACCAGCTGATGTT
>NZ_ANAE01000070.1 GCF_000341265.1 Nocardiopsis prasina DSM 43845 | reverse complement strand
CCGGCCGCCCCGCCGGACCGGCTGGCCCGTACGCCTGGCGATCTCCACCAGGTCCAGCGTGGAGTAGGCGGGGACCATCACGGCGACGCGCTCGGCGAGGTCCCTGGGCACGCCCAGCGAGGTGTACCGGTCGCGGCGCTCCTCGAAGGCCTCCAGGTCCCGCCCGCGCAACAGCTCCTTGAGCTGCGGCAGCACCTCGCCCACGCCCTCGGCGAAGAAGCCGATCTCGCTGGCGAGGTCGAACGGGAAGGTCCGGTTGCGCAGCAGCCACCGGGCGGACCGCTCGGCCAGCTTGCGGATCTCCAGCAGGAGCACCAGCTGGCTGTCCACCGAGATCTGGTGGTCCAGCTCCTCGATCTCGCCCCAGTACTGGCGCAGCCCCAGGATCTCCTGGGTGACCAGGTAGGCCCGGGTGATGTCGGCGGCGCTGGAGCCCAGCTCCTCGTTGAGGCGGAACGCGAAGGTCGTGCCCGACCGGTTGACCATCTGGTTGGTCACCTGGTTGACGATGATCTCCCGGCGCAGCGGGTGCGACTGCACACCGGCGGCGAAGCGCTCCAGCCGCAGCGGGGTCGGGAAGTAGTTCGTCAGGGTCGACGCCAGGTACGGGTCGTCGGCCAGGTCGGACAGGCCGATCTGCTCCTTGAGGCTGATCTTGGTGTACGAGAGCAGCGTGGCGAACTCGGGGCCGGTCAGCCCCTTGCCCTGGGCGCGCCGCTCGGCGATCGCCTTGTCGGAGGGCAGGTCCTCCTGCTTGCGCTTGAGGACCTTGGTGCGCTCCAGGTGGCGCATGTAGCGGCCGTGGACGTGCAGCATCTCGTGGGTCTGCTTGCGCGCGGCGGCCAGCACGGCGTTCTGGGAGTAGTTGTTGTCCAGGACCAGCGACGCGACCTCGTCGGTCATGTCGATGAACAGCTGGTCGCGGTCGGCCTTGGCCATCTCGCCGGAGCGCACCTCGCGGTCCAGCATGATCTTGATGTTGACCTCGTGGTCGGAGGTGTCCACACCGGCGGAGTTGTCGATGAAGTCGCTGTTGACCCGGCCGCCGTCGCGGGCGAACTCGATGCGGGCGGGCTGGGTCAGGCCCAGGTTGCCGCCCTCGCCGACCACCTTCACGCGCAGCTCGGTGGCGTCCACCCGCACCTGGTCGTTGGCCTTGTCGCCGACGTCCGCGTGGGTCTGGCCGCTGGCCTTGACGTAGGTGCCGATGCCGCCGTTCCAGAGCAGGTCCACCGGCGACGTGAGCACGCACCGGATGAGCTCGTCCGGGGTGAGCGCCGTGACGTCCTCGTCGATGCCGAGGACCTCGCGCACCTGCGGGGTGATCGGGACGGACTTGGCGGTGCGCGGGTGCACGCCGCCGCCCTCGGAGATCAGCGACGTGTCGTAGCTCTCCCAGGTGCTGCGCGGCAGGCGGAACACGCGCTCGCGCTCGGCCCAGGAGGTGGCCGGGTCCGGGTCGGGGTCGAGGAAGACGTGCCGGTGGTCGAAGGCGGCCACCAGCTTGATCTTGCGGGACAGCAGCATCCCGTTGCCGAACACGTCACCGGACATGTCGCCGATCCCGACGACGCTGAAGGGCTCCTCCTGGACGTTGACGCCCATCTCGCGGAAGTTGTACTTCACCGACTCCCACGCGCCCCGGGCGGTGATGCCCATGGCCTTGTGGTCGTAGCCCACGGAGCCGCCGCTGGCGAAGGCGTCGCCCAGCCAGAAGCCGCGCTCGAGGGAGATCGCGTTGGCGGTGTCGGAGAAGGTCGCGGTGCCCTTGTCGGCCGCGACCACCAGGTAGGAGTCGTCGCCGTCGTGCAGGACGGTGCGCTCGGGGTGCACGACCTGGCCGTCGACGAGGTTGTCGGTGACGTCCAGCAGGCCGCTGATGAACTGCTTGTAGCAGGACACGACCTCGGCCATGACCTCCTCACGGCCACCGCCGGAGGGCAGGCGCTTGCAGACGAACCCGCCCTTGGCGCCGCTCGGCACGATGACGGAGTTCTTCACCATCTGCGCCTTGACCAGGCCGAGGATCTCCGTCCGGAAGTCCTCGAACCGGTCCGACCAGCGCAGACCGCCACGGGCGACCGAGCCGAAGCGCAGGTGGACGCCCTCGACGCGCGGCGAGTACACGTACATCTCGAACCGGGGCCGCGGGTGGGGCAGGTCCGGGATCTCCTGCGGGTTGAGCTTGAGCACCAGGTAGGGGCGCCCCTCGGAGCCGCCCTGGTAGTGGTTGGTGCGCAGGGTGGCCTGGATGACCGCCAGGAACGAACGCAGGATGCGGTCGTGGTCCAGGCTGGCCACTCCGTCCAGCTCGCCCTCGATCTTGCCGACGATCACGTTGCCGCGCTCGGTGCGGCCCTCGTCGGACTGGTCGGGGTCGAAGCGGGCCTCGAAGAGCTCCACCAGGAGGTTGGCGATCCCGACGTTGGCGACGAGGACGTCGGCCAGGTAGTCGGGGGTGAAGGTCGATCCGGTCTGGCGCAGGTACTTGGCGTAGGCGCGCAGCACGGTGAGCTGGCGCCAGTCGAGTCCGGCGCGCACGACCAGGGCGTTGAACCGGTCGGACTCGCCGAGGTCGCGCCAGGAGGCGTCGAAGGCGTCCTCGAAGAGGCTCTTCAGACGGCTCGGGGAGAGGTCGGAGGCCTCCAGCGGGCCCAGGCCGAAGTCGTAGATCCAGACCCGCCCCACCCCGTCGACGGTGATGTCGTAGGGCAGCTCGTCGACGACCTCCACACCAAGGTGCTCCAGGACCGGCAGGACCTGGGACAGCGAGATGGGCTCGCCGATCCGGGCCAGGCGGAAGCGCCAGCTTCCGGGGGCGCCCTCGGGCTGGTGGAGGCTGGCCGAGAACTCGCCCTGGCGGTTCTCGGCGTCGGTGCGCTGGAGCAGCTCCTCGATCCGGGAGATGTCCTTGGCGGCCACCGTGGGGTCGTTGTCGATCTTGTAGGCCTCGGTGAGACCGGGGCCGTAGCGCTCCTTGAGAGTGGTGGCGCGCGTGGGACCGAACTCGTCGACGAGGGCGTCGTCGAAGTCGGCGTCCCAGGAACGGGCCGCCTGACGGACCTTCTCCTCCAGCTCGACCTGGTCGATGTCGGCGAGGGTCTGTCCGCTCTGGGCCCTGGCCACCAGGTAGAGGCGGGCCAGCGGGGCCGCGCCGATCATCACGTTGTGGTCCATGGTGGCGCCGTGGAAGGCGTCGGCCAGGACGTCCTGGATGTCGAGGCGCACCTGGGTGCTGTACTCGTCGCGCGGCATGTACACGAAGCAGGACATGTAGCGGCCGCCGTAGGGGTCGCGGCGCATGAACAGCTTGGTGCCCCGGCGGTCGCGCAGGCGCAGCACACCGCGGACGATGCTGTAGAGCTCGCCCACGGGGATCTGGAGGAGTTCCTCGCGCGGGAAGGTCTCCAGGAGTTCGATCAGGTCCTTGCCGTCGTAGCTGTCGGCCTCGAACCCGGCCAGGGCCAGGACCTCGGCCTGCTTGCGGCGCAGGATGGGGATCTGGGCGATGCTGCTGGTGTTGGCCTGGGACGAGAACAGGCCGAGGAAGCGGCGCTCGCCGACGATGTTGCCCTGGGCGTCGAACTTCTTGACGCTGATGTAGTCCAGGTACTTGGGCCGGTAGACCGTGGCGCGCGAGTTGGCCTTGGTGAGCACCAGCAGGTAGGGCTCGCGGGCCTTGCCCCGGATCTCGGGGGGCAGCGCGGAGAACCGGGTGGACGCGGACGGGTCCATGCGCAGGATGCCCAGGCCGGTGCCGGGCTCAGGGCGCAGGGAGTCGTCGCCGTTGTCGTCGGTGACCAGGGCGTACTCGCGGTAGCCCATGAAGGTGAAGTGGCGCGAGGCGATCCAGCGCAGGAAGTCGACGCTCTCGCCGATCTCGCGGGGGTCGACGCCGCCGGCGACCAGACGGTCCGGGTACGCGGAGAGCTCGTCGGCGATCCGGATGACCCGGTCGCTCATCTTGGCGGAGTCCTCGTCGGCGTAGCGGACGTCGCTGAGGACGCGCTCCAGCCGGGTGCTGATCTCCTTGACCCGTTCGGGGTCGCTCTGCCGGTCGATCTCGATGTGCATCCACGACTCGTCGATGGGCAGCAGGCCGTCGCCGCCGATCTCCGGGTCGACCTGGACCAGCTTGCCGGCCAGGTCGCGTCCGACGGTCATCTGCGGGTGGATGATCAGCCGCACCCCGGCGCCCAGGTCGCTGAGGGCCATGGTCACGGAGGAGACCAGGAACGGGGCGTTGTCCGTGACGATCTCGACGATGCTGGTCTGCTGCTCCCAGCCATCGTGTTCGAGGGTCGGCGTGTAGACGCGGACCTTCGCGCGTCCCGGTGCCCGTTCGGCGCCGAAGGAGCGGTGGGCCTCGGCGGTCCCGCAGATCTGCTCGGGGCTGCGCCCGCTGATCTCCTCGGGGTCCGTGTGCCGGTAGTAGAGGGGAAGGAAGGCGCGGACCGCGTCGGCGGCCTCGGGGCTCAGTCGGTCCCCCGGACTCCATCGGGAGGCCGCGTCATTGAGCAGCTTCTGAAGGATGACGTCGGATTGCCCGGACATAGGGATCTCTCACTCCTTTGTGAGCAACGTCGCACGAGCACAGTCGAGGACACCCGGTCATGTGACGTGTGTGACTCGTCAAGCGACGTGTGAACTTCTGTGGCTGGCTTGTGAATTCTCGTGAGGTCCTTGGGCCGCAAGGATCCCACGAGGGCGTTGGTTGGGTTGGTACCTGTGCGCACAGGTGGCGTCAAACGAGGTCGGGACGTCGTTGTCCCGGCCTCTGCACGGTCCCCACTCAGTGGGGACCGACCCCAGGCTACTGCTTTTCGCGCACGAGAACAGGACCAACACCGTTACAGCACGGTTACGCACTGTAAGACCTGGATTGCGGCGGACACCGGAGGAGCCGTGTGCCCGGTGCGGTCACCGCGTCGTGGCCTGGTGGACGGCGGTCATCACGGCCCGGGGATCGCTCAGGTCCGGGAGCACGATCTGCGCTCCGGCGTCCCGCAACTGCCCCTCGGTCGTGGACCCGTTGAGCACCGCGACGGGGATCGCGCCGCCGATCAGGGCCGCGCGCACGTCCGGGGCGGAGCCGGTGACGAACACCGTCTCGTCCTCGGCGTAGGCCCGGCCGCCCTCACCGGAGGCGTGCAGCCTGATGGACTGGATCAGGCTGGACTTGGGGTAGTTCACGGAGCCGAACCCGCCCACCGCGAGGTTGAGGTGGGTGTCCAGGCCGAAGGCCACCAGCTTGGCGATGGCGTTGGCCCGGGTGCTGCCGCTCACCACGGTCTGCACGGTGTCCGGCAGCGCGGCCACGGCGGCGAGGGAGGCGGCGGCGCCGGGCATGACCCGGCCCTTGGCCAGGAGCTGTTCGTGGCGGGAGGCGAAGGAGGCCTCCAGGGCGGCAAGGAAGTCGCCCAGGACCTCGGTGTCGGGTTCGAGCTCGACGTAGTTGCGGGCGCAGAACTCGAAGAACATCTCGGAGTCGGTGCGGCCCGAGGCCGAGGTCAGGTAGACCAGCGGCTCGCCCGTGACCTTCTCGAAGGCCTCGGCGTAGGCGGCCCGCATCACCTGCCCCACGTCGAGGAGGGTGAGGTCGATGTTCCATAGCACCAGGCGGCTGATGGCTGACTCCTCGGCGTCGGGGTTCGGGGACGCCACCATTGTGCCGGATGGGCGATTCAGGGAGGAAACGGAGTTCGCACCCGGCCACCGCCGGAGCGGCCGGGGGACCCGCCGCGTCCCATCCACGCGGACGCCCGTGAGCGGACGTACCCCTCCCCCGAAGGAAGGTTCCATGACCGGATTCCGGAAGCTCTCACTGCTCGCCGCGACGGCGGTGGTTCTGACCGCCTGCTCCCCCGGCGGCCCGCCCCGCGACGGGACGGCGGTCGTCGGCGACGATCCCCGCGTCGTCGTCCACGACCTCTCGTTCGGTCCGGACATGCTCCTCGTCCTGACCCTGGAGTACGTGCCGGAACACGGTTGCCTCCTGGTGCGCACGATCGACGCCGAGACCGGGGAACCCGGGGAGGTGCTGACGCCGATCTGGCCGAGCGACGTGGAGCCCCTGAACACGGGAGGGCAGGCCGGGGTCACCGTTCCGGAGGTGGGTGAGTTGGTGGACGGTGACTCCTTCACCAGCGGGGGCTCCCACACGGACGCCTCCGAGCTGGACGAGGTCCCCGACCTGCCCGGAGAGTGCCTGCCGGAGGGCGGGTTCGTCACGATCAACCAGGGTTCGGTGGAGAGAGGTGCCCCCGTCCCGGGCCAGGAGTGACACGCGGGGCAAACGGCGTCTCGGCTGGTGGCCGGATGGGGCCACTCCCCCGTTCCCGCTCCTTCCGAGGCGTACCGTGATGGTCCCCGCGCCCCCTGGAGGCCCCGTGGACGGCAAGGACGTGCTCGCCCTGACAGCAGGTCTGATCGGCGGGATGGCCGTCGTGGCCTACCTCGGCGGGGGGCTCCTGGGCCGGGTGTTGGACGGCGACGGTTCCGCGCTCGTTCCCCTGATCCTGCTCGCCTCGGGGACGGTGGTGGCGTTCGCCGCCCTCAACGCGTGGCTGGACTGGGACTCTGACGGCGGGAGCGGTGGTGGCGGCGGTGGCGGTGGCACGGGCAGCAGCGGAGACGGTGGGGACGGAGGGGGCGACGGCGGCGGCTGAGCCCGACGCCGCCCCGCAGAGGCGACGCCCACCGTTCGTGATCCGAGCGGGCATCGGGGGCAAGGAATCTTGTCCCGGGCCAGGAGTGATGCGCGAGGCACACCCGACGGCGTCCCAGCCCGGGCCAGGGCCGGGACGCTGAAACGGGAACCTCAGAGGTGCGAGGGACGAGCGGCGATCAACTGCGTGAAGGCGGCCCACTCGGCGGCCCCGATCGGCAGGAAGCCGTGGTCGGGGTTCTTGGAGTCACGGATGGCCGCACCGGTGGGCAGGTCAGCGACCTCGACGCAGTTTTCCTGGGAGGAGGAGTGGGAGGACTTGCGGAAGGCTGGAGCGACCTGGGCTACCTCGACGCAGTTGTCCCCGCCGGATGAGTAGGAGGACTTGCGGAAGGTGAGGATGGGCGCGACCTCGACGCAGTTGTCCTGGGCGGATGAGTAGGAGGACTTACGGAACTCCAGCAACATGATCAGGCTCGCTTGTCGTGCTCGGCGGCGATGGATTCGATGAGGTCGAGGGACCTCTGAGGATCCAGAGCCAGATTCTGAACGGCATCGAAGACCAGCGCATGCTGATCGAAGTAGCTCTCGTCCTCAACGTACAGCGCCTCAACCACCGTAGGAATCGAGACTATGCCCGGCTCCGGCCTGGGGAAATCGAAGAGCGTGAAGGCCCCGTCCACAGCCGGATGACCACCTACCTCATCAGGCAATACCAGAATCGTGACCTTGTAGTGGGAAGCCATCCCAACCAGGAAACGCAACTGCTCCGCCATCACCAAGTGGGAACCGACGACTTTTCGAAGCGCTGGTTCGTCGACGATGGCGGTCAGGCGAGGACCATCAGGCACGTCGAGAACCCCGCGTCGAGCCATACGCGACTCCACCTTGCGGGCGATCTGATCAGGCGGCACGACCTGACTGGCCCTGGACACCGCTGCGGCGTAGTCAGGCGTCTGAAGCAGTCCAGGGATCAGAACGACTTCGTATGTGCGGATTCGGACTGCTTCGGCTTCCAGGTCAGGCAGCGGTCCAGTGAAGAGGTCAGCGTACTTGTGCCAATCGCTGCGTCCGCGGGCCTCCTCAGTCAGACTGAGAAGATGCGCCCGTTCCTCTCCCTCCACCCCGTAGAGGTCGAGCAGGGCTTCCACCTCGGAGCGCTTGGGGAACTTCCACTCGTTGCGCTCAGCACGCGTCAACTTGGTGGCCGAGGACCATCCCAGCTCTGCCGTCACCTGGGCGGCGGACATACCGCTGTTTGCCCGCAGCCGTTTGAGTGCGGCCGACAGGCGACGGCGCCGTACGCCAGGCGAGTGTCCACCAGTCACGGAAACCCCTTCCAGACCGAACCTTTGGGTCTGAATCGTAGTGGTGAACGCTCCCGGCAGGTTTTTTAGATCAAACACAATAATCGCCTTGCGATTGTGTCTGAACACAATCATACTGGAGCCAGTGGGACACCCATACCGGGTGTCGCCTCCTCTACGTAGGGAGCTGACTCCATGGCGTCAACCTTCGTGCCTGATGTCGAGCTGTACACCGAGGTCATCCAGATCATCCGGGGCGGTGAGCCCGACGAGAACGGGATCTCGCTGGCGGGGCGAATCTCACCGCTGGCTCCGAGCTACAACACGCAGACCTGCGCGTGCTCCTGCGTCGCGATCGGGCACAGCTTCTGGGAGCGGCTCGACCGGCTGAACCCCTACCGGAAGGACAGCGACATCTGGATGCGTGTCCTCCTGGAGGGCGACGACGAGGGCGGTCTTCCCGAAGGCGCGAGTGTCGTCGAGACGAGGCGGGTGAGCTACCGCGTCCGCTAGAGCCCCTTCCGTGCCGTTGGGCGGCGCCGTCCTCGCAACGCGGCGCCGCCCATCCGCACGGCCGGACATCATCCATGGCAAAAGTGCCTCAAGGAAAGCGGTACGGCGTGAACCTGGACAACCTTCATGCGCGGCTGGTCGACCGATTGGACACCACCGACACGATCCGTGCCGCCTTCACCGACCACTCCCGGCACCGGTTCATCCCGGACCTGGTCTGGCCCAGCAGCCAGGGCCTACCGCTCTACCGAACCGCCAACCTCGCGCGGTGGGCGGCGTACGTCTACGACGATGACGCCGTGGTCATCCAGGCCAATGACGGGGGCAGCGGCTCGTCCAACATCGCCACTTCCTCCTCCTTGGCACCGCAGCTCATGGCGGACATGATCGCGGCGGCCGGGGTGGAACCCGGAATGCGGGTGCTGGAGATCGGTACCGGGACCGGCTGGAACGCCGCGATCCTCGCCTCTCTGGTCGGACCCACCGGGCACGTGACCTCGTTGGAAATCGACCCCGACGTCGCCGCACACGCCCGGTCCCGGCTCTTTGGAACCGGAGTGCGAGTCATCACCGGAACCACCGCCCCCGATGCGGACGCCTACGACTCGGTCATCGCCACCTGCGCGGTGAGGCACGTACCCGAGTCGTGGACCACCTCCCTCACCTCTCCGGGCGTGGCCGTCCTCCCCTGGGCGCCCTACGACTACGACGGCCCCACCCCGGTTGTCGCCCTGTCCCACGCCCTCCGGGGCGACTTCCTGTGCGATGCCTCGATCATGCGCGACCGCACTCAGAGGCTCCCCCGAGACACCTTCGCGGGGACCGCCCAGGAGATGGAACAGGTGGGTGGCTTCCCTGTCGGCTCCCGAGAGCTGGTCGACCGTGACCTGCTCACCCGCCTGACCCTGGCTGCCCCAGATCTGCGTCTTGAGGAGGGAAGACGCCCCTGGGACGGTGACTCCGCCCCGGTCATCGCGCTGAGCACGGCTGATTCCTGGGTGCACCTGTGGCCGGACGGCACCACCACGGGGGCCGGTCCCCGCGACCTCGGCAAGGAACTGGGAGAGGCCTACGTCGAACTCGACGCGGCGGGCTGGCCCGAGCTGACGGAGTTCACCCTGGAGGTCTCTCCCGACCGCAGAACACACACGATCCGAGCAGGTGCCCTCGGCCCCTGGGAGCACAGGCTCCGGTGAGCGCTCCCGAAGAAGCCAAGGACCGGGCCGCCACCCGCCTGTACGAACGCCTGGGCTGGGAGCGTCTGGGCGCGATCACGCACGCCTTCGACGGATCCCCCGGGGTACCCGCGTACTGCTACGTCTGGGACTCCTCGACCAGGTAGCGGATCTCCTGGACCGCGAACCACATGAGCTCGTGGTCCTCGGCGGCTTCGGAGGCCGGCTCGGCCGCGGCCTCGGCGATGTCGGCGGCCGCGTCGGTGTCGTCCAGGTGCGCGGACCGGAGCTTCTTGTAGGGCACGCCGCCCCGGACGGTGACGCGGGAGACCCCGTCCGCGTGGCGGGCCTCGTGCTCCACGGCGGCGTCGGGCATCTCGGCGGCGAGGACCACGCGGCGGCGGGGCGCCCCGGGGTCCTCGGACAGCATGCGCAGGGAGGCCTCGGCCGCCGCGTACATGGCGTCGTACTCGGCCTCCTCGGGGTCCCCGTCGGGACCGGCGTCGGCGGTGAAGGCCGGGAGGGCCTCCCCCTCCAGTCGACCCCGGTCGAGCAGGGCCGCGAGCGCGGGGACGGTACTGGGCAGGAAGACGTACATGGGCTCTCCAGGCGGGATCGGGTCCCTACGAGTTTCCCAAAGAACCCGACGAGGTCAGACCGGCTGCCGCTGGTGGTCGTCCTCCGGGGCCAGGAAGCGGGACAGCGCCCGACGGGTGCTCTCCACGTCCGTGTGCAGGATCCCGGTCATCCCCAGGGACTCGGCGGTCTCGATGTTGTGCGCCAGATCGTCGATGAACACGCAGTCCTCGGGCTCCAGGCCCAGCTGCTCGCAGGTGAGCAGGTAGATGCGCTCCTCGGGCTTGCGCATGCCCACCTCGCCGGAGATCACCACCGTGTCGAAGGTGGCCGCGAAGTGGTCACGCGGGTATCCGTTGCCCCAGGAGTTGGACAGCAGCGCGGTCGCGTGTCCGCTCCCCCGGGCCGAACGCAGGGTCTCGTACATGCCGTCGACCGGGTCGAAGTGCGCGAACATGCGCTCGATCAGACCCTGCGCCCGTACCGGGGCGCCGTGGGTGGAGCGCAGCAGGGCGGCGAGGTCGCGTTCGAACAGGTGGGTCTCGATCTCGCCGCGTTCCAGGGCGTGCACGGGGTTGTCCGGCACGCTGTCGTCGAAGTACGGACGCATGACCTCGTGGTAGTGCTCGATGTCGATGCGGTCGGACCTGAGCCAGGCCCGGATTCCCTCGGGCAGGGGTGGGGTGAGCACACCGCCCCAGTCGGAGATGACCCCTCGTCGGGTGCCGTTCATCCGGTCGCCTCCTTCGGTGATCGCCATGGGGACCACCCGCCCGGACCTGTGCGGAGCCGACGGAGCCGGACGGGGACCGGGTTCTTCCCGTTCCCCGTCCGGTTCAACCGCGCGTCACCCGGTGGCGACCCGGTGGCGTCAGTAGCCGAGTCCGGTTCCGGAGGCCACGTCGGCACCGGGGATGTCCACCGGCAGTGTCCCGGAGGGGTCGACCTCTCCGGCGATCACCCGGGCGGCCGCCACCCGGGAGACCTCGACCGCCGAGTACAGGGCCAGGTAGGCGTCGACGTCCGGGAAGGCCTCCAGGTCGTAGGGTCCGCCCTGGGCGACCACGACCACCGGGGTGCCCTGGGAGCGCCCCGCGGCCACCATCCCGCGCTGCTCCTCGGAGCCCCGCGCGTTCCGGGTGCCGACCACCAGCACGTCCTCGCCGCCGTCCACGACCTCCAGTCCGGCGTCGGTCAGCGCCGGGGCGATCCGGTCGGCGCCCTCACCCTGGACGCGCACGCGCGTGCCCGCGTCCAGCGGCAGGAGGTCCGCCTCGTTCCGGACCAGGGTGACCGAGGCGTCGGCCACCCGCTGGGCGGCCTCGGCGTGCTCGGGGTTCTCCATGGCCGCGTCGGCCTGGGCCGGGTCCGCGGACTCGCGTTCCAGGACGCCGCGCTTCTCCTTGAGTGTGAGGACGCGCAGCACGGACTGGTCGATGCGCTCCTCGGTGAGGCGTCCGCTCTCGACCGCCTCCCGGATCGCCGCCACGGCGGCTCCGGGGTCCGGCGGCATGAGGAGCTGATCCACCCCCGCCTCCACCACGCGGACGGCGACCTCGCCGTCGTCGTGGGTCTGGCGCACGCCCTCCATGTTGAGGGCGTCGGTGGTGACCACCCCGTCGTAGCCGAGCTCGCCGCGCAGGATCTCGTCGATGATCACCGGCGACAGGGTGGCCGGGTCCTCGCCCGGGTCCAGCTGCGGCATGAGCACGTGCGCGGTCATGATGGCGTCCACGCCCGCGTCCACGGCGGCCCGGAACGGCGGCAGGTGCTCGGCCTCCCAGCGGTCCCGGGGCAGGTCGATCACGGGCAGCCCCGTGTGGCTGTCGACGTCGGTGTCGCCGTGTCCGGGGAAGTGCTTGATGACCGGCACGACGCCGTGCTCGGAGTAGGCGTCGGACTCGGCCAGCACCATCTCCGACACCAGTTCCGGGTCGGAGCCGAAGGAGCGGATACCGATGACCGGGTTGTTGGGGTCGGTGTTGACGTCGGCGTCGGGCGCGTAGTTCATGTTGACGCCGACCGCGAGGAGCTCGTCCGCCGTAGTCGACGCCCGCAGCGCGGCGAGGTCGGTGTCACGGGTGGCACCGACAGCCATGGCATCGGGGAACAGGGTGCCCACGGGCATGCGCACCACGAGGCCCTGTTCCTGGTCGATGCTGACGAACAGGGGCACCCCCTGACCGACCTCGGCCGCCTGGTCCTGCATCCCCGCCGACATCCGCGCGATCTGCTCGGCGTCGTTCAGGTTGGCGTCGAAGTAGATGACGCCGCCGGGCCGGTGCGCCTCGATCTGGGCGGCGTTGTCGGCGGCCGTGGTGCCCTGCGCGGTCAGGACCAGGAGCTGGCCGATCTTGTCGTCCAGGTCCATCTCGGCGAGCAGCTGCGGGGCAAGGACCGGCTCGAAGGGCTCGGCCGTGGCCTCCGCACTGGGGTCGTTCTCGGGCGAGGTGTCCACCTCCTCGGGTGTGGTGCAGGCTGTGGTGATCAGGGTGAGGGCCACGCAGGCCGGGGCCAGGGCGCGTGGCACGGACGATCTCATAAGGGACTTCATCTCCGCCGGATCGCTGGTTGCGGCCGGAGACTACCCGTTCGCCGGAGCGGGCAGGACACACCCCGCCGTGGCGGGGGGCGGGGGCTCACTCCCAGACGAACAGGACCTCCCCCGGCTCGACCGCTCCCGCGGCCAGGTCCGCGAGGCCGCCCGGCTGGGCGTCCAGGGCCACCACCGGCACGACCGAGGGTCGACCGGCGGCGGCGACCGCGCCGGGCGACCAGCGGATCACCGGTGTGCCCGCCGCCACCTCCGTGCCCTCCTCGGCCAGGAGGGTGAACCCCTCCCCCGCGAGCTGCACGGTGTCGATGCCCAGGTGGACGAGGACACCGCGTCTGTTGTCGGCGGCCATGACCACGTAGGCGTGCGGGTGGAGCTTGACGAGGGTCCCGGCGATCGGGGCGACCGCCTCGTGTTCGGACTCCTGGCCGCCCTCCTGTCCCGGTTCGGGGTGGACGGCCACGCCGGGGCCGACCATGCTCTGGGAGAACACCGGATCAGGCACCGTGTCCAGGGACATGGCCGTTCCGGCGACGGGCGAGAGTACGCGCAGCGCACCGTTCAGGTCTGACATGGAGGAGGTCTTCCCTGGGAGGGGGACTTAACCCGGAAAAGGGGCGGCCAAAAGAGCACAAAGGCCCGACTTTGCCGAAACCCGCTCCGGGTGGCTAGTCCAGCAGGTCCTGGATGTCGTCGGTGAGGGAGTCCGCCTCCGGGCCCACCACGACCTGGACCACGTTGCCCGAGACCAGGACGCCGTGCGCGCCCGCCGCCCGGAGGTCGGCCTCCCGAACCAGCCCGGGATCACTGACCTCGGTGCGCAGCCGAGTGATGCAGGCCTCGATGTCCTCGATGTTGGCCGCGCCGCCCAAACCGGCGACGATCGCCGTTGCCTTGTCCGACATGTGCCCTCCGTGCTCTACCCGGGATCACGTGACCCGGGGGGTCTGAGCCGAGCTTAGAGGTGGTGTGCCTCACACGCCAGGGTCGGCACGGTGGTCGATCGTCGCCGGGGGCGCCGGGCTCAGCCGGAGCGGCCGGGATCCCCGCCGCTCGGGGCGTCCGGTCCGGCCTCGGCCGTGCCGTCCGCCGTGGCCGGGGCCGTGTGCGGCGTCCCTCCGGGCTCGTCGGGGTCGGGCTCACGTCCGGGGGTGGGGAAGTTGAACCTGCTGATCAGTACATAGAAGATCCCGAAGTAGACCAGGAAGTAGAACGTGCCGAACAGCAACAGCACGCCGAGCCCCTCGGTGTTGCTCTTCGTCGCGTTCAGCAGCAGGTCGATCAGCCCCGCCGAGAACCCGAAGCCCAGTTGGACGTCGAGCAGGTTCATCACCGCCAGCGAGACGCCGGTGAGCAGGATGTGGACCGCGAAGAGCACCGGCGCCACGAAGATGAAGGCGAACTCCACCGGCTCGGTGATGCCCGTGACGAAGGCGGTCAGCGCCGCCGGGATCATGATGGAACCGATCTGCGCGCGCCTGGCCTTGGACGCGGTCAGCCACATCGCCAGCGCGGCGCCCGGAAGACCGAACATCAGCACCGGGAAGAAGCCGGACAGCATCGTGCCCGCCTCCGGGTCACCGGCGAAGTAGCGCGTGATCTCCCCGTGCGAGACCACGCCGCCCTCGTCGGTGTAGGTGCCCGAGACGAACCAGACGAACGAGTTCACCACGTGGTGCAGGCCCAGAGGCAGCAGGATGCGGTTGACGACGCCGTAGATCCCGGCTCCGAGGGCTCCCGCGCCGATGAGGGCCTCGCCCAGGTTCTGGATCCACATGCCGACGATCGGCCAGACCAGGCCCAGCACCACGCCCATGCCCAGACCGGCCAGGGCGGTGACGATGGGAACGAAGCGGCGGCCCCCGAAGAAGCCGAGCCAGGTGGGGAGTTTGATCCGGTGGTAGCGCTGCCACAGCACGGCGGCCACCAGGCCCACCACGATCCCGCCGAGCACGTCGGTGGGGTTCTTGACGGCGTGGTTGATCATCGGGAGGACGGCGTTGACCGCCTCCGGGTCCGCGACCGGTTCGCGGGTCACCGGATCGGTCGCCAACGGGTAGGTGACCAGCCGCGACCCGATGTCCCCGGCGGGGCCGTCGAAGGTGACCATCGTCCAGGTGGCCACCCGGTCGAACACCAGGTAGCCGACCACGGCGGCCAGGGCGGTCGAGCCGTCCGCGCGCCGGGCGAAGCCGATCGCGACACCGATCGCGAACAACAGCGGCAGGGCCTCGAAGATCGCCTCACCGGCGGTGCCCACGGCACCCGAGACCGGCTGCATCCAGCCCATCCCGTCGATCCCGGCCAGGCCGTCCGCTCCGAGGAGGTCGTCCTGTCCGAGGCGGAGCAGGATCGCGGCGGCGGGCAGGACCGCGATGGGCATCATCAGGCTCCGGCCGAGCCTCTGGAGCACGGCCAACGCGGCGGAGGAGCGTTTGCGCGGGGGGTCCCCGGGTTCGGCGGGGGCCTTCTCCGCGGGGGTGGGGTCCGACATGGTGGGGGGTCCTCCCTCTCGGACGCGCGCCCCGAGGGCGCGAGACGTCAGTCTCCGTGCCTCCGCGGGTCCAGGCGGGAGTGCAGCTGGTAGCGGTCGGCACGGTAGGTGGACAGGGCGAGTTCCACGCACTGTCCCTTGGCGAAGCTGCGGCGCTGCATGATCAGCACCGGGCTTCCGGCGGGTAGGCCAAGGAGACGGGAGTCGGCCGAGTCGCAGATCCCGGCCTCGATGGTCTGCTCACCGGAATCCAACAGGATGTCGAACTCGTTTTCCAGGACCTCATAGAGAGATCGTTCGGCCAGATCGTGGTCCTCCAGGCCGGGCACCATGGCCGCCGGGATGTTGGAGCGCTCGACCGCCATAGGCTCGTCGTCCGCCGTACGCATGCGTTCGATGTGGTGGACGAGGGTGCCGGGGGCGATGTCGAGCATGCGCGCGGTGTGGCCGCTGGCCGGGATGACCTGACGGATCAGCTCGCGCGCGCCCGGCTCGAAGCCCCGGGCCCGCATGTCCTCGCTGAAGGAGGCCAGGACCAGGGACATCTCGATCTTCGGCCGGGCCACGAAGGTGCCCTTGCCCGGGACCCGGTACAGGCGGCCCTCGGCGACGAGGAGGTCGATGGTCTGGCGCACGGTCATGCGGGAGAGGCCGTAGGTGGAGCTGAGCTCGCGCTCGGAGGGGACCATGTCGTCCACGCCCAGCCCCGCCGCGGTGATCCAGTCCAGGAGCAGATCGCGGAGTTGGACGTACTTCGGCAGGGGGTTGCTGGCGTCGATCGGCATGGAGCGAGTGGCCTTCTCGGTCGGCGGGTCGGGTGGTCCGGTGGTCGGCGTTCGACCTTAGCGCGGCATCCGCCCGGACTCGTGACACTTGCCGGGTCATGCCGGGATCTGACTGGTATAGTCCGGACTAGACCATAGCTCGACCCGCGTGTCAATCCTCCTTGTGGCACGCGGAGTGAACCAGCATCGTGGCTGGCCAGCGGCGTAGTCCGGGCCGTCCACGCGACCAGCGCGGCCCCCGGCGTACGGCCAGGACCGCACGTCCCCACCGGAAGGCTCCGTATGTCCACCACGAGCATGATGCTCTCCGAGATCGCCGAACAGCCCGAGGCCCTGCGCCGGACCTTCGCCGAACTGCTGCCCCTGCGCGGGGAGATCGAGGCGCTCGGCCGCGCCACCAAGCACGTCCTGTTCATCGCCCGGGGCTCCTCGGACAACGCGGCGGTCTACGGCAGCTACCTCCTCCAGGCGCACACCGGCCGCCTGGCCACGCTGGGCTCGCCCTCCATCGCCACCGCCTACGGCGCGCGGATCGACCTGTCCGACGTCCTCGCTGTGGCCATCTCCCAGTCCGGCAGGACGGAGGAGATCGTCGAGACCATGCGCTGGGCCGCCGACTGCGGCGCCCGGACCGTCGCCGTCACCAACGGCGCGGACTCCCCGTTGGCCACGGAGGCCGACGTCGCCCTGGTCACGCGGGCCGGAAACGAGCTGGCGGTCCCCGCCACGAAGACGTACAACACGCAGCTGGCCGCGCTCGCGGTGCTGGCCCTGGGCCTGGGCGCGAACCTGGACGCCGGAGAGCTGGAGCTGGTGCCCGCCGGGATCGAGGAGACCCTCGCCGCTCCCACGGACTCCCTGGAGGAGATCGTGGAGCGGATGGTGGCCGTGCAGGGCGCGGTGATCTCCGGTCGCGGCATGGCCTTCTCCACCGCCCTGGAGGCCGCCCTCAAGCTCAAGGAGGCCTGCTACCTGCACGCCATGGGGCTGTCCTACGCGGACCTCCAGCACGGGCCCATCGCCGTGGTGGACCCGCGTACCCCGGCCCTGCTGGTGGCCGCGCCCAGCGGCCCCACCCTGGAGGGCACGGTCGCCCTCGCGGAGCGGGTCCGTTCCGCCGGGGCCCCGGTGTTCGGCTTCGGCGGCGGTTCCGCCCTCGCCGCCGCCAGCGACGTGTCGGTGCCGGTCCCGGACGTGCCCGAGTGGGTCGCGCCCATGAACCTCATCGTTCCCGCCCAGCTGCTCACCGAGCACCTCGCCCGGCGCCTGGGCTACGACCCCGACGTTCCGCGCGGCCTCAACAAGGTCACCCAGACCACCTGAGCCCCGGCCTTCCCCCGCGACCCGCCGCTCCCACTCTCGTGGGTCTCGGGCCGCACGGGACGTCCACGGCCCGGTACCGCGCACGCGGCGCCGGGCCCTCGGTGTTCCAGGGCACCCCACACACTCGTCCCGGGCCCGCCGGTGTTCCAGGCTCCGGCAAAGGAATCCGGCCGACCGGGTCGCGTACGCGTGCCCGACTCCGCCCTGTCGTAGGCGCGACCCACAATGGGCGCACCACGCAGAGGAGAGACCATGGCCAAGTACGTGATGATCAAGCACTACCGGGGCGCCCCGGCCTCAGTGAACGACGTCCCCATGGACCAGTGGACGCCAGCGGAGGTCGCGGCACACGTGGGGTACATGAACGACTTCGCGGACCGGCTGAGGGAGACCGGGGAGTTCGTGGACTCCCAGGCGCTCTCCCCGGAGGGGACCTTCGTGCGCCACGACGGTGAGGGACGACCGCCCCTCACCTACGGCGCCTTCCCCGAGGGCAAGGACCTCGTCGCGGGCTGGATGGTGATCGACGTCGACACCTACGACCGCGCACTGGAACTGGCCGGGGAGCTCTCGGCCGCACCCGGGGCCGGGGGACGGCCCATCCACGAGTGGTTGGAGCTGCGCCCGTTCCTGGGGCCGCACGGCTGACGCGCTGACGCGTGTGGGCGCGGCCCCCTCGGGAGCCGCGCCCACACGCGTGATCTCTGGTGTCCCTCAGCCGTTACCGGGCCGTGGGGTCACCGTGGCACTTCTTGTACTTCTTGCCGGAGCCGCAGGGGCACGGCGAGTTGCGGGCGGTACCCGCGTACTCGTCGTCCACCGTCTCGGTGTGCCGCTCGACGGTGCCGTCCTCGCTCGGCGCGGAGTACTGGAGCCTGTTCGGCTGGTCCTCGCCGAAACCGGGGACCACCACGTCCTCGGCGGCCTCGGCCTCCTCGGTGGGAGCGTCCGCACCGGCGGCCTCGACGTCCTCGTCCACGGCCGTGGCCACGGCGGTCGCACCGGAGGAGCCACCGACGGTGGCGGCGGTCTGCGCGGCGGCGGCGGCCGTCAGCGCGGGCTCCGCCTTCTTCTGGACCTGGACCTCGACGTTGAAGAGGAAGCCGACCGACTCCTCCTTGATCGCCTCCAGCATCTGCTGGAACATGTCGAAGCCCTCGCGCTGGAACTCGATCAGCGGGTTGCGCTGGGCCATCGCGCGCAGGCCGATGCCCTCCTGGAGATAGTCCATCTCGTAGAGGTGCTCACGCCACTTGCGGTCCATGACCTGGAGGATGACGCGGCGCTCGACCTCGCGCATCGCCTCCTCACCGAGCTCGGCCTCGCGGGTGTCGTAGGCCGCCTTGGCGTCCTCGACCACCTGGGTGGCGATGAGCTCGCCGGTCAGGGTCTGGAGGTCGCCGTTCTCCTCGACGAACTCGTCGACGGTGAAGCTGATCGGGTAGACCTGCTTGAACGCCCGCCAGAGCTTGTCGAGGTCCCAGTCGTCCGGGTCGCCCTGGGCGGTCTCCTCCACGACGTAGCCGCGCAGGACCTCCTCCAGCATCTCGATGACCTGGTCGCGCAGGTCCTGGCCCTCCAGCACCTTGCGGCGCTCGGCGTAGATGACCTTGCGCTGGCGGTTGAGGACCTCGTCGTACTTGAGGACGTTCTTGCGGATCTCGAAGTTCTGCGTCTCGACCTGGCCCTGGGCGGAGGCGATCGCCTTGCTCACCATGCCGGACTCGATCGGCTGGTCGTCGGGGATGTTCAGCTGGTTCATGAACACCTCCAGACGACTGGAGTTGAACAGACGCAGCAGGTCGTCCTGGAGCGACAGGTAGAAGCGGGACATGCCCGGGTCACCCTGACGGCCGGAACGGCCCCGGAGCTGGTTGTCGATACGGCGGGACTCGTGGCGCTCGGTGCCGAGCACGTAGAGACCACCGGCCTCGACGACCTTCTCGTGCTCCGCCTCGAACTCGGCGGTGGCCTTCTCCAGCGCCTCGGGCCAGGCCGCCTCGTACTCCTCCGGGGTCTCCAGGGGGCTCAGGCCACGGGCCTGGAGCTCCTCGTCCGCGAGGAAGTCGGGGTTGCCGCCCAGCATGATGTCGGTACCGCGACCGGCCATGTTGGTGGCCACGGTGACGGAGGCGAGCTTGCCCGCACGGGCGATGATCGACGCCTCACGGGCGTGGTTCTTGGCGTTGAGGACCTCGTGCGGGACGCCCTCGCGCTTGAGCATCCGGGAGAGGAGCTCGGACTTCTCGACGCTGGTCGTACCGACCAGGACGGGCTGCCCCTCCTCGTGGCGCTCCGCGATGTCCTCGGCCACGGCCTGGAACTTGGCGTCCTCGTGCTTGTAGACGACGTCCTTGACGTCCTCGCGGACCATCGGCTTGTTGGTCGGGATGGGGACCACGCCGACGCCGTAGGTCTGGGTGAACTCCGCCGCCTCGGTCTGGGCGGTACCGGTCATGCCGGACAGCTTCTCGTAGAGGCGGAAGTAGTTCTGGAGCGTGACCTTGGCGAGAGTCTGGTTCTCGTCCTTGATCTTGACGCGCTCCTTGGCCTCGATGGCCTGGTGCATGCCCTCGTTGTAGCGGCGACCCGCCAGGACGCGACCGGTGAACTCGTCGACGATGAGGACCTCACCGTCCTTGACGATGTACTCCTTGTCCTTGCGGTACAGCTCCTTGGCCTTGAGGGAGTTGTTGAGGAAGCTGATCAGCGGGGTGTTGACGGCCTCGTAGAGGTTGTCGATCCCCAGCCAGTCCTCCACCTTGGCGACACCGGACTCGGTGATGCCGACGGTGCGCTTCTTCTCGTCGACCTCGTAGTCGGTGTCCTTCTTCAGGCGGGGCGCGATCTTCGCGAACTCGGCGTACCAGCGCGAGTTCTGCTCGGAGGGGCCGCTGATGATCAGCGGGGTGCGCGCCTCGTCGATGAGGATGGAGTCGACCTCGTCGACCAGGGCGAAGAAGTGGTCCCGCTGGACGGTGTCCTTGAGCGAGAGCGCCATGTTGTCGCGCAGGTAGTCGAAACCGAACTCGTTGTTGGTTCCGTACGTGATGTCGGCGAGGTAGGCGTTGCGGCGCGCCTCGGCGGTCATCTGGGGGCCGACGACGCCGACCTCCAGCCCGAGGAAGTGGAAGATGCGGCCCAGGTTCTGGGCGTCGCGTCGGGCGAGGTAGTCGTTGGTGGTGATGACGTGCGCGCCCTTGCCCGCGAGGGCGTTCAGGTACACCGCGAGGCTTCCGGTCAGGGTCTTGCCCTCACCGGTCTTCATCTCGGCGATGTTGCCCAGGTGCAGGGCGGCCGCGCCCATGATCTGCACGTCGAAGGGGCGCTGGCCCAGGGTGCGCTTGGCCGCCTCACGGACGGTCGCGAAGGCCTCGGGGAGGAGGTCGTCGAGGGACTCCCCCTCCTCATAGCGCTCCTTGTACTCCTTGGTCAGGTCGCGCAGTTCGTCGTCCGAAAGGTCGACGTAGTCGTCCTCAAGGGCGTTGACCTGGTCCTTCAACTTCTTGAGCCGGCGCAGGATCTTACCTTCACCCGCGCGCAGGAGCTTGTCGAGTATGCCTGGCACTTCCTATGCGCTCCTCGCAGATCGCGGTTGGCTCCACCGGGGGGTGGAGAGTCAGATCTAGGCCCGCTGACCGCTTCCCATGGCCACGGAGGTCAGGGGTCAATCCTGGGTCCTCGGGCCTACATCCTAGAGGACCCGGAACCGCTTCCCGTCCTCTGGACAAACGAGCGGGACGGGCCTGGATGTTCCCACCTTTTTCGTGATCATTCGTGCAGAGTCGCGCATTGTTCCGGGTAGTTCAAAGGGAGAGAGCGGTGGTTTCGGCCGACCCTTTCCGTCGGTTCGGGCGAAACTCCACCGAACCCGACCGTGTTCCCAGGGGGACCACCATGCGAACCAGAAGAGAGCGTGAGCCCACAGAGACGACCGGCACCGGAACTCCCCGGTTGTCCAGGACTCCGGACGACGCCGTGGACGAGTTCCTCCACGGACGGCGGCCCACCGTGCTCGGGCCCCGCGACGACGAGGATCCGGGACTCGCGTGGGAGCAGTACCGGCCCACGGGCGACGACCAGGACCGGAACGGGCGCATCCGGGGCTTCCAGCGCCAGGGCGGTTCACTGGCCCCGTCCAACGGGCACCGGGGCAGCGCGGCGTCGTGGGCCTGCGTCGCCCTGGCCGTGGTGGGCTTCGGCCTCGGCGGCCTGGCACTGGTCCTGGGCGGGTCGGTGCCGCTGCTGGTCGTCGGGGTGGTCCTGATGGTCGCCGCCGCCGTCGTGGCGGTGGCGTTCGACATCCTCAGCGACGTGGTGCTGGACCCGCCGCGCCTGGAGGCGGAGGAGCCGCACCAGACCCCGCTCCACCGCATCAAGCACCCGCGCAGGGCCTGACCACACGCGTCGCGGCGGGCCGCTCGGGCCCGCCGCGACGACTGTTCAGTCCACCTCCGTGCGGGGGCGTCGGGGACGAGGACCGCGTGGACTAGTCCACGAGACGAAGGACGCCGTAGTTGAAGCCCTTGCGCCGGTAGACGACGCTCGGGGTGTCCTTGACCTCGTCATGGAAGAGGTAGAAGTCGTGTCCGACGAGTTCCATCTCCATCAACGCCTGGTCGATGCTCATCGGCTTGGCACGGTGGAACTTCTCGCGGACGACCACGGGGGTCTCCCCCTGGGTGTCGAGTTCCACGAACTCGTCGGAGAAGCGGCCGTCGAGAGCGACGCCGTCGATCGCCTCCTCGTCACCGCGCTGGGCCGGGGGAGCCTGGGTGACCGTCTGGACGGATGAGGGCAGGTCTCCGGGGAGGTCGGCCGTGGCGGCCGCGACGGAGACGGGAGTGTGGTTTCCGCGGTGCACCTTGCGGCGGTCCGCGGACTTGCGGAGGCGGGCCTCGATCTTGTCGATCGCGAGGTCGAGAGCGCCGTGACGGTCCACGGACGCGGCCTCGCTCCGGATGACCGGGCCGTCCGAGTGGATGGTCAGTTCAACCCGCTCGCGGACGTCGGCGAGCTTGGGGTTGCGCTCCTGGGACACCTCCACATCGACGCTCATGCCCTTGCGCTCCCACTTGGAGAGCCTGTCGAGCTTGTTCTCGACGTGCTGTCGGAACTTCTCACTCACACCAGTGCGTCGACCTTTGACGATGATGTCCATAGGACCCCCTTCATCGCGTGGCCGTCGTGAAGGCGACGGCCAGGCTGGCTCTGCTCCCCTCCCACGGCGGGGAGGGTGTGACGCGTCGGCCCTCCTTCCGTTCGTGCCCCGTTCGCTTGAGGGACACCGCTCGGTTGGAAATGCGTATACCCATCAGAGGCAGGGTCATCACGCGCCCCAGGGACACGATTGGCCGGGGCCTTCGGACGGGAAAGAAGGAAATATGACTCGATCGGGGTGAGTCGCCCACCAAACGGCGAAGACCGGGCGGGATCGGTCGGGGCCCGGGAAGCTCCGGGAGGGAGAGGGCCGAGGCGGTGTCGGGGAACCGTGTGGGGGCCCGCGTCCCCGGGACCTGCGTCCCGGGCACGACGAACCCCCCAACGTCGGCATGCCACCCGTCCGGCCGACCTGGTCTTCGTCCCCACATCCGCCTGCTGAGAGTGTCGCCGCTCTTGTACGCGACTACTGCTCTTCTCCCGGTCATGAGGGACATCGGGACCCTCAGCGGGGCAGGGCTTACCTCTAAGGCGCACCGTGATCGGTCGACGAAAAGTCGCCTTACGTGGGCCGTTTCGCCTGCGCCTGGCATCGGCTTGCCGGATGCGCTCCACGGTGTTCCCGGGAGCACTGTGTATCCGGCGCAACCACGGACCCGGACGGGTGCCATACCTGGACCGTAACCTGTCCCAGCCCGGATGTCAGGTAGCGAACGGGGTACCAAGCGGTCGACAAGCGCCGCAAACCCTTGCGAACAGGCATGTTTCGCCCGATCAGGGGGGTTTGTAAAACCTTCTTTCCGACCTGCTCCCCAATCCCGAACCGGGACGGTCCGGAACCCGGTCCCGTTCCGCGAACACCAGGGCGCCCACCACCCTCGCACCCTCGGCGCGCAGCGCCCGGGTCGCCTCCTCCACCGTCGCCCCCGTGGTGAGCACGTCGTCCACCACGACCACCCGACGCCCGCGAACGTCCCAGCGCCCGCCCACCGGCCCGTCCGCGCGTTCCGGGGGCTCTCCCGAGCGGCCCCGGCGCTGCCACGCCCTCCACGGCCCACCGGGCTTTCGGGGTTCCGCCGTCAGGTCACCCGTTCGGTCACCCCGCGCCACCGGGGGCGGACTCCCACCCGCGTTCCGGACTGCCGCCGTGGACACGTCGTCCTGTGGAGCCGCGCGTGGTCCGTTCGTCGGATGACGCTCGGCCCTGAGTCCGGGCACACCGTGCCGTTCCGTCCGGCGCTGGCCCACCCGGCACCGCCAACCCTTCCACGGCCCGCCGGGCTTCCGGGGTTCGGCGGTGAAGGCGTCCACCCGGTTGTCCAGGCGGTCCGCGCGGCACAGCCCCACCTGGGGGCGGGCTCGGCGCCGGTAGCGGAGCACCGGCGCCACCCCGGCCGAACCGGTGGGACCCACCTCGTGAGCGCAGGCGCCCGCCAGGCCCAGGACGGGGTTCCGCCCGGGGGACGCGCCCCCGCGCGCCGGTACCGGCACCAGGAGCGTGTCCGGGGCCGCCCAGCCCGAGGCGCGGTAGGCGACGGCCATCCGCTCCCCCAGGAACCGCGTCAGACGGCGCTCGCCTCCGTGCTTGAGGGCGAGCAGGATCCGGCGGTGGCGTCCCGCGTACGGCCCGACGGCCCAGACCGGCGGACAGCGTTCTCGTCCGCGCGCCCGGTGCGGCCGGTGGTCCAGTTGAGCGCGACAGGCGGCGCACAGGGGGTCGCCGGGGCCGGAGCAGCCCGCGCAGTCCCGGCGCTGCACGAGTTCCGTGAGGGGGTCGAGGAGGGCGGAGACCAGCCGGAGCGCCCGCAGGAGCGCGCCGAGCCATCGCCGCCCGCGAGGGGCACCGGTCGGGTTCATGCTTCCAGCTTGTGCGGCGCGGGCCCCGGGCGCCAGTGCGGGATCGCGGCCTGTGGACAACCGAGCCGGAAGCGCTCAGCCCGGGAAGGTGGGCGAGCCGCCCTCCACCACGTTCTGCCAGTTCAGGGGGTCGTTGGACACCCAGATGTTGCCGTCGTCAGACCCCGCGAGCAGCGGCTGGCCGGGGGCACCGGAGATGGAGATCATCCCGGCGACCGGGGCTCCCGCGCTGGCGGCGGGCGTCCCGCCGTCCAGGGAGACGAACAGGGCCTGCGTGGTGCCGCCGTCCCTACTGCCCAGGACGACCAGCTGGTCGCTCGAACGCCAGGCGATGCTGGTGATGTCCTCGAGTTCCTGGTCGGCGAGGCTGATGAAGGCGCCGACGGACACCTGGCCGTCCTCGTTCTCCACCACCCGGCCGACCTGGAGCGAGCGCTCTCCGTCGCGTTCGGTGACCACGGCGGCGCGGGCACCGTCACGGGAGATCCTGAAGTGCACGAGCGACTGGTCCCGCAGGCCCCTGACCTCGGCCTGGACCACCTCGTCCCCGTCGCGGAGCAACCACAGCGCGGTGTCCCCGGGTGCGGGCGGGTCCTCCTCGGCCGAGCCCTGGGTTCCGGGTTCCTCGTCGGCGCGGGGCGCGTCCTCTTCGTCGTCCCCGTCGTCGGGACGGCTCCCGTCTCCGGTCTCCTCGACCACCCAGAGGTCGCCGTTCACGTCCCAGGACAGTTCGGTGAACACGCCGTCGCTGAGCACCTCCTGGGTCTGGGCGCCGGGGCTGGCGAAGCTGGTGACCACCTCGCGGCCGCCCAGGGTGATGCCCGCGATGGTGCTCTCGTCCAGCGAGACCGCGAACCGGTCGAGCCGGACCTCGCCCGCGCCCAGGGGGCCGGCGACCCGCTCGGCGTCGTTGAAGTTGTCGGCGTCCCAGTCGGCCGCCGACCACAGCTGGCCCTCGTGCGTGTAGTAGGCGTGGACACCGGAGAAGGTGGCCCCGGGGCTCACTCTCGACCAGTAGTCGCTGCCCGGGCGGGGGCGGTCGGAGCTGTCGCCGTCGGACTGCGGGAAGCTCACCTCCTCGCCGTTGATCCTGAGGGTGAACTCCTGGATCTCGGGGAGCTGGCGCAGGGTCCAGGCGATCTGGGCGCCCATGCCGTACTCGTCGGCCTCGTTCTGGCCGTTGATGTTGATGACCGCGCGTTCGGCGTCGATCTCCAGCCGGGGCGCGGTCCCCTCGGGGAAGGCGGACAGCACGGCCGGGGCCAGCCAGTCGGTGGGGCCGCCGATGAGCTTGCGCAGCAGGCGTTCGGCCAGCTGGTCGGTGCTCACGGGCAGGTACACCGGGTCCGGCACCAGGGCCGTCCCCGCCGGGTTGAAGAAGTACAGGTTGAACGGGCGGTAGGTGCGCTCCACGTCCAGCTGGCTGAGGATGATCTCGTCCGGCAGGTCCTGGATGCGCCACTCGCCCTCGGGGTCGTCCCCCTCCTTGGCGAGGGTGAACGTCTCCTCCAGCATGGTTCCCGTCTCGGCCGGAACGTACTTGCCGCTCTCGTCGATGCTGGCGATCTCGTTGCTGCGGATGCGCACGGTGGCGCTGAGGCCGTCCGCGGAGACCTCGGAGTCCATGTCCACGGCGTCGAGGTCGGAGAAGACCCGGACTGCGGCGTCCGGTGTCCACTCCTCGCTCTGCTCGGGGAGCATGTAGCTGCGGGCGGCCTTGTGGTCCTCCTCGAAGCTGCCGAGGTCCTTGAGGAACCCGTCGATCAGCCCCTCGGGCTCGACCCCGGGCTGCGGACCGGCGGGCAGGAGCCGCACGTAGCCGCCATAGGGGTCACCGGAGCCGTCCCCGCCCTCACTCGGGACCACGGGGCCGGTCATGGGAACACTCGCACAGGCCGCCAGGGACACACAGGCGAGAGTTCCGGCCGCGATGGTCCGCGCGGCCCGGACCAGTCGTCCCGGGCGCTCCACGTCGCTCACAGCGCCTCCTCCTCGTCGGGTCCGAACCGGCCCCGGTCCGGAGCCCGCACGTCCTCGGTCCCGTTTGCGCCGTCCTTGTCACCGAAGGGCGGGTAGTTGCGGCCCAGCGCGATCTCCGGCGGCACCAGCGGCAGCGGTGAACCGCGCAGCTCGGCGCCGGACTGGCGGGGCAGGGAGAGCCGGAACTGGGAGCCCTGGCCGGGCAGGCCCCAGGCCTGGAGCCAGCCGCCGTGCAGGGTGGCGTCCTCCTTGGCGATGGACAGGCCCAGACCGGTCCCGCCGGTCGTGCGCACCCGCGAGTAGTCGGCCCGCCAGAAGCGGTCGAAGCACAGGTGCTCCTCCCCCTCCTTGAGACCCACGCCGTAGTCGCGCACGGCCACGGCGACGGCGTCACGGTCGCCCGCGGCGGCCACCACCACGTCGCGTCCCTCGCTGTGCTCGATGGCGTTGACCACCAGGTTGCGCAGGATGCGGTTGATCCGCCGGGTGTCGAACTCGGCGACCACCGGGTCCGCGGGCAGGCGCAGGATCACCTTGATGCCCCGGCGCTCCGCGATCTGCTCGGCGTCGCCCACCGCCTTCATGACGGAGTCCCGGATGTCCGCCGACTCGGTGCCCAGGGTGGCGGCCCCGGCGTCGTGGCGGCTGATCTCCAGCAGGTCGGCGAGAAGCTCCTCGAACCGTTCCACCTGGCTCTGGAGCAGCTCCACGGACCGGCGGTGGGAGACGTCCAGCTCCTCGCGGTCGTCGAACAGGAGGTCACCGGCCATACGGATGGTGGTGAGCGGCGTCCGGAGCTCGTGCGAGACGTCGGAGACGAACTGGCGCTGGAGCTTGGACAGCTCCTCCAGTTCCTGGATCTTCTCCTGGAGGTTTCCCGCCATGTCGTTGAAGGACATCGCGAGCCGGGCGAGGTCGTCCTCGCCCTGCACCGTCATGCGTTCGGTGAGGTCCCCGGCCGCCAGGCGTTCGGCCGACTGCGCGGCGGAGCGGACCGGTGTGACCACCTGCCGGGTGATCATGAACGCGATCAGCCCGAGGAGGATCACCAGCAGAACCGCGACCAGGGCGACCGTCCCCTGCACCAGGTCCAGGATCTCCTGCTCGTGCTGGAGCGGGAAGATGTAGTAGAGCTCGTAGGCCTGGTTGATCTGCGCGCCCACGACCAGGGCCGGTTCGACCGAACCGTCCTCCATGTCGATGCGCGTGTACGTGTGGTACTGCTGGTCGAACACCTCGGACTGGCGGACCTGCTCCACCAGCCGCGGCGGGACGCTGCCCTCGCCGGTGGCCCAGCCGAGTTCGTCGCTCACCGACGGCAGGATGAAGACGCTGTAGAGACCGGTGTCGCCGCTGCGGCTGGTCAGCTCGCTGGCGACGTTGTTCAGGAGACGGTTGCGGTCACCGATCTCGTTCTCCTGGAGCTCCGCGAGCGCGTAGCTGAGCCCCGCGCGGTGGTCGTTGACCGCGGCGTTGGTCTTGGCGTCCAGCAGACCGCTGCGCACCTCGGAGATGAGCACGTACCCCAGCCCCGCCATGACCAGCAACGACAGGACCAGGGTCGTGCTGATCACCCGCAGGTGCAGGGAGCGGCGCCAGTTGGTGTGCGCCCCGCGCACCAGCGCGCGGGCCGCGCGCTGGGCGAGGAGGTAGGCACGGGTCAGGCCCGTGTTGTTCTCCCGCCAGCCGCCGCTCTCGGGCAGGCCGGAGGGAGGGGCGGACCGCTCCCCCTCGGAGTCGGCTCCCCTCCCCTCCTCGGGTTCGGACGCGGTCATGTGGGTCCCGAGCGGGTCAGGCGGTCCCGGCCTTGTAGCCGACGCCGCGGACGGTCACGACGACCTCGGGGTGCTCCGGGTCCTTCTCGATCTTGGCGCGCAGGCGCTGCACGTGCACGTTGACCAGGCGCGTGTCAGCGGCGTGGCGGTAGCCCCAGACCTGCTCCAACAGGACCTCGCGGGTGAAGACCTGGCGCGGCTTGCGGGCCAGGGCGACCAGCAGGTCGAACTCCAGCGGGGTGAGGCTGATCTGCTCGCCGTCGCGGCGCACGGCGTGCCCGGCGACGTCGATGGTGATGTCCCCGATCTGGAGGACCTCGGGCGCGGGCTCCTCGGTGCGCCGCAGGCGCACGCGCACGCGGGCCACGAGCTCCTTGGGCTTGAAGGGCTTGACGATGTAGTCGTCGGCGCCCGACTCCAGGCCGAGGACGACGTCGACGGTGTCGCTCTTGGCGGTGAGCATGACGATGGGAACCCCGGACTCGGCGCGGATCTGACGGCAGACGTCGATCCCGTCGGCCCCGGGCAGCATCAGGTCGAGGAGGACCAGGTCGGGCTTGGTCTCGCGGAAGGCCTCGAGGGCCTTGTCGCCGTCGTGGACGAACGAGGGCTCGAACCCTTCACCGCGCAACACGATGCCCAGCATCTCGGCGAGGGCGAGGTCGTCGTCGACAACCAGTACACGTCCCTTCATCGGTGTGTCCGGCGCCAGGGTCCGCCACCGCCTCGGGGCGGAGGGGATACCGGCGCCTACTCCTCTCTCCTGGAACACTCAAGCGGCGTCAGTGGTCGGTGCCCGTGATCCCCGCGTCGGGGAACGATCCCCGACTGGGGACCGCGTTTCGTCCCCCAACCTTGCCAGCTTCGGACACTGTTGGAGGAGCGGTCAGCGGTGTTGGGCCCTTTTGGACCGTATTCGGTCACCGGCGGCGTCATCCCTGGCAAGGAAGGCCCGGAAAGCTTCGTGACTTGGCCGGTTGGTAACAGAAAGCATACAAAAGGAATGAAGTGCGTGGGTTGCCTACGACACACTGCAAGCGCACTGAGAAGCGGTGGAACCGGCCGGTAGGTTGGTTTCCAACACGTCAGAATTGGCGCGAAAACGCTCGCGCGCAGTAACCGAACCTCACGGAGGGCGGGCAGATGAGCCAGGAGGACGACCACCGGGAGAGGCCGGGGGACGCCCCGGACGTTTCCGGAGGACAGGGGTCGCCCGATTCTGGAGACACCGGGTCGGGTGGTTGGTCCGCTCCGGGACAGGGCCCCGCCGCACCGGGTGAGGGTGGTTCCACGCCCACGCCTCCGGGACCGCGGCCCGGTCACGGTCCCCCCGGCTTCGCTCCCCCCGAGCAGGGGCCGACCCCGGGATACGGCACCCCTCCCGGGCAGGGCACTCCCCCGGGGTACGGACAGGCGCCCGGCCACCCGCAGCAGCCGGGCCAGGGAACCCCTCCGGGTTACGCGCCGCCTCCGGGATACGGCCAGCAGCCCGGCTACGGCCCACAGCCCGGGTACGCGCCGCCCCCCGGTTACGGCCCCCCGCCCGGGTACGGCCAGCAGGGCTATGGTCCACCGCCCGGTCACGGAAACCCGCCCCCGGGGTACGGGCCCCCGCCCGGATACGGTCCCCCCGGCCAGGGTGCCCCCACCGGTCACGCCGCCCACGGGCAGGACCCGAACGCCCCCCGCCCGGCACCCATCAAGCCGGGCGTGGTGGCGCTCCGGCCGATGTCGCTCGGCGACGTCTTCAACGGTGCGTTCAGCTACGTCCGCCAGAACCCCCGGACCACCTTCCTGCTGTCGCTGATCGTCATGGCGGCCGCGTCGATCATCGGCAGTGTCGCGGCGACCTGGGCGACGGGCGACTCCCTGGAGTCCCTGAACATGTTCGACGAGATCATGGCGGACCCGGAGGCGTTCGACCCGGACGACCCGATGTTCGCGACCTCGCCGATGGCCACGGTGCTGAGCTTCCTCGGCAGCCTCGTCGTCATGGTCGGCGGAGCGATCCTGATCGGCATGCTCTCCGGTGTCGTCGGTATGGCGGTACTGGGCTACCGGCTCACCATCGAGCAGGCCTGGGCCTCCGTTCGCGGACGGATCGGCTCCATCATCGGCCTGGCCTTCATCAGGCTGGCCATCCAGGTCGTCATCGGCGCCGTCGCCTTCATCGCCTTCTTCGTGGCCCTCTTCATCGGCCTCATCACGGGCTTCGGCATGGCCGACCCCGTGGTCGGGATCATCATCGGGTTCCTCATCATGCTCGTGGCGGCGCTGGTGATCGGCGCCCCCGCCCTGTGGATCTGGGTGCGCCTGTACTACGCCATGCCGTTGGTCGTGCTGGAGCGGCTGGGCCCCGGCCAGGCCATCGCCCGCTCGTGGCGGATCTCCCAGGGTGCCTGGTGGCGCACCCTCGGCTACTGGCTGCTCAGCGCGCTGATCGTGCTGGTGGTCAACCTGATCCTGGCCGGACCGGTCGGCCTCGTCATGCCCTTCCTGTTCGAGGTCGAGACCTTCGGACCGGTCCTGGCGGGCGTCGTCAACTACGTTGCCACCGTGCTGATCTACGCCCTCACGCTGCCCTTCGTGGCCGGTGTCACCACGCTGCTGTACATCGACCTGCGGATGCGCCGTGAGGGTCTGGACCTCCAGCTGCACCAGATCGCCCAGCGGGGGCAGCCGGTCGGCGCGGAGGTCTACCTTCCGGGGTACCGGGCGTGAGGGCCCCGCTCGTCGCACCCACCGACGTGACCGGGGAGGAGGGTCGGCGCCGCGCCATCGAGGAGCTGTCCGACCCCCTCTACGGCAAGAGCGAGCCCTCCCTCCTCGACCGGTTCCTCAACTGGCTGGGTGAGCTCCTGGACCGCCTGTCCTCCGCGGGCGAGGGGGTCATCCCCGGCGGGTGGCTCCTGGCCCTCGTGCTGCTGGTGGTGGCGGTCCTGGTGATCGCCCTGATCGTCTACCTGCGCCCCTCCCGCAACCGAGGGGCGGAACCTCCCCTGCACGCGGGCGCGGTGCGCACCGCCGCCGACCACCGCGCGCTGTCCGACCAGGCCGAGGCGCGGGGCGACTTCTCCGAAGCCGTGACGGAGCGGCTGCGTGCCATCAGCGTGGACCTGGAGGACCGGGCGATCGTCGCACCGCGTCCCGGACGGACCGCCACCGAGCTGGCCGCCGAGGCCGCCCGGTCGCTGCCCGGTGAGGCCCAGGGACTGGACGAGGGCGCCCGCCTCTTCAACGACGTGGTCTACGGCGACCGCGTCGCCACGACCGAGTCCGCCCGCACCATGCGTGAACTGGACGTACGGCTGAGCGCGGCCCGCCCCGTACTCGACGACGAAGGGGCCCGATGACGACCACCGCACCGGGACCGGTCACTCCCCGACCAGCCGCCGGACGCCTGTGGCGTGCCAGCCGGCTG
This sequence comes from Nocardiopsis prasina DSM 43845, assembly GCF_000341265.1. Taxonomy (GTDB): domain Bacteria; phylum Actinomycetota; class Actinomycetes; order Streptosporangiales; family Streptosporangiaceae; genus Nocardiopsis; species Nocardiopsis prasina. Next base: position 15,830 of record NZ_ANAE01000070.1, on the reverse strand, counting down.
CCGATCGCCGTCATCACCGTGCTGGTCGTGGCCGCCGTCCTGCTGTCGCTGGGTGAGGAACAGTTCCCGTCCGGCTACCTGGAGCCCGGCAGCCCCGAACCCCACGGTTCACGCGCGCTGGCGCAGTTGCTCGACGAGGACTCCGACGTCTCCGTCGCCCGCACCTCCGACGCGGCTGTCCGGGCCGTGGAGCGGTCCGGGGACGACACCGTCCTGCTGCTCATGCTCGACCACCGGCTGCTCCCCGAGGAGCTGGACGCGCTCGCCGAGCTGGAGGCCGACACCTTCCTGGTACAGCCGTCCCTGCGTTCCCTCACCACCTTCGCGCCCGGCGCGGACGTGACCGGGAGGGCCCACGGCGACGCCAACCTCGCGCCCGACTGCGCGCTGCCCGACGCCACCCTCGCGGGGGACGCCGGGGTGACCGGTGAGCTCTACTCCGCCGAGTCCGGAGTCGAGGCCCTGGGCTGCTACCCGTCCGAGGGCGGGTTCTCGGTGCTCCAGGTGGCCAGGCCCGACGGCTCCACGACGACGGTCCTGGGCACCGGCGCCCCGCTCACCAACCGCGACATCGACTCGGCGGGCAACGCGGCGCTGATGCTCAACCTGGTCGACGCGGAGCACGTGGTGTGGCTGCGGCCGGACCCGCCGCAGGAGGTCGGAGCCCCCAGCCTGTGGGAACTGGTCCCGGCGGGTCTGCGCTGGTCGCTGGTTCCGCTGGCTCTGGCCCTGCTGCTGTTCGCCCTCTGGCGGGGGCGGCGGATGGGCGCGCTGGTCCCCGAGGCGCTCCCGGTCGTGGTCCGGGCCGCAGAGACCACCGAGGGCCGCGCCGGGCTGTACCAGTCCCGGCAGGCGCGCGACCGCGCGGTCGCGGCGCTGCGCGGGGGTTTCCTGGAGCGGTCGGTACCGAGGCTCGGCCTGCACGCTGAGGCCGGTCCGGACGCCGTGGTGGCCGCCGTGGCCGAACGGAGCGGGGCCGACCCCCAGTCCGTCGGGCCGTTGCTGTACCCGGCCGGACCCGACCCGTACACGGCCGACGACTCGGCCATGCTGCGGCTGGCCGAGGAGCTTGACCGACTCTCCGAGGCACTGCGGTGAGCCCCGCGCCATCGCGCCCCGGAAGAGAACTGACCACTGAGGTATCGAGAGAGGTAGACGGCACGTGAGCGCCTTCACACCCGAGGCACTGCCCTCCGCCGACGAGGCCCGGGCGGCGCTGACCGCCCTGCGCCGCGAGGTGGCCAAGGCGGTCGTGGGCCAGGACGAGACGGTGACCGGTCTGGTCGTGGCACTGCTGTGCCGTGGCCACGTACTGCTGGAGGGCGTGCCGGGTGTCGCCAAGACGCTGCTGGTGCGCACGGTCTCGCAGGCCCTGTCGCTGGACCACAAGCGGGTGCAGTTCACCCCGGACCTGATGCCGGGCGACGTGACGGGTTCGCTCGTCTACGACCAGCACACGGCGAAGTTCGAGTTCATGAAGGGCCCGGTCTTCACCAACCTGCTGCTGGCCGACGAGATCAACCGGACGCCGCCCAAGACCCAGGCCTCCCTGCTGGAGGCCATGGAGGAGCGGCAGGTCACCGTCGAGGGGCGGCCGGTCTCGCTGCCGGACCCGTTCATGGTGGCGGCCACCCAGAACCCGGTCGAGTACGAGGGGACCTATCCGCTCCCCGAAGCGCAGCTGGACCGGTTCCTGCTCAAGGTGACCGTTCCGCTGCCCGAGCGCAACGCCGAGGTGGCCATGCTGGGCCGGCACGCCGCCGGGTTCGATCCGAGCGACCTGACCGCCGCCGGGGTAACCGCCGTGGCCGGGGCCGCCGAGCTGCACGCCGCACGCGCGTCCGTGGCGCAGGTGCGGATCGCCCCCGAGGTCCTCGGCTACATCGTCGACCTGTGCCGGGCCACCCGTTACTCCCCCTCGCTCCAGCTGGGCGCCTCCCCCCGCGGCGCCACCGCGCTGCTGCGCACAAGCCGGGCGTGGGCGTGGCTGTCCGGCCGCGACTACGTGACCCCCGACGACGTCAAGGCCCTGGCCAAGGGCACCCTGCGGCACCGGATCGGTCTGCGCCCGGAGGCCGAACTGGAGGGCGCCACCGCCGACGGCATCCTCGACGGCGTGCTGTCCTCCGTCCCGGTGCCGCGCTGATGGTGGTCACCGGCCGGGCCGCTCTGCTGGCGCTCGTCGCGGCGGGCGCGGTGGCGATCTCCGGCGACATCGGCGGGATCGTCACCTACGTCTCGGCGGGCCTGGTGGTGCTGCTGATCGTTCTGGACGTGCTGCTGGCGACCGGGCCGGGGCGGCTGCGGCTGTCCCGGGAGGGCGACACCACGCTGCGCCTGGGCGAGACGGCCGAAGTGTTCGTGACGGTGGCCAACCCGACCCGGCGGCGGCTGCGCGGCAGGGTCCGCGACGCCTGGCAGCCGAGCGCGCATTCCTCTCCCAGGGCGCAGCCGCTGCTGGTGGGTCCCGGGGAGCGGCGCCGTGTGCGGACCACGCTCACGCCCTCGCGCCGGGGTGACGCCCGCGCCGCCGGAGTGACCGTGCGCAGCGTCGGCCCACTGGGGCTGGCCGGGCGGCAGCGCACGCTCACTGCCCCCTGGACCGTGCGAACGCTGCCGCCCTTCCACAGCCGCAGGCACCTGCCCGGCAAGCTGTCCCGGCTTCGCGAGCTGGAGGGACAGCACACGGCGATGGTGCGCGGCCAGGGCAGCGAGTTCGACTCCCTGCGCGACTACGTGCCCGGGGACGACGTGCGCTCCATCGACTGGCGGGCCACCGCGCGCAACGACGGCGTGGTGGTGCGGACCTGGCGGCCCGAGCGGGACCGGCGCATCCTCGTCGTGCTGGACACCGGTCGCACCTCGGCCGGTCGGGTGGGCGACACCCCCCGTCTGGACCACGCGATGGACGCCGCGCTGCTGTTGACGGCTCTGGCGGGCAAGGCGGGCGACCGGGTGGACTTCATAGCCCACGACCGCACCGTGCGCGCCCAGGTCCGGGCCTCGGGCAAGGGCAGCCAGGTCAACCGGGTCGTGGAGGCCATGGCCCCGCTGGAGCCCACGCTCGTGGAGTCGGACCCGGCCGCCCTGGTGAGCTCCGTGCTCACCCAGGGGCGGGCGCGCAGGCTCGTGGTGCTGCTGACCGACCTCGACGCGACCTCGCTTGAGGAGGGGCTGCTGCCGAGGCTGCCACTGCTGTCCGCTCACCACCTGCTGCTGGTGGCGGGGATCAGGGACCCGGAGGTCGAGGAGATGGCCGCGGACCGGGGCAGCCCCGAGGCCCTGTACCGGGCGGCGTCGGCCGAGCGGACCCTGAGTGAGCGGCACCGGATCAGCAGGGAGCTGCGCCGGATGGGCGCCGAGGTGGTGGACGCGGGTCCCGAGCAGATCGCTCCGGCGCTCGCGGACGCCTACATCAACCTGAAGGCCCAGGGGCGGCTGTAGCGACGGACCGACAAGGGGCCACCACCGGGCGCGGTGGTGGCCCCCTTCGTGATCCGGGGTCAGGCGTCCTCGTTCGCACCGCCCCGCAGTTTGGCGCCGACCTCAAGGGCGGACCGCTCCTCGGTCAGCAGCCGCAGGGCCTCCTCCTTGGAGATGGGAGTGCGCGGGGTGACCAGGCTGACGACCACCCCGGCGACCAGCGCCACCGCCAGCGACGGAATCACCGCGTTGCCCCAGAACGCGGTGAACGACGCGACGTTGTTGACGACCAGGGCGGCCACCGAGCCGCCCAGCATCGCGGCGATCCCGCCCTGCCAGGTGGCGCGGGGCCAGAACCTGCCCAGGAGCGACGCCACCAGGAGCCCGGTGAGCACCGTGGAGATCATCAGGGTGATGTAGCCGATGAGGGTCGTGGCCATGAGGGAGAACACGAGGGCGAGCCCCATCACCGCGGCCAGCCCCCACCGCGAGTAGCGCACCAGGTGTTCGGGGTTGGGCAGTCTTCCGGTGACGACCTGGGAGATGTCGCGCACCAGGATGGTGACGCTCACGATGGCGTCCGAGTCACCCGAGGACATCGTGGCCGACAGGCCCGCCACGAGCAGGAACGCCCCCAGCCACACCGGGAACAGGGTGGTGACCAGGTAGGGGAAGGCCATGTCCGGGTTGTCCAGGGCGGGTTCGAGGGTGCGGGCGGACATCCCGGCGACCGCCGGGAGGATCGAGAAGGCCGCGAAGAGGACGCCGGCGAGGAGGAAGCTGCGCCGCACGGTCCTCACGTTGACCGCGGAGTAGATCCGCTGGCGGTACGACGGCGTGGCCAGGACTCCGACGGCGATGACCACGGCGAGGGAGATCGCCGGAACGGGGCCCAGGGCCTCGTGACCGAACATGGAGAGCGCCTCCTCGGAGGAACCCTCGCTGAGCCCGTCGAGTCCGCCGACGCTCACCAGGGCCAGGACGGCCAGGATGGTGAATCCGAGGAAGAGGATGGTGCCCTGGATGGCGTCGGTGATGACCACGGCGAGGTAGCCGCCGACGATCGTGTACACCCCGAAGCCCAGGGCGATGACCACCTTGGCCGTGTTCTGGTCCATGTCGGTGAGGAAGGACAGGTACATGGCCCCGCCCATGATGTGCGCGCCCAGCCAGCCCACCGAGGCCAGGAACAGCAGGACGGCCACCACCCCCTTGATCGCGCGGCTGGCGCCGAAGTAGTAGCTCATCTCCTCCGGGAAGGTCATGAACCCCTTCTCACGCACGTCGGCGAAGAGCCACAGGAGGAGGAAGACGCCGGCCGCTCCGCCGACCCCGTACAGGGTCCCGGCCCAGCCGTTCTGGTAGGCGAAACCGACCGCGCCCAGGCTGGATCCGGTGCCGACCAGGGTGGCGAGGGTGCTGCCCATGACCAACGGTGTGCCCAGACCGCGTCCGGCGAGGAGGAAGTCCTCCCCGTCCTTGGTGCGCCGGGCGACCCACCAGCTGATGGCGACCATCAGCAGCACGGAGGCGAGCAGGGCCGATAGGTAGATCACATGGGACTGGCTCATGGCGAACCTCCGGGGTGACGGGGGGTGAGGGGGTGGGGTGGGGAGTGGGGGGAGGGGACCGGGGTGGGTGGGTACGTGCGGCCCGGACCCGGGGACCGGGCCGCACTGCGGGGTGAGGGCTCGGACGGCCCCGGGGTCAGCCGACCGGGTGGTACAGCACCGCGTCGACCTCGATGGCGAAGCCGGGCAGGTCCGCCTGGATGGTGGTGCGCACCGGCGCCCTGTCGCCGAAGTACTCCGCGAAGACGCCGTTCATCGCCTGGAAGTCGTCCAGGTCGCGCAGGTAGACCCGGGCCTGGACGGCTTCGGACAGGTCGGCGCCCGCAGCCGCCGCGACGGTGGCCAGGTTGTCGAACGTGGCCCGCGCCTGCTCCAGGAACGTGCCCTCGACCACCGACCCGTCGGTGCGGTGCGGCGTCGCCCCCGCGAGGTACACGAAGTCCCCCGCGACGACCGCGTGGGAGTAGGGGCCGCCGGGCGGCGCGGCGTCCGGGGTGTTGACGATCTTCTTCTCGGACAAGGGTCCTCCTTGGGTTGGGTGGTGCCGGTTTGGTGCCGGACCGGTTCAGAACAGTGTGCGCACGGCGTCCACGACCCGGCCGTCGCCGTCCAGGACGGGGATGAGCGGCCACTTGTCGAACACCGTGCAGGCGTGGGACAGGCCGAGCTCGACCACGTCACCGACGCGCAGCGCCTCCTCGGCGGGGCCGCTGAGGTCGAGGAACGCGTGGTGGTCGTTGAGCTCGACCACCCGTGCGCGGTCCGTGAGGGGAATGCGCTCCCCGTCGCGCAGGACCGCGCGGGGGACGGGCAGGTCGATGTCGAACGACACGTCCCGCTTGCCGACCCCCAGCAGCGCCCGGCCCGGTTCGGGCCGGGACAGGACCCGCGCGTGGCAGCTCAGCGCGGGGCGCAGGGGGTCGTCGTCGGCGGCGGACCGCAGCGGGGACGCCCGCTCCATGAACAGGTCGTCGTGGGCCAGGTAGCAGCCGGACCGCACGATCCTGCGGATCGGCCGCGACAGCTCCGGGGGCTCGGCGAGGGCGTCGGAGACCAGGTCGGGGTAGCTGCTGCCACCCGCGGTGACGATCACCTCCGCGGCGCCGTCGAACAGGCCCTCCGCGTCCGCCCGGCGGGCGAAGTCGTACAGGCGGTCCAGCCAGGCGCGCACGCGGTCCGGCGAGTCGTCGTCGCGGCGCTGCGGGAACACCCCCTCGAAGGCCTCGACGCCGACGAGGGTGAGCGCGGGGCTGGCCGCGACCGAACGGGCCAGGCTCAGGGCCTGGCCCATGTCCCGGACGCCCGTGCGGCGCCCGGCCACCCCCAGCTCCACCAGGACCGGGAGCGGACGAGCGGCCCCGGCCAGGGCGTGTTCCATGAGGCGGACCCCTGCGGTGGAGTCCACCAGGCACAGCGGATCGAACCCGGGGTCGTCCAGGGCCTCGGCGAGCCACGCCAGCTGCTCCGGCTCCACGACCTCGTTGGCGATCAGGACCCGGGGCACTCCGAAGCGGCGCATCACCCGTGCCTGGGCGACGGTGGCCGCGGTCAGGCCCCAGGCGCCCCGCTCCAGCTGCGCCGACCACAGTCCGGGGGCCATCGTGGTCTTGGCGTGCGGGGCGAGGTCGACGCCCCACTCGGCGCACCAGCGGGCGAAGCGGTCGAGGTTGTGGGTGAGCGCGGCCTCGTCCAGGGTGACGGCGGGCAGCCAGAGGTCACTCAGATGCAGCTCGGCGGCGCGGACGCGCTCCACCGTGGTGGGGCTGTCCGGCAGGGACCGCGCCTCGACCGGCGCTCGGTCGAGTTCGGCCAGTCGCGCGGCGGGCANGGCCCCCCCCCCGCCGGTGGCGGGGCCGGTGCGTGCGGGGCGGGGGTCCGCAGGTGGGGGTGGGGTGGTCTCGGTCAAGGTGCGCTCCCGTCGTGTCCGGCTCTCAGGTCCGGTCCGTGGCGGCTGGGCGGGGGAAGGGCTCGTCGAAGTCCTCGGGGCGGTCCAGGCGGCGGACCGCGGAGCGGACCTGCTCCTGGCGGTGTTCCTCGGCGCTCTGCTGGGCCTCGCTCAGGGGGACCCAGTCCGGCGGTGGTTCCGCGGCGCGCGGTGTGAGCAGGCGCCCGTCGGCGTAGGTCGCGGTGTTGGTCAGGCGCAGCGGGGCCTCGCGTGTGCCGCCGTGGACGTCGACGACCGGGAAGCGTCCCTCCTCGGCGTCGAACACGGCGATGTCGGCGGCCTCGCCCGGGCGCAGCGTCCCGGCGGGCAGGCCGAAGGCGTGCGCGGGGCGGTGGGTCACGGCGGCCACCACGTCGGTCAGGTCCATCCCTGCGGCCAGGGCCTTGCCCATGACCGTCGGCAGGTCGAACGCGGGGCCGTACACCGAGCGAATGTGGAGGTCGGTGGAGACGATCGGGACCAGTCCGGCTGCCAGCTCGGCTTCGAGCACGTCGAAGTCGAAGGCACCGGAGCCGTGGCCGAGGTCGAAGAGCACACCGGAGTCGCGCAGGCGCAGCAGGGTGTCGGAGGCGCGGCCGTCGACGAGCAGGTCGGTGGCGACGCCGGTGGCGCAGTGGGTGACGACGTCGCCCTCGGTGAGCAGGGGCGCGATGTCGGCGAGGTCGGGCGGACCGTAACCGATGTGCACCATGAGCGGACGCTCCAGGCGCCGTGCCAGGGCCACGGCCCTGCGGAGCGGCTCCAGCCCGTGCGTGCCGACGGTGTGGCTGTCCATGCGCGCCTTGACGCCGCAGACCAGGTCGCCGTGGCGCGCCGCAACGGCGGCCGCGGCGTCGACGTCGAGGTTCTCCAGGACGTGGTGCTCGCCGGTGCGGCCGACCAGCCCGATCCCGGAGACGTTGACCAGGGCCTTCACACGGAAGGGCGCGGGCTCGACCACGGAGCGGCGCAGCCCCTCCAGGCCGTAGGCACCGGCGGAGCCCGCGTCGATCCAGGTCGTGACGCCGGTACGCCAGGCGATCGGTTCCGGGTCGACGCCCCAGTACGTGGAGCCGTGCAGCACGTGGGTGTGCGCGTCCACCAGGCCGGGAAGCACCAGCTTCCCCCGGACGTCCACGACCCTCGCGGCCCGTTCCGCCGGCAGGTCGGCTGCGACCTCGGCGATCCGTCCGCCGCGTACGGCGATGTCGGCCGTCGCGTCACGCCCGCAGGCCGGATCGACGACGCGGCCTCCGCGCAACAACAGGTCCCACACTCAAGCCACCTCCTTATGCTGCGTCCTGCGCAACACTGTTGCGCAATAAACAACATATTGAATAGCATTTGCCGGTGACGCAGGTCAATACACCCCATGACGCCAGTCACCAGACGAACCGGAGGTCGTGAGTGAGCACGCAGCGACGGAACGAGGTGCCACCGCCGCCCTCCCCCGCGAGCTCCCAGGACGCGCCCCTCCCCCCGCTCGACGCGGTGTGCGTGGGCGAGACGATGGGGCTGCTCGTCCCCGAACCGCACGGGAGCACCCCACCCCGCTTCCGCACCGAGGTCGGCGGCGCGGAGTCCAACGTCGCGGTCCACCTCGCCCGCGCCGGACGGGCCGTGGGCTGGCGCAGCGCCCTGGGCGGCGACGTGTTCGGACGGCACGTGCGCGAACGCCTGACCGGGGTCGGCGTGCGCTGCCTGGTCCGCGAGGACCGCGCGCGCTCCACCGGGCTCTACATGAAGGAACCCGGCCCCGAGGGCACACGGGTGCGCTACTGGCGCGCGGGCTCGGCCGCCTCCACGCTGCACCGGGGTGACGCGGCCGAGGTCTGGCGGTGGCGGCCCCGCCTGGTGCACACGACGGGGATCACCGCCGCCCTGTCCGACACGGCCGAAGGCCTGGTCCACGAGCTGGTCGAGCAGGCTCCCCCCACCACGCTGCGCTGCTTCGACGTGAACTACCGCCCCGCGCTGCACGGCGAGGACAACGCCGGGCTGCTGCTGGACCTGGCCCGCCGCGCTGACGTGGTGTTCTGCGGTCTCGACGAGGCCCAGGCGCTGTGGGGGGTGCCGACCCTGCCCGAACTGGTCCGGCACCTGACCGGACCGGACACCGGCCCCGACATCCTCGTCGTCAAGCAGGGCGCACGGGGTGCCACCGCCGTCCGCGACGGACGGACCTGGTTCGAACCCGCTCCCAGGGTGGAGGTCGTCGAACCCGTCGGGGCCGGGGACGCCTTCGCCGCCGGGTTCCTCGACCGCCTGCTGGACGAGGCGCCCCTGCCCGACTGCCTGGCCGAAGGCGCCAGACTGGCCGGGGTGGTGCTCGGCCTCCCCGGCGACATCCCGCCTCCGCCGGAGGGGAGTCCCGCCACCCGGTGAGGGCCGTCAGGTCCGCAACCACCTCCGACCACACCAGGGGCCAGACCCCTGCCGACCAAGGGGAGAACCACCGGTGTCCAACAGTGTCGAACGAGCCCTGCGCATCCTCGTGGAGCTGGCCGACGGCCCCAGCACCATCAGCGAGCTCGGCCGCCGCCTCGACGTGCACCGCACCACCTCGCTGCGCCTCCTGCGCTCCCTCGAGGAGGAAAGGTTCGTGCGGCGCGCGGANCGGCGCTTATCGGCTGGGGCCCCGGATGGCCGCCCTGGCGGCCGCCGCGCTGGACGGGCTCGACATCCGTGCCGGCGCCGCCCGGCACCTCGCCGCGCTGGGCGAGGCCTGCGGCCAGACCATCCACCTCGGCGTGCTCGAGGGCCACCAGGTGATGTACCTGGACAAGGTGGAGTCGCGCCAGGCGGTGCGGATGTACTCCCACATCGGCGCGCTGGCGCCGCTGCACGCCACCGGGATCGGCAAGGTCCTCCTCGCCTACATGTCCGCCGGAGAGCGCGACGCTCTGCTCGGGGCGGACCCCTACCCGCGCTTCACGCCGAACACCCTCACCGACAGGCAGGCGCTCGACGAGGCGCTCGACAGCACCGCTCGCCAGGGGTGGGCCCTGGACGACTTCGAGCACGAGGAGTTCATCCACTGCGTGTCCGCGCCCGTCTTCGACGCCGCCGGACGGGTGGCCGCGGCGATCTCCGTGTCCGCTCCGAGCATGGTCCTGGACCGGCCGGGGCTGCTCGCGTACACCGAGGACCTCACCTCCACGGCGAGGGCCATCAGCGAAGAACTGGGTTGGAGCCAACGATGACCACGAACGACGACGCCGGGACGGGCTCGATCCCCCGCTGGGCCGACTTCTTCGGCGCGGGGCTCTCCCCCGTGCCCCTGGTCCTGATCCTTCGGGGGGTCGCCCCCGACGAGGCGGTCGCCGCCGCCCGGACCGCGTGGGGCGCCGGGGTGCGACTGGTGGAGGTCACCCAGGAGAGCCCCTCCGGGCTGCCCGCCCTGGAGGCGGTGGTTCGTGCGGCCGAGGGACGGCTCCCCGTGGGCGCCGGAACGGTGACCACCCCGGAACGGTTGCGTCGCGCGGTGGAGGCGGGAGCGGAGTTCGGGGTGGCCCCGGGGCTCGACCCGGACACCGTCGCGGAGGCCGACCGTCTGGGCGTGCCCTTCCTCCCCGGGGTGTCCTCGCCCACCGAGGCGGGCCGCGCACTCCGGCTGGGCGTGACGACGGTGAAGGCCTTCCCGGCCAACGTGCTCGGCCCCGCGTGGGTGTCCGCGATGGCGGGCCCGTTCCCGGAGCTGCGGGTGGTGGCCACGGGCGGGGTCAACGCCCGCAACGCCGCCGAGTACCTGCGCGCGGGTGCGGTCGGCGTGGGTGTGGGCCGCTCCGCGACCGAGGGCGGCGCCCTGCCCGGACTCCTCCGGACCCTCTAACCCCCGGACGAGACACGTGCTGCTGCGCCAGGGGTCCCCCTTCGTGCAGTATGTGCCCCATGGCCCCTCCCCCCGAAGCCCGCAACCACGCCGACGGACCCGTGTACGGGCACCTGGTCCAGGCCCGGGACATCCACGGTGGCGTCACCGTGAACGCCGCCCCGGCGGCCGCCCCGGTGCCCGACGTCTCCCTCGACCCCCCGCGCCCCGCCACGGCCGTACGCGGGCGCCACGACCTGCTGACGACCCTGCGCGAGGGCATGCACGGCGGGGACGCGGTTCCGCACGTGCTCACCGGGCCCGGCGGGTTCGGCAAGACCACCGTGGCGGCCGCCCTCGCCGAGCACGCCCGCACGGAGGGATGGACGGTGTTCTGGGTGCGCCCGGACACGATCCTGCCGAGCATGCTGGAGGTCGCCGTGGAACTCGGCGGCACCCGTGAGGAGGCCGACCGGTTCAGGACGGCTCCCCGCCAGGCCGCGCGCTGGGTCTGGCGACACCTGGACACCGCGCCTCGCCCCTGGCTGCTGGTCATCGACAACGCCGACCAGCCGGAGCTGTTGGACCCGGAGAACCGCCCGGGCGAGCAGCGCGGCTGGATGCGGTCCAGCCCGGGCGGGTTCGTCCTGGTCACCAGCCGAGTGGATGACCCCGCGCTGTGGGCGCCCGCGACGGTGCACCGCGTGGACTCCCTCCAAGGTCCGGACGCGGTGAACGCGCTCGTCGACCACGCGGGAGAGCGGGAACTGCCCGGAGCGGAGGAGCTGGCCGCGCGCCTCGGCGGGGTTCCGCTCGCCCTCTTCCTGGCGGGGCGCATCCTCGCCACCCACGGGGTCCTCTTCCCCGACGCGGACGCGCTGCTGGCGCACCTGGACGAGGACCTCGCTCGGCTCGACGAACTCTCCGCACCACTGGTGACCGGCGAGGACGGTGAACGCCGCCTGCTCTCCGGCGTGTGGGAGCTGTCCCTGCGTATGGTGGGCGAACGCGACGCGCACGCCGAGGCCGTGCTGCGGGCCCTGGCTCTGCTCGGCCCGCGCGGTCGGATCGTGCCGCTGCGCAGGCTGCCGCTCTCCGGGCTGATCGACCACGTCCTGGCCCCCTCAGAGGAGCCCTTGGACGAGGCGGCCTTCGCCCGAACGGTGAACGCCCTCGTGGTCCACGGGCTGGTCGAGGTCGACCAACGCCACGAAGAGGTCGGGCTGCGACTGCACCCGCTGGTCTCGGAGACGGTCCGTGCGCGACTCGGCGCGGACGACACGCGCCTGGTCGTCGGGGTCGCGGAACTCCTCGCCGGTCAGGTCGACGAGGACCCGTGGTTCGAGCTGGGTGCCTTCGCCGCGCTCAACGCCCTGGCCTCCCGCGTGTCGGTCCTCGGTCCCGCCTTCCTGGCGGAGACGGGCCTCGCGGAGGCCACCGCCCACATCCAGCTGGGGCAGTTCGCAGAGGCGGAGGGCGTCGCGGGCGCCGCTCGGCGCACCGCTGAGGAGGCGCTCGGTCCCGATCACCCCCTCACCCTCCAGGCCCGGCACCTGATCGCCGAGGGGCTGCTCTTCCAGGAGCACGTCTCCGAGGCGGAGCGAGAGTACTCGGCCCTGTTGGAGGACCGAAGGAGGGCCCTGGGCGCAGAACACCCCCGGACCCTGGACACCCGCCACCAGATCGCCCTGGTGGCCGGGATGCGGGACGACTGGGCCTCCGCCCGGGAACAGCACGAGGAGATCCTCCGGACGAGGCTGCGGATCCAGGGCCCGGAGGCCGCCGAGACGCTGGCCTCGATGGACGCCCTGGGCTACGCCGCGATGCACGAGGGCGACCTCAGTGCGGCGGAGGAGCTGTTCCGCGAGGTCGAGCGGACCCGCGAGCGCCTTCTGGGCCGCGAGCACCGGCTCACCATGAACGCCACGTACAAGCTCGGCCTGCTCGCGCTGCGCCGTGGTCGGCCCTCCGTCGCCCGGACGCACTTCCTCTCGGTCCTGGAGACCCGCCGCCGGGTCCTGGGGGAGGACCACCCCCAGACCCAGCTGGTCCGTGAACGGCTGGACGGGGTACCCCGTCCGGAACCACGGAACGCGGGGAACTCCGCCTCCGGCTAGCCCGCCACCGGAAGGGCGGCCGGGGCGTCCTCGATGTCGCCCGTCACGCCCTCCTGGTAGGCCCTCTTTCCCACCGTGAACACGTAGACGAAGAACAGGACCTCCGCGACCACACCGATGCCGATGGCGATCCACGTGTTGGTGATCCACCCGGTGACCAGGCCCTCGATCAACCCCGAGATGAACAGCACCACCACCAGGCCCAGGACCACCGCGATGGCCGCGCGGGCCTCCTCGCCGAGAGCCCGCAGACGGGTCCGCTCACCCGGGGAGATCAGCGACCAGCCGATCTTCAGGCCCACCCCGCCGGCGACGAACACGGCCGTCATCTCCAGCAGGCCGTGCGGGAGGATCAGCGCGAAGAACACGTCGCCGCGCCCCATCGCGAACATCATGCCCCCGGCCATCCCGAGGTTGACGGCGTTGAGGAACAGCACACCGATGGTGGGCAGGCCGAAGGCGACTCCGAAGATGATCGCCTGCGCCGCCACCCAGGCGTTGTTGGTCCACACCTGGGCCGCGAAGGAACCCGCCGGGTTCTCCACGTAGTAGTTGGCGAAGTCGTGCTCGACGTAGCGCGCGATGGACTCGGGGGTGCCCAGGGCCGCCAGGACCTCCGGGTTGGTGGCGATCCACACCCCGGTGACCGTCGCCACGGCGAGGGTTCCGGCGGTCACACCGATCCACCACCAGCGCAGCCGGTAGAGCACGGCCGGGAACACCCGGGTGAAGAACCCGGTGACGTCGGTCCACGAGGACGCGTGCGAACCGGTGACCGCGGACCGGGCCCGGGCCACCTGCGAGGTCAGCCGACCGGCCAGTTCCGGGTCGTGCCCGGAGGAGCGCACCACCGACAGGTGGGTCGACACCCTCTGGTAGAGCTCGACGAGTTCGTCGATCTCCTCACCTGTGAGCGAACGGCGCCGACGCACCAGTTCGTCCAGTCGTTCCCACTCCTGGGCGTGCGCGGCGGCGAACACGTCGATATCCACGTAAGGGACATTACTGGATTCGGTCACCGCCTCCGAGACGGGTGAGAACACGGCCGCGCGCTGGCGGGTAGTGTCAGGGAGACGGTTTCAGACACCCGGTAAGGGAGCGTGCACTGGTGTCCTATCCCGGTGGTGGCGAGACCCGTGACAACGTGTACGGCGTGACGCCGCTGGTCACGGGTGACGCGGTGGTGCTCGAACTGCGCCCCGCCGGGTTCGCCACGCGCGCGGCGGCGATCGCCATCGACTTCCTCGTGCAGGTCATCACACTGATCGCCCTGAGCCTGATCGTCAACTGGGTCGCGGTGAGCGTCGACTTCGCCGCGACCAGCGCGCTCTCGCTGGCCTCGACCATCCTCGTCATCGTCGGCTACCCCACCGCGTTCGAGTCGATCTCACGCGGTCGCTCCCTGGGCAAGATGGCCCTGGGACTGCGGGTGGTGGGCACCGACGGCTCCCCCGAACGCTTCCGGCAGGCCCTGGCCCGTGCGCTCTCCGGGTTCGTCGAACTGTGGATGACCATGGGTGTGATCGCCCTGATCACCTCGATGCTCAACCGGGACGGCCGCAGGGTCGGCGACTTCGTGGCCGGGACCATGGTGGTGGAGGAGCGCACCGGCGGCCGCCGCGACGTGGCCATCCCCATGCCGCCGCACCTGGCCGCCTGGGCCGCGACCACCGAACTGTCGCGCCTGTCCCCGGAGACCGCCAACGCCGCGCGCCAGTACGTCCTGCGCTACGCCGAACTGGCCGAGCACACCCGCCACGAGATGGGCATCCAGCTCGCCGACTCGGTTGCCTCGCAGATCAGCCCGCTCCCACCACTGGGCACCACCCCGCCGTACTTCCTCGCCGCCGTGCTGGCCGAGCGCCGTCGGCGCAGCCTGGAAGCCATGAACCCCGGCCAGGCCGGGCGGGGTCAGGGGCGCCAGGAACTGAGGTAGGCCTCCTGGTCGGGGGTGAGGACGTCGATGCCCACCCCCAGGGCGGCGAGTTCCAGACGCGCCACCTCGTTGTCGGTCTCCTCCGGCACCTCCACCACTCCGGGGGCGAGGGTGGCGTGCTCCCTGGCCAGCCACTCGGTGGTGAGCGCCTGAACGGCGAACGACATGTCCATGACGGCGGCCGGGTGGCCCTCGGCGGCGCCCAGGTTGACCAGCCTCCCCTCGGAGAGCAGCAGGAGCCTGCGGCCGTCAGCGAACTCGTACTCGTCGGCCTGCTCGCGCACGCCGCGGTCCACGGTGACGGACAGCGACTCCAGCGCGTTGAGGTCGATCTCCAGGTCGAAGTGGCCCGAGTTGGCCAGGATCGCCCCGTCGCGCATCACCTCCAGGTGTTCACGGCGGATCACGTCGCGGTTCCCGGTGGCGGTGACGAACACGTCCCCGACCGGGGCGGCCGTCTCCATGGTGGCGACCGTGTACCCCTGCATCACGGCGTCCAGCGCCTTGACCGGGTCCACCTCGGTGACGACCACGTTGGAGCCCATGCCCCGGAACCTCTCGGCCAGGCCCCGCCCGCAGTAGCCGAACCCGGCCACGACGACGGTCCGCCCGGCCAGGAGCGTGTTGGTGGCGCGCAGGACCCCGTCCACGGTCGACTGCCCGGTGCCGTACCGGTTGTCGAACATCCGCTTGGTGCGGGTGTCGTTGACCGCGACCATCGGCAGCCGGAGTTCGCCCTCCGCGCTCATCCTGCGCAGCCGGATCACGCCGGTGGTGGTCTGCTCGCAACCGCCGAGGACCCCCTCCAGCAGCTCGGGACGGCCCACGTGCGCGGTGTTGACCAGGTCGCAGCCGTCGTCCAGCAGCAGGTGCGGCCGGGACTCCAGGACGGTGACCAGGTTGCGGTCGTAGGCGGCGGTGTCCATGCCCGCCCACGCGTGCACGGCGACCCCGTACTCAGCGACCAGGGCGGCAGCGGTGTCGTCCTGCGTGGACAGCGGGTTGGAGGCGGCCAGCCACACCTGTGCCCCGCCCGCGCGCAGGACGC
>NZ_ANAE01000069.1 GCF_000341265.1 Nocardiopsis prasina DSM 43845 | reverse complement strand
GGGGGGCGCCCAGCCACACCTGTGCCCCGCCCGCGCGCAGGACGCGGAGCAGGTTGGCGGTCTCGGCGGTGACGTGCAGGCAGGCGGCCACCCGGAGCCCGTCGAGCGGACGTTCCTCGGCGAACCGGGCGCGGACGCTGCGCAGGACCGGCATGGAGCGTTCGGCCCACGCCACACGGCGGACCCCGGCCTTCGCGAGGCCGAGGTCCGCCACCTCGTGTGAGGGAGGAGTCATCTGTGGAACGACTCGCCCCTAGTAGCGGTAGTGGTCGGGCTTGAACGGCCCGGCCACGTCCACGCCGATGTAGGCGGCCTGCTCCTTGGTGAGCTCGGTCAGCTTGACGCCGAGCGCGTCCAGGTGCAGACGGGCGACCTTCTCGTCGAGGATCTTCGGCAGCGTGTACACGTCGGTCGGGTACTCGTCGGGCTTGGTGAACAGCTCGATCTGCGCGATGACCTGGTTGGTGAAGCTGTTGGACATCACGAAGCTGGGGTGCCCGGTGGCGTTGCCCAGGTTCAGCAGACGGCCCTCGGAGAGCACCAGGACGGACTTGCCGTTCTCCTGGGTCCACTCGTGGACCTGCGGCTTGATCTCCTTCTTGGTGATCCCGGGGACCTTCGCCAGGCCGGCCATGTCGATCTCGTTGTCGAAGTGGCCGACGTTGCCGACGATCGCCTGGTGCTTCATGCGCAGGATCTGGTCGGCCATGATCACGTTGAAGTTGCCGGTGGTGGTGACGAAGATGTCACCGACCTCCAGCACGTCCTCCAGCGTGGTGACCTGGAACCCGTCCATGGCCGCCTGGAGGGCGTTGATCGGGTCGATCTCGGTGACGATGACGCGGGCGCCCTGCCCGCGCAGCGCCTCGGCCGATCCCTTGCCGACGTCGCCGTAACCGCAGATCACGGCGACCTTGCCGCCGATGAGGACGTCGGTGGCGCGCATGATGCCGTCCGGCAGCGAGTGGCGGATGCCGTACTTGTTGTCGAACTTGCTCTTGGTGACGGAGTCGTTGACGTTGATCGCCGGGAAGGACAGGCTGCCGTCACGCTGCATCTCGTAGAGGCGGAGCACACCGGTGGTGGTCTCCTCCGTGACGCCCTTGATGTCCTTGGCGATGGTGGTCCACTTGGTGGAGTCCTTCTTGAGGCTCTCCTGGAGGAGGGTCAGGACGACCTCGAACTCCTCGCTGTCAGCCGTCGAGGGGTCCGGGACGGCGCCGGCCTTCTCGAACTCGGCGCCCTTGTGGACGAGCATGGTGGCGTCGCCGCCGTCGTCCAGGATCATGTTGGGGCCCTCGGCGCCGGGCCAGGTGAGGGCCTGCTCGGTGCACCACCAGTACTCCTCCAACGTCTCGCCCTTCCAGGCGAAGACGGGGACGCCCTTGGGGTCGTCGACGGTGCCGTCGGGGCCGACCACCACGGCGGCGGCGGCGTGGTCCTGGGTGGAGAAGATGTTGCAGGAGACCCAGCGGACCTCGGCGCCCAGGGCGATGAGCGTCTCGATGAGGACGGCGGTCTGCACCGTCATGTGCAGGGAGCCCATGATGCGGGCGCCCGTGAGGGGCTTGCTGTCGCCGAACTCGGCGCGGGTGGCCATGAGGCCGGGCATCTCGTGCTCGGCGAGACGGATCTCGTCGCGGCCGAACTCGGCCAGGGAGAGATCGGCGACCTTGAAGTCGAAAGCCATGCGTTCCTCACTCGTCAAGTCATGGTTGCCACCCGATTCTAGGCCCGCGACCACCCTCCGCACACAAACCTCACACAGAGATGTCAGAATTGCGCGATGTGGCTCCGGTGTTGGGTTAGGGTCACCTCCATGGCCGCCCTCGACGACGACCCCACAGCGCACGGACCGCAGGACGCTCCGGTCCCCATCTCCGCGGCAGCCGAGCGGGTCGGCAGCACCGCCCGCATGCTGCGCTACCGAGAGGGTCTCGGCCTGCTCCCCCGTACCCAGGAACAGCCCACCGGGCGGGGACACCGACACCGCCGGTTCACGGACGACGACCTGCGCACGATCGCGGGTGGGCTGGAACTGGAACGCGAGTTCGACATCCCTCCCGCGGCGCTCGCCTTCGCCCTGCGGGTCCTGGCCGAACCCGAGGTACTGGCCCGGGTGCGCGCGCACGGCGAACGCCTGGGCAGGCTGGCCGCCGCCCCCACCCGCGCCCTGGACTTCGAGAAGGAGAAGGCCATGCGCCTGCTGCACTCCCGACGGCCCACGCCCACCGGTACCGGGACGCGCGACAACAACTCTGGTTGACCCGGGACCACGGCCGTCACTGGACACCCGCACCTGGCGTTCGGCATGTTTTGGCAAAGAGTCCACGGGCTACGGATGACACCGTGGACAGCCAACTCGGCGACACGGCCTGGGAGACACTCCCCGAGCGCGTGCGCGAAGACCTCAGGGACGTCGACCTCCTCCGGAACGTCTGGGCCAACTGGCGCCAGGACCGGCCCCACCGGCAACACGGGGCCGCGCGACGGGAACTGACGCGGGACCGCGTCCGGGAGTGGGGCGGCGGACCCGACCTCACCGACCTGCTCCTCCATGGCGAGCCCGGGTCCGGAGAACCCATCACCGGGCCCCACGTCGCCGCCCTTGCCGGGCGGGTGGCCGAACTCCCCGCCGGAGAGGAGCGCCGCGGCAACGCGCACGAGGGCCCTCCGTTGCGCCCGCTCCGGACCGCGCTGTCCACCGAACACACGCTCCGCCTGGCCCGTGCCGCGGCCGTCCCCGCCCACCCTGTGGTGCGGGCCGCGCACACCTACGCCGAGTGCGTGCGGGTGGCGGCCGAGGCCTCCGGGGAGGAGCCGGACGGCGGCGGGGCGACCTGGGCCCTGCCCTGGGTGCTGGCCTCGCGGGTCCTCCAGCGGGCCGACCTGCCCCCGCTGCTCCTGGACCCCGGCACCCCTCCGCCCGCCCCGGTGGACAAGCGCGACCCCGAGGATGAGCTCGCGCCCCTGGTCTCCCACATGGCGCGGCTGGTCACCGGGGCCCTGCGCGACGAACTCGCGTGGGATCCGGAGACGGTGGCCCCGACGGGTCGGCCCGTCCCCCCGCTGACCGCCGTGACGCGCCGCCGCGTCCTGGACCACGTGCGGTCCCGGCGCGGCTCGGTCGCGCTCCTGCTGAGCGCCCTGGACCCGGCGGCGACCGCGACGGTGACCTCGGGCGACGGCGGCCGGGGCGGGACCGCCGCGCACTGGTGGACCTGCCTGGAACTGGTCGCGGACGGGGCTTCGATGGCCCTGTACGTGGTGGTGCGGGACGTCGGCAGCCCGCCCTCGGGGGTGCTGGCGGTGACGGCGAACGCGCGCCTGATCACCCCTGCGGGGGTTCGGCGGGCGCTGGAGATGTCCCGGAGCGAGAGCGTCACCGTGCTGCCCACGGACTGCGTGGACGACCGCTGGCCGCAGGTGCGGGACCTCGTGGACGAGGCGGTGTCGCGCGCCGTCGACGAGCTCACCCGGGGTTGAGCTCGGAGTAGGACCCTGTCGTCAGCCGCTGAGGCCCAGGATCAGCAGGATCAGCAACAGGATGATAATGGTGACCAGCACCGCCGGGATCACCCAGCCCTGCTGGAGGATCGAGTCCTGCTGGCTCGGCTGCTGGTGCGGCTGCTGGTGCGGCTGCTGGCGCTGCGTGTAGGTCTGGTTCGGGTTGGCCGCCCCGGTCATCATCGGGTTGGCGCCCTGCTGCACGGCGTGCGGCTGGTGGTGCGGCCCCGGCACACCCGGCCTCGGGTTGGACATGCCCGGGTGTGCCGCGAAACCACCCTGGCTCGGGTCCGAGCTCATCGGGTGGCCGACCTGCCCCGGGCGGGGGTTGGAGGTCCCCGGGTGCGCGCCGAACGGGCGCGGGTCGGACACACCGGGCGGGTGACCCATGCCCGGTTGTCCGCCGGTCTGCGGGTACTGCACGGGCGGCAGCTGGTTGCCGTTGAGCATTCCGGTCTGGGCCACCCGTTCGCCCTGCTGGAGGGCGTCGTCGGCGCTGTTCGAGGGGTGGGCCGGAGCGTCGTGGCCGAGCAGCCGCATGAGCAGGGTCTGGGCGTTCGGGCGGCGGTTCGGGTCCTTGTCGAGGCAGGACTCCACGATCGGCCGCAGCGCCTCGTCGACCCCGTCCAGGTCCGGCGGAGCGCTCACCACGCGGTGCACGACCGCCGGGACGGTGTCGGATCCGAACGGCGCGCGCCCGGTCGAGGAGAACGCGATCACACAACCCCAGGCGAAGATGTCGCACTTGTCAGTGATCCCGCGGCCCTCGATCTGTTCCGGCGCCATGTAGGAGGGCGTGCCGACGATCGAGTTGGTCATCGTGGCGGTGCCGTCGTCGACCCGGGCGATACCGAAGTCGATCACCCGCGGGCCGTCCGGGCCCAGCAGCACGTTCCCGGGCTTGAAGTCGCGGTGGACGATCCCCGCCTTGTGGATGGCCACGAGCGCCGTCGCGGTGGAGACGGCCAGGCGCTGGAGCGCGGCGCCGCGCACCGCCTTGCCCTTGGCCACCGTCTCCTGGAGGTCCTTGCCCGGCACGAACTCGCTGACCACGTAGGGCGGTTCGCTGTCGAGCTGGGCGTCGATGATCGCCGCCGTGCAGAAGGACGCGACCCGCTGGGCGGCCCGCACCTCCTTCTCGAACCGCTTGCGCAGGTCGGCGTCGGCGGACCACTGGTCGTTGAGGACCTTGACCGCGTACTCGTCGCCGTTGCCGTCCTCGGCGAGGTAGACGACCCCCTGGCCGCCCTTCCCGAGACGTCCGGTCACGCTGTAGGCGCCGAACGAGGAGGGGTCGCTCGGCAGTAGCGAATCGGGACCGGGCATCGATGTCCTCCGGAGGTGGGCTGAGCGGGGGCGCAGCATCAGGTTAACGGGCACGGGACGCCGGGCGGGGCCGCGATCAGCCGCGGCCCCGACGGTGTCCCCTCACCCGGGCGTACCGGATATGACTACCGAAACGCCGGGATCGTTCCGTCGCCCACCCAACCTTTTCCCGCCGTTCAGGAGAGCGTGCGCGCCTCGTCCACCAGCAGGACCGGGATCCCGTCGCGGATGGGGTAGGCCAGGCCGCTCTCGTCGCAGACCAGTTCGTCGGTCTCCGGGTCGTGGCGGAGCGGGGCCTGGCTCTTCGGGCAGGCCAGGATCTCCAGCAGCCAGCCGTCGATCTTCGTGCTCATGGTTCTCGTTCCTCGTGTGGTGGCCGTGTCGGCGCGGGCTAGTTGCGGACGAGGGCCAGGACCTCGTCGCGCAGGCGCGTCACGGCGGAGTCGTCAGGGGCCTCGACGTTGAGTCGCAGCAGCGGCTCGGTGTTGGAGGCGCGCAGGTTGAACCACGCGCCGTCCGGCAGGGTGACGCTGAGGCCGTCGAGCTCGTCGACGGTCACCCCGTCCCTGCCCACGAACGCCGCGCGCACCGCGGCCATGCGACCAGCGGCATCGGCGACCCTGGAGTTGGCCTCTCCCGAGGCCGCGTACCGGGAGTACTCCTGCGTGATCCGCGAGAGCGGACGCTCGTCCGCGCCCAGGACACGCAGGACGTGCATGGCCGCGAGCATACCCGTGTCGGCCTTCCAGAAGTCCCGGAAGTAGTAGTGGGCGGAGTGCTCCCCGCCGAAGATCGCACCGGTCTCGGCCATGGTCGCCTTGATGAAGGAGTGGCCGACCCGGGTGCGGACGGGCTTGCCGCCGCGCTCGGTGACGATCTCGGGGACAGCCGCCGAGGTGATGAGATTGTGGATGATGGTGCCGCCGGGCTCGCGCTTGAGCTCCTGGGAGGCGACCAGCGCGGTGACCGCGGACGGGGAGACGGGTTCGCCGCGCTCGTCGATCACGAAGCAGCGGTCGGCGTCGCCGTCGAAGGCCAGGCCGAGGTCGGCCCCGGTCTCACGGACCTTGGCCTGGAGGTCCACCAGGTTGTCCGGGTCCAGCGGGTTGGCCGGGTGGTTGGGGAAGGTGCCGTCCAGTTCGAAGAACAGGGGGACGACCTCCAACGGCAGGCCCTGTTCCAGGACGGCCGGGACGGTCAGGCCGCCCATGCCGTTGCCCGCGTCCACGACGACCTTGAGCGGGCGGGAACCGGAGAGGTCGACGAGCTCGCGCAGGTAGTCGGCGTACCCGGGAAGCAGGTCCCGCTCGGTGACGGTGCCCTTCGGCCCCTCGTGGGCGTCCGGGTCCTTCGCGCCGGACAGGAAGTCCTCGGCGAGCCCGCGCACGTCGGCCAGGCCGGTCTCGGCGCTGATCGGTGCGGCCCCGGCGCGGCACATCTTGATGCCGTTGTACTCGGCCGGGTTGTGGCTGGCGGTGAACATGGCGCCGGGCAGGTCCAGGGAGCCGGAACCGTAGTACAGGAGGTCGGTGGAGCCGAGCCCGGCGAAGACCACGTCCACGCCCTGGGAGGTGACGCCGTCCGCGAAGGCCCGGGCGAGTTCGGGCGAGGACGGGCGCATGTCGTGGGAGACCACGACCGCGGGTCCGCCGGCCACCCGGGCGAAGGCGGCACCGATCGCATGGGCGATGTTGGAGTTGAAGGTGTCCGGAATCACACCGCGTACGTCGTATGCCTTGAAGATGCTTCCGAGGTCAGCCACGTCTGCTCCGGCCAGGTCGATCCTGCGACGAATTCGGTCCAGCGCCCCGTTGTTCGAGCGCCGTACAAAACTAGCAAGAGCGGACCGGGTCAGCCGTTCGGGTGGTGTGGCGGGCGTTGCTCGCCCCGGTCGGACTTGACCACGCGCAGGTGACCCCGGCGCAACGTCTCGTGCCCCTCCCCCACGGGCTCACCGGGGGACGGCTCTTGGCGCGCGGGCGGCCGCGCCGCCTCACGTACGGCGTCGGCCAGGGCCTCCAGGTCGTCACTGCCGGGACCTCCTCCCGACGTCTCGACCGGAAGCCGAACGACCTCCCAGCCACGCGGCGCGGTCAACCGTTCGGCGTGGATCGCACACAGGTCGTAACAGTGCGGTTCCACGTAGGCGGCGAGCGGACCGAGGACGGCGGTGGAGTCGGCGTAGACGTACGTGAGCGTGAATACGGCGGGCTGCCTGCACGCGGTGCGGGAACAGCGTCGAACATGGCTCACAGCGTTTGACTGTATGCCTTTACCGAGGGACACGCCAGCATCGTCCCATGACCTGCACAGTTTTTGGGCGACTGTTCTTGACCCGGTGGGTCGGCGTCCCGATTCTTCCCAGGCGCCGGGACTTCGCGCAGCGCCCGTGATGGCTTAGTCTCGAAGTGTGCGACGAGTGCGCCTTTCCAGTGGCCAACCAGACAGAGTGCGGCGCCGGGACCGCCGGGGTCGAGGCATCCGCGGTCCTCTCGTGCCGTCTGACCTGCCCGTCTCCCGGAGCCGAGCGCAGGCCTTCGACGATCTCGTCCTCGACGCCGTCGAACGCCTGGAACGCCTGTGGGCGCGTGAGCTGGCGAACGTCGACTTCCTCGTGGAGGACGTTCCCCCGGTCCCGCTCCACGGCGACCTCGCCGAGGCGATCCCCTTCTCCCGCCTGGAGAGCGACCCCGCCGGCCGGGCCCGGATCATCGTCTACCGGCGTCCCGTGGAGATCCGGACCAAGGACCCCGAGGAACTGGCCCTCCTGGTCCACGAGGCCGTCGTGGAGGAAGTGGCCAACCTCCTCGGAGTCGAACCCGAGTCCGTCGACCCGGAGAACTGATCACCTCAGGGAGTTCTCCAGCTCGTTCAGGCAGGTGCGCCACCCCACCGTGGTGCGCTCCGCCCACTCCCTGCCCGTGAACGTGTGAGCCAGCACCAGTCGGCCGTCACCCTCCAGGGTGAGGCGCAGCTGGTGCTCTCCCGTCTCCGGATCGAACTCCCGGAAGCCGAACACCCGCAGTGGTTCGACCTCCGTGACCACGGCCGTCGTCTCCCCGCCCTCCTCGTCCCGGAAGGCGATCTCCCCGCCGACCCTCAGGTCCAGTCGCTCGACCGCCATCGGGTACCAACGGCTGAGCCCTTCGGGCTCTGTGATGGCCCGCCACACCGCCTCCGACGGGTACCCCAGGTTCCGTTCCACCGTCAGCGTCCACCGGTCGTCACCCAGCGACACCAGGTCCATCTCCACCATGACTCCCCCTCCAGCCGATCCCTCTCCCCTCACTACCCACATCCACCCCACCAGCCCCCGCCCCACGAGCCGGTGGGGGTTGCCTGCGGGCGGCTGCCTACCAGCCGCTCCACGGCCAGGGAACCAGACCACCGACGTTCCTCTGGATGGTGAGCAGGCCTTCGAGGAAGGCCGTCAGCAGCATCACGAGGTTGCCCTCCCGCCACCACCAGACCAGCGCGCCCACGCCGACGAGCACGAGCAGGACGTGCAGGACCGTCCATGAGTTGCGGAACGTCCGGTAGACCAGCGGGATACCGTCCCTCATGCCGTTCACGCGGCCTTCCCCTCCTCTTCCGTCCCGGATGTTCGCGCCGACACCACGGCCAGCCTCGGGTCGGCCGAGCGCAGCACCCAGTCGAAGACCCGGACGGGGTGGGACGGGTCGGAGCCGTCCCGGGCCCCGAGCGAGTTCACCGCGAAGTAGCCGACGTTCCGGAAGTCGTCCTGGTCAATGCGCCGAACAAGACCGCGCGCCCCGTTGGCCCTCAGCCACTCCCGGACCGAGTCGCCCTCCTCGGGGTCGGGTCCGTCGGTGTCCGGGATCCGCTGGAGCACGTCGAGCTTGGTCAGGACGACCGCCAGGCGTTTGGCGTCCAACGGCACCCTCGACGCCCGGAGCCGGTCGACCACGCTGGCGTAGGCGTCCTCCTGATCGCCCTGGGCGAGCGGGACCGTGTCCCCCTCGTTGGCCCGCCGAAGCCGCTCGCGCACTGCGGGAAGGGCCAGGGGATCGAGGATGAACAGCAGGGTGTCGGTTGTGTCGAGGTAGCCCAGGGAGCCCGACCGGTCCCAGTCGACGAAGTTCTCCCCCGCCGCGTCCATGAAGTGGACCTCGGCCTCGCGCCCCCGCACCGACAGCATGAGCGGAACCCCCTCGGGGCGGTCGTCCCAGGCCGTCTTGGCCACCCTCCGACCGTTGGCGACGGCGGTGGCGGCGGCCCGTACGAAGCCCTCGGCTCCCGGGGAGATCGGGGTGAGCGTGCCCGAGAGCGACTCGACCTGGTGGGCCAGTTCGACCACACCGGCGGTCAGGAACTGGGTCTTGCCCGCGCTGACGGCTCCGATGACCGGCACCGGCAGGACCCGCCGAGTACCGCTTCCCTCCGGAGCGTCCTCATCGCAGAGGGGGCAGAGAGCGGTCAGCTGGCGGGCCGCCCTACTGACCGTGACCGGGATACGGGTTCCGCATCCGCACCGCCGATGGGAGACACCCAGGGGGCCTGGACGGACATCGCGGTGGATCGCCGTGCAATCGGGGTTGGCGCACCGGTAGCTCGGCGTCAGCGTGACCCGGTAGCACTTGACGCAGCGGAGCTCGGCCTTCCTGCGCCGCTGGGCCAGGTGACCGGACCAGCGGTACACCCTGACCCCGAGCGTCTGGACGAGGTGCACGACCCCGCCGAGGAGACGCATCAGCAAGTACCAGGTCAGGACCGACACCCACAGGCCCAAGGCATATCCGGTGACGACCGGTAGAAGCAGAGCCCCGAGGATCCACGAGTCGAACGCGGAACGAAAGGCGTCGCGACTGATCCGCTTCGCCGCCGCCAGGACGGCGTTGGCGTCCCGCTTGGCCTGGTAGGGGACGTAGATCGGCCAGGCGTAGTCCCAGCTGGCCTGACCACGGGGCGCCGCACCGAGCACCCGCCCCGCGTTCACCGCCTCGGGTGTGGCGATCCCGGGTTGCTCCTCCTCCCTGCCCGCCAGGACGAACGGGGGCAGGACCACACCCCGGACGACACCGCCGACCAGGCCCACCAGGGAGGATCCGAGCCAGAGGACGAACACCCACGCGACGATCCGAAGGACGAGGGCGACGAGCGTCCAGACGATCATGATGACCAGGTAGATCACGATGATCACGGCGGCGATCGCCAGGCCGATCAGGAGCAGGATCAGTATGAGCTGCGGCATCTACTTCCCCCTCCCCCAGCCGAACGGATGGTTCGTCCTGCGCCGGTCTCCCGATCCGACCGGCCGTCCCCTGAGGTACCTGTCCAGTTCACTGCGGAACCGGAACCTGCCCCTGACCTCGCGGATCAGGTCAGGCTGCGAATGGGCGATCCCCGTCAGCGCGGCGTCGGCCGCCTCGGACACCTTCCGGTCGGGATCGGAGAGCAGCCGCAGGGCCCGGTCGACCACGCGCGGGTCCCGGCTCCGGTCCGCCTCGCGTTCCAGGTGGACCCGTATCGCCGCCGGCCCCCATGGGACGACCGCCAGGGCGAGCCTGTCCCGCCTCTCTCGATCGGTTCCGTCACGAGAGGCCGTCTCGCTCTCGGCCCTCTCCCGATCGTCCCCGTGCTGACCGACCGTGGCCTGGCCCTGGGAGCGCAGGAGCTCACGCCCGATGTCGTCCAGTAGGAGGGGGGCCATCGGCCGGAGCTTGAGCAGGTCCGTGTCGAGGGTCAGGTCCGCTTCGTCTCGGCTCTTCGCCCGCGCGGCTTCGAGGGTCCCCCGCGCCCGGAGATAGTCCTCGGACCATTGGGCGAGTTCGTTCAAGGGGGCATCTCTGAGAGCCTCCAGAAGCGGACCCCAGTCAACCTTCTCCGCCTCGGATCCCGGGGCGGGCGACAGGGCCTCCCTCACCGCCGACCTCAGTTTGGACAGCAGGGAGTTGGTGAAGCCGTGACGGTGGACCCACGACGCCCACAGTGCGGGGTCGTCCCGCACCTCGGAGCCGCCAAGGGCCAGTTGCCACGCCTCCGCTGGGATCAGCAGGGACGTGGCGATCCGCTCACGGCGTTCGGCGAGGGGCAGACGACTGATCCTCCCGGCCTGGATCCAGCCGCGCAGGTCGGAGCTGTCGGTCTCCCACACGAGGAAGTCCCAGTCCCCACGGATCAGGGCGTCGACCGCCCAGCCCTCGTTCGCGTGGAACGCGTTTGCGAGGCGCCGTGCGGTGGCCGCCGCCACCTCCGGGCCGCCGAGCCACAGCCGCCACCTGTCCCGGCCTAGTCCCGGGTCGGTGAGCCACAGCCCTGAGAGGGTCTCGGCGGCGGCCGCGCGGGCCTCCTCCGTCACCGGGGCGCCGATCGCTCCGGCCGCTCCGAAAAGGTCGGGCAGGCTTTCCGTCGGGGCCGCGGCGAGCACGGCGTCCAGGAACCCTCCGGCCGCCGAACGCTCCTCCTCCGACTCCCACTCCACGGGAACCTGCGCCCCCGAGAGCTCCCGGGCGAAGGAACCGGCGAGCGCGGGAACGGCGGTGAGCGCCTCGAGCACCGGCAGGAGGACGGCGCGAGCCACCTCGTCCAGCCCGAGGTCGTGCGCGTGCCGAACGGCCCGTCCCGCCAGGGCGAACTCCTCCGCCGTGGTCGGTCCGTAGGTGACGGCGGCCTCACCCAGTTCCTCCCCGTATAGGGCCAGGTCGTCCTCCAGCCCGGCCCGCGCCAACCGCTCGATCGCCGAGACCGCGGTACGCCACGCACGGGCCCCGTCGGTCTCGGGGTCGGGTACAGCGACCAGTCGGGCGGCGTCGTTGGCCAGTTGCGGGCCGAGCACCGTCTCCCAGCGCCGCGCGACCTCCACGGCGGTCAGGGCATCGGCGGCGTCGTGTCCGGTGAACAGTTCGGCCCGAGCCCGTGCCACGTCGCTCGGCTCGATGTCGGGAACCGTGCGGTTCGCCAGGTCCAGGACATGGGCGGAACCGAGGTCGCCCCCGCCGAACTCGGGGCTGACCCCCACCAGGAGGGCGTCGACACGCCACGGGTCGTCCACCAACGCTCGGAAGTTGAGGGTTCGGGCGCGTTCGGCCTCCATGAAGAGCGTGCCCAGCGCGATCCAGCGCATCACCTCGTCCAGGTCGGTGTGCAGCAGCACCGCCTTGGTCGGTGTGGGCCCGAGGGCCGCGTCGATCATCGTCAGGTAGTGCGGGAGAACCCGCGTCGCCCACGCGTCGCCGGTGACCATTTCCTGGAGGGCGTCCACCTCGAACTCGGGGCGGACCTCCAAGGGGGTCACCCACGGGTCGGGGTCGGGTCCGGGTGCCTTCTCCAGGGTCCACTGGAGGGCCCCGTAGAGCTGGGCGGGACGGTAGGGGATGAAGTCGTCCGGGTCGGAGGTGGTGATGACCTGGGTGACCTGGTTGCCGGGACGGCCGCTGTTGGTGATGCCGGAGGACCTGCCCCGGGAGAGGTAGCTGCGCCCGTCCCGGACCTCGAAGGCGCACGTGGGCGGGTGGTCGAGCGCGTCGTGGCCCAGGTCCCAGGAGGGGACCACCCGGTGGAGCAGCCCCTCCCGGATGCGCTGCTGGTCCACCCCGGTCACTCCCGGGGAGACCGCCTGGAAGTTGAAGCCGTCGACGCCGTCGACAGCCTCACCCGCCATGACGTCGGTGTAAGTCGCTGTCTCGAAAGCCATCTCACGCTCCCGTCGACGGAAGGAAACCGCGCGTCGCCATGAGCCAGAGCAGCGGTTCGGCGATGCGATGGGGCAACAGGCCGCGCTGGTTCACGCGCTGGGAGGCGTAGTCCGGTTCGG
The DNA here is from genome assembly GCF_000341265.1 of Nocardiopsis prasina DSM 43845. Classification (GTDB taxonomy): domain Bacteria; phylum Actinomycetota; class Actinomycetes; order Streptosporangiales; family Streptosporangiaceae; genus Nocardiopsis; species Nocardiopsis prasina. Next base: position 12,704 of record NZ_ANAE01000069.1, on the reverse strand, counting down.
CGCCCAGGGCGGAGGCTCCGAAGAGCCGGAAGGAGGTGTAGTTGTGCTCGAGTTTGCGGAGGAGTCCGGCTCCTCCCCACTGCTGGATCAGCAGGCCCACGTGGTCGTGCACGGTCTGTCCCTCGGACTCGTCGAACACCGGCCGCTTCGACGAGGGGCTGCGCAGCGGGTGGTCCTCCTCGATCTGGTCGAAGAAGGCGTCGATCTTGGACACCACCACCGCGATGGGCTGCTTGATCTTCTTGGTCCGCTTGACGTTCCCCGTGGCGCGCAGGACGGCGGTGATGGCGTCGATCACCTCCTCCGGGCCGGTCTCCATGTAACCCGCCCCCTTGTCCACCGCCCGTTTGTGGTTCTCCGGGAAACCGAAGGGGTCCAGCAGCAGGATGACCCCGGAGGTGGCACCCAGGTAGCGCTGGGTCATGGCAGCGTCGGTGGTCGCGAAGTCCTCACCCGCGTTGTCGTAGAAGGAGAAGACCGTGGAGGCGGTCCGGGAGGTCCCCAACGGTCCCTTCTTCGTGTACCGCCAGGAGTAGACCGCGGGTTCCTTCCTGCCGGTGCGGTTCTCCTGGGTCTGCCCGGGAACGGTCCCGCTCCCCTCGCTCATGAGCTGGTGGTAGACCCGCAGGTCCCGAGTGAGCCCGGACTTGCCGCCCGGGGCGTCGATGGCAGCGTCGAAGCGGTCGGCGACGGAGGTCTGGAGTTCGGCGTCCAGGATCGAGAGCATGACGGTCTTGCCCGCCCCTCGGACACCGACCATGCCGAAGAGGGCGGAGTCGGCACCGTATTCGGAGGGCAGGAGCGAATGGCACTCCGGGCACACCGGCGGCCCGGGCTCGGACCCGCAGTTCTCACAGTTGCCGGAGAGGCCGGGTTTGGGGACCCCGCCCAGGAGCGTGCCGGGCTTCTCCGACCCGATGACGGGCCAGTACCCGTTGGTGTCGTTGAAGTGCCTGCCGCGAGCCGGGTCGGCCTTCTTCTCGCAGGGGGTCCTGCCGGCCGCGTGCCGCCCCGAGCACCGGTAGGCCAGCTTCCGGGGGTTGATCTCGGTGTAGCAGTACGGGCACGGGGCCGTCGTTGTGAAGAGCACTGCGCTCAGCCTCGCATCTGGCTTGTCGGGGGATCCTGCAACCGGGCGCCACTGCCCGGTTCGACGAAGAGCCGCACCCAGAACGGGGTGGCGACCTTTCCCAGCTTGAGTTCGAAGGAGAGGGAACTCTGGTCGGTGAAGTCCAGTTCGCGGCGGTCCATCACGGTTCCGTCCGAGGCGCCACCCGGCATGAACTTCGCTTCCTTGAGGACCGTGAGGACCGGGATCCGCCCCCGGTACTCCGGGGACTGGGCGGTCACCCTGACGGTCCCCTTCCCGCCCATCCAGGAGCGCCTGACCTCCAGGGAGTAGCGCACCTTGGGCGTGGGTCCGCTCAACGCGACAGCGAGGGACGCGGACGCCCATTCCCGGTCTCCGGTCCGCACCACGGTGGCCAGGGTGATGTCGCTGACCGAGTCCGCGTCCGGGATGCGGACCCCGCCGCCGTCGTTGTAGACGATTCGGGAAACCCTGCGGGTGGTTTGCTGACCGCCCGCCTTCCAGCCGACCTCGATCAGGTGGTCGCCCTCGGGCCACTCCCAGGACAGCCGGAGCTCGTCGCCCAGCCTCTCGACGGTCGGTGTCCTCACCTGCGGAGCCGAACCGGTGATCTGGGCGGTGCCGACCAGTCCGCCGTCACCGTCCACGGTCACGGGGACCAGGAGGTTGACCTCCGGAAGTGAATCGAACTCGCACGTGGTACGCCCGCCGCTCTCCCCTCCCGGGCGCAGGGTCAGCCGTCGGCCGCGCATGCCGGAGAGACCGGCCTGGGTGAGCCGGGTTCCGGACTCGACCCGCGCGCTGACCGGCAGGGCCCACAGCTCGACCGAGTAGCCGGTGACGGTCGGCCAACTGGCCCGGTGGGCCTCCGGGGTCGACTCGATCCGCAGGTCCTCCACAGCCTGGATGGAACCCCGCGGTGTCGCGTAGGTGCTGACGGTGGCCGACTCCCGCCGCTGGCCGCCCTCCGTCAGGTAGACGGCGGCGACGGAGAACCGGTACCTGGTACCCAGAGTCAGCCCGGTGACGGTCATCCGACCGGGTGTCGTGGGACGGTGCGTCCTCTGGCTCCCGTCCGGGGCCGTCTGGGTCACGACCGCGCCGAGGGCCTCGGGCGGCACCCCCCACGAGAGCGACACCCGTGAGGAACCGGAGGAGGCCCCCAGGTCGAACGGTGCGGGTAGGACCTCACAGGTGTCCGTGGCCGGGGGCGAGTAGAGGGCACCGTCGCGGGTGGCGAACACCGAATAACGCACCCGGGTACCGACCGGGGGCCTCTCATCGCGGAAGAGCGTGCCCGTGAAGCCGTTCGCGAGAAGCTCGCCGTCCTGGGGATTGGCGGGGACGCCGTCGGCCGCCCGCACCACCGCGTAGCGGGCCGTTCCCTCCCCGTCCGCGCTCCAGGACACCACGAGAGCCTGGCCGTCCGCCCTCAACGACAGGTTCGCGGGGGGCGGGGGAGGCAGCCCCTGGAGCTGCCTGCGCAGCTCCTCGTCGCGGGTGTCCACGGCCAGGGCCTCCCGCAGGGCCGCCGCGGCGGCCGCGTAGTCCCCGGACCTGACCGCGGTCTCGTAGCGCGCGACGCTCTGGTTCTTCTTCCGCTCGGCGACCTCGACCCGCTTCGCCAGACGCTCCCGTTCGACGCTCTCCTCGCGCTCCGGCCCGGGAAGGCTGTCGAGCAGTCTGCGCGCCTCACCCAGGGCCCCGACGGCCAACCGGTCGGCGACGTCGTTCGGGCTGAGGACCTTCGTGGAGGCGGACAGTTTGGTGACCAACCGCGCCGCGTCGGTGTGGTCCACGCCCCACTCGCACAGCTTCTCGTGCACGGTGACCCGCGGCAGACCACGACGCAGCAGGCCCTCGACCGCCTCGGCGAGGGAGCACAGGGCCAGCGCGTGCAGCTCGGCGGGCGAGGCGCACTCGGCCAGGGCCGCCAGCCCGTTCTGGGCCGCCTGGCGGGCGCCCTCCTCGACCCGGGCCTCCTGCCGTTGCAGCAGTTCCTTGGCCCGGGCCACGTCGTGCGGGCCAAGGACCCGTGCGGGCTCGCCACGGGAGAGCTCGTCGACGACCCGGATCCCCTCATGCTGCTCGGGCCGGGTCACCACGTCCACCAGGGTCCGGAACTCGGGGAAGTCGGTCACCACGCGTACCGCCAGGGGCACCCTGACCCTGGGGACCTCGAAGTCGTCGGTGATCCGCACCCCGTGTGCCGAGAGCGCGTCGACCAGGTCGCTCCTGGCCACACCCGTCAGGCCGGTACTGGAGGCCAGCTCGGTGACCTGGTCGGACAGCACCACCTTCAGCGGGTGCTCCTGTGCCACCGCCCGGGCGAACCCGTCCAGCCGTGTCCGCATGGCGCTGGTCCGCGCCTTGGCCATCCCGGACCAGAAGGCGGGGTCGGTGACCGCCACGTCGGCCTGCCGCATCAGCTCCAGCAGCTTCTTCAGCAGCTGCGCGGAGTGTTTGTTCTTGACGATGGGGCTGTTGAACGCCGCCTCGACACTGCCGAGGTGCTTCTCCAGTTCCGCCCCGGCCATCGAGGGTTCCACGGCGAACAGCTCGGCCATGTCCAGCCGGGCCAGAGCGGTGGCCCCGTCCGTCCCCTGGAGGTCCCGGATGGCCTGCTGGAGCACCGCCATCCGGTCCTTGTCCTTCTCCAGCGGGACGAGGACCGACTTCCTGTACTGCTTGGCGTCCAACGCCACCCTTGCCTCCAGTGCCTCCGGCCCGGCCTTGTCAGGAACGCAGCGCGAGGCCGGAGACCTGCTTGGCCGCCTGCTCGACCTCGTCCTGCGAGAGGACCGAGACCTGTGCCTCGACGTCGATGGTCCGGTTACCGGTGGGCTCGAAGGCCGTGACCCGGGCCAGACCCTCGGCGGTCACCGTGAGGGTGATCTCGATCGGCGACTTCCTGGGCATGAGCGGGATCTCCAGCGACTTCTCCTGGAGGAGCTGGTTGTCCTCCGGGGACCGCGACTCGAGTTCACCGCCCTGCTCGTAGAGCCCGATCTCGACCTCGCTCTGGTTGTCCACGATGGTCCGGGCCGTGATGGGGTCGAGTCGCACGGGAATGGAGTCGTTGGCGTGCACGAGGAAGCTGATGAAGTCCTCGTCCTTGTCCACGTCGTGGAAGCGGACGCCGAGGCCGCGCGAGAGGACGTTGGTGACGCTGAGGGCCTTGGCGCCGCCGAGGAAGTACTTCTGCTCGGCGTCGGCCGCCACCGCCACCTCGGTGCCGTCAGTGGACAGGACCTCGTCCACGGCGGCCTGCCCGTAGATGGCGGCGCCCTTGGCGACAGCGAGGTCGAAGTCGCTCCGGGCCGGGTCCCAGCCGAGCTGGTCGCGCAGCGCGGTCTCGATCATGGGCATCTTGGCCGAACCGCCGACCAAGAGTACCCGGTCGATCGTCAGCCCCGGCGTCTTCCGCTCGGCGGTGTCCACGGTCCGCTGGGCGATCTCCAGGGTCTGCCCGACCAGGTGGCGTGTGGCGGCGTCGAACTCGTCCCGCGTGACCTCGACCTTCTCGTCCCTGTCCTCGTAGCGGCAGCGGACGGTCGCCTTCTCCCGCTTGGTCAGGGACCTCTTGGTCTCCTCGACCTGACCCAGCAGTTCGGCCTCGAACTCCTCGTCCAGCAGGGGGTCGTCGTCGCCCAGACCGGCCGCCTCGACGAACTTCTCCACGATCAGCTGGGAGAGCGCGGCGTCCCAGTCCGCCCCGCCCAGGGTCTTGTTCCCGTCGACGGCGACGACCTCGACCCGGCCCGCCTCCGCCCGCATGACCGTGGTGTCGAAGGTGCCGCCGCCGAGGTCGTAGACCAGGACGGTCTCCGCGCTCTCACCGCGGATTCCGAGCGAGAGCGCGGCGGCCACCGGCTCGGTCACGATGCCGACCACCTCCAGACCGGCGATCTGCCCGGCCTGCCTGGTGGCCTCCTTCTCCTTGACCCCGAAATAGGCGGGGACGGTGATGACCACCCTGTTGACGTCCTGCTGGCTCTCGCTGTTGGCCGTGTTGACCAGTTCCTTGAGGATCAGCGCGGACACGCTCTCCGGCGTGTACCTCTCGCCGTGGAAGTCGAGGGGGTAGGGGGTACCCATGTGGCGCTTGATCAGCGAGCAGGCGTGGTCGGGGGCCGACCGCTGCACACGCTTGGCCTCCTCACCGACGACGATGTTGTTCGCACCCTCGAAATAGACCACCGAGGGGGTTGTCGGGTTGCTGTCGAAGTTGGGGACGACTTCGGCCTGCCCGAGATCATTGATCCGAGCAATAGCGGAGTACGTCGTACCCAGGTCGATTCCGTACACGCTGTCACTCAACGTGGGACTCCTTCTTGGGAATTGGTCGTATGGCACCGCTCTGGGACCGTTCGCGGTCAGTGTCCGCGCCGGTTCACCATGACGGCAGCACCCTACTGAGGCGGCTGATACCGGTAAACGCTCACCTGTGCCGGGAGGAACACCCGGTCAGCGTCGACATAGGTGAATCCCTGGCGGAGGACGCGATGGACGCGCTTGTCCATTTCGGCGTCGCCGGTGGGGACGACGCGTGCCGCGTGGTGTTTCGCGGGGTCGAACTCGGCGGAAGGCGCGGCGGCCACGGATTCGACGTCGATGAGGCCGAGCGACTCCTCAATGGCGTCCATGAAGAAATCGAAGTCCTTCTCGGCCTTCTCCCCTCGTTCACGCGCCCGCTCCGCTGCCTCGGCCGCCTGGGCGTGCAGTCCCGCGAACCTGCGGAGCACGGGCTTGAGCAGGGCCTGGACCTGGTCGCCCTGGAGTTGCTCGATCCGGCCCTGCATCTGCCGGATGATCTGTTCCTGGGTCTCACTGCGGACGTGGAATCTCCGCACCTGCTCCTCCAGGCCGCCGACGGCCGCCGCCACTCCCCCGTGCGACGTTTCCGCCGCATGGGAATCGGCGGGAACGTCGACCGCCTCCGTGGGTTGGGCCGCGCCCTCCGAAACCTCCGGGATGCCGGATTCGGTCTCATTCTCCGGGGGCGACGGTGAATCGGAACTCGGCGCGATATCGCTGGCGACGGGATCCACATCCGCGCACGGAGGACCAAAGTCCCCGGTCAACGATTCACCCACGAAAACCCCCCGACGCGTCCGGCTCAGATCCGGGCCAAGTATGGCAGACGCCGATTGGCTGTTCCGGCCGTTTCCGTGACGCACTGCCACCACCCCGACTGGGCCTGGGAGAATTCGGACAGGTCACGAATGGAAGACTCGGGGCCGACCGTGAAAGGGTCGACCCCGAGAGTGTTTCCGTGCTTTGAGTGGTTTCGGAGAAGGCAGGGTCAGGGGACGATGCCGGTCATGCTGTTCCGGACGACGGGGAGTTGGACCGACACCGGCGCGGGGGTGACGGGCAGGACGCTGAGAGCGTCCCCCGAGCGCAGCACGCGCGCGGCGTAGACCGGGCCGGAGCCCTCCAGCAGCTCCAGGCGGACCGCGTAACCGTCCTCGGGGTCAGCCCCCGAGGGAACCCCCCAGCCGTCGGTGTCCGTGCCGAGGACGTGGGTGGTTCCGGCGGCGACCTCGGCGCGGACGGCGTCGCCCATGCTCCCGTCGGCGGCAATCGGGGTGGCCACGACCCTGGCGTCCTCGTCGAGGGCGCCCAGGACCAGTTCCATGTCGATGTCCTCGGGCATGTCCGGGATGACGGCGGTGGTGTCGAGGGGCCCGGTGAGGGGGTCGACGGCGGCGGTGTAGGCGGTCTCGACGACCTTCTTGCCGTCGACGGCCTCCGCGATCACCCCGGCGACGACGGGTCCGTCGGCCTCGACGACGACCGTTCCGGGGGCCTCGGCGAGGGCGCTCTCCAGGGTCAGCCAGGCGGACGCGGCCGGGGGGACGTTCAGGACGAGGGGCTCGTCGTCGGTGTCGTTGGGCTCCTCGGTGACCACGCGCACGCGGGCCTCGACGGGCTCGTCGCCGGGGGCGGCCACGAACAGGCGGCGGGTCCCCTCTCCCCCGGGCACTCCGGGGATCACGTGCTCTTCGTCGGGTGACCGGGTGGGCGGGACCCAGTCGCTGTTGCCGGAGGAGTGTTCGGCGAGCAGCGAGGCGGCGACGCGGCCGGTGCTGGTCCGCACGTGGACGCCGAGCGAACCGGTGTTCTGGATCAGTTCGGTGACGTCGAGCTCGGTCGACTCCCCCGGCCCGAGGTGGATGCCCCGGCTCTCCGGGGAGTAGGAGGGGCCCTCCATGGTGTAGATGTCGACGCTGACCGTCGCCCGGAAGTCCTCCGGGTTGGCCAGGTGCACGGTGAGGGTCTCCAGGTCGACGTCGTCGGGGTCGTCGGCGCCGGGCAGGGCGAACCAGGTGCCGATCGACGGCGCGGCGCAGCGGACCTCGGTGATGGCGTCGTCGGAGACGGTGGTCTGCGCCGAGTCGAGCCCGGACGCGAGGGAGCCCTCGGCGTGCAGGGCGGTGGGCCGCGTGGCGTCCCCGGTGTCGGTGCGCCAGACCCGGCCGGGCTCGGTGAGCTCCTCACCGAGCGTCTGGGCGCCGGCGCCGCCTTCGTCCACCTCGGCCAGGGGGACGGCCCGCAGTTCGCCCTCGTCGTCGCGGCTGACCCGGGGTGCGAAGGCCGCCACCGAGCTGTCGGCGTCGTCGGACGACTCGTGGGGCGCCGGGCAGACCCGTGCGGCCAGGTCCGGGCGCACGGTGTCGGGCTCGGACACGCCGAGCTCGGCGTTGACCGGCCGGATCACGAACGCCACCCCGAACAGGGCGAGCAGCGCCAAGGCGACCAGCCCGAACAGGGCGAACCGGTTCTCCACGATCAGTCGCATGTCCTACCCCTCGTCCTCGGTGCGGCGCCTGCCGGAGGCCCGGCGGGTTCCGGCCCTCCGTGTGCCCCTCGTCCCCCGGCGCTTGCCTCGGACGACGGGGATGGACCCGGTGGTGGTCGGCCCGGGGTCGGGTTCCGGGTTCTCCTCCTGGACACTCGCGTTCTCCGGGGCCGCGCGGCGGGCCCTCCCCGTGCGGCGGGGACGACGGGGTCGGGGCATCGGGGTGGCCTCGATGAGTCGGCGCTCCTCCTCCGTGCGCACGCCCGGGGCCGCGAGCACCGCCACGATCAACAGCAGCACCCCCTGCGTGATCCGCCAGGCGGTGTGCACGAGGTCCGTGTGCCACACCCGGAGTTCTCCGCCCTGCACCGGAAGGACCCAGGCCTGCGTCCCGTTCTCGGTCTCGACGGGTGTGAGGTCGGCGCCGTCCAGCGTGGCCCGCCACCCGCCGTCAGCGGGTTCGGCGAGGGCGAGGCTGCGACCGGTGTGGCCTCCACCGATCTCGGCGGTGAGGTGGTCGGCGGAGCCCTCCACCCGGAGGGCCTCGGCTTCGAGACCGTCCTCGGAGACCACGCGCAGCGCGCCGGTGGGTTCGGCGATCCGCCAGAGGCCGTAGTGGTGGGACAGCGACTGCCTTCCGAGCCCCGGGGTGCCGTCGAGGGTGTCGACCATGGTGGCGTCGGCGGGCCCGCCGAGTTCCGGCCGGGGGTAGAGCACGTACTGGATGCCGTGGTCGAGTAGGGCCACCAGCTGGTCGCTGCCCTGGCCGGCCGCGAGTTCGGCGACGGCCTGGTCCATGGCCGCGCGGTTGGCGGGTTCGGGGACGATGCGCTCCTCCCCCAGCCGGGGTTCGCGGCCCCGGACCACCACGTAGTCGACGCTGCCGTCCTCGGCGGGGGTGACGATGACCGTGCGGGGTTCGGTGCCGTCGGAACTCACGCTCTCCAGGGCCCCGGGCACGGAGCGGGGCGCGTTCGCGGTGACCGGCCCGTCCACTCCCTCCCACATCCACAGGGCCGCGGCCGAGACCGGCGTGGCCAGCGCGAGCAGGGCCACGGCCAGAGCGAAGTACCTCCGCAGGCCTCCGTGGCGGATCATGTTTCCGAAGGCGCGGGCGGCGGTGGCTGCCGTGAGGAGGACGGCGGTGGACGCGAAGGACAGGGCGACGCCGGGCCAGACCTGCGCGGGCGGGCCACCGAAGTAGGGTTCGATGACGATCCTGCTGGTCAGGACGGCCACGAGCATCCCGAACAGGGCCAGGCTCCAGCCCGCCGCGACCAGCATGCGGTTGCGGAGCAGCAGCAAGGAGCACAGGGCCGCGGCGATGAAACCGGCGGTCACCCAGAACGGGGGCGTTCCCGGGCCTCCCGGGGACAGCATGAGCAGTTCGGTGGGGGTCGCCCCGGGGTTGGACAGCTCGGGCCGGTGCAGCCCCGCCTCCAGCAGCCACAGGCTGGGGTGCCGCAGGAGTTCGAGGGTCCATGGCATGAGGAGCACGGCGGGCGTGCCCAGGCTGATGGCCACGCTGACGAAGATCCGGCGGCCGAGGTGCCCGAAGGCGACCGCGACCAGAACCCCGGTGACCAGGCACAGCAGCCAGACGACGGGCACGAACGCGGTGGCCACGGTGAGCGCGAGGCCCAGCCCCCAGGCGGCCCTGCGCGAGGGTTTGGGCGGCATCGAGACGAGGCGGACCAGCAGCAGGCCGAGGATCGGCAGCAGCGCGTGGACGAGGGCGGTGCCCAGCCTGCCCTGCGCGACGGCTCCGGTGGCCATGGGGAGCAGGGCGTAGGCCCCCGCCATCCACAGGCGCGCCGGGCGAAAGCGCAGTACCTCACGGGCGAGCAGGTAGGAGGTGAGTCCGGCGAGTGGGACGCAGCCGAGGAGGATCACCATGACGGCGATCCACGGCTGACCGAAAGTGAGGGTGGACAGCAGTGCGAGGAACCCGACGTAGGGCGGAACGGCACCGGACGAGCCCACGCCGCTGTCCGGGTGTCCCGCCAGGTAGAGGTTCCACAGGTCGAGGGCGTTGCCGGTGACCGGCGGCAGGGCCCCGCCCGCGAGCATCCCGCCGAGGAGGAGGGAGCGTTCGGCGATGATCGTCACCACGGTCAGGCCGATGACGAGCAGGACCCCCGGTTGGAGGACCACGCGCCGCAGGAAGGACGTGGAGTCGTCGGCGGGGCCGTCGTCCTCCTCGCCCGGTGGCGCGGTCACCGCCTGGTGCCGCCCCGCGGTGTCGGTCATCCGCTCCCCGGTGAGGATCCCGGTGACCGCGTCGGCGAACTGCCGCATGGCCACCCCCCGGGCCAGGAACGGGCGGATGGCGCTGTAGGTGCGGCGGCGGTCGCGGCGGCGACGGAACCGGGCCCGGGCCAGGCGGAACGGCCGGCCGTAGACGAGGGTGATCGCGGCCGCCTCGTCCAGCGCGTTGGCCGGTTGTTTGATGAGCAGGTACATGACCACGCGCAGCAGCGAGCCGACGGAGTTGCGCAGCAACGCGAACACCATGCCGCCGACGGGCAGGTTGGCGAGCAGCACGAACACGGCGTGCCTGCGGTCTACACGGCGGGGGTGGTTGCGGGTGGCGGTGATCCGCCTGCGGCGGCGTGCGGAGGCCTCCGCGTGGTAGGCGACGGCGTCGGTGACCAGGCGCACCCGGAGCCCGGCCCCGCCCACGCGCCAGCAGAAGTCGATGTCGTCGCGGAACAGCGGGAGCGCCGGGTCGAACCCGCCGAGGCGTTCCCACACGTCGCGGCGGACCAGCATGCCCGCGCTGGAGACCGCCAGGACCTGGCGGGTGCCGTCGTGCTGGCCGTGGTCGAACTCGCGCTGTTCCAGGCCGGTCTCGCGGCGGCCCGCGCCGTCGATGGTGACGCCCGCCTCAACGAGGAGGCGGCGGTCGAACCAGTCGCGGAGCTTGGGCCCCAGGACCGCGCTGCGGGGGTCCTGTTCGGCGGCGGCGAGCAGGTGTTCGAGAGCGTCCTTCTCCGGGGTGAGGTCGTCGTGGATCAGCCAGATCCACTCGGTGGCGTCGTCCTCGAACCCGTGCACCTCGGTGGTGGACCTGGGCAGGTCCAGCGCGGCCTTGACGGCGTCGCCGTAGCCGGTGCGGGCGGGCAGGTCGATGACGGCGTCGGCCGGGAGGTGGTCGGCGAGGACGTCGGGGCTGCCGTCGGTGCTGCCCGTGTCGGCGGCCACGACCCGCTGTACGGCGCGGGTCTGGGCACGGAGCGCGGACAGGGTTTCCGGCAGCCATCGTGAGCCGTCGTGGGACACGATGACCGCGGTGACGACGTGGCGGGCGGAATCCAGGTCAAGCACGGCTGTGGTCGGTTCTCTCCGGGAGAAGGGGCGGGCCCGTGCGCGGGCCCGGGATGTGCCGACCGGGACGGCCGGTGGGCGCCTGTGCGCGCCGGGGCGGTTCGCGGACGCGAACGCGGGACATCACGATACGCCACCCCGCACCATTACGGATCATTTTGGTCGGGGACGCGAGGGTCTCCCATAGTGGCGCATTCGACACCCAGCGGACCTGCCGGACCAATCCTGTCCAAGGGCCCGAAGGGTATGAAACGTGAAAAAGGCGCGCCCGGGCTCGTGGCCCGGACGCGCCGTGACGCGTACCCCTACAGCATGTCCGCCAGGAAATCGAAATCTCCCCCGGCGGCCTTCTTCAGCCTTCGGCGCTCGCGCTCGGAGAGTCCCCCCCAGATACCGAAGCGTTCGTCGTGCTCCAGCGCGTATTCCAGGCACTCCGCACGTACCTCGCACGACTGGCAGACCTTCTTAGCCTCCCGGGTCGAGCCGCCCTTCTCGGGGAAGAACGCCTCCGGGTCGGTCTGCGCGCACAGGGCACGTTCCTGCCAGCCCAGATCTTCGTCCGAGCCGTGCGCCAGCGGGATGACCTCGCTCATGCGCACCTCCTGTTGCCCCCCAATAGATGTCCCCGACCCTTTTCGTCCCCCGGGTCGGGCGAAAATCCCACATTGGAATTACACGCGCGCGCATCACTGTGAGTCAAGCGCACTGCGTGGTAATCCACTGAATATCATGTAACCCGCCTCCAACGGCAGGCCCGCGATGTCCGTCTTGTGGATTACCACGCAATTCACGTACCTTCCCAAGGCGTGGAGAGCGTGGCGAACCGAGTCGGTTCAGCGCTGGCCGTCGTTGCCGTACCAGTTCTGCTGGCCGTCGGTTCCGCCCTGTCCTTGCTGGTCAGAGCCGTATCCGGAGCCGGAACCGTACTGGTTGCCGTAGGCGCCGCCGCTCTGGTCGGCCGCCTCGGCCCCACTCTTCTCCCCGGAGTTAAAGAATGGTTCAACTCCGGGCTCGGCCTGGGCTTCCTGCCCCTGCTGGCCCTGGTCCTGGTACCAACCGTTGGCGATGGCGTCCTGGGCCTGCTGGTCCACGGCGGGCTGCGGCGCGTACTGCGACGGGTCGTAGGCCTGGCCGTAGGCCTGCTGGGCGCCGGTCCCGTACGCCTGCTGCTGAGCGGCGGCGTCCTGGCCGTACGCGGCCTGCTGACCGGAGGCGTCGTAGTTGTACGCCTGCGGCTGACCGGAGGTGTCGTAACCGTAGGCCTGCTGCTGCGCGGCGGCATCCTGACCATAGGCAGCCTGCTGCGCGGCGGCATCCTGACCGTAGGCCGCCTGCTGCTGCGCGGCGGGGTCGTAGCCGTAGGCCTGCTGGGCGCCGGTCCCGTACGCCTGCTGCTGAGCAGCGGCGTCCTGACCATAGGCGGCCTGCTGACCCGAGGCGTCATAGCCGTAGGCGGCCTGCTGCTGGGCAGCGGCGTCCTGA
>NZ_ANAE01000068.1 GCF_000341265.1 Nocardiopsis prasina DSM 43845 | reverse complement strand
TGCTGGGCGCCGGTCCCGTACGCCTGCTGCTGAGCAGCGGCGTCCTGACCATAGGCGGCCTGCTGACCCGAGGCGTCGTAACCGTAGGCGGCCTGCTGCTGAGCGGCGGCATCCTGACCGTACGCGGCCTGCTGCTGGGCGGCGGCGTCGTAACCGTAGGCCTGCTGCTGGGCGACGGCCGGGTCGGTGGACGGGTAGCCCGCCGGAGCGAAGGACTGCTGCGCGCCGGTCGCGGGCGGGAACGGCTGCTGGTTGTACATCTGCTGCTGCGGCTGCGCCCGGGGCACCACGGTCGGGTCGTTGAAGATCTTGATCAGGTAGAACCCGAAGAAACCGAGCACCGCACCCTGGGCCGCACGGCCCAGGAACCCGGCGAACGCCATGCCGCCCTCACCCGGACGGATGTCGATGAAGCCGCTGATCAACGCGATCAGGCAGAAGAGCAGACCGACACCGACCAGGATCATCGAGGTCAGGATCACGGGGAAGGAGTTGGGGCGGGTCCGCTCGCTGGTCAGCACCAGGCCGACCACGACCACGAGCAGGAGAGTGACGGTGAATCCGAAGAAGTCGCCACCGTTCGCCACCATCGCCAGCGGGAAGCTGTAGCCCTGTGCGCTGGAGCTGATGATCACCGAGATGAGCCCGGCGAGCATGTGGACGCCCAGGGCACCGAGCAGGACCCAGGCCCCGGGCAGGCGCAGGCGGTCGAGTGTTTCGTTGTTCAAGAGAGGTTCCCCTCTGCTGCTTCGCCGTCGCGTCGGAGGAAGCTTGGCATATCGTCGGGCTGTCGGGTGAATCGGCCAGGGCGCGCTCGAGAGACATGGGGACAGCGAACGCGGGGCCGATGAAGTGGGATGGCGACCACCGTCCGATGGTTCACACACCGTCGGTACCGGAAGGGTCACGCTGGATCGTACCCACGGAGGGGCAGACGACCCATACTCGCCCCCAGCCTGCCAGACTTGGACGCATGCGGATAGTCGTACCGGCTGGCGGTATCGGCGGCGCGCGCTTCCTCCGTGGCCTCAAGGCCACACTGGGAATCGGCGCCGCGACCGAGTCCGACCAGGCCACAGACCACCAGATCACCGTCATCGGCAACACCGGTGACGACATCACCCTCTTCGGTCTCCGGATCTGCCCGGATCTGGACACCGTCATGTACACCCTCGGCGGCGGGATCAACGAGGAGCAGGGCTGGGGCCGTACCGACGAGACCTTCACGGTCAAGGAGGAGCTGGCGGCCTACGGCATGAAGCCCACCTGGTTCGGGCTGGGTGACCGCGACACCGCCACCCACATCGTCCGGGCCCAGATGATCGCCGCCGGGTACCCCCTCTCCGCCATCACCACGGCCCTGTGCGACCGCTGGCAACCGGGAGTACGACTCATCCCGATGACCGACGACCAGGTCGAGACGCACGTGATCGTCAACGACGAGGAGGGGCGCCGGGCCATCCACTTCCAGGAGTGGTGGATCAGGCACCGGGCCGCGCTGCCCGCCGAGCAGATCATCAGCATGGGCGCCGAGAAGGCCAAGCCCGCCCCCGGCGTGATCCGCGCCATCCGCAACGCCGACGCCGTGATCATCCCGCCGTCCAACCCCGTGGTGAGCGTGGGCTCCGTCCTCAACATCGAGGGCATCCGCGAGGCCATGGTGGGCAAGACCGTGGTGGGCGTCTCACCGATCATCGGCGGCGCCCCCGTGCGCGGGATGGCGGACGCCTGCCTGAGCGCCATCGGCGTGGAGACCAGCGCGGGCGCGGTCGCCGACCACCTCGGCTCCGATCTGCTGGACGGCTGGCTGGTGGACGAGGCCGACGCCGACACCAAGGTGGACGGTGTGGAGGTGCGGTCCCGCCCGCTGTACATGAGCGACCCGGAGTCCACCGAGGCGCTCGCCCGCGCCGCCGTGGACCTGGCCGTCGAGCTGTCCGCGCGAGGGGAGCGGGACCGGTGACCGTCCCGACGCGCTCGGAGCGCGGCCAGGAGTCCCCACCAAGGGTGAGCGAGCTGCGGGTCCGCGGGCTTCCCGGCATCCCCGAGGTGCGCGCGGGCGACGACCTCGCCGCGCTGATCGCCGGGGCCGTGGCCGCTTCCGGCCAACCGCTGGTGGACGGCGACGTCCTGGTGGTCACCTCCAAGATCGTGAGCAAGGCCGAGGGGCGTTCCCAGCCGGGTGACGACCGGGAGGCGGCGATCGACGCCGAGACCGAGCGGGTGGTGGCGCGGATGGGCCACATCCGGATCGCGCAGCACCGGTCGGGCCTGGTCATGGCCGCCGCCGGAGTGGACGCCTCGAACGTCGCTCCCGGCACCGTGCTCCTGCTTCCCGAGGACTCCGACGCCTCGGCGCGCGCCCTGCGTGCCCGCCTGGCCGTACTCCTGGGCGTTCGCGTGGGCGTGGTGGTCTCGGACACGTTCGGCCGCCCCTGGCGCATGGGCCAGACCGACGTGGCCATCGGCGCGGCCGGGATCACCGCGATCCAGGACCTGCGCGGCACCACCGACGCCCAGGGCAACGTCATGGAGGCGACGATCAACGCGGTGGCCGACGAGGTCGCCGCCGCCGGTGAGCTGGTCAAGGGCAAGACCGCCGGGGTACCGGTGGCCGTGGTCTCGGGCCTGGGCGACCTGGTCACCGAGGAGGACGGCCCCGGGGCGGCGGTACTGATCCGCCCCGCCGACGACGACCTGTTCCGCTACGGCTCCCGGGACGTGGTGGCGGCCCGGCGGACCGTGCGCTCCTTCACCGAACAGCCGGTGGATCCCTCCCTGGTGCGCCGTGCGGTGGCCACCGCCGTGACCGCCCCGGCGCCGCACCACACCACTCCCTGGCGGTTCGTCCTGGTGGAGTCCGCGCAGACCCGTCAGCGGCTGCTCGACGCGATGCTCGGGGCCTGGGTGGAGGACCTGCGCGGCGACGGGTTCACGGAGGAGCAGATCGCGAGGCGGACCAGGCGCGGCGACGTGCTGCGCGGCGCGCCCAGCCTGGTGGTGCCGTTCCTGGTCGCGGACGGGGCCCACCCGTATCCGGACGAGCGTCGCGCCGACGCCGAGCGGTCGATGTTCCTCGTGGCCATGGGCGCGGGGGTGCAGAGCCTGCTGGTGGGCCTGGCCATGGAGGGCCTGGGCTCGGCGTGGATCTCCTCCACGATGTTCTGCGCCGACGTGGTGCGGGAGGTCCTGGACGTACCCGAGGACTGGCGTCCGATGGGCGCGGTGGCCGTGGGCTACGCGGCCGAGGCGCCCAAGGACCGTCCGCCCCGGGACCCGGACGCCTTCATGGTGGTGCGCTGACCCCGGGGTCGTCGGCGGCGCGTCCTCCGTCGCGGCCCGTCCCCGCCCCGGCATGCTGGGGCGGGGGCTGGGCCGTCGGAGGGAGCCGGGATGTCCGTCGAGCACTACGTGATCGCCACGCTGGTCGTGGTGGTCGCGGTCATCGTGGGCCAGCTGGTCGCCGGGCGGATCAGGATTCCGGGCGCGGTGGTCCTGGTGATGCTCGGCATGCTCCTCGGGGTGGTGCCGTGGATGAACTCGATGTCCATCGCACCGGAGGTCGTCCTCCTGGTGTTCCTGCCGCCGTTGATCTACAACGCGGCGTTCTTCTCCTCTCCCAGGGACATGCGGGACCTGGCGCGGCCCATCATCGTGATGTCGGTGGGGATGACGCTGGCGACGGCGTTCGGTCTGGCCGCCGTCATCCACCTGCTGATCCCCGACGCGGGCTGGCCCGCCGCGATCGCGCTGGGCGCGGCGATCGCCCCGACCGACGCGGTGGCGGCCTCGGCGATCCTCAAGAGGGCGGGCACCCCGCGCCGGGTGTTGACCATCCTCGAGGGTGAGTCCCTGATCAACGACGGGGTCGCGCTGACCCTGTTCAGTCTGGCCATCACCGCCATGATGCGACCGCTCACGCCGGGGGACGCCGTCCTGGAGCTGGGCAAGGTGGTGCTGGGCGGGCTGCTCTACGGCGTGGTGGTCGCGGTGGTGATCGCGTGGGGGCGCAGTCGTATCCAGGACCCCTCCCTCCAGTTGATGACGGTGCTCATCACTCCCTTCGTGGCCTACATCCCCTCCGAGATGTCGGGGTTCTCCGGGGTCCTGTCGGCCGTGGTGGCCGGGTTCTACCTGGGCACCCACGGTGAGGGGCTGTTGCCGCCCCGGGTGAGGGTGAGCGGCCAGACCGTCTGGCGGACCCTGGTGAGCCTGCTGGAGGCGATGCTGTTCGTGCTCCTGGGGTTGCAGTTGGACTCCGTGGTGCGGGCGGTGCGGGAGAACTTCGCGTTCGTCCAGTTGCTGGCGGTGGCGCTGGTGGTGATGGTCACCGCGATGGTGTTGCGCATGGTGCTGATGTTGATCCTGACGTCAGTGCAACGCTTCCTGACCAGATCCGAACTGGACGTGTCGAGCTTCCGTGAGCGCGTGGCGATCGGCTGGAGCGGGATGCGCGGGGCGCTGTCCCTGGCGATCGCGCTGTCGTTGCCCGCGACCCTGCAAGGGCAGGAGTTCACGGAGCGGGGCGCGCTGATCTTCATCGCGGGCGTGGTCGTGATGGGCACGCTCGTGGGTCAGGGCACGACACTTCCGTGGCTGCTGCGCAAGTTGGGACTGACCGACGAGGGCACCCGACACAAGGAGTTCCTGCGCGCGGAGTACGAGATGGACTGCGCGGCCGTGCGCAAGGTGGACGAGATGCTCACCGAGGGTGATCTGGACGACAAGTCAGCGGACGCCATGCGCGATCGGTTCAGCAAGCGGATCGGGCACGTGAAGGGGCTGCTGGACGGGGACGGAACCGACCTGGCCCAGGTCAAGGAGGACGCCCGGGACCGCAGGGAGACGCTGGCCCAGATCAACCAGGCCCGCCGTGACTCCCTCATGTCCCTGTACCGCTCGGGGGACATCGACTACGACGTGTTCACGAAGCTCGCGCGTGACCTGGACATTCGGGACAGCGGGAGCGGTCACTACGGAATGTGACTGGTACCGGGTGCCCAAGAAAACCACAAACTTTCCTAACCGTTTCCGTTGACTGTCGCGGACCGTAACTTTAAAGTTTCCTAACAATTACCGGCTCACAGAGCACGCCTTCGTCACCCCGCTCGGCGAAAGGAGCACTCCCCATGCTCAACACCCGGAACACCAGGCTCGCGATCCTCAGCGGCCTCGCCGCGGCGGCCACCGCGTTCGTCACCTCAGGCGGCGCACTGGCCCCGGAACCCGCACAGGCCTCGACCACCCCCGAAACGGTCGAGACCCAACAGACCAGCCAGTGGCTCACCGGCTACTGGCACAACTTCGACAACGGCTCCACCGTGATGCCGCTGTCCGACATCCCCAGCGAGTACAACCTCGTGGCGGTGGCCTTCGCCGACAACCACCCCGAGCTCGACGGCGGCATCACCTTCAACCTGGCCAGCGACGAGCTCAACGGTTACACCGACGCGGAGTTCCGCGAGGACATCGCCGCCATCCAGGCCGAGGGCCGCAAGGTGATCATCTCCGTGGGCGGCGAGCTCGGCCACGTGGACGTCACCAACCCCACCCAGGCGCAGAACTTCGCCGACACCACCTACGAACTCATGCAGGACTACGGGTTCGACGGCGTGGACATCGACCTGGAGCACGGCATCGACGCCGAGCACATGACGAGCGCCCTCCAGGACCTCAGCGGCCAGGCCGGGTCCGAGCTCATCATCGCGATGGCCCCCCAGACCATCGACTTCCAGAGCCCCAGCGCCGGGTACTACCAGCTGGCCAGCAACATCTCCGACATCCTCACCATCGTGAACATGCAGTACTACAACTCGGGTTCCATGCTCGGTTGTGACGACAGCGTGTACCAGCAGGGCACGAGCGACTTCGTCGCCGCGCTGGCCTGCATCCAGCTGGAGATGGGCCTGAGCCCCGACCAGGTCGGCCTGGGCCTGCCCGCCGTCCCCTCCGCCGCCGGAGGCGGCTACCTGGCGCCCAGCGGCATCGTCTCCGCCCTGGACTGCCTCGAGACCGGCAGCGACTGCGGCTCCTTCTCCCCCGACACCCCGTACGGGCAGATCGGCGGCGTGATGACCTGGTCCATCAACTGGGACGCCACCAACAACTACGACTTCGCGAACACCATCTCGGCCCGACTCCAGTAACCCCGACCCCGCGGGGTTACTCCCACCCCGCGGTCAGCGCCCCGTCGCCTCACTCCCATCCCCGACGGGCCGCCCCGAGAAAAAAGGGGCGGGACGCCATCCCCCCGGCGTGCCGCCCCTCCTTCGTTGCCCGGACCCAAACCCAGAGAATGGGCACTGCGGGTTCCCTCGGGTAAAACCCTTCCAGGTGTTCCTGTGGAAAGTTCAGGCCTCAGGGTCGGAAGCGACGAGCGCCGCGTCGTGATACCGGGGAACATGCTCCGATCAGCCAAGAAGGACATCAGCGACGCCTGATCCCCTCTTCCCCCAACCGGCTCTCGCTGCCCGTACGTGTGGGTCGACGCGCCCAGCACGGCCGTGACCGGGGCGGTCCTCACCGCTTTGGGGCGCCGTAGGAGCTGACGAAGGTGGGGCGGGACGCGGTCTCCGGCGCCCCGCCCCTCCTTGTTCCCGGTCAGGCCAGAGGGAGACGGGGGCGCAGGATGCTGGGCGCCACCCCGTCGCTGGCCTCGGCGACGCGGCGGCGCTCCTCCGGGACCGCGCCGTAGGTGGTGGTGCGCTGGCGGACCGGGCGGCCCGTGGGCTCGACGAGTGCCTTGATGTCGCTGATCGTCTTGTACGAACCCTGGCCGGAACCGGCCATGCGGCTGATGGTCTCCTCCATGAGGGTGCCGCCGACGTCGTTGACGCCGCCGCGCAGCAGCTGGCGGAAGGTGTCCTCGGCGAGCTTGACCCAGGAGCCCTGGATGTTGTCGATGCTCCCGTGCAGGAGGAGACGGGCCAGCGCGTGCACCGCGCGGTTCTCCCGGACGGTCGGTCCCGTGCGGGCGAGCCCGGCGAGGTAGATCGGCGCGTTGGTGTGCACGAACGGCAGCGGCACGAACTCCGTGAACCCGGGCCTGCCGTTGCGCTCCATCGACCGTTCCTGGAGTGAGCGCAGCAGCTTGATGTGCGCCACCCAGTGGTGCGGGGAGTCCACGTGCCCGTACATCATCGTGGACGTGGTGGGGATGCCCAGGTCGTGGGCGTTGGTGATGACCTCGATCCACTCGCTGGCGGGGAGCTTGCCCTTGGTGAGCACCCACCGGACCTCGTCGTCGAGGATCTCGGCGGCGGTCCCCGGGACCGACCCCAGTCCGGCTTCCCGGGCACGGGTCAGCCACTCGCGCACCGGCAGGTTGGTGCGGGCCGCGCCGTTGACCACCTCCATCGGGCTGAAGGCGTGGACGTGCATGTCCGGGACTCGTTCGCGGACGGCCCTGGTGATGTCGAAGTACGCGGTCCCGGGCAGGTCGGGGTGGATGCCGCCCTGCATGCACACCTCGGTGGCACCGGCCTTCCAGGCCTCCTCGGCACGGTCGGCCACCTGGTCCAGGGACAGCGTGTAGGCGTCCGCGTCGGTGCGGCGCTGGGCGAAGGCGCAGAACCGGCAGCCGGTGTAGCAGACGTTGGTGAAGTTGATGTTCCTGGTCACCACGTAGGTGACGTCGTCGCCGACGGTGTCGCGGCGGACCCGGTCTGCGAGGCCGGTGAGCGCGTCCAGGGCGTCGCCGTCGGCGTGCAGCAGGGCCAGCGCCTCGGCGTCACTGAGCCCCGCCGGGTCGCTTTCGGCGCTGCGCAGGGCGGCGGCGATCTCGGGGTCCAGGCGTCGGGGTGTGGCCCCCTCACGGTCCACGCCCGGGGCGAGTTCGTCCCAGTCTCCGTAGACCGCGTCGAAGTCGCCGCGCCGGTCACCGGTGCGGCCCTCGGAGTCGATCTCCGTGTGCAGGTCGGTGCGGCCCGACGAGGTCAGGACCGCTTCGGGCTCCTGCCAGGGGCGTCCCACCAGGGGCGCGTCCTCACGGGCCAGGCCGGTCTCCGGGTCCACGAGCGCGTGGACGTGCTCGCGCAGGCGCGGGTCGACCCAGGGTTCGCCCGCCCGGATGTACTCCGGGTACACGGTGAGGCGTTCCCGCAGGGTGAAGCCCCGGGCGGCGGTGCGGGCGGCGAGGTCGTCGATCTGCGGCCAGGGGCGCTCGGGGTTGACGTGGTCCGCGGTGAGCGGGGAGACCCCGCCCCAGTCGTCGATGCCCGCGCGGATCATCAGCTCGTACTCGTCCACACCGCCCTGGTCCGCGCCGATGAGGTTGGGCGGCGCCTGGACGTGGGCCTTGGGGCCCATGACGAGGCGGGTGACGGCGATGGTGGCGGCCATCATGTCGCGTTCGGCGTCGGGGCGGTGCATCATCGCCGTGTCCGGCTTGGCCCGGAAGTTCTGCACGATGACCTCCTGGACGCCGCCGTAGCGGCGGGAGACCCCGCGCATCGCGAAGATGGACTCGGCGCGGTCGGCGACCGTCTCGCCGATCCCGAGCAGGATGCCGGTGGTGAAGGGAACGCTGGAACGCCCCGCGTCCTCCAGGGCGCGCAGGCGTACGACGGGGTCCTTGTCGGGGCTGCCGTAGTGGGGCTGCCCCTTCTCGGTGAACAGCCGCCGCGAGGTGGTCTCCAGCATCATCCCCATGGAGGGGGCGACGGGCTTGAGCCGCTGGAGGTCGGACCAGGTCAGCACGCCGGGGTTGAGGTGCGGAAGCAGCCCGGTCTCCTCCAGGACCATGATCGCCATGGCGCGCACGTAGGAGAGGGTGTCGTCGTAGCCGCGCGAGTTGAGCCACTCGGCGGCCTGCTTCCAGCGGTCCTCGGGCCGGTCTCCCAGGGTGATGAGGACTTCCTTGCAGCCCATGGCGGCGCCCTCGCGGGCGATCTCCAGGACCTCGTCCGGGGACATGAAGGGGGCGTCGAGCCGGCCGGGGACCGTGGCGAAGGTGCAGTAGTGACAGCGGTCGCGGCACAGGCGGGTCAGGGGGACGAAGACCTTGCGGCTGTAGGTGATGACGCCGGGACGGCCCGCCGCCTCCAGGCCCGCGTCGCGGGCCCGTCCCGCGTACTCCAGGAGTTGGTCGAGGTCCTCGTCCCGGGCGTGCAGCAGCACCTCGGCCTCGGTGACGTCGAGGGTCTTGCCGTCCCGGGCGCGGGCCAGGGCCCTGCGCATGGCGGACGCCGTCGGTGTGGGAATGGGGGCTGGGTCGTTCGCACCACTCATAACGGCTCAGCCTACGCGTCCGGCGGTACCGGGTCTCGGGCGCCACCCGGTGACCGCGCCCGGATCCGGCCTGTGGACAACCGGGAGCGCCCCGCGCGTCCGGCATAGGCTTGGGGGGTGCTGACTCGGCTTCGACGGAACTCCTGGGTGCGCCTGGCCCTGCTCGCGCTGGTGTGCGCGTGCGCGGCCGCCGCCCTGTACGCCAACTGGACGCAGGCGCGGGCCGCCGTCTCCGAACTCCCCCTCTGGGTGCTGCCCGCCGCGGTCCTGGCCGGGATGCTGGGGCTCGCCGCGCAAATGATGGCGTGGCGGTCCCTGCTGGCCGGGCTGGGGTCGTCGTTGCCCAGGGCGGCGGCCGCCCGGGTGATGTTCGTGGGCCAGCTCGGCAAGTACGTGCCCGGGTCGGTGTGGGCGTTCGTGGCCCAGGTGGAACTGGCCCGCGACTGGCAGGTCCCGAGGTCGCGCGGGGCGGCGGCCACACTCCTGGCGATCGCCGTGACGGTGGCCGTGAGCCTGGCTGTCGCGGCCGTGGCCCTGCCGCTGTCCTCCGCCGAGGCGGCCCGACGGTGGTGGTGGGCGCTGGCGGCCGCGCCGGTGCTGTTGGCCTGCCTGCACCCGAGGGTGTTGGGGTGGGGTGTGCGGTTGGCCGCGCGACCGTTCGCGCGGTTCCGTGAGGTGGCGGACGCCGGTCCGCTGGTGATCGGTGGGCGTTCGGTCGCGGCGTCAGTGGCCTGGACCCTGGCGGCGTGGGTGCCGTTGGGCGCGCACGTGTGGTTGCTGACCTGGGCCGTGGGCGGCGAGGCGCTGAGATCGGTGGGTCCGGCGGTGGGGGCCTACGCGCTGGCCTGGACCCTGGGCCTGCTGGTGGTGTTCGCGCCCGCAGGACTGGGGGTGCGCGAGGTGGTGCTGGTGGTGGCGCTGGCCCCGGTGGTGGACGCGGGTGCGGCCCTGGTGGTGGCGGTTCTGTCGCGGCTGGTGATGACGGTGGCGGACGTGGGTTGGGCGGGGTTGTCGCTCCTGTTTTCCAAGCCCCCGCAGACCGAGCCCGGACCGAGATCCGGGTCTGGGTCTGGGTCTGGGTCGGGGTCTGGGTCGGGGTCTGGGTCGGGCCCGGAATCAAACACGACGGCGCGTACCGGCTCCGGCTTCGAAGAGGATCTCGGGTCAGGTCCCCCTCGGTGAGAGTCGTGCACTGGGCGGAGGCACGTGCCGGTCCCTGTTCCCGGGAGGAACCCGACCCGCCTGGCTGCCGGGACGCTCGCACAACAAAACAGGAAAGAAACCTTCTTTTTTGCTCGGGTGCGGCCTATGCTCATGCCGTATGAACTGGGCCCCCCGCTTCCCACGTGTCCTGTCCGCCCTCGCCGTGACCCTCGTACTGGCACCGGCCACCCTCGGCGCGGCCGAGCCCTCCCCCGAAGGCCCCTCCCACGCGTATGTCAGGCCCGCTGACGTCTCCTGTGACCAGGGCGCCGGCACCCTCACCGTGGTCGGGCAGCTCTTCCCCGTGGTGAGCGGATCCTCCGACGGTGAGCCCGAGCTCTCCCTGACCCTGGCCGCCGAGCTCGAGCCCGAGGAGGAGACCGACGAGGAGGCCACGACCGACCTCGAACTCGTCGTGGTGCCCAACCCCGAGCCCCTCCCGGGAATCAGCACCGACGACATGGCGTCCGCAGCCGAACGGGCCGGAACGCTCACCGCCAGCCTCTCCGGCAGCGACGGCAGGCTGCTGACCGGTGACGATCCGCCCACCCTGGCCTGGGAGGACTGGGAGCCCCCGCTGGGCTTCTACGAGGTGCGCGTGGCCACCGAGACCTTCGCCCTGCCCGGGTTCGGCGACTGCACGGTGAACGCGGCGACCCCGGTGAGCAGCATCCAGGCGGGCACCGAGCACGAGTTGGAAGAACAGCGCGCGACCGGCGACGATACCTCCGACCTGCGCGAGTACCTGCCGTGGATCGTGCTGGGCGTGGGTGTGCTCGGCGCCGTCTGCCTGCTGGTGCCCGCCGTGCTCCACCTGCGCCGCCGGGCCTCCTGAGGTCAGGCCGACAGCAGCCGGTCGGTGTAGGCCCTCCAGTACGGTTCGGCCTCCACCGGCCGGACCCCCGCTCTGAGCCGCGCGGGCACGCCGGGCTCGTAGAAGGCGGCCAGCGCGCGGGCGAGGTCGGCCGTGTCCCCCGGTTCACAGAGCAGGCCGTCCACGCCGTCGCGCACGTGGTCGGCCAGGGTGCCCGCCCGGGTGGCGATCACGGGCAGCCCGTGCTCGTGCGCCAGCCACACGTTCTGGGTGGCGGTCGCGGATCGGTAGGGCAGCACCAGGGCGTCGGCCCCGGCGAGCAGCCCGGGCAGTTCGTCGGCGGGCACGTAACCCTCACGGAACCGGACCCGGCCGGTCAGCCCCAGCTCCTCGGCCAGGCCGGCCAGTTCACTGGAGCCTCCCCAGAACTCACCGGCCACGGTCAGAGTGACGTCGTCGGGTGCCCCCTCGGCCAGCGCGCGCAGCAGCACGTCCACGCCCTTGTACGGGCGCACGATCCCGAAGAACAGCAGGTGGCGCCTCTCCTCGGAGGCACCACCGGCGGGTGCCCCCCCGGTCTCCGGAAGGTGCGGCGGCATCTCCGCGACGACGGGCCGGGGACGGGCCGGGCCGAGCAGTCCCTCGGCGAGACCGCCCTGTTCGGCCGAGTGGGTGAGGACCCCGTCCACGCGGCGCAGCAGCGCCCGGACCAGGGACACGTCCACCGCTCGGCGCTCGTGCGGCAGGACGTTGTGGCACAGGGCCACCACACGGGTCCCCGAACCGCGCCGGGACCGGATCCCGGCGAGGACGCCGAGGTAGGCGGGCACCTGCACCGGCGAGAAGAGGGTGAGTACCACCAGGTCGTTCTCGTCCGCGAGTCGCCTCCCGGTGCGCCACCAGCCGTCCGGCCGGTACCAGGCCAGATCGTGGCGGGTGTCCGGGTAGGGCTTCCCCTCGGGGTCCGTGATGGTCTGCGTGCCCGGGTAGAGCGCCGCCGGGTACTGCGCCCGCCACGACTCGATGCCCGTTTCGTGGCCGAGGGCGCTCAGCCGGTGCGCGAGCTCGGTGGTGTGCCGGGCCCCGCCGCCCTTGTAGG
Organism: Nocardiopsis prasina DSM 43845; assembly: GCF_000341265.1. GTDB lineage: Bacteria > Actinomycetota > Actinomycetes > Streptosporangiales > Streptosporangiaceae > Nocardiopsis > Nocardiopsis prasina. Next base: position 20,441 of record NZ_ANAE01000068.1, on the reverse strand, counting down.
GGTGCGCGGGGCCCACGAGGGTGATGCGTCCGGTCACGGGTGCTCCCTCGAACGGACGATGAGGTCGGCCAGGAGCGCGATCGCCGCGATGATCAGCCCGGTCATGAGGATCATGACGGTGTTGTTGGGCATGTAGAGCGGATTGCGGACCTGGTCGTAGACGAACTTGGCCGTGCCGATCCCCAGCAGCCACAGGGCGGGCGGCATGAGGACCTTGAGCGGGTTGAAGTACATGACCATGCGCAGCACCTGGAGGATGTACCGGTAGGCGTCACGCACGAAGTGGAACTTGGACGTGCCCGCCCGCTTGGCGTACTCGATGGGCACGTACCTGAGGGGGTGCTGGTTGGACAGGAACGCCAGCGTGATGGTGGTGACGCAGGAGAACCCCGGCGGCAGCAGCCTGAGGTAGGGACGGGCGACGTCCCTGCGGAACACCCGGAGACCGGAGTTGAGGTCGGGGATGCGGGTGTTGGTCAGGCGTTCGGCGACCTTGCGGATCATCCACTTGGCGGGGACGCGCAGCGCCTTGTGCGATCCCATCTCCTGGGTGCGCGCCCCCACGACCTGGTCGATCTCGGGGTCGTTGTCCAGCATGGCGACGAGCTCGGGGATGCGCTCGTTGGGGTAGCTCATGTCGGCGTCGGTCCACGCCACGAACTCGCCGCGCGCCCGCTGGCTGCCGATCCGCCGCACGGTGCCCGCGCCGCCGTTGTGCCCGAAGGGGACGACCCTCATGTGGGGGAAGAGTCCCTCCACCTCGCGCAGCCTGTTCAGGGTGTCGTCGGTGGAGGCGTCGTCCACGGCGAGCAGCTCGTACCCGTACCCGGAGGCGTCCATCGCCGAGCAGATCCGTTTGATCTCGTCGACGACGTGCTCCTCCTCGTTGTAGCAGGGGAGGACGATCGTGACCCGAACCGGCGGGGCGTCGTGCTCCGGGGCTCGGTCCTGGGCGTCTGGGTGGCTCATGGTCCTTCTCAGCGGGGTGGTCGGGAGAGGGGGCGGTCTCACGCCGGATCGTTCGTGGCGGGCAGGACGGCTGTCCACACGCTGCCGTTGAAGGTCCAGTGTCCGGTCGGGGGCTCCATGAGGGTACTCGGGTCCATCTGGGCGACGACGTGGAAGTGCCGTTCGGGCTCCACCTCGGAGTCGGTGAGCTCGTCGAGCTGCTCCCAGTGCGAGGCGGCCAGAACGGCGTCGCGGCCCCGCTGGTGCACGGCGTGCACGACCCTGTCGACGGCCTCTGGAGAGGCCTCGTCCAGGGCGGCGGTGGGCACACCGCAGACGTTGCGCAGCAGCGGCATGTAGTTGCCCGCCATCCCGGAGTCAACCACGACGACCGAGGCGTCGGGTGGCAGCGACGCGCAGAGTTCCTCTGTGGCCGCCACCGTGCCCACGTCCTGCCGGTATCCCATGATCCCCCACGCGGAGGTGACCACACCGGGCCCGAGGAGGGCGACCGCAGCCCCGGCGGCCACCACGGCGGGGAGCGACCGGACCATCGAGGTGGTCCGGGAGTGGCGCACGGAGTTCTCGCAGTAGCGAGTCAACCAGGCCAGGAACCACACCGCGAACAGTACGAACGCCGGGATCACCAGCACGATCAGGCGCCTGCTGGCCCAGGGGTGGTCCGGGGTGATGGCCGGGCGCAGCAGCGTGGTGGTGACCGTCCACACGAGCAGCATGGCGGGCAGGAGCCACTGGAGGTCGCGCCGCTGGGTGAGGCGCCGCAGGACCAGGGCCACCCCCAGGGAGGCGAACAGGACGGCGCCGAGGCCCACGTACCAGCCCACCCAGTACAGGCTCATGTCGTAGTAGGTGCGGCTGCCCTCGATCGGCAGCCCCTCGATCTCCTGGACCGAGGCCACCCACTGGTCGGTGAAGTCGCTGCCGTGCCCGTAGTCCGGCCAGAGCAGCGGGCGCACGGCGAAGCCCACCATGACCAGCAGCGCGGCCAGCGCCATCACGTTGGGCAGCCAGCGCACCCGTTCGGTGTGCGGCAGCCCGAAACGCCACAGGGCGGCGGTGAGCGCGACGGTGGCGCCGATGACGGCGGCGCTGATGAGCAGGAGGGGGTTCAGGGAGTCGGACAGGTACTCCAGGTACGGCAGCGAGTAGCCGTATCCGGCGACCAGCCCGTAGGCCACGCCCACGCAGAGCCCGGCGAGCAGGGGCAGCGCCTGCCCGCGCCGGGCCACCAGCAGCAGGCCGACGAAACCCACCACGGGCAGGAGGTCGCGGATGGCGTCGATGCGCACCAGCACGCCGAGACCGAACACCAGCCCGGCCACCAGCGCCAGTGCCTGCGGTGCGCGCCACCGGTCGGAGAGGGCGCGGCGGCTGGCCAGGGCGTCGAAGGCGATCACCATGCCGCCCAGGAGCAGAATCTGGGCGAGGGGCTCGCTGTAGGTGAACCGGCTGACCCACTGCTGCGGCAGGCACACCGCCAGGATCAGGGCGGCCAGGGGAGCCCAGCGCGCGCCGACCAGGCGGGCGGTGAGCCCGGCGAAGGTGAGCACTCCCAGTGCGCCCAGCACCGGGGTGGCCACGAGCATGCCGCCCAGCCCGCCGAGCCAGTAGCCGACCGACAGCACCAGCGGCGCCCCGGCCATGAACTGCGGCCAGATGACGTCGTCACGCTGGTAGTGGGCGAGGCTCTGGTAGCTGAGCGCGGGGTCGTCCCCCGCGATGAGCTCGGCCTGCGTCGGGATGGGCAGGAAGCCGTTCTCCGCGATCCAGGCCGTGTACATGGCGTACGAGGCCGGATCGCGCCGGATCACCAGGGCCTCGGCGTGGTAGGCGATCTGCACAGCGGCGAAGGCCACGGTGATGAGCAGGACCGCGACCACCGGCCACCAGGGCACCTCCTCCTCGTCCGGTGGGTCCGGAAGCAGGCGCGGCACCAGGGCGCACGCCGCGACCACGGCGGGAAGCCCCAGGACGAGTCCGGTCAGCGGGGTGAACTGGCCGAGGACCAGCAGGGGGAAGGCGACGAGGAGCCAGGCCGAGAGGGCGATCGCGGGGAGCGCGGTCACACGGGCGAGGAGCCGTCCGGGAAGCGGGCGCATGAAGCAACTCTGGCACTTCGTCCCGCGCTACGCACACTCCGTCCCCAACCATGGCGGGACCGTGACAAAGAGGGTTCGGGCCCACTGGAGCGGCCGGTGGGAGCGCCTAGCATGGGCGCCATGTCCGACTCTCCCGCGCGACTCTGGCGCGCCCTCGTCTCCTCCGATCCCTCACGCCCGTTCGTGACCTCCCACGACGACCTCGGCGACCGGATCGAACTGTCCCGGGCCACCCTCGACAACTGGGTGTCCAAGACCTCGAACATGCTCGTGGACGGTTTCGGTACGCAACCGGGTGACCGGATCGCGCTCGCCCTGCCGCCGCACTGGCAGTCAGTGGCGTGGGTGCTGTCCTGCTGGTCGGTGGGGGCCACCGCGGTGCTCTCCGAGAACGGCGCGGCGCCCGAGGTCATGGTGGCCGATCCGGACCGTCTGGAGGCCGCGCAGGACAGCGGCGCCGAGGAGGTCGTGGGCACCTCCCTGGACCCGCTGGGCCTGCCGCTGCGCGAGGTCCCGCCGATGGTGACCGACTACACCGTGGAGGTGCGCGGGCACGGCGACCACTTCCCCGCCTACCCGGTGGAAGCCGCCGAACCCGCCCTGGAGTCCGCCGGTCGCACCCTCACCGGCGCCGAGGTGGTGGCGGCCGGACAGGAGCTGGCCAAGACCTGGGACCTGGGCGAACGGGACCGGCTCGCGGTGGTCGTGGCGCCCGACGCCCCGCTGGACGCGTTCGGCGGGGACCTGTCCGTGCTCACCGCCGCGATCGCCTCCGGGGTTCCCCTGGTGCTGACCCCGCCGCCCGCGGAGAGCGACCTCCAGCGGTTCCTGGACCGGATGGGAGCGGAGGGCGTCACCGTGCTGTACGGAACCGAGCCCGTCGGCGACCTGCCCTTCCGCCGGGTCGCGCTCTAGGGAGTGGTTTCTGGATGCTCGGCCGGTGGCGGAGCCGTCACCGGTGCGAGCTACCGCCTCCCCAGATGATGCCCCGCGGGGCAGGCTCCGTGGAGCCGCGCGACAGCGGAGCCCGCACGGGTCGGGCCGTCCAGCCTCACCGCCGCGGCGAGGGACCTGGCAACGCCAGGGTTCCCGCCTACGTCGCGTGGGCGGGGGTCCACCGTCCCGCGCTCCGGCGCGACTCCGCGCGGGACGGTTCGTCCGTCGCCGAGCCCCGGGCGCGCTCGGCACGCTCCCTCTCCCGTTCGGCGCGGGCGCTCACCCGCGCGGCCTCGCGCGCCTCCTTCTGCGCCCTGCGTGCGGCACGCTCCTCGTGGGCGGCCCGTTCGGTCTCGGCCCGGTAGAGGTCGGCGGCCTGTGCGGCGAAGTCCGGGTGCATGGTGTCCCCCTGGGTGGTCCGTGTCCGCCGGGGCTGCTGCTCCCGGCTGGTTACAGACTCCGGCTAAGGCCCCCGGCCGCACATCGGGAGACTTCACCAGACAGCGGCGCCGTGCCCCGCCTCAGGCGAGGCGGGGCACGGCGCGGGGACGTCTGAGGTACCTCAGAGGGATCCGGTGCGGAGTGGTGGGTCCCGCTTCCCGGACCGGGCTCAGGACTCCCGGTAGTAAGCGTCGGCGACGATCCCGGCGCGCTTCGACTCGTCGTAGGTGTACACCTCGCGACCGTCCACGAACACGCGCTGGGCGCGGCTCATGATGTCGAGCGGGTCGCCGGACCACACCACGACGTCGGCGTCCAGCCCGGGGCGCAGGGAACCGACCCGGTCGTCCAGGCCCATGATCTCGGCGGGGTTCACCGTGAGCGCGCGGATCGCGGAGTCGCGGTCCATGCCCTCCTTGACGCACAGGATCGCCTGGTAGACGAGGAACTCGATCGGGATGACCGGGGCGTCGGTGGTGAGGGCCACCTTCACGCCCGCGCGGTCCAGGATGCCCGGGTTGGCCAGGGTGCGGTTGCCCACCTCCACCTTGGAGCGGCTGGTCATCAGCGGACCGGTGATGACGGGGATGCCGCGCGCGGCGATCTCGTCGGCCAGCAGGTGGCCCTCGGTGCAGTGGTTGATGATGAGCCGGTAGCCGAACTCGTCGGCCAGGCGCATCGCGGTGTGCATGTCGTCGGCGCGGTGCACGTGCTGGCACCAGGGCACCTCGCCGTCGAGCACCTGGACGAGGGTCTCCAGGGTGTTGTCGCGGTCGAAGGGCGTGCCCTCCTGTGCGGCGTGGTCCCGCTTGGTCCTGTAGTCCTCGGCCTTGGTGAAGGCGTCGCGGATGACCGCGGCCACGCCCTGCCGGGTCGAGGGGAGGGTGTCCTTCTTGCCGTAGACCCGCTTGGGGTTCTCACCGAGAGCGCTCTTGACGCTGGCGGGCTCCTTGAGCAGCCGGTCCTCGACGCTGCGGCCCCACATCTTCAGGGCGACGGTGCGACCGCCGATGGGGTTGCCGGAACCGGGCTTGATCACCGAGCTGGTGACACCCCCGGACAGGGCGTCGGCGAACCCCTGGTCAGCGGGGTTGATGGCGTCGATCGCACGCATGCGGGCGCCGTTGGGGTCGGTCATCTCGTTGGTGTCGTCACCGGCCCAGCCGATGGTCTCCTCGTGGATGCCGACGTGGCCGTGGGCCTCGACGAAGCCGGGCAGGACCCACTGGCCCGCCGCGTCGACGATCTCCGCGCCCTCGGGGACCGTGACGTCCGCGGCCGACCCGACCGCGGCGATCTTCCCGTCGGAGATGAGGACCGTGCCCCCGTCGATGGGGTCGCCGTCGACGGGAACCACGTATCCGGAAGTGATTGCGATATCCATGGCGGGCAACCTAGCCCATGCACGGTCACGTTCCCAAGGGCGTTCCGTGACCGATCACCCAACGAATGGTCATTCCTGGGGCCAGCGCGCGGTGAGGAGTTCGGACTCGGGGCTGAGGTCCACACTGGACTCCTCGATGGAGTCGCGCACCATGCGGCAGTGGCCGACGTCCTCGGTGTCCCCGGTGAGTTCGCCGCCCTGGGCGGCGAAGGCGTAGACCATGCTGGGGCGGTCGGCGAACTCCATGATTCGGAACGCGCCGCCCAGTCCCGGGTGGTGCGGGGTCTCCTCGGGGATCACCGCGAGGCTGACGATGCCCGCCTTGACGAGGTCGGCGAGGAAGTCGCGCTGGCCATTGAGGACCTCGGCGCCTCCCTGGGGCCGCTGGAGCACGGACTCGTTGAGGACCACGCGCAGGGCGGGGCCCTCGGGGCCCGTGGTGGCGGCGCGTTCGGCCATCTCGTCGTCCACCATCGCCTCGATCTCCTCGTGGTCGAGGTTGGGGTGGCGGGGTTCGAGGATGGCCCGCGAGTACTCGCGGGTGCGCAGGAAGACGGGGACCGCCATCGGCTGGTGCTCCCACAGCTGCGCGGCGTGCGTGCCGAGCTCGCTCATGTCGCCGAACTCGCTCGGGAAGGCCTCGGCCTGGAGGGTGATCGCCCAGGCGTCGACCAACTGGTGATCGGTGCCCAGCGCCGTGTCGACCCGTTCGACCAGTGACCTGGCCGGGCGGCAGTGCGCGTCCTCGACCTCGCGGAGTTTGTCGTCGGTGACCCCGACGTTCCTGGCGAGTTCGGCGCGTGAAAGTCCCAGGTCGGAGCGGGCCCGCAGCACCCGCGCCCCGAAGGGGAGCCACATCGCCGACGGCAACGCGGTGTTCACGTCCATAACCTCTCCCGTTCTCGGCCGGTCAGCAGACACCTGTGGGGACATGTGGTGACGTACCCTCTGTGCGACGCCCCAGCCCCTGTGGTTCGACCTTCTCCCGGCTCGGGGCGGCTGGTCAAGCGACCGGGCGGGTGCGGCCATCCGTGATAAGTCAGTACAAAGTCGATGATGTCGCCCCAGCGCTGTCGAGTGTTTCCCCCGATTGGAAGGTCCGTTGGTCTACTTCGCCCTCTTCCTCGCCCTCTTGTCGCTCGTCTTCTGGGTGTACGTGCTCTTCGACGTCATCGGATCCGACTCCGCGAGGATCCGTCTGCTGCCCAAACCGGTGTGGGCGGTGATCGTCCTGCTCCTGCCCAAGGTGGGCGCCGCGCTGTGGTTCCTGCTGGGCCGCCCGCCCCGGGACCCCGCGCTTGCCCAGGGCCCGGCGGGTCCCCCTCCGCCCTTCCCCGAGTACGAGCACCCCGGGCGCGCCCGCGCGGTCTCCCCGGAGGAGGACGAGGCGTTTTTGCGGCGCTGTCGTGAGCGCGCTGAGGAGCAGCGCCGCCGCGCGAGGGAGATCCAGGAGCGGGAGTCCCGGGAGCGTCAGGAGCGCGAGCACGGGCGCGGCGGCCCCGGGGAGGAGTCCGGCTCCGGCGACGCGAGCCGTGACCGCGACGGGGACGAGGACCCGATCGGCCCGTCGTCCTGACCACGGCCCCGAAGGCCCTGGTGTGCCCCGGACGGGGCGATCGGGCCAGCCCAAGCGACCGGTTTCCGATCGTCCGCAGTAACCTGTGTGCCGCCCCGCCGCGAACCTGACCCCGGAAGTGAACCGATGAACCGCTTGACCCTGCCGGTAGCGATCCTCGCCTCCACCGCCCTCCTCGCCACGGCCGCGTGCCAGAACGACGAGCCGGAGTCACCGGACCCGGAGGCGCCGGACACGGAGCAGAAGGCCGAGGTGGAGGTCCCCGATGTCGACGGGGCCACGCTGCACACCAGTGAGGGCGACATCGAGGTGGAGCTCTTCGCCTCGGACGCCCCGTTGACCGTCACCAACTTCGTCGAGCTCGCCGAGGGCGACGGCCCGGTGAACGAGGAGACGGGGGCGGCCGAGTTCTACGACGGTACGGTGTTCCACCGCGTGATCGACGGTTTCATGATCCAGGGCGGCGACCCGACCGGAACCGGTCGCGGCGGCCCCGGCTACCAGTTCGAGGACGAGTTCGAGTCCGACCACGGCTTCGACGAGCCCGGGCTGCTGGCCATGGCCAACTCCGGCCCCAACACCAACGGCTCCCAGTTCTTCGTCACCGTGGCCCCCACTCCGCATCTGACCGGCATGCACACCATCTTCGGCAAGGTCGCCGACGAGGACTCGATGGCGGTCGTGGAGGCGATCTCGACGGTCGAGACGGACAGCGGTGACCGCCCCACCAGTGACATCGTGCTGGAGTCCGTCACCATCAAGCGTTCCGGGGACTGACCCCCACACCCCCGGTCACGGGGACAATCACGACGACGACGGCGGCGGTGCCCGTGGCACCCCCGCCGTCGTCCTGCGGGGGCGGGTTCAGCGCCGCCGCTTGGCCATGGCCGCACGGGCGCGTTCGACGGCCGGGCCGATCGCCTCGGCCAGACAGTCAACGTCCTCTTCGGTGGAGGTCCGCCCCAGGGACAGGCGCAGGCTGCTCAGGGCCCTGTCGGGGTCGGCCCCGGTAGCCAGGAGCACGTGGCTGGGCTGGGCCACGCCCGCCGAGCACGCCGAGCCGGTGGAGCAGGAGATGCCCCTGGCGTCCAGCAACATGAGCAGGGCGTCGCCCTCACAGCCGGGGAACGACAGGTGGGCGATCCCCGGAAGCCGCAGCCGCGGGTCGCCGTTCACCACCACGTCGGGCACGATGTCCCGGACCCGGGACTCCAGCTCGTCGCGGAGCGCCGTGAGGTGTTTGACGTGTTCCTCGCGCCCCTGGACGGCGGCGTGCACCGCGGTCGCGAGGCCGCGCGCGAACGGGGCCGACAGCGTGCCGGAGCGGATGTCGCGCTCCTGACCGCCGCCGTGCAGGACCGGGGTCGGGGCGAGGCCTCGGGCGACCACCAGGGCCCCGCTGCCCACCGGTCCGCCCAGTTTGTGGCCGCTCAGCGTCAGCGCGCTCACGCCGCTGGCCGCGAAGTCCACCTCGACCGCGCCCACGGCCTGCACCGCGTCCGTGTGGAAGGGGACGCCGTACTCGGCGGCGACCGCGGCCAGCTCACGCACCGGCTGCACGGTGCCGATCTCGTTGTTGGCCCACATCACCGAGACCACGGCCACGGACGCGGGGTCACGCTCGATCGCCGCGCGCAGGGTCTCCGGGTCCACCCGGCCCAGGGCGTCCACGGGCAGTTCCTCGTGGACCGCGCCCTGGTGGTCGGCCATCCAGCGCGCGGGGTCGAGCGCGGCGTGGTGTTCGACGGCGCTGACGAGGATGCGTCTGCGCGCGGGATCCTCGGCGTTGCGGGACCAGTACAGGCCCTTGATCGCGATGTTGTTCGACTCGGTCCCGCCCGCGGTGAACACCACCTCGTGCGGGGTGGAGCCCACCGCCTCGGCGACGCGTTCTCGGGACTCCTCGACGGTACGCCGAGCGGCCCGTCCGTGGCCGTGCAGGGACGATGGGTTACCGAGGGAGCCGAGTTCCGCCGCCACATCGGCGATCACCTCGGGGCGGACCTCGGTCGTGGCTGCGTGATCCAGATACACCATGGCGCATTCCAGGATACGTCCGACCACATCCGCACCTACCCCCCTGCCCCTCCTTCAGCGCCGTCCACAGGCCGACCACTCGTTCCTCCGGACCCGGGTCCGGACCGATAACCTTGGACCATGCCTGACTCCGCGCCCACGCCGTCCACCTCGCCCGCCACTCCCGCCGGGGAGCACTGGCCCGCGCCCGTCGCGCGGCAGCCGGTGCGTGCCCGTGTCAGCCTGCCCGGTTCCAAGTCCGTCACCAACCGGGCGCTGATCCTGGCGGCGCTCTCCGAGACCCCGTGCGTCGTGCGCCGTCCCCTGGTGAGCCGGGACAGCGAGCTCATGGTGGGGGCCCTGCGCGCCCTGGGCATCCAGGTGAGCGAGCTGACCTCGGACGACCCGGAGGTCCCTGACCTGTCCGTCACCCCGGTGGCCCCGCACGGTCCAGCCAGCGTGGACGTCGGCAACGCGGGCACCGTCATGCGTTTCGTGCCGCCGCTGGCCGCGCTGGCCACCGGCGACGTGCACTTCGACGGCGACCCGCGCGCCCGTGAGCGGCCGGTGGACGAGCTGCTCGCGGCGCTGCGCGACCTCGGCGCCGACATCGACGACCAGGGGCGCGGCGCGCTGCCGCTGACCATCCACGGGACCGGTGCCGTACGCGGCGGCGAGGTCACCCTGGACGCCTCGGGCTCCTCGCAGTTCGTGTCGGCGCTGCTGCTCAGCGGCGCCCGATTCACCGAGGGCGTGCACGTGCGGCACGAGGGCCCGCCCGTCCCCTCCCAGCCGCACCTGGACATGACCGTCGAGATGCTGCGCGCCGTGGGTGTGCGGGTCACCACCGGCGAGAACTCGTGGCTCGTGGAGCCCGGTCCGATCCGCGCCTCGGAGATCACCGTCGAGCCCGACCTCTCCAACGCCGCGCCCTTCCTAGCCGCCGCGCTGGTCAGCAAGGGTGAGGTGACCGTGCAGGGGTGGCCGGAGAGCACGACCCAGCCCGGCGACGCCCTGCGCGACCTGTTCACCCGGATGGGCGGGGAGGTCTCCCGTTCGGGCGAGGACCTGACGTTGCGCGGAACCGGGGAGATCCACGGGATCACCGCCGACCTGCGCGACGTGGGCGAACTCACCCCCACCATCGCCGCCGTCGCGGCCCTGGCCGACTCCCCCTCGCGGCTCACCGGGATCGCCCACCTGCGCCGCCACGAGACCGACCGCATCGCCGCGCTGGCCGCCGAGATCAACCGCCTGGGCGGGGACGTGGAGGAGCTGCCCGACGGGCTGGTCATCCGGCCCCGACCCCTGCACGGCGGGGTGTTCCACTCCTACGACGACCACCGGATGGCCACGTCCGGCGCGGTGATCGGGCTCGCGGTGCCCGGGGTGGAGGTGGAGAACATCGCCACCACACGCAAGACCCTGCCCGACTTCCCCGGCCTGTGGTCGGAGGTCCTGGCATGAGCCGCACGCGGGGCGGGGGACGCCACCTGGACGAGGACGACATCCGCGTGCGTGCCCGGGGCGGTTCCAAGCCCCGCACCCGTAAGCGCCCCAAGCACGAGGATGCCGTGGAGGGCCTCGTCACAGCGGTGGACCGGGGCCGGTACCGCTGCCTGGTGAACGGTGTCCCCGTGGTGGCGATGAAGGCCCGCGAGCTCGGCCGGGGGTCGATCGTGGTCGGCGACCGCGTGGACGTGGTCGGGGACCTGACCGGCAGACCCGACACCCTGGCCCGCGTGGTCCGGGTGCGCGAGCGCGCCTCCGTGCTCAGACGCACCGCGGACGACACCGACCCGGTCGAGCGCGTGATCGTGGCCAACGCCGACCAGCTCGCCATCGTCTGCGCCCTCGCGGACCCGGCTCCGCAGCCGCGCTTCGTGGACCGTTGCCTGGTGGCCGCCTACGACGCCGGGCTGGAGCCGCTGCTCTGCCTCACCAAGGCCGACCTCGCCTCGCCCGACGAGATGCTGGGCACCTACAAGCCGCTCGGGCTTCCCTACGAGGTACTGAGCCCGGAGGGTGACCTCGACGAGCTGCGCTCCCGCCTGGCGGACCGGACCACGGTGTTCGTGGGCTCCTCCGGCGTGGGCAAGTCCACCCTGGTGAACCGGCTGGTCCCGGGCACGGACCGCGCCGTGGGTCACGTGAACGCCGTCACCGGGCGCGGCCGCCACACGTCGACCTCGGCGCTCGCGCTGCGGTTCGAGGGCGGCTGGCTCATCGACACCCCGGGCGTGCGGAGCTTCGGCCTGGCGCACGTGTCCCCCGAGGAGATCGTGTCCGGGTTCCAGGACCTCGCCGAGATCGCCGCCGACTGCCCGCCCGCCTGCTCCCACCAGCCCGACTCCCCGGAGTGCGCCATCGGCGCGGCTCTGGAACGGGGCGAGGTGGACGCCGAGCGGGTGGCCTCGCTGCGCAGGCTGCTCAGCAGCCGCGAGGGCGACGAGGACACCGACACCACCGCTCCCCCGCCCGGTCCCCACTCCTGACCGACGGTTGTCGGGCTGGTGCAGCGGTCCAGCTCAAAGGTCGACGGTGCCGCCGCAGCGCCAGTAGTGGGTCCTGTCGCTCTCCATGAACCCCTCGTCCACGAGGCTGCGACGCAACACCACGTGGTCCGCGCTGTACCCGCGCAGGACCGCGTTGAGCTGCTCCTCGGTGTAGCGGACCCCGGGTTCGAAGGCCCGGGCGATGTGGTCGAGGAGGACGAGCCGGTCGGGGCGGCGGACGGGGACGGACGTGATCCTTCCCCCGGGCATGTACGCGCGCAGCACCTCGGCGCGTTCGGTGCGTCCACGCCGTTCCGACACCCTCGCCTCCTGGCAGTCCACCGGCAGCATGCCGTGCACGACCATCTCCACCCGGCGCGCCGCCTGGTCGGGGTCCACGGGCTGGAGCGCGTACGAAACGGTGAGTCTCAGGGAGACGTCCGCCACCGCGTCGGCGGTGTCGGGGAGCACCTGCGGGCAGTGCACCGCCAGGGTCCGGGCGATGCGTTCCCGCAGGGCGTCCAGGAGCGGCGCCGACCGCGTGGTGAGCACAGGGAGGAGCTGTTCGTCGCCGGTGACCAAGGCGAGCAGCAGCGGGTTGTCCCTCGCGGCGAGCAGAACCATCCGGGTGGTGCGGCTCACCGCGTGCGCGGGGTTGTGGCCGTCCGCCTCCAGCATCGCCTCGGCGGTGTCCAGGAGCGTGGTGACCTCCCGCACCACCACGGCCTGGAGGAGGCCCTCCTTGCTGCCGAAGACGTTGTAGAGGGTCTGCCTGGACACTCCCGCGGTGGCGGCGACGTCGATCATCCGCCGCTCACCCCACCGCCCCGCCAGCACCTCGGCGCGGGCGGCGTCCATCAGCCGTTCGCGGACCCCGGTGCCCTCCCGGGGCCGTATGTCTGTGCTCACGCCCCCATCCTCGCATTCGCGCCCCCGGATATCCCTCCCCCTAACACTCTGGTCACGCCGGGGGCGCCGCTTTGGGCATGTTCGTGCCCGGGAGGGTAGCGTTACCGGCCATGGTGTCCTATGACGATGATCTGCGGCTGGCCCACGTGCTCGCCGACGCTGCCGACGACATCGCGATGAAGCGATTCCGCGCCCTCGACCTGGTTGTCGACACCAAGCCGGATCTGACCCCGGTGACCGAGGCCGACCGCATGGTCGAGGAGACCCTGCGGGGCGTGCTCTCCCGCGCCCGCCCGCGCGACGCGGTGGTGGGAGAGGAGTACGGCCGGAGCGGCAACAGCAACCGCGTGTGGGTCATCGACCCCATCGACGGCACCAAGAACTACGTGCGCGGCGTCCCGGTGTGGGCCACTCTCATCGCCCTGCTGGAGGGCGACCGCCCCGTGGTGGGCGTGGTCTCGGCCCCGGCGCTGCACCGCCGCTGGTGGGCCTCCAAGGGCAGCGGCGCCTGGACCGGGCGCAGCCTCTCCAAGGCCTCTCGCTGCCAGGTCTCCAAGGTGCAGGACCTCGCGGACGCCTCGCTGAGTTTCTCCTCGCTGACCGGGTGGGAGGAGCAGGGGCGGCTGGAGTCCTTCCTGGGGCTGACGCGGTCCGTGTGGCGGACCCGTGCCTATGGTGACTTCTGGTCCCACGTGATGGTCGCCGAGGGCACCGTGGACATCGCCGCCGAGCCCGAGCTCTCGCTGTGGGACGCGGCCCCGCTGCCGATCATTCTGGAGGAGGCGGGTGGCCGCGCCACCAACCTGCGCGGCGACGGCTTCGAGGACGGCGGCCCCCTGGTGTGCTCCAACGGAGCCGTCCACGACCAGGCGCTCACCTGGCTCAACGGTGGTCCCACCCCGTTGCGCCGTCCGGAATAGCCGCCGAGCGGCCACGAAAAGCACCTGCGCGATTACTTTCAGTAGTAACGTGCGCTGTGTGCTGACCATGACAACCCACCGGCGCCGCGCTGCCGCGCTGTGCGGCGCGGTCCTCATCCTGGCCACGGGGTGCGCCCAGAGCCACGGCCACAGCCCGCAACAGCTCAGCGAGATGATCGCCGACACCGTGCGTGACTCCGCCGCGTCGGGTCCGCTGGGGCTCGGCGTGCCCGACACCCTGTTCGACCCCGCACGCTACTCGTGCTCCCCCGCCGTGGACCCCGCGCTCCCCGGCGGCTGGCGCAGCGAGGCGCCGCGCGAGACCGTGGAGGACGAGAAGGCCGTGGAACTCGGCCTGTCCGACTCCGAGGGCGACCACTCCGGACCGGTCGCGGCCACCGTCACCGACCCGGCCGGGGAGACCGCGACCGCCGAGGCCGAGCCGGACGACGCCGGCTGGGCGCGCCTGGTCTATCCGAACGCCTTCGACGGCGCCGAGGAACTCGCCACGGGCGTCCACACGGTGGTGTGGTCCGACGCGGGGACCGGGGCGCCCATCACCTGCGACGGTTTCGAGGTCGGATAGCGCGGTCACTGTGGTGACCCCGCGTGGCCGGGAGCGGCCAAGGGAATATTCGTTCAGGCATGAACCGAAAACCCCGGCACTGGCGATGGGTCTGTTGAAACCCCCGCGAATCGCGGGGCGACCCGGCGCCGCCCGATGCCGCGCCGGGCCCTACAGACACATACGGGAAGGGGCTCCATGCTGCGTTCCCTCACTGCTGGGATCGTGCTGGCCTTCGCCGGTTCCCGAGCCAACGTGGCCCGGACCATCCTGTCCTGCGCAGGCATCGTCGTCGGTGTCGGCGCCCTGATCATGGTGGTCACCGCGGGAGAACTCGGCCAGCGCTACGCCACCGCCTTCGGAGAGGCCAACGCCGGACGCGCGGCGACCATGGAGGTCACCGTCTTCGACAAGGTCACGGACCTCCGCGCGTTCGAGGAGGACCTGGGCCGGGCGGGCGGGCTGGAGGTCTCGCTCCACAACAGGACCGAGTCCCCGCCGCCCCTCCGCCAGGGAGACCAGGTCTTCCGGGACGTCGACATCATCGGAGTGGACGTCGCGCTCGGCGACATCCGCCGGATCAACCTGACCCAGGGCCGGTGGTTCACCGAGGCCGACCTGGACTCGCGCGCCCCGGTGCTGGTGGTCAACGAGGCCCTGGCCGAGGAGCTGGGTGACTTCGCCGACGTCCAACTCGGCAACGGCCGCTGGTCGGATGTGCGGATCGTCGGCGTCACGCAGAGCTCCGTGTACCAGCAGGGCTGGCACAGCGCCTACCTCCTGAACGCGCCCGCCACCGGGGAGATCCTCTTCGGCCCTTCCTGGTCCCCCGAGAAGCCGACCGCCTCGCAGATCACCTACGTCGCGCGGATCGACCCCACTGACTCCGCCGCCGAGGAGATGGACTTCGGAGAGGAGTTCACCGACCGCCTCGCCTCCGCCAGCTGGCGTTGGGGGATCGACAGCCGGGACAGCCTGATGGCGTACCGCACCGACAACTCGGAGATGACCGACGAACTGATCGGTTACCTCTCCATCGGGCTGATCGGTGTCGCGGTGATCACCCTCACCACCGGACTGCTCGGCGTCCTCAACGTCGGGCTGGTCACCGTCCGGGAGCGGCGCCGGGAGCTGGCCACCTACCGGGCACTCGGGGCGAGCCGGTTCACGCTGTTCGTGGCCGTGGTGATGGAAGCTGTGGTGGTCGCGGTCGTGGCCGGCCTGATCGCCCTGGCCCTGTCCTGGTTGCTGGTCGCCGTGGCCGCGGTCGTCATCGGCAACCTCATGTGGCTGCCACCCGACATCAACATGACCGTTCCGCCCTCCGCCGCCCTGGTCGGACTGGGCAGTGCGGCCGTCGTCGGGCTCTTGGCCGGGATCATCCCCGCGATCCGGGCGCTGCGCGCGTCCGTCGTCGCAGGGCTGCGGGAATAGGAGACACAAGTGAAGAAGTGGATCATCATCGGCGCGGCCGTCACCCTGGTGCTCGGCCTGGTCGGTTCCGGCTATTTCCTGTTGTCCAGCTTCGGCGGTTCCGGCGGGGACGAGGAGTTCCTCGGGGAGGCCGCGGTGGACGTCGGCGGCGCGCCGATCGACGTGGAGCTGGGCACGGTCAGCTCCCTGCTGGTGCTCGACGCCACGGTGCGGCCGGAGCCGGGCAAGGCGCTCAAGGCCCCCAGGGGCGGCACCGTCACCCACCTGTGGCTGAACGACGGGGACGAGGTGGAACAGGGCGCCCCGATCCTCAACGTGAGGGTGCCGTCCGAGACCGCCGCGGTCTCGGACGAGGAGGGCGGGGACGCCGCCCCCGCCTTCACCGAGGTCTCCCTGTACGCGCCAGCCGGCGGGACGATCAAGGGCATGGGCGAGGTGCAGGTCGGCGACGTCCTGGAGCCCGGCGCGGCCGTGGCGACCGTCGCCCCGGACCGGTTCCGCGCGGTGGCCACGGTCCCCGCGAACGACCTGTACCGGCTCTACGACGACCCCGACGACATCATGCTGAAGATCGACAAGGGCCCGCCCGCCGCCGAGTGCGCGTTCCTCTCGCTGGGTTCGGCCGAGGGCGGCGCTCCCGCCGAGCAGGGCTCGGAGGACGAGTTCTCGGGTGAGACCGAGGGCGGCGGTGGCGGCGCCGAGTTGTCCTGCCGGGTCCCCTCCGACCTCCAGGTGTTCGACGGGGTGCGGGGCCAGTTGTCGGTGAGCACCGGGGAGGCCGAGGACGTCGTGGTCGTCCCGGTGACCGCCGTGCGCGGCACCTCCGAGGAGGGCGAGGTGATCGTGGTGGCCGAGGACGGTACCGAGGAGCCCCGTGAGGTCTCCCTGGGCCTGTCCGACGGCCAGCTCGTCGAGGTCACCGAGGGTCTGGAGGTGGGCGACACCATCATGGACCCGGTGCCGCTGGACCCGCGCTTCGACGTCCCCGGGGCCGAGTCCGAGGAGGACCTCGACGAAGAGCTCTACGGGATCGGTGGCTAGATGACCACCGACGCTCCCTCTCCCGTGGTCGTGGACACACGCCCGCCCGCCACCCCGCTCCTCCAGGTGAAGAACCTCACCAGGCACTTCATGGTGTCGGGCACCCGGATCGACGTGCTGCACGACTGCACCTTCGACGTCTCCCGGGGCGAGGTCGTGGCCATCATGGGCCAGTCCGGTTCCGGAAAGTCGACCCTGCTGAACGTCCTCGGGCTGCTGGACAGGCCCAGCACCGGCTCCTACGTGTTCGACGGCATGGAGACCGCCCCGCTGCGCGAGGGCCGCATGTCGCGGCTGCGAGGGGACGGGATCGGGTTCGTGTTCCAGCAGTTTCACCTGTTGGAGCGGCGCTCGGCCCTGGCCAACGTGAGCGTGCCCATGGTGCTCGGCGGAGTGCCCGCGCTGCGCCGCCGCAGCCGCTCCAGGGAACTACTGGAGTCGGTGGGGCTGGGGCACCGCCTCCACTCCCAGCCGCACCAGCTGTCCGGCGGTGAGCAGCAGCGTGTGGCCCTGGCGCGCGCGCTGAGCCGTGAACCCTCACTGATCCTCGCCGACGAACCCACGGGCGCTCTGGACGCCGCCAGCAGCACCATGATCATGGACCAGCTGATCGACCAGTCGCGGGTGCGCGACGCCGCGGTGGTCGTGGTCACCCACGACGCCAAGGTCGCCGAGCGGGCCGACCGCGTGGTGGTGCTCGTGGAGGGCCGCACCCACTGAACCGTTCCCCGGTGCCGCCCCTTCCCCAGGCGGCACCGGGGAACATTCGTTTCGGATTCCGTGCGGCGGACACACGAAGAAGCGCCGGGTGGATTTCTCCACCCGGCGCTTCTTTATCTTGGTAGCGGGGACAGGATTTGAACCTGCGACCTCTGGGTTATGAGCCCAGCGAGCTACCGAACTGCTCCACCCCGCGTCGTTGTGTCTTCAGATTAGCGCGCCCCGGCGGGAAAGCCAAATCGACCTGCGCGGGCGCCCTGCGGCCCCGCCCGTGCCCCGTTCCGGTGCGGCCCGGCGGGGCCCGCAGGGGCTTCGGACACGGGAACGGGGCGGGACCCGAAAGGTCCCGCCCCGTCGTACTCGGCGCCCCAGGGGCGGTCGGTACGGCTACGGACTAGTTGCCCGCGGCCTCCTCAAGGGCCTCAAGAGCCTCACGCAGGCGCTCGTTGGCCTCGTCGTTGGACTCCTGGGCCTCCTCCCAGGCCTCCACGGCCTCGTTGAGGGCCTCGGTGAGGTCGCTGGGCTCGCTGTCGCCCGAACCGGCCTCGGAGGTCTCCTCTTCCTCGGTGCCCTGCTCGGCGTCCGGGTCCGGCAGCGGACCCTCGCCGCCCTCGAACAGGTTGTTCAGGGCGTCCTGGAGGTTGCTGCCGATGGCGACCTCCTCACCGAATCCGACCATGACCTGCTGGAGCAGCGGGAAGGACGCCGCTCCGCCGCCACCGGCCTGCACGTAGAGGGGCTCCACGTAGAGCAGACCGCCGGCGAACGGCAGGGTCAGCAGGTTGCCCCGGGTGACCTCTGCGTTGGACTGCTCCAGCGGGAGCAGGACCTCACGCACGTCGGCGTCCGAGTCGAACGCGTTCTGCACCTGCCCGGGACCGAAGATCACCGTGCTCCGGGGCAGCTCCAGCAGCTTCAGCTTCCCGTACTCCTCGGACTCGGGGTTGCTGTCCACCGCCATGAACGCGGCCAGGTTCTCACGGTTGTTCGGCACGAACGTGGTGGTCAGCGAGAAGCTGGGCTCGTCCGAACCGGGGAAGTTGATGGTCTGGCGGTAGGGCGGCTCGGAGACCTCGCCCTCCCGGGTCGGGTCGTTGGGAACCGACCAGAAGTCCTGACCACCGTAGTAGGACGCGGCGTCCGTCACGTGGTACTCGCGCATGATCTCGCGCTGCACCTTGAACAGGTCGTCCGGGTAGCGCAGGTGCTGGATGAGCTCCTCGCTCATCTCGTCCTTGTCGACCACCGTGCCCGGGAAGGCGCCCTCCCAGGTCTTGAGGACCGGGTCCTCGTCGTCCCAGCCGTACAGGGTGACGGTGCCGTCGTAGGCGTCGACGGTGGCCTTCACCGAGTTGCGGATGTAGTTGACCTCGTTGCCGGGCAGCGCGCCGACCTGCTGCGCGGAACCGTCGGTGAAGGTGTCGGTCACCGCCTGGGTGAAGTCGACCCGGTTGGCGTACGGGTAGCCGTCCGAGGTGGTGTAGCCGTCGACGATCCACACGACCTTGCCGTCCACGACCGCCGGGTAGGGGCGGCTGTCGACGGTGAGGAACGGGGCGACCTTCTCCACGCGGTCCAGCGGGTCGCGCTCGTAGATGATCCGCGAGTCGCTCGTGATCGCGCTGTTGAGCAGGATGCTCGTTTCCTGGTACTTGATCGCGTACAGGATGCGGTCGAAGAAGTTGTTCAGCGGCACGCCGCCGTCACCGTCGTAGCGGTTGTAGGCCTGCGAACCACCCGCCGGGTCCCCCTCGGCGTTCTCCTCGGTGGCCTCGGCGTCCTCGGCCGGGGCCTCCTCGCCGCCGTCCTGGCCGTCCGAGGGCGCGCGCGCCTCGTCCGGGCTCGGGCTGGCGTCGACCGCGTCCTCGAGCGTGGGGACGTCGGGCTCGTCCGAGGCGGGGTCGACCGGGTAGTCGTACTCCTCCTCGGCCTCGACGATCACGTAGTCGGCGCCCTCGCGGCCGTAGTAGATCCTCGGCTCGTACTCGCCCGCGACCTCGCTCAGCTCGCCGCGCGGCGGGATGTTGTACTCGGTGAAGACCGGGCGGCCCTCGTTGTCGATCAGGTTGCCCGCGGCGGCGACCATGCCGAAGCCGTGGGTGTAGATCAGGTGCCGGTTGAGCCAATTGTCCTGGTCGGCGGGCGGGCCGTCGAGTTCACGAACGGCGACGATCGTGTCGATCAGGTTGCCGTCGGCGTCGGGGTAGCGGTCCACCTCCAGCACGTCCGGGAACTGGTAGAAGCCTCGGACCTGCTGCATCTGCTGGAAGGTCTGCGAGACCACGGCCGGGTCGGCCAGTCGCACGCTGGGGATGGTGTCGGCCTCGGCCGCCAGCTCCTGCGGCGTGAGCTCCGTGGTGGCGTCGTAGGTCTCCACCTCGGCGTCGGCGATCCCGTACGCCTCGCGCGTGCTCTCGATGTTGCGCTCGATGTACGGGCTCTCCAGGCGCTGCTCGTTCGGCCTGACCTGGAAGTTCTGGACGATCTCGGGGTAGGCGACGCCGACGACCACGCCGGACAGAACGAGCAGTCCGAGGGAGGCCACCGGGATCATCGTGTTCTTGAAGACGATGTTGGCGAAGAACAGGACCGCGCAGATCACCGAGATGACCGTGAGGATGGTCAGGGCCGTCTTGACCGCGTTCACGTCCGTGTAGGAGGCACCGAAGGTGTAGCCCCGGTCGGAGAACACCAGCCCGTAGCGGTCCAGCCAGTAGGAGCCCGCGCGCAGGAGCACGAACAGGCCCAGCAGCACCGACAGGTGCACGCGGGCGGCGGGGGGGGCGCGCTGCCCGGAGTCGTTCTGGAGGCGGACCCCGCCGTACAGGTAGTGCACGATCACGGCGGCGATGAACGCCAGGATGACGGCCGCGTACAGGTAGCCGAGCAGGATGCGCAGGAACGGGTAGGTGAACGCGAAGAACGCGATGTCCATG
>NZ_ANAE01000067.1 GCF_000341265.1 Nocardiopsis prasina DSM 43845 | reverse complement strand
GTAGCGGCCCAGCCAGTAGGAGCCCGCGCGCAGGAGCACGAACAGGCCCAGCAGCACCGACAGGTGCACGCGGGCGGCGGGGGTGGCGCGCTGCCCGGAGTCGTTCTGGAGGCGGACCCCGCCGTACAGGTAGTGCACGATCACGGCGGCGATGAACGCCAGGATGACGGCCGCGTACAGGTAGCCGAGCAGGATGCGCAGGAACGGGTAGGTGAACGCGAAGAACGCGATGTCCATGCCGAACTCGGGGTCACTCACCCCGAAGTCCACGCCGTTGACGAACTGGAGGTAGGAGCGCCAGTCACCGCTGGCGGCCGCGCCGGCCAGGAGCGCCAGGGCGCCGACGGCGATCCAGAAGAAGAGCTTGCGGTGCGGGTCGATGGACTGCCGGTAGCGGTCCAGGCCCTGCTGTTCCAGGCTCATCGGTCTGATACCGGGCCGGGCCCGGTAGGCGAAGAAGATGCTCGCGCCGACGATGACGGCCATCACGAGCGCCGCGACGGCGAAGAGCAGGACTCGGGTCCACAGCTCGGTCAGGAAGACCGAGGTGTAACCGACGGAACTGAACCACTTGTAGTCGGTCCAGAAGTTCGCGGCGAACATCAGTGCCGCGATGATGACGACCACGGTCGCCGCGACTGGCGCGAGCAACCTTGATCGGCGAGGCATACGCGCAGGTGGTGCGCCGGGCGATCGGAAGCTCACGCCTCCCCCTCGTTCTGGCTTGGTAGGTGCGTTGGTTGCGCGTGTGGCGCCTTCATTACAGAAAACTTAAACGGTGGCCGCCAGGTTCCCGAAATCGCCCTCCACCCGGTGACAAGGCTGCATCGTTGGGGTATCGGAGTCGCATCCGGAGGGCACGGTGCGACCCTACTGCCGCCGAACGGGCCCGGCGAGGTTCCCACATCGGCGACCATGGAAACGTGTCGAACATTCGCGAAGCAGTCATGGACCTGGAACGCCACGCCGCCGAGCAGGGGTGGGATCGCCCGTTGGGGCTGTACGCCCTGGTCCCCACCTCGGAGCTGCTGGCGGCGGAGCCCGCGCTGGCGGGTCTGCTGGGGATCGGCTCCCCGGCCGACCCCGACGAGCTGACCCCGGTCGAGCAGGAGGCGCTGTCTCCGGACGTGCCGCTGGAGGAGGCGCTGGGGCGCATCCTGTGGCCCGAGGGCGTGGCCGGGTGCGCGCTGGTCATGGAGCGCCTGGTGGTGAAGGGCTCGGACGAGACCCTGGCCGCCGGTGAGGACCCCTCCGCCTCCGGCAAGGAGACCGAGGAGATCCGCATGGTCGCGGGCGTACTGCGGGACGGTTCGCGGCACTGCGCCATGCGGATGCGCAGCCACGACACCGAGTCCGAGGTGCTCAACGGCCCGGACCTGATCCCGGCTCTGACCTCCGCGCTGGCGCTCACCCTCGACCTGGACGAGGAACTCCCCCAGAAGGAGAGCTGACCCCCACCCGTACGAAAGGACCCCCGGACCGCGCGGTCCGGGGGTCCTCTCATGCCCACATGTTCGCCTCAGCCCCAGGCGTGCTTCCTCTCTGTACGCCCCGGCCGCGGGGGTTGCCCGTTCGGTGCCGGAGAGGGTTCTGGAGGTGGTGAAGGTGGGATTGCGAGGAACGAGCCATCACACCGAAGACACCGAAGGTTCCTCTGCAAAGGCACCGAACACGCATCGAAGCGAAGCGGAGATGCAAAGAAAACACTGCTACTCGCAGCGGGGCAGTTCGCCCTCTCCGCCTCGGATGACGTCCAGCGCGTCCATGGCGTCGGTGAGGGTCTCGACCCGGACGACGTCGAGGTCGCCGTAGGCGGCGGACTGGGAGACCTGGGAGCAGCTGTCGGCGGCGACGAAGAAGTACTCGGCGCCGTCGCGCTTGGCGCTGACCATCTTCTGCGGGATGCCGCTGATCCCGCCGACCTGGCCGTCGGAGGAGATGGTGCCGGAACCGGCGATGCTGGCCCCGCCGGTGATGCTCTCCTCGCTGAGCCGGTCGATGATCCCGAGGGCGAACATCATGCCCGCGCTGGGGCCGCCGATCTCGCCCACGGAGATGGAGACGTCGACGGGGAAGTCCATGTCGTCGGCGATGAGGACGCCCACCGCGGCCGTGCCCTCGTCACCCTCGACGGTCTCCATCTCGACCTCGACCTCGTCGCCGTCGCGGTCCAGGACGAGCCCGACCGGTTCACCGGGGGCGCGGTCGCCCACCCGGTCCACCACGTAGGAGCTGCCCACGAGTTCCTCGGTGTCGGCTCCGCTGGTGTGCGTGGGGACCTTCTCGCCGTCCACCTCGATGATGCGGTCACCCGGCTCGACGACCCCGTCTGCGGGCATGTCCGGGACGGTGTCGGCGACCAGCGGGATCGCCTCGTAGTCGATGTTGAGCTGGTTGAGGGCCGCGGCGGTGGCGTCGGTCTGCGAGTCGTTCATCTGGAGGGACTGCCGCTCGGTGACCTCCTCGGGGGACCGCCCCGCGGGGAACAGGAGTTCCTCGGGCAGCACCGCCTGGCTCGGTGAGAGCCAGGCCGTCACGAGGGTGAAGAGGTTGAGCCGGTGGTCCGGGCCGCCCGCGTACTGGACGGTCACCATGGAGAGCGATCCGTCGTGCTCGTAGTTCTCGGCGCCCTCGACACCGATGACGGGCTCGCCGCCCTCCTGCTGTCCCAGGGTGTCCAGGGTGACGCCCGGGGCCGCGACGAGGTAGGGCATGGGCAGGAAGAGGCTGCCGTACCCGAGCCCGGCAAGCAGGACGAGAGCGGCTACAAGGGTCATGACACGACGAACCATGCTGACACCTTAGAGCCCTCCGGGACCTGGAGGGTGGACTCAGGGCGAGCCGACCCACTCCGTCCCGCCGTCCTCGAAGGCCTGGTTCTTCCAGATGGGCACCTGGGCCTTGAGGTCGTCGATGAGCCTGCGGCAGGCCGCGAAGGCCTCCTCGCGGTGGGCGGCGGAGGCCGCGACGACCACGGCGAGGTCCCCGATCTCCAGGTCCCCGACGCGGTGCGTGGCGGCCATCCGCACGACCGGTCGGCCCGGCGCCGTGGTGTCGTTCAGCACCTTCTCCATGACGACGCGCAGCTGCGCCTCCACGGAGGGGTGTGCCGAGTAGGACAGGGCCGAGACGTCGCGCCCGTGGTCGTGGTCGCGCACGGTACCGATGAAGACGGCGGTGCCGCCCGCCCTGGGATCGGACACGGCCGCCAGGACCTCGTCGACGGACAGGGGCGTGTCGCGTACGGCCGCGAGAGTGATCTGTTCCACCTGGAAACCGTATCAAGCGGTCGGATCAGGACTTCCCGCGCTTGCGCAGGTGGCGGATGGCNGGCCCCCCCCCCGCCGCTCCGGCCGCACCGGCGGCCGTGATGGTGACCTCCTTGCGGCCGAGGCTGCGTCCGGCGATCGCGTGCTTGCCGCTCTTGGACTCCAGCAGGACGGCCAGCGCGGACTCGTTGTCGTGGGCGGGCTTCCACCCGGCCTCACGCAGGGACGCGCCGTCCACCACGCACGGGTAGACGAGGAACTTGATCTCACCTGCGGCGGCCGGGGTGATGCGGGCCTGGTGCAGGCGGCGGACGGCCCCGAAGGCGAGGTTGGCGGGGACCTCGAAGTGCTTCATCCCGGCGATCTCCTCCACCTCCCCCTGGGTGAGGGAGCCCTCGCTGCCCACGGCGACCACACCGTCGGTACCGGTCACTTCGTGCAGGGCGCAGTAGGCGAGCGCGGAGGCGAGGTCGTCCTCGTGGCAGAACTGCCAGTGCTGTTCGTGGCCCTTGACGGTGAGGAGCCGGGGCGCCGAGAAGTGGCGGCTGAGGAGGGTGTCCAGTTCGGGGCCGACGAGCGGCGCCGGTCGCACGACGGTGACGCTCAGGCCCGGGTGGGCCCGGCGGGCGCGTTCGGCCAGTTCCTCGACCTCGGCGAAGTCGCCCATGAGCCCCTCGCTGTTGTCCGAGACGCGGGTGGCGTTCTCGGGCAGCGGCACCGGGTTGTCGGGGGCGGCGCCGTAGACCATGGTGCTGGTGATGAGCAGGACACGGGGGACGCCCGACGCGGCGGCGGCCGTCAGCACGGTCTGCGCGGCCCGGATGTTGTGGGCCCGGCGCGAGGACGGCCGGGTCTCCAGGGAGCGGTCGTCCGCGGTGTGCACGAGCACGTCGATCCCGTGCAGGCGCGACACCAGCCCGGGGTCCTGGACGTCGGCGATACGCCAGGTCACGCCGCGCAGGTCGGCGAACTCGTCGTCGATCGCCACGACCTCACGAGCGGAGATGGAACCTTCTGGCGTGGCCAGGCGTTGCACGAGGAGTCGGCCCACTCCGGAGGCGGCACCGGTGACCGCCACCACCATGCCCGCCCTATCCGAGGGGCTGTGCTGTGGGCGAACCTGGCTGCTTTCGGTATTCACTCCGGGCGACTCCCAGCTAACGTGACAGTGGAGACCAAACCTAATCCTGCCTGAGGTCTGATTGTGAGCGACCTGCCTTTCGGTTTCAGCATGCCGAACGATCCCGATGACGAGTCCGGACGCCGTTCAGGCGACTCCGGCTCGGGTGCCGGCAGCGGCGGCCCGGGCGGGGGGAACCCCGGAATGCCGGACGGATTCCCGTTCGGCGACCCGCAACAGATGGCCAACATGCTCCGCCAGTTCGCGGACATGATGTCGTCCCAGCCCGCCCCCGGTGCGCCGGAGGCCGGCCAGACGTCCTCGACGTCCGGCATCAACTGGGACATGGCCAAGAACATCGCGCGGCACGCGGTGTCCCAGAAGGGGGACCCGAGTGTGCCGCCCGCCGACTACGCACGGATCGAGGAGGCGCTGCGCCTCGCCGACCTGTGGCTCGACCAGGCTACCGACCTGCCCTCGGGGATCCAGACCGCCCAGGCCTGGAGCCGGTCGGAGTGGATCGAGAAGACGATGGACTCGTGGGCGCAGCTGTGCGACCCGCTGACCGCCAAGACGGTCCAGGCCATGGGGCAGAACCTCCCTGAGGAGATGGCTTCCATGGCCGGTCCGCTGCTGGGGATGATCCAGCAGATGGGCGGCATGATGGTCGGCCAGCAGGCCGGTCAGGCCATCGGTGAGCTCGCCCAGGAAGTGATCGGAACCACCGACATCGGTCTTCCGCTCGCCGGTGAGGGCAACGCCGCGCTGCTGCCCTCGGGGGTGGCCCGCTTCAGCGAGGGCCTCGAGATCCCCGAGGACGAGGTGCGCCTCTACCTCGCCGCGCGCGAGGCGGCCGTGCACCGGCTGTACGCGCACGTGCCGTGGCTGCGTTCCCACGTGTCGCGGCTGGTCGAGGAGTACGCGGCCGGGATGTCGTTCGACGTCAGCGGCCTGGAGGACAAGCTCGGCGAAGTCGACCTCTCCAACCCCGAGGCGCTCCAGGAGGCCCTGTCCGGCGGCATGGGCACCGAAGGGCTGCTCCAGCCGGAGGACACCCCGCAGCAGAAGGCCGCGCTGAAGCGCCTGGAGACCACCCTCGCCCTGATCGAGGGCTGGGTGGCGACCGTGGTGTCCTCGGCGGTGTCCGAGCGGCTGCCGCAGTCCGGCGCGCTCGCGGAGACCACCCGGCGCCGCCGCGCCACCGGTGGACCGGCCGAGCACACCTTCGCCGCCCTGGTCGGCCTGGAGCTGCGCCCGCGCCGTCTGCGTGAGGCGGGGGCGCTGTGGGCCGCGCTGGAGGAGGCCCGGGGCGTGGAGGGCCGGGACGCCGTGTGGCACCACCCGGACCTGATGCCCACCGCCGAGGACCTGGACGACCCGGACGCGTTCGTGAACGGACGCGGCGAGTTCGAGGGCACGGACTTCGACATCTCGTCGCTGACCGACCCGGACGGCTCCGAGCGGCCACGGCCCGGCGACAACGACGACGAGGACGGCAAGTAGGTGGGTCTGCACTCCGACGCGCGCTCGGTGCTGGACGCGTGGACCGCGCCCGACTCCGGGCAGGAGGAGCTGCGCCGCTCCTACATCGACCACCTCGACGCCCACGGCGACGCCATGTGGCGCTCGTGCCTGCCCGGGCACCTGACCGCGAGTTCGGCGATCGTGTCCGACGACGGTTCCCGGGTGGCGCTGGTGCTGCACCGGGTCCACCGGATGTGGTTGCAGACCGGTGGTCACTGCGAGTCCGAGGACGCCACCCTGGGCGGCGCCGCCATGCGGGAGGCCACCGAGGAGTCCGGGATCAGGGGTCTGACCCTGCTGCCGGAGCCGGTGCGGCTGGATCGCCACGCGGTGCCGTGCGGCGGGGGCAGCTTCCACCTGGACGTGCAGTACGCGGCGGTGGCCCCGGCCGACGCCGTGCTGGTGCGCGACCCGGACGAGTCCGCCGGGCTGGACTGGTTCCCGGTGGGCGACCTTCCCGAGCCCAGTGACGACTCCGTCCGGGCCCTGGTCGACGCCGCCGTCCTCGCGGTCCGCGCGCACCGGCGGACCACCGCCACGAACTGAACCGCGCCGAGGAGGCCCGCCCGGAGAAGGCTCCGGACGGGCCTCCTTCGTGGGTACCGAGTCCGATGACGGCCGACCGGTCGTGGACGCCACAACGAGACGGGGAAGACCATGAACCACCGGCGCGCTGCGAGGCGTTCGCAGTGTCACTGATCACCGTGCTGGGGCTCCTGGGCGGGCTGGTCCTGGTCGTGATGGCCAAACGGGCCCGCAAGGCCGCCGAGCGGCTCCTCGCCGACGAACGCTCGGGGCTGGTGGGGCCGCGTGAGGTCGCACGCGCCCGAGTGGAGCAGAAGCGGCGGTCGCTGCGGCTGGGCCAGTTGGTCTGCGGGTTCATGGGAGTGCTGCTGGTGGCGGTCCTGGGGCGGGCCGCTGTCTCCGGCGCGTGGGGCGGGACCACCCTCTACTACGCCGCCGTGTTCGGGGTGCTGCTCGTGGTGGGCGCCCTCGTCCTGGTGCGCGTCGCGGCCGAGGTCAGGGCCGCCGAGCAGGAACTCGACGCGTCGGGCGGCTGAGCGGTCGGGAACCGCCTGGGAGTCCCGAGCCGCTGCGGCACGGAAGCAGGACCGCTACTCCTCGAAGGCGACCTCGTCGGGTTCGAGGGCCTCGGAGGGCTCCCCGTGGTCGCAGTCCGAGCGGCTGCCCGCGCTGAACCCCTCCAGGTAGCCGCGGGCGCGGTCAGCCTTGGGGTAACGCCGGACCAGCTCCCAGAAGTCGCGGCCGTGATGCGGGATGCGCAGGTGCGCGAGCTCGTGGACGAGGACGTAGTCGACCACCCAGGAGGGCATCCCCGCGACGCGGCGGGAGATGCGAATGGTACGGGTGTCCGGGGTGCACGAACCCCAGCGGGAGTTCTGGTTGTCGACCCAGCGGACGCTGTGGGGCAGGTGCGTCCCGTCCAGGTAGCGTTCGGCCAGTTCCTCCGCGCGTTCCTGGAGCTCCCGGTCACCGGGGTGCCTCCGACCCTCGCGGGCCTGGAGCTTTTGCAGCATCTGGTTCACCCAGCGCTTTTCCTCTGCGCGGGAGAACGTCGCGGGCACGAGGACGACCGTGGTGTCCCCGTCCCTGTAGGCCGACACGGTGCGGCGGCGACGAGGACTGCGTCGTACCTCGACTTTGGTGTTCGAGGGCACAATGTTTACGGTATCCGAGGGAGGCCCTCACGAACAGGTGTGGGTTGTCCTGATATGTGATTTCTTTCGCGCCGTGTCCGGCCCGGGCGATCGGGGGGCGAAACGGGGTCCCGTCACGGATTCCCCTCTGACCAGGGGGCTTCAGGCCTGGTGAGACGGCACATACCCGGGCTGGATTCGGGGGCCGCAGGTGGTTTTGGTTACACAAACGAGACCGAACGGCGCGCTCCTCGCGCCCTTCGGCCTCGCCTGTTCACTCACCTGTCAGTCCGTCAACACAGCCGTGACCACGCGATTTCCATGATCGCCTGCTCCGCACGACGCTCCTCGCGCTGACGGGCGCGCAGCTGTCGCGCTCCCAGACGTCTGATCTGACGCTCGCGCGGCTCCTCGTCGGCCCGCTCCACCATCTGCATGAGTTCCTGCATCATCGTTTCGAGTCCTTCGGTTTCGTTGGTTCTTGGGGTGATTCAGGCCGCTACCGGGGCGGGGTTCTTGCGGGGACGGCCACGCGGACGCTTGCGCGCCACGACCTGACCGGAGACGAGCAGCTGCCCGCCCCAGACACCCCACGGCTCACGCCGTTCGAGTGCGTCCGCCAGGCACTGCTCCCTGATGGGGCAGGAACCGCAGATCGCCTTGGCCGCCTCGACCTCCGCGGGGGACTCCGCGAAGAACAGGTCCGGCTCCATACGGCAGGGGATTTCGACCTCGCCCAGCTGGGGCGCTTCCAGGACCGACGCGAGCATCGGTGCCCTCCAAGATCTTTGATCGTTCGTACAACGCGGTCGGTGTTCAGTCACCGGAACGGGTCCGGTGAGGGACTCGGACTTGCGATGCCGCCGCCTTCTCCCTCGTCCCTGGGGGACGGAGAGCCAACGGAGATACAAAGAAAGCCGCGGCCCCTGTGTCGGGGTCCGCGGCCACGGTCGAGGATCTCGGCCTGTGCTGCTCTAGGCCGGAATCTTCCGTGGACACTCCCCCGATGCGCCATAGCGCGGGGTTTCGTGCGATGCCTCGATGACGCCACCGGTGAACTTGCCGCGATCAAGGGCAGGCTCGGACTCGTGGCGCGGTTCGCCGACGACACCGGATCCGGACACACCGGTCCCCTGGAGCACGGAGCCAGATCCAATGAGCTGGACCATGCCGAGGGCCTGGATGCCGTTCTGGGCGCGCAGGCGACCGCCGATGGTGCTACCGCTCAGGCCGATGCCCGACACGACTCCTGTCGGGAACGGACGCCAAGCAGCCTCGGAAGCGAGGGTCGACGAGGTCATCGTGTTCATCTCCGTGGTGGTCATTTGATCGGGCACCTCCTTCGAAGTCGGGTACAGGGTCTCGCACCTGTACCGAGAGCGGTTGGTTCGACGAGTACACACTACGGGCCGCTCACAAAGATCGGCAACCCATTTTTGACCTGGGAAAACGGCCGCATCCAGCCAGAACCTGACGGGAATGGCGAAGGGCCCGGGAGCGTTGCTCCCGGGCCCTTCGTGAACTCCTTCAGGACCAGCCCTCCGCGTCCACGACGCGGATCATGCCCTCCTGCACCACGGAGCAGACGAGATGTCCGTCACGGGTGTAGACCAGGCCACGTGCCAGCCCCCGGGCGCCCTGGGCGGTCGGCGACTCCTGCGCGTACAGCAGCCACTCGTCGGCGCGGAACGGCCGGTGGAACCACATCGCGTGGTCGAGGCTGGCCATGGCTATGCCCGCGAACGACCTCCCGTGCCGCAGCAGCACCGTGTCCAGCAGGGTCATGTCCGAGGCGTACGTCATGAGGCACACCTGGGTGAGGCGGTCGTCCGGCAGTTCGCCGTCCACCTTGAACCACACCGGGTTGGTGGCCGTGCGCAGCTCGGGGTCGCGTTCGGCCTCGAACGACATCGCGCCCACCGGACGCATCTCGATGGGGTGCCACTGCACGAAGTTGGGCACCTTCCCGAACGCCTCGCGCAGCCGTTCCCGGGTGCTGAGCAGGTCCTCGGGCGGAGGCACGTCCGGCATGGGGGTCTGGTGGTCCAGCCCGGGCTCCTCCTTGTGGAAGGAGGCCGAGAGCGTGAAGATCGGCTTGCCGTGCTGGACGGCCACGACACGGCGGGTGGTGAACGAACGCCCGTCGCGGACCCGGTCGACCTCGTACACGATCGGCACGGTCGGGTCTCCGGGCCGTATGAAGTAGGCGTGCAGGGAGTGCACGTAACGTTCGGCGGGCACGGTCCGGCCCGCCGCCACGAGCGCCTGACCGGCGACCAGACCGCCGAAGACCCGCTGCGGTCCCTCCGCCGGGCTGATCCCCCGGAAGATGTTGACCTCGATCCGCTCCAGATCCAGGACCCTCAGCAGGTCGGTCAGCGACTGGCCCCTGAGTTCGGCGTCGTGTTCACTCATCCTCGTCCTCTCCGTCACCGGCCTCCCCCGCCGGTTCCCTCCCCGCGACCAGCGCGAGCACCGCCTCACCGTAACGGTCCAGCTTGGTCGGACCCACCCCGGACACCGCCGTGAGCTGGGAGACGCTGGAGGGTTCCTGCTCGGCGATGGCCAGAAGGGTGGCGTCCGTGAAGATCACGTAGGCGGGCACCTTCTGCTCCTGGCTGGTGCGCTTGCGCCAGTCGCGCAGCCGCTCCAGGAGTGCCTCGTCGTAGGTGGAGGGGCAGTCGAGACAGCGGCCCAGCTTGCGTTCGGTGGCGTCGGAGACCACGTTGGAGCAGACCCGGCAGCGCACCACACCGCCCTTGCGGCGCTCGCGGCGGTTGGCGGTGGACGGCGAGGCGGGACGGAGTCCGTCGAGGAAGCGGGAGGGCTTGCGGCTCTTGCGGCCGCCCGGGGAGCGCGAGAGCGACCACGACAAGGCCAGGTGTTCGCGTGCGCGGGTGACGCCCACGTAGAAGAGCCTGCGCTCCTCCTCGACCTGTTCGTCGGTCTCGGCGTAGATGATCGGGATCATGCCCTCGGTGAGGCCCACGAGGAAGACGGCGTCCCACTCCAGCCCCTTGGCGGAGTGCAGGGAGGCGATGGTCACGCCCTCGAACCCGGGGGCGTGCTCGGTGGCCATGCGCGTCTCCAGCTCCTCGACGAACGCGCCCATGGTGGCGGCGCGTCCGTCGGGGCCGGGTGTGGCCGCCATGTCCTCGGCGAGCTGGGCGAGCGCGGACAGCGACTCCCAGCGCTCCCGGGCCTGGCGGCCCTCGGGGGCGCTGTCGGTGAGTCCCATCTGGGAGAGCAGACTCCGCACCGTCGCGACGAGGGGTTCGGCCACCTCGTCGGCGGCGCCGTGCCGGGCTCCGCGCAGCGTGTGCACGGCCTGCTTGATCTCGGGGCGCTCGAAGAAGCGGGTGGTGCCGCGCACCGTGAACGGGACGCCCTCGTCCGCCAGCGCCTGCTCGTAGGAGGCCGACTGGGAGTTGGTGCGCACCAGCACCGCGATCTGGCTGGCCGGGGTGCCGTCCTCCAGGAGGACGCTGATCTTGCGGGCGACCCCGGTGGCCTCGGCGGGCTCGTCGTCGTACTCCTGGTACAGCGGGTCCGGCCCGTCGGGGCGCTGTGCCTGGAGGGTGAGGTGGTTGGCGGAGGTGGTGTCCCGGGCCTGCGCGATGACGTGGTTGGCCACCCTCACCACCTGGGGAGTGGAGCGGTAGTCGCGGACCAGCCGGACGACGGTGGCGTGCGGGTAGCGGTTGGCGAACCCGGTGAGGTAGCTGGGGGTGGCCCCCGCGAACGAGTAGATGGTCTGGCTGGGGTCGCCGACCACGCACAGGTCGTCGCGGTCGCCCAGCCAGGCGTCCAGGAGGAGCTTCTGGAGCGGGTTGACGTCCTGGAACTCGTCCACGACGAAGTACCGGTACTGGTCGCGGACCCGCTGGGCGATGGCCGGGTACTCGGTGATCATCCCGGCGGTGAGTTCGAGCATGGACTCGAAGTCGAGGAGGTTGTGCTCACGGCACAGCTCCTCGTAGGCCTCGAAGACCCTGGCGACCTCACCGGCGTTCATCGGGGCCTGCCGCCCCGCCTTGGCCACGGCCTTGTCGTAGTCGCTGGGCCGCACCTGGGTGACCTTCGCCCACTCGATCTCGCTGGCGAGGTCGCGCAGCCCGAGCCGGTCCGGCTGCTGTCCCACCGAGTTGGCAGCGCGCGCCACCACGGAGAGCTTGCTGTCGATGAGCTTGGGCTTCTCCCCGCCGATCACCTGCGGCCAGAAGAACCCGAGCTGGCGCAGGGCGGCGGCGTGGAAGGTGCGGGCCTGGACCCGGGGGGCGCCCAGGGAGCGGAGCCGACCGCGCATCTCCCCGGCGGCGCGGGCGGTGAAGGTGACCGCGAGGATCTGCTGTTCGGAGACGACCCCGCCGGCGACGGCGTGCGCGATCCGGTGGGTGATGGCCCTGGTCTTCCCCGTCCCGGCACCGGCGAGGATGCACACGGGTCCGCGCAGGGCGCGCGCCGCCTCGGTCTGTTCCGGGTCCAGTCCCTCCAGGACGCGGTCGGGGTCCATGGTGCTCCTGAATCTGGTTGGGGAGGCTGCGTCCGCCGGGGCGGCTGACTCGCCGTGGGCGCACAGTCTCTCAAGTATCGGTCGTCACCGGGAGCGGATGGGCCGGGTGCGGGTGTCGGCCGCGGCACCGATCCCGCGAGCTGCGGGAACAGTCCGGGCCACACATTCCAGAACCAGGAGGCCCTGTGAGGCGTCCCACGTTGTGTCGCACGGTCATGGGAAGCGGCGGGACCCCCTTGGTGTTGGAATGGGGGTACCGATCCCCAAACATGACCGTCGACCAGGAAGACGTGAGCGAGATGACGAGTACGGGCACCGAACGATTCACGATGTACAGCACCCCCTGGTGCGGGTACTGCAAGCGCCTCAAGAGCCAGCTCTCCCGTGAGGGCATCGCGGTGCGCGAGGTGAACATCGAGGAGAATCCGGAGGCCGCGGAGTACGTCATGAAGGTCAACAACGGGAACCAGACGGTCCCGACGGTGGTCTTCAGCGACGAGACCGCGATGACCAACCCGTCGCTCGCTCAGGTGAAGAAGAAGTTGGCCGAGCTGTCCTGAGGACGAACGGCGCGGGCCGCCCTGGTGCGGTCCGCGCGGCGGGACCCCCTCCCCCAGGGGGCGGACACCCCCGAGTTCCGTACGGCGGCGAGGTCGGCACCGTAGCGCGGACGATGACGGGGAGTGTTGAGTGGGGGACGATATGAGGCCTCATGACATAGCGGTCACCGACACGGTGACCGTCGAAGTGGTACGACGCACCCCGAGCGGGTGGCGCGTGGGCACCGAGCAGCACGGGCACGAGGCGCCTGACCTGGTCAGCGCCATGGTCCTGGCGGATCTCCTCACCTCCGAGGCGGGAACCGGGCGTCCTCGCACGCAGGCGCCCGGACGGGCCCCGGAGGGGGCTTCCGAGGTGGAACGGCTGCGGCACACGATCACGCAGCTGGAGCACGCGCTGCACTCGCGGGTCGTGGTGGAGCAGGCCATCGGGGTCCTGGCGGAGCGGCACACGATGCCGCCTCGCGAGGCGTTCGAAAGACTGCGCTCCTCGGCCAGGTCGCGTGGCAGGAAGGTCGCCGACCTGGCCCAGGACGTGGTGGACAGCAGCACGAGTCCGCTGACCGTCCTTCCGGACGAGCTGACCACGGGGTCCGGTTGAACGTTTCCGGGTGAATCGGCCCGGGTGGACGGGTCCCGGCGGAACGGGACCCGAGTGTGTGTGCCGCGGGCGTCCGGCGCGGGGGGACGGACGGCCCGCGGTTCCGGTCCGCTCCGCGGGCGGCGGACTATGGCGCCCGGGGGCCGGTGGGGGCGGTGGCGGTCACGTCCCCGCTGTTCACCAGCCTCCGGGAAGCTCCGCTCCGTACCAGTGCTCGATCAGCGTGCGGGCGATGGACACCCGTCCGGGGAGGCTGACCTCCTCCGCGTGCACGGCCTCGGCCAGTGCGGCCCGGCTGAACCAGCGGGTCTCGGCGATCTCGTCGTCGGTGCGCTCGGTCTCCCCCACGGCGCGCGCGGTGTAGCCCATCATGAGGCTCCGCGGAAACGGCCACGGCTGCGAGGACACGTAGCGGGGCGACTCGACGACCACGCCCGCCTCCTCCGCGACCTCGCGGATCACCGCCTGTTCGAGGGACTCCCCGGCGTCGACGAACCCGGCCAGCACGGAGAAGCGGCGGGCGTCCCAGTGGGGGTTGTTGCCGAGCAGGCACTCCTCCTGGCCGTCGCGTTCGCGGTGCACCAGCATGATCACGGCCGGGTCCATGCGGGGGAACTGCTCGGTTCCCTCCTCCTCGCAGACGCGGACGTGTCCCGCCTTCTCGATGCGCGTGCGGGAGCCGCATCGGGGGCAGAAGCCGTGGCTGGCGTTCCAGTTGGCGAGGGCGATCGCTCGGGTGAGCAGGCCGGTGTCGTGGTCGCTGAGGATCGCGCCGACCTCCCGCAGTGACGCGGGTTCGGCCACGGGGTTGGGCTCCAGCTCCTGGTGGGAGCGCACGGCGAAGTAGGCGCGGTCTCCGTCGCTGCCCAGGAGGTAGCGCTCGCCCGGCGGCGCGTGGTGGGGGTCGGTCAGGACCAGTTCCCGGGTCTGCCCGGTGGTGACCAGGACGCGGGACTGCTTGGCCATGAGCGCCTGCCAGCCGTAGCTGCCGGGTTCACCGCCCTCCAGTACCAGGACCCGGGTGCGGGCGTCGGCCCAGGCTGCGGCCAGCCAGGCGTCGTCGCCCCGGCGGTGTCCGGCGGGGTCGACGGTCGATCGGGCGAGCAGGGGTGTGGCTTCGGTTTCCATGGGACCTTCCGACGTGGTGGTCATCCACCAGGTGTAACGCCTTCCGGGGTCCCGTGCACTCCCGTTGGGCAAACACGCGCGGCCGCCGCCCTGGCTGCGGCGGCCGCGAACGGCGGGCGCGGAACCGCCGCGTACGGGCTCAGGCGTCCCTGGCGGCGCCGAGCTCCTCCCACAGGTACGCGGCGCTCTCGGCGCCCTTCAGCAGGAGGGGCGTCTCGACCTTCTCGTTGGGGGCGTGGATGCGGTCCTCGTTGAGGCCCACGGCCAAGAACACCAGCGGCGCCTCGAGGATGTCGGCGATGTCGGCCTCGGGGCCGCTGCCGCCCTCACGGGTGAACAGGACCTCCTTGCCGAAGGCGCGTCCCATGGCGGAGCGGGCGGCTTTCAGGGCGGTGGAGGAGAGGTCGGAGGCGCAGGCGCGCACGCCGGGGCCGCCGAACTCCAGCTCGGCGCGGACGCCCTCGGGAGTGGCGGCCTCCACGTAGGCGCGGACGCGGTCCTGGATCTCCAGGGGCTCCTGCCCGGGGACGAGTCGGAAGCTGATCTTGGCGTGGGCGGAGCGGGGGACGATGGTCTTGCCGCCAGCGCCGGTGTGGCCGCCCCACATGCCGTTGATCTCGGCGGTGGGCCGGAGCCAGACGCGCTCCAGGGTGCTGTACCCCTTCTCGCCGCGCGCGGCGGTGGAGGCGGCGGTGGCGAGCCACTCCTGCTCGTCGAAGGGCAGGCGGGCGATGAGTTCGCGCTCCTCCGCGCTGGCCTCGACGACACCGTCGTAGAAGCCGGGAACGGCGACGCGGTTGTCGGCGTCGTGCAGTCCCGAGAGCAGGTCGCTCATGATCTTGAGCGGGTTGGGGACGGCTCCGCCGAAGGAGCCGCTGTGGAGGTCGCGCTCGGGGCCGTGCAGGCTGATCTCAACGTCGGTGACGCCGCGCATGCCCACGCACATGGAGGGGGTGTCCGGGGCCCACATGGTGGTGTCGGAGATGACGGCGACGTCGCAGGCCAGGCGCTCGCGGTTGGCCTTCATGAGGTCGGCGAAGTGGACGGAGCCGGACTCCTCCTCACCCTCGACGAGGAGCTTGATGGTGACCGGCGGGGCCTGTTCGCCGGAGGCGGCGAGGGCCGCGCTCACGCCGAGGGCGTGGAAGAGGACCTGGCCCTTGTCGTCGGAGGCGCCGCGCGCGTACAGGGAGGTACCGCGTTCGGTGGGGACGAAGGGCTCGGTCTCCCACTCGTCGAGGGGGTCGACCGGCTGCACGTCGTGGTGGCCGTAGACGAGCACGGTGGGCGCGGCCGGGTCGGCGGCTGGCCACTCCGCGAACACGGCGGGCAGGCCGGGGGTCTCCCAGACCTCCACAGTGGGGAACCCGGTGGAGGTGAGGTGGTCGGCCAGCCAGCGGGCCGAACGGCGCACGTCGTCGTGGCGCTCGGGGTCCGCGGAGATCGAGGGGATCGCCAGCCACTCCTTGAGGGAGGTGAGGAACTCGTCCCGGTGGGCCTCGATGTAGGCGCGTGCGTCCATCAGTCGTCCTTCTCCTAGACGTCGTTGTCAGGTTCGACCTTAGAACCTGGACAAACAGGACTTGACCTCGTCACCCCTTGTCGCCGGAGCGGAGTGCGAACTACTCTGAAACCACATGGTTGTACACAGTGCGTCCAACGAGGACGAGCGCGTGAACCTGGTGTTCCACGCCCTGTCGGACGCCACGCGCCGCGACATCCTCCACCGTTCGGTGGAGGGGGGACTGTCGGTGACGCGGTTGGCCGACGACTACCCGATGAGCTTCGCGGCGGTGCAGAAGCACGTCGCGGTGCTGGAGAGAGCCGGTCTGGTCACCAAGCACCGGCGAGGCAGGGAACAGCTCGTGCGCACCGAACCCGACGCCCTGCGCCGGGCCCGCGCGGCCCTCGACCGGATCGAGGAGCTGTGGATCGGGCGTATGGACCGCATGGCCCTGCTGGTCACCGAGGCCCCCGGGACGGGGCGCCTCGACGAGGCCGAGGCTCCCGGGGCGTAGCACGCGAACCGGCGAGGCGCGGGGAACCATCACGAAGGGAACCACCGATGGGGTCACCAGTGTTGACAAGGACTTCGAGAACCTGACCCTCACGGTCACCTGCGACCTGCCCTCCACCGTGGAGCGGACCTGGGAGCTATGGTCGGACCCGCGCCAGCTGGAGCGCTGGTGGGGGCCGCCGACCTACCCGGCGACGGTGGTCCGGCACGAGCTCACGCCCGGGGGCGCCGTCACCTACTTCATGACCGGCCCCGAGGGCGACCAGCACCACGGCTGGTGGCTGATCGAGAGGGTGGACGCTCCGCGTTCGCTCGAATTCACGGACGGTTTCGGGGAGACCCCGGGCGACCCCGGGGACATGCCGGCGGGCACCATGCGGCTGGACGTCGAGGAGCACGGCGACGGTTCACGGATGACCCTGCGCACCACGTTCCCGACCCATGAGGCGATGGAGCAGATGCTCAACATGGGCATGGCCGAGGGCATGCAGGAGGCCATGGGCCAGATCGAGTCCGTCCTCACCTCCTGACCGACCGAACCAGATCAGGGACCAGGGACGCCCCCGTACCGCGACGTCGGTTACGGGGGCGTCCGCTCGTCTCGGCTGGGTCGGCCACCCCAGCCCCCCGGGGTGCGATTCGCGTGCCTTTGTCCCCCACCAGCGCGAACACCCCGGCGAACAGGGAACCTTTTGCTCCGGCCGGGACTCTGACGTCACGGGGAGGGAGAGGCCCGCCCCATTCGCACAGGAGGCCCCCGTGAGCAACGACCCGCAGATCGCCGCCAGGTTCGGAGATCTCTTCGACGCACTGGACACCAACCGGGACCAGGCCGTGACCTGGGTCGACTACCAGAGGCTCGTGAACCGGTACCTGTCCGGCTACGGCCTGGATGGGTCGGAGCCCCAGGCCCTGGCGGTCCAGGAGGCGTACGAGTCCCTGTGGGGCATGCTGGTGCGGACCTCCGCCGAGGTGCGCCTGGACCGGGACCAGTTCGTGGCCGCCATGCAGGAGGCGTCGGAGGACCGGAGTCGGTCGAACACGGCCGAGGCCGTCGCGGAGGCCGTCTTCGACCTGCTGGACGGGGATGGCGACGGCACCATCAGCCAGGGCGAATTCCTCGTGTATGCCAAGGCCCTGGGCGCCCGGGAGGACGATGCCCGTGAGCGGTTCGCGCACGTGGACACCGACGGGGACGGCGTCATGAGCCGTGAGGAGTTCGTGCTGTCGGCCCGGCAGTTCCTGTTCGGCGACGACATCGACTCCCCCGGGGGCTTCGTCTTCGGCGTGGTCTAGTTCGCTGGCGGGGATGTGCCCCGGTCAGGGAATCCACGTCCCTCTGACCTGGCCGGGGCACGCGATGGCGTTCGGGGCACCCGGTCACACCTATGAAGCGT
>NZ_ANAE01000066.1 GCF_000341265.1 Nocardiopsis prasina DSM 43845 | reverse complement strand
GTGGGCGACGGAAAAGCGGCAGCGAGGGCGGGTGCGCCCCCAGGCCTGTGGTGAACGGCGGGGGGTGTCGCGGCTGGTCCATGTCGGCGACGGAAAAGCGGCAGCGAGCACAAAGGTGGGGGCCCGCCTAGCACATAAGTGCGACACTCCAACGGTTATCCACAATGGCCGATCGGCCTATTCTTGCAGCGAATGGCCAGCCTTTTATAACCACCCGGCTATAGCCCCCCAAGGCCGAACATCCTACTATTGAAATATGGCCCCCTTTCCCGCAGCGCCCGCCCCGACCACCGGGTCCACCCCGGTGGACA
>NZ_ANAE01000065.1:488-1529 GCF_000341265.1 Nocardiopsis prasina DSM 43845 | reverse complement strand
CACCAGCGAAAACACCCTAAAACAACGGTGTTGGGATCCGACCCGCGGGGCCGTGCAATACCGGGTCCGGTCGTGAACCGGTTCAGTGCGCAGTGCAGAATGCGGCTCGGTTCGGGCTCGCCCTAACGACTCACGGTTTCCGCAACTTTCGGGCGGATGGTCCGTCATTCGACGTTACGCAGGAAGAATGCGGGGCCGGTACTAGGCGGGTTCCGCCACGGCGCCGGGCGGCGGATCGGCGGAGAAGAGGTCCGCCGCCGTGCGCACGAACAGGTCGACGGCCGGTTCGGCCGGGCCCTGCGGCCAAGCGAGGACCGTCCGGTACGGGCTGGCGTCGGCCACCGGAAGGTACACGACGTCGGGGCGGGCGTTGGCCGCGGCGACGTGGCGCGGCACCAGGGCGAGGGCCTGCCCCAGGCCGACCACCTCGATGAGCTGGGAGACGTCGTGGACGAGCGGACCCTGGGCCGCCGGTGCGCTGTCGGCGGGCTCCGAGCCGTCCTGGCCCGACCAGTACCGCCGGCTCGCCTCGGTATCGCCGGGCCACGAGGGGAAGGGCTCGCCGACGAGGTCGCTGCAGCGCAGTCCGCTGCAGCCGGCCAGCCGGTGGTCGGCGGGCACCGCGGCCACCCGCTCCTCCGCGCACAGCGGCTGAACACACAGGCCCTCCGCGTCGAAAGGCGTACTGAGCAGAGCCAGGTCGGCTTCGCCGCTGCGCAGGGCCGCAGCCTGGGTGCGGTAGCCGGTGACGGCGATGTCGGTGCGGGCCGCGCCCGGCCGGGCGGAATACGCCCCGGCGATGTGCCGCAGCAGCTCCGTGCTGCGGCCCGGCGCGGCGGTGACGGTGAGCGCCCGGGCCTGTGTGCCCGCCCGACGGGTGCGCCGCGAGGCCGCCGCGGCGGCCTCCAGCACCTTCTGCGCCTCGCTGCGCAGCGTGTCGCCCGCGGGCGTCAGTCGGATGGTGTTGTGCCTGCGGTGGAACAGCGGCGCACCCAGGCGCCGCTCCATCCTGCGGATGGCCCGCGAAAGGGGCGGCTGGGA
>NZ_ANAE01000065.1:0-483 GCF_000341265.1 Nocardiopsis prasina DSM 43845 | reverse complement strand
GGGGAGACCCCCAGCCGCTCGGCGGCACGCGAGAGATTCAGCTCCTCGGCGGCCGCCAGGAAGTACCGCAATTCCCGTAAGTCGAACTCCTGCATACCTTTAGGGTAGCCGGGGCATCGCAATCGGTATTTCCCGCGGGCCGAGGGACCCTGTTCGAATGGACGGTACCCCCCAACAAAGGAGAACCGATGAAATACCTGGTCCGCTCGGACGCCGTGCTGACCGACGCCGCGGTCCTGCTGGTTCGGCTGTGCGTCGGCGCCGTGTTCATCGCCCACGGCTGGGACAAGGTCACCGGTGAGGGCGGCGTGGCCGCCATCGTGGCGAGCAACCGCGAGCTGGGTATTCCGCTGCCGGAACTGAGCGGACCCTTCCTGGCCTACGGCGAGCTCGTCGGCGGTGCGCTGCTGGTCCTGGGCGCCGCCGCCCGGGTGGGCGCCGCGGTGCTGACCGCGATCATGATCGGCGCCTGGGTGTTCGTGC
>NZ_ANAE01000064.1 GCF_000341265.1 Nocardiopsis prasina DSM 43845 | reverse complement strand
GGCGCCGACCGGTAGCCGCGCAGCGCACCGCGGCCCGGGCCCGGCGGCGTCCCCACCGGCGCGGACGCCGCCGTCCGGCGCTCGGTCGGGGCAGCGCTCAGTCGATCGCGC
Organism: Nocardiopsis prasina DSM 43845; assembly: GCF_000341265.1. Lineage (GTDB taxonomy): Bacteria > Actinomycetota > Actinomycetes > Streptosporangiales > Streptosporangiaceae > Nocardiopsis > Nocardiopsis prasina. The sequence goes on along the minus strand of NZ_ANAE01000064.1, from coordinate 371 downwards.
CGCGCCGGCGGAGCTCCTCGGCGACGCGGCGTACAGCGGGCGCGCACACGTCCCGGTCGGCGCCGGTGAGCCAGGCCAGATCGGCGATCTCCGCCGCCGCGGCGGGGGTCCCGGTGTGCTCGGCGGTGTAGCAGGCCAACCGCACCCGTGTGCCTTCCCGGTAGCCGTCGGCGGCCTCGTCCACCACCGCGAACGGCGCGAACGTGCCCGGCCGCAGAATCACCCCCACCTCCTCGCGCGCCTCCCGCGCCACCGCGGCCTCGTCGCTCTCCCCGGGCTCGCGCTTGCCGCCCGGCAGGTAGTAGAGGCTGCGGCCGCGCGTGCGCACGCACAGCAGCCGGCGGCCGCTGACGTGCACCCAGGCGAGCGCG
>NZ_ANAE01000063.1 GCF_000341265.1 Nocardiopsis prasina DSM 43845 | reverse complement strand
GTTTCGCCGGCGGAGCGGGTCTGCGGTGAAGCCATGCCGTCGACTCTAGGGCAGCCGCGCGGCGTCGCGGTGATCGGCCGCCGACAGCCGCCCCGGCCCCCGCAGCCGGCTCGCGGCCGGGGCGGTCGTGTCCCCGGCGGCGCGGGCGACGCGTCAGCCGAGTCGGTCCATGTGGGCGCGGTCCTCGGCGCCGAAGCGCTCTTCGAGTTCCTCGGGGGAGGCGTCGACGTCGATGCGTTCCACGGGCATGCCGCGGGCGGTCTCGATGGCGCCGAGGCGGCGTATGGCGCGGTCGGTCGCGTACTCGGTGAGCTCCTGCCGGGACAGCGCGTACCGCTGCTCGTCCTCGCCGGGATCGGGTTCGTCGCCGCTCTGGACGATCGAGGCCACGTGGGGGAGGAGTTCGTCGAGCCGTTCGGTGACCACGTCCCAGTTCCGGGCGTCGGCGGCCACGTGGCGCCGGCAGGTGAAGGTGCCCCAGGCCATGTGCCGGCGCTCGTCGTCGCCGATGCGTTTGATGATCTCCCGCATGCCGGGGAATATCCCGCGTGCGGTGCAGAGGTGGTTCCAGGAGTGGTATCCGGTCAGGGCCAGGGAGCCTTCGACGATGTGGTTGTAGGTGACCGAGGCGCGGACCTGGTTGCCGGGGCCGGGATCGTCGGCGAGGGCGTTCAGGGCGGCGGGCAGCTCGGAGTAGAACAGCGCACGGTAACCGGGGTTGTTCTCGACATAGGAGTGCAGGTCGTCGGTGATGCCGACCGCGTCCAGCCACATCCGGAACACCTGGACGTGTTTGGCCTCCTCGAACGCGAACTGCGTCAGGTACATCTCGTCGCCCAGCCGGCCTTCGGCGGCCATGGCCCGGATGAACGGCTGGATGTCCTCGGTGACCGCTTCCTCGCCGGCGACGAACAGTGCGCACAGCCGTTTGACGCGGGCCTTGGCGTCGTCCGGCAGACCCGCCCAGTCCTCGGCGTCACGGGTCATGTCGATGTCGGCCGGGTTCCAGAATCTGGCGTTGCCCTTGGCGAACAGCCGCAGTGGGAAGGAGTCCCAGTTGAGTCCGCGGGTGCTCAGCGAATGGAAGCCGTCGCGCTGCTCGGGGGAAGAGGCGGGCGCGCCGGAGTCCGCGAGATCGGTCATGGGGGGCACCTCCGAGTCGTGTCGCCCCATCATTGGACGCCGAATCCGTCCGTGTAAAGAAGACGGTGTGTTCCGGTGCGGCTGTGCACGCCGCGAACGGCCGCGAACGGCCGCGATCGCGGTCCGCGGCCGCCGCGGACCGCGAACGCGATACGGTCGTACGGTGCGCCCGGCGGCAGCGCCTCGTTCGCCCGCAGCGGCGGGGGGGACCGGCTTCCGGGGGCGCGGCGGGTGCTCCGCAAGTTCGATCGTGCAGCTTCGTACCGGGAGACAACGTGTTCTGCGGCGAACCGGGCAGTGCCGGCTATGCGTCCTGCGCCGACCAGGAAGGCCTCTTCGCGCTCGCGTCGCTGCTTCCGGCCATGCTCGCCCTGGTGCTGATGATCGCCGCCTTCGCGACGCCCGCGATGCGCCGGAACCCGTCGCTGCGCACCCAGACCCTCGGTTATTCCCTGATCGCCTGGTGCCTGGCCGGGTTCACCGTCGTCCTCGGCGCCCTGCCGCCGCTGTAGCGCCGCCCCGGCCGCCCGCTCAGAGCTCGTCACCCGCCAGCACGTCACTGGCGTCGGCGATGCGGTAGGCGTAGCCCTGCTCGGCGAGGAAGCGCTGCCGGTGGGCGGCGAAGTCCTGGTCGACGGTGTCGCGCGCGGTCACCGCGTAGAACCGGGCGCTGCGGGAGTCGGACTTGGGGCGCAGCAGCCGGCCGAGCCGCTGGGCCTCCTCCTGGCGGGAGCCGAACGACCCCGAGACCTGGATGGCCACCCCCGCCTCGGGCAGGTCGATGGAGAAGTTGGCGACCTTGGAGACCACGAGTGTGTCCACCCCGCCCGAGCGGAACTCCTCGAACAGCCGCTCGCGCTCCTTGACCCGGGTGTCGCCCTTGATCACCGGCGCCCCCAGCGACGCGCCCAACTCGTCGAGCTGGTCGATGTAGGTGCCGATGATCAGCGTCTGCTCACCCTCGTGGCGGCGCACCAGCTCGCGCACCACCTCGGTCTTGGAGGCCGCGGAGGCGCAGAAGCGGTAGCGGTCCTCGGATTCGGCGGTGGCGTAGGCCAACCGCTCGGAGTCGGTGAGGTCGACCCGCACCTCCACGCAGTCGGCCGGGGCGATCCAGCCCTGGTTCTCCATCTGCTTCCACGGCGCGTCGTAGCGTTTGGGGCCGATCAGGGAGAACACGTCGCCCTCGCGGCCGTCCTCGCGCACCAGCGTGGCCGTCAGCCCCAATCGGCGCCGCGCCTGCAGGTCGGCGGTCATGCGGAAGATCGGCGCCGGCAGCAGGTGCACCTCGTCGTAGATGATCAGTCCCCAGTCGCGGGCTTCGAACAGCTCCAGGTGGCTGTGCACGCCCTTCTTGCGAGCGGCCATGACCTGGTAAGTGGCGATGGTGACGGGGCGGATGTCCTTGCGGGTGCCCGAGTACTCGCCGATCTCGTCCTCGGTGAGGCTGGTGCGCAGCAGGAGCTCCGTGCGCCACTGGTGCACCGCGACCGTGTTGGTGACCAGGATCAGTGTGGTCGACCGGGTCATCGACATCGCCGCCGCGCCGACGATGGTCTTGCCCGCGCCGCAGGGCAGCACCACCACGCCCGAGCCGCCGGAGTAGAAGTTCTCGGCCGCCTCGCGCTGGTAACCGCGCAATTCCCAGCCCTCTTCGGCCAGATCGACGGCGTGCGCCTCACCGTCGACGTAGCCGGCGTGGTCCTCGGCCGGCCACCCCAGTTTCAGCAGCGCCTGCTTGAGGTTGCCGCGCTCGCTGGGGTGGACGGCGACGGTCTCCGCGTCGATCCGCTCGCCCAGCAGGCCTTTGATCTTCTTGGCGCGGACCACCTCCTCCAGCACGGCCGTGTCCAGCGCATGCAGCACCAGGCCGTGGGTGGGGTCGGAGTGCAGGCGCAGCCGACCGTAGCGGTCCATCGTCTCGGCGATGTCGACCAGCAGCGAGTGCGGCACGGGGAACCGCGAGTAGGTGATGAACGCGTCGACGACCTGCTCGGCGTCGTGGCCGGCGGCGCGCGCGTTCCACAGCGCCAGGGGCGTGATGCGGTAGGTGTGCACGTGCTCGGGCGCACGCTCCAGCTCGGCGAACGGGGCGATGGCGCGGCGGCACTCGTCGGCCAGCTCATGGTCGACTTCGAGCAGCAGGGTCTTGTCGGACTGGACGATCAGGCAGGACACACGCACCTCGCAGCAGGGGTCTGGGCGACGGTCGCCCCGGGCGCACCACGGCGTGCAACGCCGCAACGGTCGGCGATATGCCCGCAGGCGCCACCGGCCAACACTACGTGCAGCGCACAAGGCCGGTCCGGGCCTTCGCCGGCGGCCGCGACAGGAGGTCCGAACGCCTAGGCGAACGACAGGACGACCATGATCGCCGCCGCCAGGATCACCGCCATCAGCGCCAGGTAGACGAGGATGCACGCCCACGTGTAGCGGATGCAGCGCTCGACCTCCATGGGGTCGTGCAGGCGGGTGAGCCCGACGATGCCGAACACGATGGCGGGCACGTCGATGAGCAGGCTCAGCATCGGAAAGCCCAGCAGTACGAACACCAGCGGGCACAGCAGCGTCAGCAGCGCGCACAGCAGGGCGGCGACGGCGCTGCCGACCCGGGCGGGCGGTTCCGAAGGCGGAGGGGCCGGCGCTCCGTCGGCGCCGCTCGCCCCCGCGGATCCGGGCGCCGCCGGCGCGGGCGCGCCGTGCCGCTGCACGGGGGGCGGCGGAGCGGGTGCGAACGGATCCCGGCCGCGGTGGTGCGCCGCGGGCTGCGGGCCGAGGGAGGCCGGTTCGGCGTCCCAGAAGGAGTCCCGCCGTCCGCCCCGGAGTTCGCTCATCGGATTGCGCCTTTCGTGCTCGCTCCGGCGGCGGCGTCCCCTCCCGCCGGACGGCCGGGTCGTCGCAGCGCGGCCGGGGCCGGATCCGTCCTGATCATCAGCCTAATGCGCGGGGCCGGGCCCGCGCCAAGAGCGGCCGTCCGCGGTGGGCGGCCGCGGACCGGACGTGTCGCCGTGCGGCGCGGCGCCCGGTCAGTACTGGGGCACCACGCCTTCGACGAGCGATCCCGCCTGCGTGAACAGCCACAGGGTCAGCACCAGCATGACGGCGAACATCACCGCGGCCGCGCCCAGGCAGTACCACGAGTACCGGGTCAGCGTCTCGCATTCGAGGTACCTGCCCTGGTCGCGCTTGTGCCCGGCGCGGACGGCGAAGACGATGCCGAGCACCCCGAAGATCCAGTTGAAGCAGCACACGAACGTCATGGCGTGCAGGATCAGCGCCATCGTGGGGCTGCTGGCGCCGGGGGCGGGCGGGGCCGCTCCGTCGCGCCCGGGACCGGCGGCCCGGTCCCCGTCGCGCTCGGGTTCCGGTTCCCGTGCGGCCTCCTCCCGGACGCGCTCGCGCGGGCGGCCTTCGCGGTTCCGGGGCGGCTC
>NZ_ANAE01000062.1 GCF_000341265.1 Nocardiopsis prasina DSM 43845 | reverse complement strand
GCTCGCCGATGCGGCGGAGGCCGGTGCCGCGCGCCGCGCCGCGGAGCCGGTCAGCTGCACCGTGCCGTCGGCGGACTCGGCCACCGGGTGGTAGCCCAGCTCCTCCAGGCGGCCCATGAGCACCGGCCGCGTAGCGCGGCTGGCGATCACCGTCGGCGCCAGCCGGAACAGCTGCAGGTCGGTTGCGCGCCGGTCGCCGGACAACTCGTCCAGCACGGTCGGTTCGTCGCAGCGCAGGTAGCAGGAGGCGGTGCCGATACGCAGCCGCCCGTGCCGGCGCGCGACGTCGTCGACGAGGTAGCGCAGCGGTTGGGGCAGCCCGGTCGAGGAGTGCCGTTCGAGGAGCGCGATCAGGTCGTCGGCCCCGCGCCCGGCGTCCAGGGCCCGCCGGACGGAGGACTCGGTGAAGCGGTAGACGGTCGCGCCTCCGGTCGACTCCACGTCGGCGGCCAGCGCCAGTTCGCGGGCCAGCTGCGGAACCAGCGGTCCGGGCGCCACGGCCGTGAGGTCGCCCTGCACGAGGATCCTCTCCACCGGTTCGGGCATCTCGGCGGCCAGTTGCTGCGCGGTGGCGGTCGCGTCGCGCTCGGCCAGCGGGGTGTCCTCGCTGTCCAGCTCCGCCACCAGGCTCCGCGTGTATCCGGCCGCCGCCCCGCGCCCGGTCACGCCCAGCAGTGCCGCCTCGTGCAGTGCGGAGGAGACCAGCTCGGTATAGGCCGGGCCCTGGCGGCGGGGGCGCAGCCACGCGAGCCGGGCCGCTACGGACTCCCGGTCGGGCGCGAGGCCTTCGGGCGCGGCCGCCAGCACCCCCAGCACGTCCAGCCGCACGTCCGGGGCCGAGCGCCGGTCGAGAC
>NZ_ANAE01000061.1 GCF_000341265.1 Nocardiopsis prasina DSM 43845 | reverse complement strand
GTACTCGGCCGGGGCCTGGCGCCACACGTCGAATTCGGGCGTGGGCAGCCACTCGCCGTCCACCTCGCCGTCGGCGGCCAGCAGGCCGGCGGCGCGCGCCGTTTCGGCGAACAGCGCCGCGGTCGTCTCGTCGGTGTCGGAGTCCCGGGCCGCGCGGCGCAGGTCGCGTGCGCCGAGGCCGCCGCTGCGCAGCACACCGGGCGGATCCTCGGCCCAGCGCTCCAGCAGTTCGCCGACCGAGCGGACGGCGGTGAAGGCCTGCCCGGCGGCCGTGCGGACCACGGTCGCGGCGTCGGTCCGGGACCCGGTGAGCTGCGGCGGATCGGCTTCCACTTCCTGGAACAGCGCCCCGCCGCGCAGGTGCAGCGCGACCTCGCGCGGCAGTACGACGGTGTCCGCGGCGGTGGGGACGAGCAGGCCCAGCGCCAGCAGCCGGTCGATGGGCGAGGCGGCCGTGTCCAGGCCGCCGCCGCGGTCGGCCGCGCCCGAGACCGTGCCGTGCGGCGGACCCCACATGAGCCGGTCGAGTACGGGACGCGCTTCGGCGCCCGCCAGGCGCAGCGCCCGGTCCGCCCCTGCGGCGTCGCCCAGCGCGGCGGCGACGGATTCGACCGGTCCGGGGCCGGCGGCGTCCGCGGCGTCCAGCCCGAGCGCCGCGGCGACGCGGTCGAGCCCATCGGTCGGGCGGTCGGCCAGCAGGGCCCGCAGAGGCGGCCCCAGCCCGGCCGGAGCGCCCAGGACGTCGCCGAGCACGCTCACCGGCCGCAGCCGGGGGCCGTCCTCCCACACCAGTGCGCCGGCCAGCAGATCCGAGACCGCGTCGTCGAGCCGATCGGTCCCGGCCCCCAGCGCCGCGGCGAGCCGGTCGCGCTCGATCCCGGCCGCGCCGCCGAGGCGCCCGTCGCCCAACGCGACCAGGCCCTCCACGACCTGCAGCTCGAACCGGTCCAGCCGGTCCAGCACCCGCAGAACCGCCGGGCGCGCCGTGGCGCGCGCGGCCAGGGCTCCGATGTCGGCGGGTACGGGGGTGACCAGGTCGGGGCGCAGCGCGAAGAGTGCGGCCAGCTGTGCGTCGGTCCGATGCCGCAGCCATGCGGTGAAAGTGGGACGACGCCCGTCCGTGCCGCGTTCCGCGTCCGCCTCGTCGATCATCGGTTCCAACGCTATGCGACGGCGGCCCCCGGACCCGGGCGCAGGGCTATTCGAAGTCGATGCGCACGGACTCGACGCCGTCGAGCGCGGGCATCCACTGCGTGTCGTCGCGCCCGGCGCCGACGACGTTTCCGGTGCAGTCGGGGCCGGAGTAGAAGTAGTAGGTGGCGATCGGTTCGGCGTCGGCGAAGGTGATCGTGCGGCTGCGCTCGTAGGTGTGGCAGCCGTCGGGCACGTGCATCTCGTGGTAGCCGACGCCGGGGGCGGCGTAGATCTCCAGCGAACCGGCGTCGGCCTCGGCCGGCGCGGTGGCGGGCTGCGCGGAGGCGGGTGCGGGTGAAGCGAGGGCGGCCGCGGCCAGGGCGGCGCCGACCAGGGCGAGGGCGCGGGCGGGCATGCTGCCTCCTGTGGTTCGGGATGTCGGGTGTCGGGTGTGTCGGAACGCCGGGCCGTCGGGCAGTCCGATTACCGGTCGCGTCCCGGTACGGGTATCGGTCGTGCGCGCTGAGACCGGTGGGGTGTCCCCATTCATACATGTCACAGCGTGTTCGTGTGAGGACTTTCGGTAGTGGTTTTCGGGTTCTCCGTCGGTCCGCGATTCAGCACGCCGAGCCGGTGACGGCCGAAACACCATGGGGCGGCCGGTGATCGTGCGGCAGTATGGGGCCATGACCGAGCAGGCCGCACAGCTGGTGCTGCACTACGTGTCGCGGGTCGCCGACGCCGCGTACGGGGCCGTGCCCGCCCGGCGCCGCGCCGCCTACCTCGCCGACCTGCGCGCGCGGATCGAGCGCGCCTGCGCCACGGTCGGGGCGGAGAGCCCCGACGACGTCCGCCGGGTTCTGCGCGGTTTCGGGCGTCCGGCCGAGGTGGTCACGCGTGAGCTCGCCGCCGAAATCGGCGACAGGCCCGACCCGGGCGCCCCCGGAGTCACCCCCGTAGCGGCGGACGGCGCCGACGACGGGGCCGGGCCGGCTGATGCAGAGGCGCGTGCGGGAGCCGCCCCGGCGCCGGCGGACAATCGCCCGGTGCGCGCGCCTCCGCCGTGGCGCTCGGGTACCGGCGGCGGCGTCCGTGCGCGCAGCCGTGCGGCCGCCGGGGCGGCGCAAGCGCGGCGCGGGGACGCCCTGGCCGCGCTCCCGGCGGCGCTGCGGCGCCATCCCGGTGAGGCGCTGGGCGTCGGGCTCTATCTGGCCGCGGCGGCGGCCGGCGTCCTGGCCGGGGGATGGCTGATCGGCGCGGCGGTCGTCGCGCTGAGCCGGGTATGGACGGGACTGGACAAGGCGGTCGGCGTGGGCGTGCCCGTCCTGGCCACACTGGTGGGCATGGCGGTGTGGGAGAGCGGCGTCGAGCACATCTACGTGGACCAGGTCATCTGGGAGTCGCTGACGGAGACCGGGGTCGTCGGCCTGCGCCTGGCGGCCCTGGCCGCCGGGCTCTACCTCGTACTGCGGTTGACCCGGCTGTGAGCGGTGCGGGGCGCGCGGGCCAAGTTCCGGCAAGCTGCCGCCGCGTGGGGTCAGGTGCACCCCAAGTCTGTCCAATATCCGGGTTGACCTGCGTTTTTCTGTGCATTGCGCGCTGTGCGGCGGGTAATCATACGGCTACGTCCGGATTCGGCCGCAGCGGCCGAGGGGCGCAGAGCGGCATAGCGCCGTCAGAGGTCGGTGGTGTATCCGATGGCGCCGGGTCCCGTCCCGCAACTCCGCATCCAGCGGCATCGGCCAGCGCTTCCGACAGAGGGGCCCGGAGAGCCGCATCCGGGCCCCTTTCCCGTCGGGGCGGGAGGGTGCGGTCTGCGGAGGGCCGAAGGCGGGGCCGGTTGCGGTCGGCCGCCCGGACGTGAAAGGGGCGTTGCAGTCGTTGCCGGGCTAATCCACTCGCCTGCCGGCAGTGCGGAGCACTAGCCTGAAAGGGCCCCGGGGAAGGAGGGGGAGGCGCCGTGCGGCGGCCGCCCGCTCCTTCGACGAACTTCGACGGCGAGAGCGTGAGGTCACCCGTGCCCACCGGCAAGGTCAAGTGGTACGACAGCGAAAAGGGATTCGGCTTTCTCACCCGCGACGACGGCGGTGAGGTCTTCGTGCATTCCTCGGCGCTGCCCGGCGGAACCGAGTCGCTGCGTTCGGGGCAGCGCGTGGAGTTCGGCGTCGTCGAGGGACGCAAGGGCGCCCAGGCGCTCCAGGTCGAACTGCTGGATACGCCCCCGTCGGTGGGGAAGGTCCAGCGCAAGCGGCCCGACGAGATGGTGGACCTAGTAGAGGACCTGATTAAACTCCTCGACGGCGTGTCCGGAACCTACCGTCGAGGCAAGCATCCCGACCGCCGCGAGGCCGCCAAGATCGCCCAGGTGCTGCGCAGAGTCGCCGACGACCTGGAGGCCTGAACAGCCGACCGCCGCGGCCCGCCGCCCGGTCCGCCCGGTCCGGTCCGTGCGGGCCCGCCCGGTCGGCGCGGCGCGGAGCGGTCCGCAGGGTGTGACTCCTGCCACTCCCGTGGGCGGTGCCATCCGAACCCGGCCCCATCCGGCGCGTAACGGTCGACTATCGATCGGTATCTTGGTCGTGTTGGTGCCCGTTATCAGCGAAAATGGAATTGTGAGCCCTAGCCGCCGTTCTCCCGCACCAGACAAGGCATGCATCGAAGCGGTCGACCTCGCCCGCTCCGCGGCCGTCGAGATCGGCCGCCCGGAGTGGGTAGGTGAACACCTCTCCGCCTATGTCGAGGGTGACCGCGTCGTCACCCACCTCTTCGCGTGCCTCGACCCCGCCTACGCGGGGTGGCGCTACGCCGTCACCGTGGTCCGCGCCGCGCGTGCCAAGAAGGTGACGGTCAACGAGGCCGTCCTACTGCCCGGATCCGAAGCGCTGCTGGCGCCGCAGTGGGTGCCCTGGAAGGAGCGCCTGCGCCCCGGCGACCTCGGCGTGGGCGACCTGCTGCCCAGCGCCGACGACGACGATCGACTCAAGCCCGGCTACGCCCAGGTCCCCGATGGCGAGCTGGAGGAAGAGGGCCTGGACCGCCAGATGGTCTGGGAACTCGGCCTCGGCCGTCCCCGGGTGCTGTCCGAGACCGGGCGCGAGACCGCCGCACAGCGCTGGTACGACGGCGACGGCGGCCCGCGCAGCGCCATCGCCAACGCCGCGCCCGCCCCGTGCGCCACCTGCGGATTCCTTACCCCGCTGGCCGGGGAGTTCCGCCAGATGTTCGGGGTCTGCGCCAACGAGTACGCCCCCGACGACGGCCGCGTCGTCTCTCTCGACCACGGATGCGGCGCGCACTCCGAGGCCTCCCAGCGGTCGGCGCCCGCCGAGGCCCCGCTGCGCCCCGTCGTCGACGAGCTGGGCTACGACCACATCGTCTTCGACGACACCAGCGAATTGGAGCTGGTCTCCTCCGACAGCTGACCCCGACACCGGCCCGGTCCGTCCGGCCGGATCCGGGTA
>NZ_ANAE01000060.1 GCF_000341265.1 Nocardiopsis prasina DSM 43845 | reverse complement strand
CCCCGCCCCCCGCCGCTCCCGTGCACGGACCGACAGGCCGGGGCCGGCCGGTCCTGAGCGCGCACCCCCCGCCGGCGGTGATACGGGCGCCGCCGGGCTTTGATCCCTGTTCCGCCCGGGTAGCGCACGCGAGTGCGCCCATCGCTCCGGCGGCCCGCGGGGAGACCTCCCGCGCCTGCTGCGGCGGCACCGCGCTGTCCGGCTGAGAACCGGACGGCGGGTCGCGTACGGTAGTTCAGCACCCATGCGGGAGGAGCCCCAATGGCCCTGTCACACACCGACCCGTTCGGCACCGCCGAACAGCGGCGGCGTGTCCTCGACGGCTGGGCCGACGCCCCCGCCAGATTCCGCGAGGACGCCAACGCCGAAGAGGACTACGCGCTCGGCGCCTACCGCGACCGCGCCGTCGTCGAACTGGCGCAGAACGCCGCCGACGCGGCGCGCCGCGCCGGCACGCCCGGACGGCTGCGCCTGGAGCTGCGCGGCGACCGGTTCAGCGCCGCCAACAC
>NZ_ANAE01000059.1 GCF_000341265.1 Nocardiopsis prasina DSM 43845 | reverse complement strand
CCTGCCGTTCGCCTCCGACGCCGCGCCCGCGGCGGGCTACGACACCGAGATCGCCCTCGTGCTGCGCGACGCCGACGCCGCCGCGCGGCTCCGGGAACTGCTGGAAGCCACCACCCCGGCGCTGCTGCTGGCGCTCGCCGACCTCGCCGAGATCCGGGTGTGCACCGACACCGGGGAGCGGATCCTCACCCGCGAGCCCGGCCCCGGCGAGGACGTCCTCACCCGCGTCGAGCACCGGGCGCCCCGCTCCGGGGCACCGGCCGCGCAGGAGCCCTCCGGATCCTCCGACGCCCATACGGTGCGCTGG
>NZ_ANAE01000058.1 GCF_000341265.1 Nocardiopsis prasina DSM 43845 | reverse complement strand
CCCCCCCCCACCCGCACCGGCAGGTTCGACCCCGCGGTGCAGGCCGACCGCCCCAGCGAGGAGCGCGACCGCCTGGACTGGACGCTGACCTGGGCGGTTCCGATCGCGCCCGAGGGCGGCGCCGCCCCGCTGCCCGACGACGTCGCCGCGGTGGTGCACGCGCCCACCCCCACCGACGACACGCTCGCCCTGCCGGCGCTGCTCATCGGCACGTTCCCGCTGGGCCCCGACCGCCGCCGCGTCGCCGCCGGCCCGGCCGCCGAGGCCCTCATCGTCGAAGCCGCCGACACCTACTGCGACCTGCTCTGCCGCCTCGACGCCCGCGCCGCGCTGGAACTCGTGCCGCAGTCGCCGATGGGCAGCGGCGAGTTCGACGGCCGCTTCCGCGCCGCCGCGGCCAAGACGCTGCCGGACACCCCGTTCCTGCGCACCGCCGGCGGCGAACCCGTGCGTCCGCGCGACGCGGTCGCCGCCGACGGCGGCCCGGGGGTCGTCTCCGTGCTGTCCGACGTGGTCGCCGCAGTACTGCCCGGCGACCTGAACCCCTACCATCCGGCGCTCGCCCAGCTGCGCGTGCGCCGGCTGGGTCTGGCCGAGCTCGCCGACCTGCTCGGCGACCTCGACCGCGAGCCCGCCTGGTGGGTGCGCCTCTACGCGGCCCTGCGCGCAGCCGGGCAGAACGGCGCCGACCTCGGGGAACTCGGCGCGCTTCCGGTGCCGCTGGCCGACGGCCGCCTGGTGCGCGGCCCCCGGGGGCTGCTCCTGCCCGCCGCCGACAGCTTCGGCGCCGCCGAGGCCGCGCAGCTGGCCCCGCTGGGATTGCGCATCGTGCACCCCGA
>NZ_ANAE01000057.1 GCF_000341265.1 Nocardiopsis prasina DSM 43845 | reverse complement strand
CGCCGTCGAAGCCGGCCCTTCGGCGGTGCTGGCCGACCCGCAGACCCGCGCGGCCGTGGAGAACTCCCTGGACGCCGACTCCCCCGAGTCCGTCTCCGGCCCGGTGCTGGACCTCGTGGCCGTGTCGGACACCACCGTGGACGACGCGCCGTGGCTGGCCGAGCTGGCGCTGCGCGACGACGAGGGCGGATTCTCCGTCGCCGGCGAGCTGCTGCTGCCCACCAGCCCGCTGCGCGAGATCTTCGTNCCCCGCCGCCGACCTCGTCGAGCGCTACGGCGAGGCCGCCCTGGCCGCGGTCGGCGTGCTCGACTCCTTCACACTGGTGCGTACCGAGGACCTGACCCTGGGCGCCGCTCTGGAGAACGCCGGCAGCGGAACACGCGTGGACGGGCTCGACGGCGTGGACGAATGGGCCGAGGACGTCGCCGAGCGGCTGGGCGACCCCGACCTCCCGCCCGTCGTCACCGAGTTCACGGCGGTCGCCGACCTCGAATTCGTCCGCGAGGACCGCTGGCCCCGCGCCCTGGAGCTGCTGTCGGGCCGGCGCCTGCGCGAGGCCGTGACCGCACCCGCGCGGGTGCTGGGCGAGCGCGGCCAGGTCGTCGACGTCCCCTCCTACACGGCGTGGTGGCTGCGCACCGGAGCCGCCCTCGACGGAAGGCGGCCCACCGACCTGCGCACCGCCGACGCCGACACCGTGCTTGCGGGGCTCTACGATCCCGCTCCGAGCGGGATCGACGGCGGGCTGGCGGCCGCGCTGGGGGTCCGCTCCCGCCTGGCCGACCTGCTGGCCGAATCCGACGGGCCCGACGACCTGCTGGAGCGCATGGCCGATCCCGCCCGCCACGTCGACCGTTGGGCGCTGCGCGAACTGTGGGTGGCTCTGGCCGAGGCCGACGCCGACCGCGTCTCCCCGCCCGAACGGGTTCGCGCCGTCCAGGGCGGCGCCATCGTGCTGGCCGACCCCGACGACGCGGTCGTGG
>NZ_ANAE01000056.1 GCF_000341265.1 Nocardiopsis prasina DSM 43845 | reverse complement strand
CCTGCTGCCGTTGCTGGCCGGGCGCCCGGCGGTGCTGGCCCCCGTCCACTCTGCGGCTGCGCTGGCCGACGTGCTGGACCTGGCGCTGGCCGGCGAGGAGATCGCCGGCGAGGTCGAGTCCACGGGCGAGGTGCTGGCGGTGCCCGACGAGGTCGCCGCGTTCCTGCCCGGCGGGCCGCTGACCTACGTCCACCATGAGGAGCTGACCGTGGACGGCACCGCCGTGGAGTGGTACTGCGACGGGGCCACCGGCCATGCGGCGACCACCGACGGCCTGGCCCGGGCCCTGTGCCGGCTCGCCGACCGCTGGGAGGCGCGCCACCTGATCGCCGCGGTGCTGCGCGACCCCAAGGCGCTTCCGACCCTGCTGGCCGAGGCCGATCTGGAGTGATCCCGGCGGGCGGAGCCGGGCGGGCCGCGGACCGCCCGCCGCGGCGCCACTACCGCGCCACGCGGAAGAAGCCCTCGGCGATCAGGGAGCGCAGCACATCGGGGGTGCGGGCGCGGATTTCGCCCGCTTCGCGGTCGGTGAGCTCGGCGATCGCGTCCAGCAGCGGCCCGACCGGCATGGTGCCGTCGCACACGCTGGCCAGCGCGGCCTCGATCGTGCCGACCTGGGCCACCCGTCGCAGGCCGCCGCGCTGGCGCAGCAGGATGCTCTCGGGGTCGGGGGCGCCCGGTACCGCGATGCGCTCCTCGACCACGTCGGGCGCCAGCGCCACGTGCGCCGACAGCAGCGCCGCGTCGGTCAGCCGGTTGGCGGTCATGGCGCCGTCGACGATCTCGGGCAGGTAGCGCCCCACCGGCTGCTCGATCTCGTGGCGGAACTCCTCCACACGCACCGCCGCGTCCTGGGCGACGTCGTTGCGCAGGCTGATCCAGCCGAACCCGATGCCCTGGACGGCCTCCCGCTCGAAATAGTCCAGCCAGGCGTCGTAGCGCCGGGTGTACTCGGGGCTTCCCACTTCGCAGGAATCCCGGAGCCACAGCTCGACGTACTCGGCGGGGTCCTGCACGTCGCGCTGGACGACCCATCCCGAACACCCGGTGCCCGCAACCCACTCGCCGACGCGGTCGCGCCAGTCCTCGCCCTCCACATGCAGCCAGTTGGCCAGGATCTGGCACCAGCCGCCGTCGGTGAGGTGGCCCGGCGCCCGCCGCACCAGGTCGGCGCATACGGCGTCGCCGGCCAGGCCGGATTCGCGGTAGGTGTAGCGGGCGTCGGGGGTGATCACGAACGGCGGGTTGCACGCGATCAGGTCGTAGCGCTCGTCGGCGACGGGTTCGTACAGCGACCCCTGGCGCGGCCGCACGTGGGGTACGTCCGACAGGGCCCAGGTGATCTCGGACAGGCGCAGGGCGCGCGGGTTGACGTCGGTGGCCACCACTTCCGCCGCCCGCGAGGCCAGGTGCAGCCCTTGGACGCCGCAGCCGGTGCCGACGTCCAGTGCGCGTTCGAACGGGCCGTCGACCAGAAGCTGGGACAGGCTCGCCGACGCGCCGCCCGCGCCGACGACGTGGTCGGACCGCGGCGTGCCCTGGCCGGGGCGCACGGTGGGGTCGGAGACGACGAAACCCGGGCGGCCCTCCTCCATCTCCCAGGGGGCCAGGTGCACCCGTGCGCGGACGCCGTCGTCGGTGACGGTGACCAGGCCGGCGTCGGCGAGGTCGTCGATCGGCAGCACGGT
>NZ_ANAE01000055.1 GCF_000341265.1 Nocardiopsis prasina DSM 43845 | reverse complement strand
GCTCCTGCAGCCACCACAGGCGCAGCAGCACACCGAGCCGCTCCTCGCCGCCCGTCGCGCGCAGGGCGGGAGTCAGCTGCTCGCGCGCCAGCGCACGCGAAGCCATGTCGCCGAGCCGGTCGCGCACGCCGGAGACGGTGTAGTCGGCGTCGATCAGCGTCTTGCGGAGCCGGTCGGCGAGCGCGTGCGGAAACGGGCGAAACGAATCAGACACGCGCCCATTATCGGGCAGCCGCGCCCGTGACATGTGCGTTCCCGGGGGTCGGGGCGAGCCCCG
>NZ_ANAE01000054.1 GCF_000341265.1 Nocardiopsis prasina DSM 43845 | reverse complement strand
GGGCCGCCGCCGGCGTCCTCGTCCTCGGAGTGCTCCGGTTCCTGCGGCGCGCCGGCGCCGCGGCTGTTGCGGAGGTGGCGGGGGATGTAGAGGAAGCCGAACACGCCCAAGGCCGCTCCGGTCAGGCAGACCCAGCGCCACCAGCGGTCCTGTTCGGCCAGGTCGTCGCCCATGGCCAGGAGTGCGATCAGGGCCGCGGCCCAGGCGGCCGTGCCCAGGGCCGTGGGGAGGCGGTAGTCGCTCTCCATGACCTCGGGGTCGGGCTTGCGGGAACGGCGCACGGCTTCAGCCTAGCCGAGGACGTATTCGTAGAATCATACGACGTCTGTGCGTTCGCCCGCGTGCGGATTCGTGCGAAGCTGCAACTAGTCTGACCCGGTACCCCGATCCCCGTCTGCCAAGGTCGAACGAGTGAACGCAACGCCCCAGCCCGGTGAGGACCGGCACTCCGAGCGTCCGAGCGGGCTAGCCGGCCGCCTCGACCGCTACTTCCACGTCCGCGAGCGCGGGTCGACCTTCCCCCGCGAGCTCCGCGGCGGCCTGGCGACGTTCTTCGCCATGGCCTACATCATCGTCCTCAACCCGCTGATCATCGGTACCGCCGAGGACATGAACGGCGAGACGCTGGGCGTCACCCAGGTGGCGGCCACCACGGCTCTGGTCGGCGGT
>NZ_ANAE01000053.1 GCF_000341265.1 Nocardiopsis prasina DSM 43845 | reverse complement strand
GGGAGTCGCCAGCCGCTACCCGCTGGCGCTGGCGACGGGCATGGGGCTCAACGTCCTCGTCGCCTACTCACTGGCGCCGCAGATGACCTGGGCCGATGCGATGGGCGTGCTGATCCTCGAAGGCGTCGTCCTGCTCGTGCTGGTACTGACCGGGTTCCGCACCGCCGTGTTCCGGGCCATTCCGCCCGAGCTGAAGACCGCCATCGCGGTGGGCGTGGGCATGTTCCTGGCGCTGGTGGGCTTCGTCAACGCCGGCTTCGTCCGGCGCGTGCCCGACGCCGCCGACTCGACCGTTCCGGTCCAGCTGGGCGACGGCGGGTCCCTGGCCGGATGGCCCGTCCTCGTGTTCGTCATCGGCCTGGTGCTGACCATCGCGCTCATCGTGAACCGGGTGCGCGGAGCCATGCTGCTGGGGATCGTCGTGGCCACCGTCGTAGCGATCGTCATCGAGACCGTCGCGCACATCGGGCCCATGGACGACGGTACGAGCGGCGGGAACCCCGCAGGCTGGTCGCTGACCGTCCCGTCGCTGCCCACGTCGTTCGGCGACGTGGTCTCCCTGCCGGACTTCAGCCTGATCGGGCGGTTCAACCTGTTCGGCAGCTTCGCCAACGCCGGAACCGTAGCGGTCATCCTGCTGATCTTCACGCTGCTGCTGGCGGACTTCTTCGACACGATGGGCACCATGGTGGGCGTCGCCGGCCAGGCCGGCCTGCTCGACGAGGACGGCAACGTGCCGCGCGCCCGCGAGGTGCTGATCGTCGACTCGCTCGGCACCATCGGCGGCGGTCTCGCCCCTTCCTCGGTGAACACGGTGTTCGCGGAGTCCGCGGCGGGTGTGGGCGAAGGGGCGCGCACCGGTATCGCCCCCGTCGTCACCGGAGCGCTCTTCCTGGTCGCGACGCTGTTCTCGCCGCTGGTGCAGCTGGTGCCGTTCGAGGCCGCCACACCGGTGCTCATCATCGTCGGCTTCATGATGGTCACCCAGATCACCCGGATCCCCTTCTCCGACTACGCGATCGGGATCCCGGCGTTCCTCACCATCGTGATGATGCCCTTCACCTACTCGATCGCCAACGGCATCGGTGTCGGGTTCATCAGCTACACGATCATCAAAATCGTCCAGGGCCGGATCCGCGACATCCACCCCCTGCTGTGGATCGTCGCGGTCGCCTTCGCGGTGTACTTCGCGCTGGGGCCGATCGAGCAGATGCTGGGCCTGTGATCCGCTGACCCGCTGACCCGGGGCCGGGCGCAGGCGGGTGCGCCGACCGCTGCGCCCGGCCCCGTCGGACCAGGCTGGGGACGGGGCGCTCGCCCGTCGCCGGGCGGCCCCTCGAACGGCCGCCAGGTGTAGCCGCCGGGCTCCCGGGGAATGGTCACCAAGCTCGATTTTGTTAGCAAAAGTAATGAGTTCTGCTAATGGCGAAGTCTCCGCTGTCCCGCCAGATCAGGACCGACGCCGGACTGGCGTCGGTCCTGCGCGTCACCGTGGGCCGACTGGCACGGAGGCTGCGGGCCCAGCGGCCCGACGCGTCGGTGTCGCTGGGTCAGGGGGCGGCACTGTTCCCCCTGGCCCGCCACGGGGAGATGAGTCCGGGCGAACTGGCCGAACGGGAGAAGGTGCAGCCGCCGTCGATGACCCGGATCGTGGCGGCTCTGGAGGAACGCGGGCTGGTGCGGCGCACCAAGCACCCCGAGGACCAGCGCCGCCAGCTCGTCAGCATCACCGAGGACGGGCGGGAGCTGGTCCGGGCCGACCAGCGCCGTCGCGAGGCGTGGCTGGCCCGGCGCCTCAAGGAGCTGACACCGGAGGAGAAGGACACGTTGCGCCGGGCGGCGGAGATCCTGGACCGGTTGGCCGAGTCCTAGATCGCCCGTTCCGCAGGCGCACGGCCGTACCGAGGACCGAGGGGGGACGGGCGCGGGCCGAAGCGGCTGCGCGCACCGACAGGCCATGAGCGAGCCCGAGCGACCAGCCGAGTCCGTCTCCGACCCGCCCGGAGCGGACTCCGCCGACCGGGCCGAACCCGCATCCGGCGGATCCGCCGGATGCCCGCGACCCGGTGACGGTTCCGCACCCGGAGACGGGGACCGCGAGCCGCCGCGCCGCCGGTCCGTTCCGGGCAGCGCGATGTTCCGATCCCTGGCCATCCGCAACTACCGGCTCTTCGCCGCCGGCCAGATGGTCTCCAACAGCGGCACCTGGATGCAGCGCGTCGCCCAGGACTGGCTGGTGCTCCAGCTCAGCGGCGGCAGCGGCGTCGCCCTCGGTCTGGCCACCGCGCTGCAGTTCCTGCCCATGCTGCTGTTGGGCCTGTGGGGCGGAACCCTCGTCGACCGCCTCCCCAAACGCGGCCTGCTGATCGCCACCCAGGCCGCCATGGGCGTCCTCGCCGCCGGACTGGGCGTGCTCGCCACCCTCGGGGCCGCCCAGGTGTGGCACGTCTACGTCTTCGCTTTGGCCCTGGGCCTGGTCACCGTGGTCGACAACCCCGCACGCCAGACCTTCGTCGTGGAGATGGTCGGCGACCGCGACCTGCCCAACGCCGTCGCGCTCAACAGCGCCAGCTTCCAGTTCGGCCGCGTCGCCGGCCCCGCGATCGCCGGTCTGCTGATCGCGGCCATCGGCAGCGGCCCCGTCTTCCTGATCAACGCCGCGTCCTTCCTGGCGGTCCTCGGCGGCCTCTGGCTGATGCGGCCCGGCGAACTCGCGGTGACCGAGCGGGATCCGCGCACCAAGGGCCAGACCATGCAGGGCGTTCGCTACGTGCTGGCCCGCCCCGACTTGGTGCTGCTGCTGGTGATGACGATCTTCGTGCAGATGTTCGGCGCCAACGTGCAGAACCAGATCGCGCTGATGACCAACAACGTCTTCGAGACGGGAGCCGCCGCCTTCGGCACCGCGGCCGCGGCGCTGGCGGTCGGCGCCCTCGCGGGGGCCCTGGTCGCCGCGCGCCGGGAGCGGCCGCGGTTGCGCATCGTGCTCAGCGGCGCACTGGCGTTCGGCGTGCTCCAAGGGGTGGCCGCGGCAGCGCCGAGCTACGGCTGGTTCGTGGCCGCGCTGGTCGTCATGGGCGTGTCGTTCATGACCTTCACGACCTCGCTGAACGCGACGTTCCAACTCAGTGTGGAGCCGCAGATGCGCGGCCGGGTGATGAGCATCTACATGCTCGTGTTCCTGGGTGTGGCGCCGATCGGCGCCCCGATCGTCGGATTCCTGGCCGACGCGTTCGGCCCGCGTGCCAGCCTGGGAGTGGGCTCGGCGGTGAGCGTGCTCGTGGTCGTCGTCGTGGCACTCGTGCTGGCCCGCAGCCTGCGGGTTCGGGTTCGACTCGCGTTGCGGCGCCCGTTCGTGGACGTCACGGCACGTCCTGCGCGCACCGGCGGTGCCGACGGGACCGGCTGACCCGGCGCCGGCCGGCGCCTGTGCGTCGGTGCGCGCCTGCGGGCGGCGGTCCGCGGAAGCCCCTACCGCGCGGCTGTGCCCGCTGGCATGCTTCTGCGCACGATCATCGGGAAGGACGACGATGCGGGGTGGTGCATGAGGCTGTTCGTAGCGGTATACCCGCCGCAGGAGGTCCTGGACGAGGTGGGGCGCGTAGCGGGTGCGCTCAGCGCCGCCGACCGGCTCGACGTCGCCGGCGGTGCGCTGGACACCGCCGACCGGGGCGGTGATCCCGGTGCACGGCCGCGCCTGGGTCAGGGGCTGCGCTGGCGCGCCCCCGAGGAGTGGCACTTCACACTGCTGTTTTTGGGCGAGGTCGGTGAGCAGGAGCTGCCGCAGGTGCGGCGCAGACTCGCCGCCGCGGCCGCCCGGAGCGAGAGCCCGGAGGTCGCCGTGCGCGGCGGCGGCACGTTCCCGGGCGACACCGAGCAGGCGACGGTGCTGTGGGCCGGGCTCGAAGGCGACGTCGGCGCCGTGACCCTCCTGGCCGACCGCCTGCGCAAAGCCGCCCGAAAAGCCGGCCTCAAGGTCGACCGCCGCCCGTTCGTGCCGCATCTGACCCTGGCCACCCGCCGTCCGCCCACCGACATGACGGCGCTGCGGTACGGCCTCAGCGCCCTGGCCACCCCGTTCTGGACCGTCGGCGAGATCCACCTGGTCCGCAGCCACCACCCCCGGCGGCCCCGGTACCAGACCCTGACCACCTGGGAACTAGGCTGAAAACCGCCCGAACCGCCCACGGGTCGGGGGAACGGCGGGGATGTCCGCACCCCGCATCCGGACGCGGCGATCCCGCCCCGGAACGACGCGAGTAAGGCCGAACCACCATGAGCATGCTCACCAACAACCGGAAGCAGCGCTGGCTGCTGCCGACGGTGCTCGGTGCCATTGTGCTGATCGTCGTCGCCGGCGCCCTGATCGGCTGAGACCCGAGGCACCCTCCGGGAACGGTTCGGAGCGGGCCGCCGCACGGGTGCGGTGACGGGGCGCGGCTCGCCCGGCGAGCGCACACGGGACCCGCCCGGCGGGGCGGGCGCCGTATCGCCGCCGGACGCCGGAACCCGGGCCGGTGCCGCCGGCCCTACGCCGCCGCCGACGTGCGCGCCAGGGCCAGCTCCACCAGCCCGGCGTTGCCCGTGGCGGGGTTGCCGTCCGGGTCGCGCAGCGTGTCCTCCAGCCCGATGCGCACGCCGCGGCCGGCGGCCACTGCGGTCTCCAGCACCGGCCAGGCGGTCCGGTCGCGGCCGTGCAGCAGCCGCGGCAGGTCCAGTCCGGCCCGGTCGAGGACGCCGTCGATGGAGGACGCGTTGGCCAGCGCGTCCTCGGTGGCGGTCTGCATCGGCTCCACCAGGATCCGGAGGAACTCCTCGGCCAGACCGGAGGCGACCAGGATCCGCGCGGCTTCGGGCGTCCACACCCCGGCTTCGACGCCGACCCGGCGGTCGATCAGCAGTCGGCAGACCTCGACCGATCCGGGCTCGTGCAAGTTCACCGCCGCCGAGTCGGGCAGGGCGCTCCAGCGTTGCACCAGATCGTAGCGGCGCACGGGATCGGGTTC
>NZ_ANAE01000052.1 GCF_000341265.1 Nocardiopsis prasina DSM 43845 | reverse complement strand
CGGCGCGCAGCAGCCGCAGCAGCGGCGCGACCGCCTGCGGCTCCAGCGACTCCGCGCCCGCACCGTCGCGCGGGTGCACGTGGATCTCGTCGGCTCCGGCTTCCACCGCCGCGCGCGCCTCGGCGACGACCTGCTCGGACGAGACGGGCAGCGCGGGATGCGCTTCGGGGCGACGGTCCCCGTTGAGGCAGGCGACGATCCGCATACGGTCATCCTTCCGCTCACGCGCGTATGTATGCGAAGCATGCCCAGACGGCGAGGTTCGCAAGCTATGCGGGCACGCCGAGAATGGCAGGATTGCCGATATGAGGAGAAGCGCCGCACTCGCGGTCCCG
>NZ_ANAE01000051.1 GCF_000341265.1 Nocardiopsis prasina DSM 43845 | reverse complement strand
GTCGGACGGCGGCCGCGCGCACGGGTCCGCCGACCCGCTGTTTCGGATCTCCGACGAGCGCATCCGGGAGTCCAGCGGCCTGGCCGCCTCCAGCCGGCACGACGGCGTCTACTGGACGCACAACGACAGCGGCGACTACGGCCCCGAGATCTACGCCGTCGACGAGCAGGGGCGGACCCTGGCGACGGTGGCCCTGGCCGGCGAGGGGGTCGAAGCCCGCGACTGGGAGGCGGTCTCGGTGGGGCCCGGGGAGGACGGCGAGCCCGCGATCTACGTCGGCGACATCGGCGACAACTTCCAGGGCGGTTGGCCCGACATCCGCGTCTACCGGCTGCCCGAGCCGCGCGACCTCACCGATCAGACGATCCGGGCGCGCACCTACACCTTCGTCTACGAGGACGGCGGCCGGGACGCGGAGGCGATGATGGTCGATCCGCGCGACGGCCGCATCCACATCGTCAGCAAAGAGGTCGCCGGCGGTGTCTACGCGGCGCCGGAGCGGCTGGACCCCGAGGGCGCCAACACCCTCACCCGGGTGGACTCCGCTCCGCTGTACGCCACCGACGCCGCCTTCTCCCCCGACGGCGCCCACTACGCGGTGCGCACCTACTGGTCGGCGAGCGTGCGCGACGCCTCGGACGGCGTCGGCGGCCGCGTCGTCGACCGCGTGTCGCTGCCGGAGTCCGACCAGGGGGAGTCGCTTGCCTTCTCCCATGACGGCGGCGCGCTCCTCGCGGGCACGGAGGGCCCGGACAGCCCGGTGTGGAGCGTCCCGCTGGACCTGCCCGCCGCGGACCCGGAGGACGGCGCGGCCGGCGGCGGAGACGCCGCGGGCGGCACCGGAGGGGGCGCCGGGGAGAGCGAGTCCTCCGACACCACCGCGGCCACGCTGATCTGGACCGGTGTCGGCGTGGCAGCGCTGGTGATCGCGGCCGTCACCCTCCTGGCGCGCCGCGGCTGACCGGGGCCGGCGGGGCGGTTCCGGCGTCGCTGCGGCTGTGCACGCGCAGTAGCCGTTCGTGCCCGGAGCGACTGCGGGGAGAGCGCGCTGGCGCTCTGTGGAGAGCGGGTTCCGTCCACAAGCGCCGACGGAGTGTCCACAGGCTTTCGCGAAACTTGTGGATAACTATGTCCTGATGTCTGTTTGTGCAGCTCACGAGTTATGTCGCTGGTGTGGAAATCATGGATGAAACGTCGGATTCCGCCGGTCTCGCGATCCGAAACCCACAAGCACGTGCAGCGCTCCACACGGCACCGGGCGGCCCCGTTCCGTCCGGTGCCGTGCCGCCGGTCCTTACAGGCCCGCCGCGTCCGCCAGCACCGCCGCCTGGTCGAGCTCGGCGTCACCCGCCCTGCGGTCGCCGATGTTGTAGCGGTCGAAGGCCGATTCGACAGCACGCGCCGCCGACCAGGCCGACAGCCGTTCGGCGGGTTCGCCGAGGATCTCGGCGGCCAGCCCGAAGCGGCGGCGCAGGACCGGTCCGGGTTCGATCAGCCGCATCGGGGAGTCGAGCTGCATGATCAGCGGCCACACGTCGTACCCCGGATCGCCCACCATCGGCTTGGGGTCGATCGCCAGCCACGGCGAACGCCGTGCCGAGAGGACGTTGCCCGGATTGAAGTCGCCGTGCAGCACCACGCTGCGCTCGGCCGTGCGCGGCAGCGACTCCAGAAGCCCGATCGCGGTGCGCACCAGGTGCGGGTCGGCGCCGGGGCGCAGGCGCGGCCAGCGCTCGGCCACCAGCCCGGCCCAGTCGCCGGTGACGGCGTGCAGCGGCTCCAGTGCCGACGCGGGGTCGGGGCGCTCACTCCACAGCTGCGCGAGCACCTCCAGCCCCGCGGTGAGCAGGTCCTCGGGCTCGCCCGCCGCGTCGCGCAGCGTGGAGCCGGGCTCGCAGGTCTCCAGCAGCAGCCCGAATCCGTCCGGGTTGGAACGCAGCAGCCGGATCGCGCCCGCTCCGCTCCACAAGCGCAGCGCCTCCGCTTCGCCCCGGGCCTCGCGGTGCGGGAAGGACAC
>NZ_ANAE01000050.1 GCF_000341265.1 Nocardiopsis prasina DSM 43845 | reverse complement strand
CCGGCCCGACCCACGAGCAGGTTCCGCCCTCGAACGGGCGGCCCAGCTCCAGGCCCCAGCCGTCCCGGAGGCTCCGGAGCGCGCACGGAAGCGACTCCAGCCACTCCCGTCCGCCGTCCAAGGACGCCACGTTGCGCGCCACGCTCGCAGGAAGCGGAGCGGGACCCGCAGTCCGGTTCGAAACCGTGCTCACTCCTGTTCGAAGTAGATCTCGCGGGCCAGGAACGCGTGCCGCGAGTGATCGGTGAACACGCCGTCGACTCCGGCTGCGAAGAACGCGCCGTACTCGGCGGCGAAGCCGCCGAAGTCGCCGGGCTCGCCGCCGCTGCGCAGGTCCGCGGGAAGGAAGCGGTTCTCGCTGCGGAAGGTCCAGGGGTGCACGGCCAGGCCGGCCCCGTGGGCGTCCTCGACCAGCGGGGTGGGATCGCCCAGGTTGTCGTCCTCGTCGCGCGGGATCACCAGGGCCTTCGCCGGCCCGACGGCTTCGGCGAACTCCGCGACCCCGGCGAGGCCGTCGGGGGTCAGGTAGGGCTTCCAGTGGTCTTCGGTGCCCATCAGGAACACGCGCGGCACCCCGGCGTCGACGAGCCTGCGCAGGCTCTCGCTTTCGAAGGACTGCAGGAACACCGGCAGTTCGGGTTCGGCCCCGGTCAGTCCGTTGTCCAGCAGGGCCGCCACCAGCGGCGGCTCCAGGTCCAGGCCGAGCCCGGTGTGGTAAGCGGGGTGCTTGGTCTCGGGGTAGACGCCGACGCGCCGCCCCAGCTCCCCGGTCATCCGCCGGGCCAGGTCGATGATCTCCTGCAGCGTGGGGATCGCGTAGGCGCCGTCGTGCGCGGCGTTGTCGGGGCGGACGTCGGGGATGCGCTCGGTGGCGCGCAGCGTCTTGATCTCGTCCAGCGTGAAGTCGTGGACGAACCAGCCGGTGTACTCGCGGCCGTCGATCGTGCGGGTGGTTCGCCGGTCCGCGAACTCGGGCCGGTCGGCCACGTCCGTCGTATCGCCGATCTCGGGCTCGTGCCGGGCCACCAGTACCCCGTCGGCCGTGGCGACCAGGTCGATCTCCATGAAGTCGCCGCCGAACCGCGCCCCCAGCTCGTAGGAGGCCAGCGTGTGTTCGGGGCGGTGCCCCGAGGCGCCCCGGTGGGAGACGATCGTGAGTTCGGGCTCCTGCTTGTTTCTGCGCACAGCCGCTTTCCGTCCCTGGATGCCCGCATCGGCGCGGTGCACCCGCTCGCAAGTGATGGCCTGCCCGGACTGCGCGTCCGTGCAGGCCATCATGTGTACCGTTCCGCGCCCGGATGCGCGAACCCGGCCCGTCGCCGCCCGGCGGTCGGGGCCGGTGCGGGCCGGGGCGGGGCTGCTACGACAGCTTGCCCACCACGTACTCGATGGACTCCGTCAGCGTGCGCACGTCGGCGGGCTCGATCGCCGGGAACATGCCGATGCGCAGCTGGTTGCGGCCCAGCTTGCGGTAGGGCTCGGTGTCGACGATGCCGTTGGCGCGCAGGGTGGAGGCCACGGCGGCGGCGTCGATGCTCTCGGCGAAGTCGATCGTGCCCACGACCTGGGACCGCTGCGCCGGCTCGGCGACGAACGGGCTGGCGTAGTCGGTCTTCTCGGCCCAGGAGTAGAGGATCGACGAGGACTCCGCGGTGCGGCCGACCGTCCACTCCATGCCGCCCTGCGCGTTCATCCACTCGACCTGGTCGGCGAGCAGCATCAGCGTGGCGACGGCCGGCGTGTTGTAGGTCTGCTCCTTGCGGGAGTTGTCGACCGCGGTGGTCAGCGAGAAGAACTCGGGGATGTAGCGCCCGCTCCGGGCGATCTCGTCGACCCGGGCCAGCGCCTTGGGCGACATGACGGCGATCCACAGCCCGCCGTCGGCGGCGAAGCACTTCTGCGGAGCGAAGTAGTAGACGTCGGTCTCGGCGATGTCCACCGGGAGGCCGCCGGCTCCGCTGGTGGCGTCGACGAGCACCAGCGAGTCGTCATCGGCGCCGGGAACCCGCCGGATGGGCATGGCGACACCGGTGGAGGTCTCGTTGTGGGTCAGCGCGTAGGCGTCCACACCGGCTTCGGCCACCGGCTCGCCGTGTGTGCCGGGGTCGGTGCTGAGGACGCTCGGCTCGTCGAGCCACGGTGCGCCCTGGGCCACCTTGACGAACTTCGAGGAGAACTCGCCGAAGGACAGGTGCTGGGACTTGTTGCGCAGCAGCGCGTGGGCCGCGGTGTCCCAGAACGCGGTGGTGCCGCCGTTGCCGACGATCACCTCGTATCCCTCGGGCAGGTCGAAGAGCTGCGCCAGCCCGGATCGCACCCGCCCCACCAAGGACTTGACCGGCTTCTGCCGGTGCGAGGTCCCCATGTAGCCGGAGCCGGACGACGCGAGGGAGGACAGTTGCTCGGGGCGGACCTTCGACGGGCCGCAGCCGAAGCGGCCGTCGCTGGGCAGCAAGTTCGCGGGAATCTGAATGTCGGTCACCTGCGCCAGGGTAGTGGCTGGCGACGTCGCACCGCAGGCGAGGGGGGCGGGTTAGCGGTGTTTCCGCAGCGAGAGCGGCGGTCGGGGCGCGGCGGGCCGGCGGCCGCGGTCTGCTGCGCGGCCGTGGCCCTGGCCGGGTCGGGGCCGGCTCCCGGGTCAAAGGTCTGCCTTGCAAACCTCACGGCGGCGGCCTAGGATCGGAGCCTGTTGAGTTTGCTGTGCAAACCTTTAGTGGAGGGCCGATGGCTTCCGACCCCGGATCGGCACGCATGCAGCAGGCGGTCGCCGTGGCCGCCAACTTCAATTCGCTGCGCGGCCTGATCCTGCTGCCCATGGGCGGAGCCCTGATCGTCGCGGGCACGCTGAATCTGGCCGGCTTCTCGCTGGTGACCTTGCCCTTCCTGGCCCTGGCACTGGTCGCCCAGGTGCCGATCACCCGCTACTACCAGCGGAACTTCGGCCGGGTGCGCAGCGATGACATGGCCGCTAAGACCCTGGCGGTCATCGCGGCTCTGGCGGTGTTCACCGCCGTGGGCATCGCCCTGAAGTACACGCAGGCGCTCGACGGGCAGAATGCGGTGTGGCTGACTGGCCTGCAGGCGGCGGCCACGATGTCGGTGATGAGCTGGATCCCCTCGGCGGTGCGGGGCCGCTGGCGGGACCTGCGCCTGATCCGCCATTGGTGCGCGATCTGTGCGGTTCTGGCCGCGTGCGCTCTCGTGCCCGTAGGACTGTGGACCGGCGGGGACCATCCCCTGAACCGGTCCGACCTCGCCACGGCCAGCCTCTCGTGGGTCTTCGGCGCGGCATTCCTGGTGGGCGGTGTGCTGGACCACCGCTCCCTGGCGCGCACCATGCGCGGCGTCCGGGAGGCGCGACGATGACCGGTTCCGACGCCTACGAGGCCGCCGGCGGCCTCGACCGGGTCATCCACGAGCCGGCGCGCCTGCTGCTCACCACCGCGCTGCACTCGGTCGACGGGTCCGACTTCGTATTCCTGCAGAACCTGTCCGGGCTGACCAAGGGCAACCTGTCCAGCCACCTGGCAAAGTTGGAGCAGGCCGGCTACATCGCGGTCACCAAGACCGGAGCGGGCCGGCGCGCGCGCACCTGGGTCGAACTCACCGGCACCGGCCGCGCCGCCGTCACCGAGCACTGGAAGCACCTGGACCGCCTGCGCGCGCTCGCCGACGTGCCGCACGAGTCGGCCGACCGCTCCGGAACCGGACCGTGAGCGGTGCCCGCACCCGCCGGCGCCCGCCCGGCGCGTCCGTCTACACGCCCTGCTCCAGCGCCTCCCGGGCACCCGGGACGTCGCCGATGCTGCGGGAGGCCGGGCCGGTGTACCGGGCGCTGGGGCGCACCAGGCGGCCGGTGCGCTTCTGCTCCAGGATGTGGGCCGCCCACCCGGCGGTGCGGGCGCAGGTGAACATCGACGTGAACATCTCGGTGGGGACGTCGGCGAAATCCAGCACGACCGCGGCCCAGTACTCGACGTTGGTCGCCAGCACCCGGTCGGGCTTGCGGGCGTGCAGTTCCTCCAGCGCGGCGTTCTCCAACGCCGCGGCGACTTCGTAGCGCGGCGCGTCCAGCTCCTGGGCGGTGCGGCGCAGCACCCGGGCGCGCGGGTCCTCGGCTCGGTAGACGCGGTGCCCGAAGCCCATCAGGCGCTCGCCCCGGTCCAGCGCGCGCGCGACGTAGGTCCGGGCGTCCCCGATGCGCTCGGTCTCGTCGAGCATGTGCAGCACGCGCGCCGGGGCGCCGCCGTGCAGCGGTCCGGACATGGCCCCCACGGCGCCCGAAAGGGCGGCGGCGACGTCGGCGCCGGTGGAGGCGATGACGCGTGCGGTGAAAGTCGAGGCGTTCATGCCGTGCTCGGCGGCCGACGTCCAGTAGGCGTCCACGGCCTTGACGTGGCGCGGGTCCGGATCGCCGCGCAGCTGGATCATGAAGCGCTCGACGACGGAGGCGCCCTCTTCGATGCGGGCGCGGGGCACCTCGGGCAGCTCGCCGCGCGCCGACTGGGCGGTGAGCGACAGTGCGGCCGAAGCGGCCCGGGCGGCGTCGTCGCGGGCCTGGTCGTCGCCGATGTCCAGCAGCGGCCGGAATCCCCACAGCGGCGCCAGCGAGGCCAGTGAACTCTGCACGTCGACACGGATGTCGCCGCTGCGTACGACCTTGGCCACCGGTTCGGCGAACGGGAGTCCGGGGGAGAAGCTGTCGTCGACCAGCAGTCCCCAGACGCGCCCGAAGGCCGTCTGGCCCACCAGGTTCTCGATGTCGACACCGCGGTAGCGGAGGGCGCCGCCCTCCTTGTCGGGTTCGGCGATCGCGGTCTCGAACGCCAGGACTCCTTCGAGCCCGGGTTTGAAGTCCGACATACCGGTTTCCTCCGTATTGTCGCGATCCCCTGCGCCCGCACGCGGGCGGGGCCGTCGGGTCGGATACCGGTGGCACGCGCGGTGTCACCGGCCGGGCGGTTGTACCGCTGGCGCCTACCCCGCGGGGCGTGTGAGGATGCTCCACTGTGGACGACAGCGATCCGGCGGAACTGCGGCAGCCCTACGGGGGTCAGCCGCTGCGCAGGGCCGAATTGGCCCCCCACCCCATGGACCAGTTTCACACATGGTTCACACAGGCGCACAGGTCGGGGGTCAGCGAACCCAACGCCATGGTCGTGGCCACGGTCGAGCCGAACGGCGCCCCCCGGGCACGAACCGTCCTGCTCAAGGGATACGACCGTTCCGGCCTGCGGTTCTTCACCAACTCCGGCTCCCGCAAAGGCCGGGCGCTGTCGGCGGAGCCGCGGATCGCTTCGGTGTTCCCCTGGCACGCGATCCGCCGCCAGGTCCAGGTTTCGGGCCGCGCCGAACCGCTCACCGACGCCGAGAACGACGCCTACTTCCGTTCCCGTCCGCGGGGTTCGCAGATCGGCGCATGGGCCAGCGAGCACCAGTCGGCCCGAGTGGCCGGCCGCGCCGACCTGGAAGCGCATTACGCCGACTTCGCCGGCATGTGGCCGGACGGCGAGGAGATCCCGCGGCCCGCCTACTGGGGCGGCTACCGCATCCGGGTCGAGGAGGTCGAGTTCTGGCAGGGCCGCGCCGACCGCATGCACGACCGGTTCCGCTATCTGCTCGCTTCCGGGGAGCCGGCCGAGGGCGTTTGGGAGCTGGACCGGCTGTCGCCGTAAGCTGAACCGGCCAACGCGGACCGGCGCGGGTTTCCCCGAGGGAGCCCGCGGGCGCGGAGGCACGGGTCGCCGAATCCGCAGCAGCGGTGCTTCGGCCGCCGCGGGGCTGTGGTGTTCGGCACATTGCGGCGAAGTGGGTTGTCCGTCGCCGGGGTATGATGATGGGCAATCGGTGGCCGCTTCCGCGGCCAGGGCGCAGCGGTCGGTTCCTCGTCCGGGCAGGGTTCCTGGAGGGCGACCGGAATCCCGTGCGGCCGGTCTGTGTTGAGAGTCTGCCGTCGTCGACTCTCGACGGCCCATGAGGGGAGGGGAGCCTTGACCGCACACGGGCTTATCGACACAACGGAGATGTACCTCCGCACGATTTTCGAGCTGGAGGAGGAAGGCATCGTGCCCCTGCGGGCGCGCATCGCCGAGCGCCTCCAGCAGAGCGGTCCCACGGTCAGCCAGACCGTCGCACGCATGGAGCGCGACGGGTTGCTGCGCGTCGAGAACGACCGCCATCTCGCGATGACCGACGAGGGGAACCGGTTGGCCACCCTCGTCATGCGCAAGCACCGCCTGGCCGAGCGCCTGCTCGTCGACGTCATCGGCCTGCCTTGGGAGGACGTGCACGTCGAGGCCTGCCGGTGGGAGCACGTCATCTCCGAAGCGGTCGAGGAGCGCCTGGTGCGGCTGCTCAACGCGCCTTCGGTATGCCCGCACGGAAACCCCATCCCCGCCCTGGAGGAGCTGGGCCTGGCCGACTACGCCCCCGAGCCCTTCTCCGGCGAGTCGATCGTGCCGATGCTCGACGTCGCCAACGGGACCGAGAGCAGGGTGAAGGTGCGGCGCATCAGCGAGCAGCTGCAGAGTGATCCCGAGATCATGCTCGATCTCAAACGTGCCGGGGTACAACCCGAGCAGGAAGTCTTCCTCGTCGAGACGGACAACGGCGTACAGGTGATTGGTGGTAGCGGCAAGGATGGCGAGCCCAGCGAACTGTCCCGGCAGATCGCCAGCCACGTATTCGTCACCAAACCCTGAGCATACCCTCCGCTTCCCGCGCACCCGCGGGCACAGGGGCCGAAATGTCACGTCGCACTGCAGATACCGTGGCAGTGGGGCTATGCTCGGCTCATGGCGCGCGGTCAGCGGCGCGATCGCAGCGACCGCGCCCGGACAGAGCGGACCGTACGGCGCGGCATCGTGACCGCGACCGGCGAGGTCGAGGTGGCGGCTGAATGAACCGACGGGGGGAAGCCTTCTACGACGACGACGCCCTCACCGGGGACGCGGTCTTCGAGCAGGCGCAGATCGCCGTCCTCGTGTCCGACCGCGCCAGTCGTCTGCGTTACATCAACCCCTTCGCGCGCGAGCTGTTCGGTCTCGTCGACGACACCGACCCGCGCTGCGTCACACTCGCGGACCTGGGTATCCAGGAGACCGACCTCGAGCGCGCCAACCAGCTCTCCCGCCGCGCGCTGCAGGGCGACACCTGGGACGGCACCTTCGCCGTCAAGCGCCCCGACGCCGGGTGGCTGCACGTGCGCGTCAACGCCGTTCCGATGAAGGACGCCTCCGGCGCGGTCCGGGGATTCACGGTCTTCGCCGGCGAAGCGCTGCGCAGCGGCCGCGTCGAGGACCTCTACGGCATCCTGGAGCGGGTCGGCAGCCGCCTGGCCGGCTCATTGGAGTTCGACTCCACGATGAAAGCCGTCGCCGAGATCCTCGTTCCGCAGTTCGCCGACCACTGCTTCATCGACCTCTTCGACCACGACCGGCTCGTCCGCCGCATCTCCGTGCACGCCGAGGGGTGGACGCCGCCGCCGGGCACCTGGTTCGACGTCGGCGACGAGATCAGCTACCCCGACCGCCACTTCGTCTACACCGCGATGCGGCGCATGGAGACCGTACTGGTCGGCGACTACGCCGGAGCCGCCGGCCACGACGACCGGCGTTCGGCCCGCGTGGCCGAGCAGGTGGGGGTGACCTCGGCGATCGCGGCGCCGCTGCGGGCCCGCGGCGAACTCCTGGGCGTGCTCACGCTCGCGCTGTCGCGGCTGTCCCCGCGCCAGAAGACCCGTTACGGCGCCTTCGACCGCGACCTCGTGGGCGCGCTGTCCTCGCGGGTGGCCCTGGCCATCGACAACGCGCGCCTCTTCGAGGAGGAGCGCAGCACCGCGCTGGCGTTCCAGCACAGCCTCCTGCCCCGCACGTTCCCGCCGTTCGACGGGTTGTCCATCGCCCATCGCTACGTGCCGGCCAAGCCGCTGGAAGCGCACGGGCACGGTATCCAGACCCAGGTCGGGGGCGACTTCTACGACGTCATCCCGCTCTCGGCCGGGCGCGTGGGCATCGTCATCGGCGATGTCGAAGGCCGCGGACCGCATGCCGCGGCGGTCATGGGCCAGCTCCGCGCCGCGCTGCGCGCTTTCGCCCAGGCCGACCGCGAACCGGCCGACATCCTGCGCGAACTGGACGAATGGGTGCGTCGGCTGGGCCGCCCCGACGACTCCGGCGGCACCTGGGTCCCCAGCGTCAGCTGCCTGTACATGGTCTACGACGCCTGGTCGCGGCGGCTGTCCTACGCCAACGCCGGCCATCAGGCGCCGCTGCTGATCTGCGACACCGGCGTCGAGGAACTCGCCCTAGAGGTCTCCGACACCCTGCTCGGCGTCAAACTGCGCGGCGCCCCCTTCGACGACGCCGTCTACCACCAGGCCGACCTCGAACTCCCCGCCGGCGCCACGCTGCTGCTCTACACCGACGGGCTGGTCGACCGGCGCCCCATCGGCGGAACCGTCGACGTGCAGCGTTCGCTGGAGCAGCTGCGCGGGCGCGTAGGCGAGGTCGCCGACAAGGACGTCGAGCAGATCGCCCATACGGCGGTCGACGCCGTCCCCGGCGAGATCGACGACGACACCGCGCTGCTGGTGGTGCGCACCCACTCCGGCGAACTCGCCATGGAGGAGGGCTGGTTCATCGCCGAGGCGCCCACCGTCGGCGACGCCCGCCACCTGGCCTCCAGCACGTTCAAGAACTGGGGGATGGACCGCGATCAGGCCGAGCTCGCGTGCCTGCTGGTGTCGGAGATCGTCACCAACGTCGTCATCCACGCCACCCCCCACCCCTCCCGCCGCGAGTTCACCGACGAGGGCGTCCTCGATTCCGGCACGGGCCTGGAGCTGGGCGGCGACTTCGGCGAAGGCGGCGACTTCGACGAGGACTGGTCGGACCTGCTGGACGGGGCCGAGGACGAATCCGAGTCCGCCCAGCCCAGCG
>NZ_ANAE01000049.1 GCF_000341265.1 Nocardiopsis prasina DSM 43845 | reverse complement strand
CCTGCGGCTGCCGCGCATCCGCAGCGCCGGCGCCGACGACGAAGGCGGACGCGGCCTCTACCTCGTCGACCAGCTGGCCGCGCGCTGGGGATCGCGCCCCACTCCCGACGGCAAGGCGGTCTGGTTCGAGGTCCCGCTGAAGTCGGAGTAGGCGCTGTCCGCAGCGCACCCCGGCGGGGCCGGCGACCGGGCGGCGCCCGGCCGGGGCGCTGAGCCGGGCTGCGGCGCGTTCACCGGTTGGACCACGCCCACAGCAGCAGGACGACGAAGATGAAGCAGACCACGATGCCGCCGGTGGCCCACGGAATGTGGATGCGCGGCCGGAGCCTGCGCACGCCCAGCACCAGCAGGATGATCAGGAGTCCGAGGACGATCAGGCCGTCCCACGCGCCGCTCATCGTGACCCTTTCGCCGCAACCCGTCGAGGGGGTGGCTACAGGCCCAGCGAGCGACCCACGATCTCCTTCATGATCTCGGTCGTGCCGCCGAAGATCGATTGGATCCGTGCGTCCTGCCACGCCTTCGCCACGGGGTATTCCATCATGTACCCGTACCCGCCGTGCAGCTGCAAGCACCGGTCGATGAGCCGATTGGCCATTTCGGTGGTCCACCATTTGGCCTTGGCCGCGTCCTCCACGGTCAGCTCGCCGCGGTCGAGCAGCGTGATCGCGCGGTCGACGTAGGTGCGGGCGAGGTCGGCCTCGGTGGACAGTTCGGCCAGCGTGAAACGGGTGTTCTGGAACTTGCTGATCGGGCGGCCGAACGCGGAGCGGTCCTTGCAGTACTCGATGGTCTCGGCCAGCACCTTCTCGGCGCCGGCGGTGGCCGCCACGGCGATCGACAACCGCTCTTGGGGCAGGTTCTCCATCAGGTGGACGAACCCCTGGTTCTCCCCGCCGATGAGGTTGGACGCCGGAACCCGGACGTCGGTGAACGACAGTTCGGCGGTGTCCTGGGCCTTCAGCCCGATCTTGTCCAGGTTGCGGCCGCGCTCGAAGCCGGGTGTGCCCCGCTCGACCGCCAGGAGGGAGAGTCCGTGCGCCCCGGCGTCGGGGTCGGTGCGGACCACCACGACCACCAGGTCGGCGTTGATGCCGTTGGTGATGAACGTCTTCTGCCCGTTGACCACGTACTCGTCGCCGTCGCGGACGGCGGTGGTGCTGATGGCCTGCAGGTCGCTGCCCGCGCCCGGCTCGGTCATGGCGATGGCGGTGATCAGCTCGCCCGACGCGAAGCCCGGCAGCCACCTGCGCTTCTGCTCCTCGGTGGTCAGCCGCACCAGATAGGGCGCGATGACGTCGTTCTGCAGCGTGAACCCCAGTCCGCTGGCCCCGGCGCGGCAGATCTCCTCGGAGACCACGGTGTTGAACCGGAAGTCGTCGACGCCCGATCCGCCGTACGCCTCGGGCACCCCCAGACCGAGCAGGCCCACCTCGCCCGCTTTGGTCCACACGTCGCGCGGAACGATGCCGTCCTTCTCCCACTGCCCGTGGTAGGGGACCACTTCGCGCTTGAGGAATTCCGCCGCCGACTCGCGGAAGAGGTCGTGGTCGGTATCGAAGAGCTCCCTGTGCATGGCCGGCTCCTAGTCTCGTTGCGGGCTCCGCCGTTCCACGCGCCCGCGCCCCGCGCGCCCGCCCACCGTAACCGAACAAGATTCGGTTCGGCAGGTCCGGAGGAGGGTTCCGGCAAAGTCCGCCGCACCCCCGCCCGGCGCCGCCGCCCGGCGGCGTGCTGCCTAGGCTGCTGGCCACAGCCCGCACCTGCACCGCTCCGGCGCCGATCGGGGGCACGTCCGATGGGGAAGCACAGTGCGTACCCGCGCAGACGCAAAGAGCGGCGGGACCGCGGCGGCATCGCCGTGATCATGACCGCGCTGCTGCTCACCGTCACCGCGAGCACGCCGCTGTGGTTCTTCGGCGCCTCTTTCGGTACGGCCAGCGTGGCCGGACCGCTGCTGGGCGGACTGTTCGTCGACCAGCTGACCTGGCGCGGCCGCCTCCGGCGTGTCGCAGTGCCGCACGATGGCCCGGGCTCTTGCCTGAGCCCGGAAACCGAATATGGTTCGGTAAAGGATCCACGCGTAGCGGACACCGCAGGCTCTCAGGAGGGCACAGTGGCTGAGGCATACATCGTCGGGGCCGTCCGGACCCCGGTAGGAACGAAGAAGGGCGCCCTCGCGGGCGTGCACCCGGCGGACCTGGGCGCGCACGTCCTCAAGGAGCTGGTCGACCGCACCGGAGCCGACCCGGAGGCGGTCGAGGACGTCGTCATGGGCTGCGTGAGCCAGGTCGGACCCCAGGCACTCGAC
>NZ_ANAE01000048.1 GCF_000341265.1 Nocardiopsis prasina DSM 43845 | reverse complement strand
CCGCCGGCGTCACCATCGACCGCCAGTGCGGCTCGTCCCAGCAGGCCGTGCACTTCGCCGCCCAGGGCGTCATGTCGGGCACCCAGGACCTCGTGGTCGCCTCGGGCGTGGAGAACATGGGCATGGTCCCCATGGGCGCCAACGCCAAGTACGCCTTCGACGCCGACCTGCCGATCTTCGGTGAGGGCTGGAGCAAGCGCTACGGCGACCAGGAGATCTCCCAGTTCCGCGGCGCGCAACTGATGGCCGAGAAGTGGGGCTACAGCCGCGCGGACCTGGAGCACTACTCGCTGGAGAGCCACCGCCGCGCCGCCGCGGCGCGCGACGCCGGATACTTCGACGGCCAGATCGCGCCGCTCGCCGGGGTCTCCCGGGATGAGGGCGTGCGGCCCGAGACCACCCTGGAGAAGATGGCCTCGCTCGACCCGCTGCGCGAAGGCTGGGCGCTCACGGCCGCGGTCGCCAGCCAGGTCTCCGTGGGCGCGGGCGCGCTGCTCATCGCCTCCGAGCGGGCGGTGAACAAGCACGGGCTCACCCCGATGGCCCGCATCGTGCAGCTGTCCCTGGTCGGCGACGACCCCGTGTACATGCTCACCGCCCCCATCCCGGCCACCCGCGCGGCCCTGGACAAGGCCGGGCTCGGCATCGACGACATCGACGTCACCGAGATCAACGAGGCTTTCGCCCCCGTCCCGCTGGCCTGGCAGCAGGAACTGGGCGCCGACCCCGCCACGACCAACCCCAACGGCGGCGCCATCGCACTGGGCCACCCGCTGGGCGCCACCGGCTCCGTGCTGATGACCAAACTCGTCCACGAACTGGAGCGCTCGGGCGGCCGGTACGGCCTCCAGACCATGTGCGAAGGCGGCGGCCAGGCCAACACCACCGTCGTCGAACGGGTGTAGCGGTCGAGCCGCCCCCACCGTCCCCTGCGGCCGGGCGGGTGCCCCGACCCGCCCGGCGCGCCGACGACAGCCTGGGTATGTGCTGAACCCTGTGAGGGAGGTGGGCATGGCCCCGAATATCGCTGATCTTGTCGGGCTCGATCCTTCCGATCCCGGGGTCCGGCGCGAGCATGCCGCAGTCGCACGCGACATGGACGTCATCGAGGCGCTCGTCGAGCGATCCGGCCGGCGCCGGTATCACGTCCCCGATCGACGGCAGGGTCTGACGGTCTGAGACCGGTGCCTCGCCCCTGGAGCGG
>NZ_ANAE01000047.1 GCF_000341265.1 Nocardiopsis prasina DSM 43845 | reverse complement strand
GAGCCGCGAGCGAGAGGAGCGCAAGTGAGCATCGGGGAACGGGCACGGTACGGCGGCGACGCTCCCGTCTTCCGCTCCGCCGGGGACGGCGACGTCCCGGGCGTGGTGGAACTCGTGAACTCCGCCTACCGCGGCGACACCTCCCGGCAGGGCTGGACCACCGAGGCCGACCTGCTGGGCGGGCAGCGCGCCGACGCCGCGCAGATCGCCGAGCTGCTGGCGCGCCCCGATACACGGGTGGTGCTGGCGGAGCGCGACGGGCGGCCTGTGGCCTGCTGCGAGCTCGCCGACGGCGGCGACGGCTCCGCCTACTTCGGCATGTTCGCGGTCAGCCCCGCCGCCCAGGGCGGCGGGCTCGGGCGCCGCGTGCTCGCCGAAGCCGAGCGCACCGCCGCCGAGGAGCTCGGCAGCGCCGCGATGCGGATGACGGTGCTGCGCCAGCGCACCGACCTGATCGCCTGGTACGAGCGCCGCGGCTACCGGCGCACCGGCGCGACCGCGCCGTTCCCCTACGGCGACGAGCGCTTCGGGCTGCCCAAGCGCGACGACCTGGTCTTCGAGGAGCTGGCCAAGCCCCTGGGGGCGTGAGGCCCGGGCGGCCCCGGGTCTTCGGCGGCGGCATCAGCCTTCGTAGTGCACGCCCTCCTCCAGGCCCAGCCACGCGGCCATGCGCTCGGCCTGGGCATGCAGCTCCGCGGCGGCGCCGGGCGGCGCGTGCTCCTCGAACGCGCCCCGCCGCACCAGCAGCCGCCGGGCGCGGCGGTCGGCCTTGAGATCGACGCGCGCCACCAGGTCCTCGCCGAGCAGGAACGGCAGCACGTAGTAACCGTGTACACGCTTGGCCGCAGGGACGTAGAGCTCCAGCCGGTAGCGGAAACCGAACAGCGCCTCGGTGCGCGAGCGCTCCCACACCAGGGAGTCGAACGGGCTCAGCAGCGCGCGGGCATCGACCTTGCGCGGGACGCGGGCGTCGCGGTGCAGATAGGCGGGCCGCTGCCAGCCGGCGACGCCGACCGGTACGACCTCGCCGGCCTCGACCAGTTCGGCCAGCGCCGTACGGGCCTCGGCGGCGCCGAGCCGGAAGTAGTCGCGCAGGCACTGCTCGGTGCCGACGCCGTGCGAGCGCGCCGCGATCGCCATGAGTTCGCGCCGCGCGTCGGCGGGGTCGGGATCGGGGGCGCCGTGGACCTCGTCCGGGAGAACACGCTCGGTGAGGTCGTAGCGCCGCTCGAACTGGGCGGTGCGGCCGTCGGTGGTGACCTCGCCGGACCAGAACAGGAACTCCAGCGCCTTCTTGACCAGCGACCAGTTCCACCCCCAGTGCTCGCGCGGACGGGCGGATCCGTGCTCCAGTCCGGACTCGATCCGCCGCGCGGTGGCCGGGCCGGTGCGCGCGACCTCCTCGCGCACCGCTGCGACGAGACCGGGATGTTCGTCGGCGGTGCGGCGCATGGCGCCCCAGGCTTCGCTGCGGGCGCGTTCCATGCGCCAGCGCAGCAGCCGGTGCGTGGCCGGCGGGATCAGGCTGGCCTCGTGCGCCCAGTACTCCACCAGCCGTCCGCCGCGCCGGGTGGCCGCGCGGTCCAGCAGCGCCGTGTCGTAGCGGCCCAGCCGGGCGAATACCGGCAGGTACTGGCTGCGTGCCAGCACGTTCACGCTGTCGATCTGGACGGCCCCGACGCGGTTGATCACCCGTTGCAGATGGCGGGCGGTGGGTTTGCCCGACGGCGGGGGATCGGCGAAGCCTTGGGCCGCGAGTGCGACACGGCGGGCCTGGGAGGCGGAGAGCGCGGCGTCGCGGCGGGGGTGGGCGGAAGCGGGTTCGTGCATCGGGTCCGAGA
>NZ_ANAE01000046.1 GCF_000341265.1 Nocardiopsis prasina DSM 43845 | reverse complement strand
CGCGTCGCCCCGCAGCCGCGACTGGCGGCAGAACGCGTCGGCGAGCTCGTAGGCGCTGCGGCCGCGGTCGGGGTCCTGCTCGCGGTCGCTGCGGGCGCGCACCGCCACGGCGCTCATCGCGAACAGTTCGGCGCCGATGTCGACCACGCGCGCGAGGAAGCCCTGCTTGTTCTCCAGCTTGCCCTGCCAGCGCGACATCGCGTAGAAGGTCGAGCGCGCCAGCTTGCGTGACGCGCGCTCGACGTAGCGCAGATGCCCGGCCAGCGGACCGAACTCGCCGAAGGAGCCCGGGCGCTGCCCCTCGCCGACCGCCAGGGTGGGCAGCCAGGTGGCGTAGAACCCGGTCGCTTTGGCGAACGCCCGCGCCTTGGCCCGGGCGTCGGCCTCGGGGTCGATGATGTCGCCGGCCACCGACAGGTGGGCGTCGACCGCTTCGCGGGCGATGAGCAGGTGCATGATCTCCGTGGAGCCCTCGAAGATCCGGTTGATGCGCAGGTCGCGCAGCGTCTGCTCGGCGGGGACGCCGCGTTCGCCGCGGGCGGCCAGCGACGCCGCGGTCTCGTAGCCCCGACCGCCGCGCAGTTGCACGAGTTCGTCGGCGACCTGCGATGCCATTTCGGAGCACCACAGTTTGGCGACGGCGGCCTCGATGCGGATGTCGTTGCGCTCGTCGTCGGCGAACTGGCCGGCCAGGTCCAGCATGGCGGTCATGGCGTAGGTGGTGGCCGAGACGAACGCGACCTTCTTGGCCACTTCCTCGTGCTCGCCGACCGGCCGGCCCCATTGGACCCGCTCGCGCGCCCATTCGCGCGCGGCCTTCGTGCACCACTTGCCAGCGCCGACGCACATCGCGGGCAGCGACAGGCGGCCGGTGTTCAGCGTGGACAGTGCGATCTTGAGGCCCTTGCCCTCCGCGCCGATCCGGTTCTCGGCGGGCACGCGCACGCGGTGGAACCGGGTCACGCCGTTCTCCAAACCGCGCAGGCCCATGAACGTGTTGCGGTTCTCGACGGTGATGCCTTCGGAGCCGCTTTCGACGACGAAGGCGGAGACGCCGCCGCGGTGCCCGTCCGTTTCGGGTACCCGTGCCATGACCACCATCAGGTCGGCGACCACGCCGTTGGTCGTCCACAGTTTCACGCCGTCGAGCAGGTAAGCGGAGCCGTCCTCGACCGGTGTCGCGGTGGCGTGCAGCCGCGCCGGATCGCTGCCGACGTCGGGCTCGGTGAGCAGGAACGCGCTGATGTCCGTCGTGGCGCAGCGGGGCAGGAAGGCGCGTTTCTGCGCCTCGGAGCCGAACATCCGCAGCGGCTGGGGGACGCCGATGGACTGGTGTGCCGACAGCAGGGCACCGATGGCGGGGCAGACCGAGCCGACGAGGGTGAGGGCCCGGTTGTAGTAGAGCTGGCTGAGCCCCAGTCCGCCATAGGCCCGCGGGATCTTCATGCCCAGCGCCCCCAGCTCCTTGAGGCCGCGCACGACCTCGTCGGGGATGCGGTCCTCGCGTTCGATGCGGTGGGCGTCGATCGTGGAGCAGAAGTCGCGCAGCCGGGCCAGGAACTCCTCGCCCTCCTGTACCGATTCGGACGAGGGGAGCGGGTAGGGGTGGATCAGGTCCATGCGTAGCCGGCCCAGGTAGAGCTCTTTGCCGAAGCTGGGCTTGCGCCATTCGGTGTCGCGGGCGGCCTCGGCCACGGCTCGGGCCTGCCGCCCGTCGACGTGCTCGGCAGCGGTATCGCGGTTCACCGCGGTCATGTCGTCGGATCACCTCACCAGCACAGCGTGGCGCCACGGTGACTGTGGCCTGCCTCACACTCCTACCCGTCGGTAGACGGGGTGAAGCATGGGACCGCGACCGGCGCCGCCGGCCCGCCGCACCCGGCAGCCAGCAGGGCGCTACCTCCAAGCCCGGTCCTTCAGGTCCGGGTCACGTTGACGACGCGGCATGCAGCGGGATCCGCACCGTGACCGTGGTGCCTTCCCCCGGCGTCGAGTCCAGGTCGACCCCGCCGCCGTGCGCGTCGGCGATGGCGTGCACGATCGACAGGCCCAGTCCGCTGCCGCTGCCCGGCGTGCGGTTGCTGCGGTAGAAGCGGTCGAAGGCGCGCCCCAGGTCCTCGGTCACCATTCCCGGACCGCGGTCGGCGACCTCCAGCACGGCGGTCTCGCCTTCCGAACGCAACCGGACGACCACCGGTGTTTCCTCGTGGGTGTGCTCGCGGACGTTGGCCAGGAGGTTGGCCAGGATCTGGCGCAACCGGGCTTCGTCGGCGTCGCACCACAGTTCCCCGGGCGCCTCCAGCGTGATCTCGCGTCCGGGCTCCAGGGCACGCGCGTCGCGCACGACTTCGCCGGCGAGCACGGTCAGGTCGGTCTCGCTGCGCTGCAGCGCGCCCGTGCGGTCCAGGCGCGCCAGCTCCAGCAGTTCGGCGACCAGTCGGCTCATGCGCCGGGACTCGTTCTCGACGCGTTCCATCGCCCCCGGCATCTCGCCGTCGGGGATGGCGCCCTGCCGGTACAGCTCGGCGTAGCCGCGGATGGTGGTCAGTGGAGTGCGCAGCTCATGCGAAGCGTCGGCGGCGAAGGACCGCACCCGCTCCTCCGACGCGCGCTGGGCGGCGAAGGAGTCCTCGATGCGCTGGAGCATGGTGTTGATGGCCGCCGCCAGCCGCCCGGCCTCGCTGTGCGAACCCGGCCCCGGCATCCGCACCGACATGTCCGAGCCCACGCTGATGCGGTTGGCGGTGGTGG
>NZ_ANAE01000045.1 GCF_000341265.1 Nocardiopsis prasina DSM 43845 | reverse complement strand
CCCGATCAGCCAGCGGCCCGCCAGCGTCAGCCCGGCCAGCAGCAGGCCCGCGGTGATCGTCTGGGTCACCACCAGCCGCCAGGGGTACTGCTCCCGGTCGCCGGTGGGCACGCCCGCCACCATGATCGTGTCCGGGCGCAGCCGCACCGTCGCGCGGTAGGGCGCGACGTCGGGGGCGACGCCGTCCAGTTCGAAGATCTCGCCCGTCGCGCCGTAGTCGCGCCAGGTGCCGCTCCGGATGGTGCGGATGCGGTCCAGCACCACGTCCTCGCGGTAGCTGTCGCCGTAGACCTGGGTGATCTCGCCGGTGTCGTCGTCCAGCAGGACCACGAAGTACGGCGACGGGCTGGGCGCGTCCACGCCGGCGGGAGGGGTGTCGTTGTCCAGCCGCACCATCGCCCGCTCGGCCGTGAGCTGGAGCTGGGCGTCGATGCGTTCGGTGATGAAGCTGCGCAGGGTCAGAAACCCCACGACACAGGTCACCAGCAGCCCGGTACCGGTCACCGCGAGCAGTCCCACCAGCAGGCGCCGACGCAGTCCTCCGCGGTTGTTCATCTAGGCGCTGTCCGGGATGCGCAGGGCGTAGCCCACGCCGCGCTGGGTGTGGATGAGCGCGGGCCCGAGCGGGTCGAGCTTGCGGCGCAGGTAGCTGACATAGGTCTCCACGATCTGGGACTGCCCCTCGTAGTCCCAGCCCCACACGTTCTCCAGTAGCTGCGCCCGGCTCAGCACCCGGCCGGCGTTGGTCATCAAGTAGGCGAGCAGGCGGAACTCGGTGGGCGACAGCTCGATGGGCACACCGGCCCGCCGCACGCTCCAGGTGCGCTCGTTGAGTTCCAGGTCGTCGACCCGCAGCAGGCCCTCGTCGTTGCGGTCGGCGTCGCCGCCGTCGTCGCGGCGGGCGCGCCGCAGTAGCGCGTGCACGCGTGCCACGAGCGCTTCGACGGAGAACGGTTTGGTGACGTAGTCGTCGCCGCCCAGGGACAGCCCGGTGACGGTGTCGGAGGGCGTGTCGCGCGCCGTGAGGTAGATGACCGGGACTTCGTCGCCGGCGTCGCGCAGCTGCCGGCACACCTCGAATCCGCCGACGTCGGGTAGCAGGACGTCGAGCACGATGAGGTCGGGACGCTGCTCGTGTGCCTTGGCCAGGCACCCGCCACCGGTTTCGGCGGTATCCACGCTGAAACCGTGGAAGCGCAGCGCCGCCTGTACCAGGTCGCGGATGTTCGGCTCGTCGTCGACTACCAGGACGTGCGAGCGGGTCGCGGTCTCGCGCATGCATTCCACCTCTGAGCGGTTCCGGAGCGGCCTCCGGCCTGGCCTTCCATGATGCCGCAGCCGGGGGCGGCAGGGCGCACGCCGGCGGATGTTCGGGAATCGCGCCGATCTTGTAGCTACGGTCACGGGAAACCGGTTTCTTTGACGGTAGCTACAAGATCGGCGCCCGACACACGGAATCAGCGCTAGCCTGGCGGGGTGCGAATCGCGACGTGGAATGTCAACAGTGTCCGGGCGCGCGGCGAGCGGATCGCGGCGTGGCTGCAGCGCGGCGACATCGATGTCGCCGCCGTGCAGGAGACCAAGTGCCGCGACGACCAGTTCCCCACCGAGATCTTCACCGATCTCGGCTACGAGGTCGCCCACTACGGGCTCTCGCAGTGGAACGGCGTCGCCGTCCTCTCCCGCGTGGGGATCGAGGACGTGCAGACCGGCTTCCCGGGCCAGCCCGGCTGGGGCGAGACCGAGGCCCCCGAAGCCCGTGCGCTGGGTGCCACCTGCGGCGGCGTGCGGGTGTGGAGCCTGTACGTGCCCAACGGCCGCGAGGTCGACGATCCGCACTACGACTACAAACTGCGGTGGCTGGAGGCGCTGCGCTCCTACGGCGCCGAGCTCTTGGCCGAGGACCCGCGGACGCAGCTCGCGCTGTGCGGCGACTTCAACGTGGCCCCGCAGGACGACGACGTGTGGGACATGGCCGAGTTCGAGGGCAAGACGCACGTGACCGAACCCGAGCGCGACGCGTTCGCCCGCCTCGTCGACTCCGGGTTCGCCGAGGTCGTGCGCCCCTACACCCCCGGACCGGGGGTGTACACCTTCTGGGACTACAAGCAGCTGTCGTTCCCCAAGCGCAAGGGCATGCGCATCGACTTCGTGCTGGTCTCGCCGGCGCTGTCCGAACGCGTGTCCGGGGCGGTCATCGACCGCGAGGAGCGCAAGGGCAAGGGCGCATCCGACCACGCCCCGGTCATGGTGGACCTCGACGGCGGCGCCTGAGGGGCCGCCGAAAACGATCTCGGCGTCTCCACCGTTCTCCGGCGCGCTGCGCCGGTGAAAACCCGCGCTCGGCGGGACCGGGCCGGGCGGCGGCCCCCTGCGGCACCCGCATACCCGACGGGTTCCGAGCCGCGCCGGCGGACACGACCGGGGTCCGCGGCCGGCCGGTAGGGTCGGGGCGTGAGTTCGACCACCACTCCCTCGCACCGGCCGCGCATCGCGGTCTTCGGCAGCGTCAACATGGACCTCGTCGCCTACGTGGACACCGCTCCGGGCAGGGGCGAAACCGTCACCGGAACCCGGTTCCGCCAGGTTCCCGGCGGCAAGGGGGCCAATCAGGCGGTGGCGGCGGCCCGCGCCGGCGCCGCCGCCGCGTTCTTGGGCGCCGTCGGCGAGGACGCGTTCGGCACCCAGTTGCGCACCAACCTCGTCGGCTGCGGTGTCGGGGTCGCCGGGCTGCACACCCGGGGCGCGGCCTCGGGAACCGCCCACATCGTCGTGGAGTCCGACGGCGCCAACTCCATCATCGTGGTCCCCGGAGCCAACGCCGAGGTCACCGGCCTGCGCACGGGTGACCGGGAACTGATCGCGGGCAGCGCGGCCCTGC
>NZ_ANAE01000044.1 GCF_000341265.1 Nocardiopsis prasina DSM 43845 | reverse complement strand
TGGCCGCCGTCGTCGCCGCAGCACGCGCCGGACGCGCCGCGGGGGTGCCGACCGTGCTGACCCCGGCGCCGGCCCGTGAGCTGCCCGCCGAGCTGCTGGAACAGGTCGATCTGCTGGTCCCCAACCAGCACGAGGCGGCGAAGATCACCGGTGAGACCGACCCGCGTGCCGCGCTGGCCGCCCTGCTGCGCACCGTCCCGGAAGCCATCGTCACCCTCGGCGGCGACGGCTCCCTGTACGGCGCGCGCGGCGGCGATCCGGTCCACGTGCCGGCCCGCGCGGCGACGCCGGTCGATACCACCGCCGCCGGCGACACGTTCTGCGGGGCGTTCGCCGTCGCCCGGGCGGAGGAGCGCTCT
Source organism: Nocardiopsis prasina DSM 43845 (assembly GCF_000341265.1). Lineage (GTDB taxonomy): Bacteria > Actinomycetota > Actinomycetes > Streptosporangiales > Streptosporangiaceae > Nocardiopsis > Nocardiopsis prasina. The sequence continues at coordinate 1,969 of NZ_ANAE01000044.1, read as the reverse complement.
CCCGAGGAGTGCCTGCGTTTCGCGGCGGCGGCCGCCGCCGTCTCCGTCGGGCGGCACGGTGCCGCACCCTCCATGCCGGAGCGCGCCGAGATCGAAGAGCTGTTGGCTCGGGGCTGAGCCGGAAGCCCCGGACCCGGCTTGCGCGCGGCCGCGCGCGGCACGAGGCGGGATCCGGGCTCCGTCGGCGCGGCGCTGCGCCGGCAGGTGCGCCGGCGCCGTGCGCCTGCGTCCTCAGGACCGTGCGTCCCCGTCCGCCGTGCCGGGGCCGCGGGGTGCGCCGAGCGGCGGTCCGGGGGGCGAGAGGAGCCCGTGCGGACCGGGGCGCCGCGTCAGGCGACGTGGCCGATCTGGCGCAGGAAGTGGATGGGGTCGGTGTCCTGGACGCGGAGTTCCAGGACGATGTCGATGGTATCGCCGACCAGGCGGCCGCCCCAGGGCAGCGGCCCGCCGTCGCCCATGCCGAAGTCGGACAGGCGGACCTGGGTGTTGCCGGCGAAGAAGTGGCCGTACGTGGTGTCCGGGTCGGCGTAGTCGGGGGCTTCCCCCGCCCACTGGCACTCCAGGGTGATCGGCTGCGTGGTGCCGTGGATCGTGAGGTCTCCGTGCAGGAAGAAGGTGCGCTTCTGCCGGGAGCGCTCCTCGATCCGGGTGCTGGCGAACCGGATCTCCGGGTGGGTCTCCACGTCGAGGAAGTCCGGCGAGCGCAGGTGGTCGTCGCGCGCCTGCACGCCGGTGTTGACCGAGGCGGCGCGGATGCTGACGTCGACCTTGGAGCTCATGGGGTCCTCGGCCACCATGACCGCGCCCTTGGCGTCGCTGAACGTTCCCTGTACCCGTCCGAAGTGCAGGTACCGGGCGACGAAGATGAGGCAGGAATGGATGGGATCCAGGTGCCAATGGCCCGGTGCGGGACCGAAGTCGTAGCCCTCAGGCGGGAGTGGGTTCATGTCTGTTTTCCCCTCGTTTGTTCTCTCTCAGGCTAATATCCCGTTTCAATGTCGGACTGCACCGCTCCTCGGGTCGCGTGGCAGGGGTCCCGCGGCCGGTTCACGGCACAGGTGCGGCGCCCATTCGCCGGTCCGGGACGATCAAGGGATATCGGCACCCGGTGAAAGGCCGCTTTCGGTCCTCTTTCACATGGTCCGTTGTCGTATGACTCACACATCGCGCCCGCACGTGCAGCGGCGGTGGTCCCGCGGATCCCGCGGCTCGCGGACTGGCCGGATCCGGGCCTATCGTCCCCGTAGGGTGGCGATGTCCGCGCTGTACTCTTGTGGAGCGTATGCGCCGTGGATCCCCTGCACACTATGGAACCGGCGCCGGTGCGCCCATCCCCGACACGTCAGCGATCCGTATGAGTAGCGACACCCGAGACGCCGAGCCCGTCCCGACCCGGACCGTCAGGCGCCGGCAGGAGCGGCGCCGCAGGCGCCTGCTGCTTGCGGCGGGCACTCTTGCGGCGGGTCTGGCCTTCGGCGGCGTGTTCGCCGTGATCCTTTCGCTCAGCGGCGAAGGCACCGAGATCGGCGTGGACGAGCCGCCGCCCCCCGACGACACGAGCGCCGGCCCGACCGAGGCCCCGGTCGTCGACGGCGAGCAGCAGACCACGGCCGAAGCGACCGCGCCGGCGGCGGAACCCGAGCCGGCGCAGGAGGAGCAGGACGAGAGCGGCGACGCGGCCGGTGCGGATCCCGGCGGCGGCGCGGAATCCGGGGATACCCGGGAGCGGCCGGACTCCGGCGACGGCGACGGGACCGCCGGCGACCGTCCCGCCGGCGACGGGTCCGACGATGACGGGTCCGGTCAGGGCCGCCCGCCGTGGCGCGACGACGCCGACGGCGACCGCGACCGCGACCGCGACCGCGACCGCGACCGTGGCCGTGATCGCCCGTACGCGACCGGTTCGCCGGAGAGCGGCGACTACGACTACGGCGACTACGACTACGGGGATGACGACTACGGCGACCGC
>NZ_ANAE01000043.1 GCF_000341265.1 Nocardiopsis prasina DSM 43845 | reverse complement strand
GGAGCGGAGACCGCCTCCGGCCGCCCCGTTCGCCGAGGCCGTGGCCGGATCCGGAAGAATCGCCCCGCCTTCGCGTGGAATGAGCACGTTGTACCCTGATCTGGCCTGTGCGCCGCGGGGCCCCTGGACTCGGTGGAACCGGCGCCGGCGCGTCCGCCCCCGAGAACCCGGTGATCCGTATGAGCAGCGACCGTGGAGACGCCGAACCCGCCATCACGCGCACCGTTCGGCGCAGGAAGGAGCGCCGAAAGCGCCGCCTGCTGGCCGGCGGCGCCGCGGCCTCGGCCCTCGCCTGCGGCGCCGCGCTCATCATGGGCATGACGCTGAGCGGCGGCGACACCGAGGTGGACGTCGACGACCCGCCCGCACCCGCGCGCTCCACCGGCGCGAGCCCCACCCCGGACCCCGTCGGCGACGGTGAGCAGCACTCCTCCGCCGAGGCGGCGGCTCCCGCCGCCACCCCCGAAACCCCTGCGCAAGCACCGCAGGACGACGGCGGCGGCGACGGCGGCGGCGAGGGCGACGACTCCGGATCGGGCGGCTCCGGCGGTGGCGGCTCCGGGGGCGGGGAGAACGGCGCGGGTGCATCCGGCGGATCCGGCGGATCCGGCACCGGGTCCGCCGGCGGCTCCGAACCGGAGGAGGACGGCGCGGGCTGCCAAGCCGGATACTCCGTCGTCGACGAGTGGCCCGGCGGCTTCCAGGCCGAGGTCTC
>NZ_ANAE01000042.1 GCF_000341265.1 Nocardiopsis prasina DSM 43845 | reverse complement strand
CCGACGCGGCCATCAGCGGCTGGACGGTGACCGTCGAGTTCCCCGACGGCCAGGAGATCGACGAGTCGTGGAACGCCGAGGTCTCCGGCGGATCAGGCTCCTACACCGCGACCGGCGTCGGCCGCGACAGCTCGCTGGACGACGGCGAAAGCGCCGGATTCGGCATCATCGGCACACACGGCGGCGACAACGGCACGCCCGCGGTGAGCTGCTCCGCGAGCTGACCCCTCCGCCGCGGGAACCCCGCCCCGGCGCTACATCTGCTCCGGTGCCCGCACGCCCAGCAGGTTCAGACCGGTCTCCAGGGTGCGCAGCGTGGCCGCGATCAGCGCGAAACGGGACTCGCGCACCGCCGGATCCGCGGCCTGCAGCACCGGGCAGTGCTCGAAGAACCCGGTGAACGCCTGCGCGAGGTCGAACAGGTAGGCGCACAGCCGGTGCGGCTCCAGGGTCGCGCCGACGGTGGCCACCGTCGGGCCGAAGCCCAGCAGCGCCAGCGCCAGCTCGCGCTCGGCGGGCTCGGTGACCGCCACCGGCCCCGTGGCGCCGGCCGGGTCCACACCGCCCTTGCGGAAGATCGACCGGATGCGCGCGGTCGCGTACTGCAGGTAGGGGCCGGTGTTGCCGTGCAGCGCCAGCATCCGGTCGAAGTCGAAGACGTACTCGGAGTCGTGCGAAACCGAGAGGTCGGCGTACTTCACGGCGCCGATGCCGACCTCGCGGGCGATGCCGGCGCGGGTGGCCTCGTCCAGATCCGGGCGGTTCTCGGCGACCACCGCCGCCGCGCGTTCGATCGCCTCGTCCAGCAGCTCCATCAACCGCAGCGGTTTTCCGCTGCGGGTGCGCAGGATCTTGCCGTCCGAGCCGAGCACGTTGCCGATCTGCACGTGGACGGGCTCGACGTCCTCGGGCAGCCACCCCGTCTTGCGGGCGGTCTCCCACACCATCCGCAGGTGCAGGGACTGCGGCGCGCCGACGACGTACAGCAGCCGGCGCGCGCCCAGCTCCTCGACGCGGTACTTGACCGTGGCGAGGTCGGTGGTGCCGTAACCGTAGCCGCCGTCGCTCTTGCGCACGATCAGCGGCACCGGTTTGCCTTCGCGCCCGGTATAGCCGTCGAGGAAAACGCACAGCGCGCCGTCGCTCATCTCGGCGATGCCCTCGCGCTCCAGCTCTTCGCAGATGCCGGGCAGCAGGTCGTTGTACTTGCTCTCGCCGGCGAGGTCGGCGTCGGTGAGCGTGACGTCGAGCTTGTCGTAGATCCGGTTGAAGTACACCGTGGAGAGGTCGACCAGCTCCCGCCACAGCCGCAGCGTCTCGCCGTCGCCCGCCTGGAGGTCGACGACGCGCTTGCGTGCCCGCGCCGCGAACTCCTCGGAAGCGTCGAACTGCTCGCGCGCCGCCTGGTAGAAGGCGTTGGGGTCGGTCTTGACGAGTTCCGCCTCGGCCGATCCCTCGCCGGCGTCGAGCAGGTGCTCGATCAGCATGCCGAAGGGGGTGCCCCAGTCGCCGATGTGGTTCTGGCGGGCCACGTCGTGGCCCAGCGCCTCCAGCACGCGCACCAAAGAGTCGCCCACGACGGTGGTGCGCAAGTGCCCGACGTGCATCTCCTTGGCGACGTTGGGCGCGGAGTAGTCGATCGCGACGGTCTCGGACTCCTGCTTCGGAACCCCCGCCCGCGGGTCGTTCAGCAGATCTTGGGCCTGCGCGGCGATCCAGTCGTCGCGCAGCGTCAGGTTGACGAAGCCGGGGCCGCTGATCTCGACGTGTCGGCACAGGTCGTCGACGTCCAGCTGCGCGACGATGTCGGTCGCGACGTCGCGCGGGGCCCGGCCGAGGCGCTTGGCCAGCGCCAACGCGGCGTTGGCCTGGTAGTCGGCGAACTGGGACGGGCGGATGACGGGGTCGGTTCCGGCGAATTCGGCGCCGAGAGCTGCGCCGAGAGCGGACTGGACCCGTGCTGCGAGAGTCTCCTGCGGGGCGGCCATGGTGCAAGCCTACCGAGCTGCTAAACCGCCCGTGTTCGGTTCTGCGCTCGGGGCGCCCGGGCGGTGCCGCGCCCCGCCCTAGGTGGCGGGCTGGTCCTCGCCGCCCGACCCGGTGCGCGATCGCCGCGCCGAGCGCGCCCCGGCCTGCACGCGGCTGCGCACTTCCTCGCCGATTCCCCCCGAGGTCAGGTCGTGGGCGAGGCGGCAGGCCCGCTCGACCGCCGGAGCCCGGCTGGCGCCGTGGGCGATGACCACACTGGCGTTGAGGCCCAGCAGCACCGCGCCGCCGTAGGTTTCGCTGTCCAACCGGTTGCGCAGCTCCCGCAGCCCCTTGCGCTGCAGGAATGCCCCCGCTTTGGCCGCGGTGCTGGAGGTCATCGCCTCGGTGACGGCGTCCATGGTGAAGCGCACGGCGCCTTCGACCGTCTTCAGCGCGACGTTGCCGGTGAATCCGTCGGTGACGACGACGTCGACCTCGCCCGCCAGGAGGTCGTGGCCCTCGACGTTGCCCCGGAAATCCAACCGCTGGGACTGCGGCGCCTGGGCGGCCGCGGCGGTGAGCAGATCGGCGGTTTTGCGCGCCAACCGGTTGCCCTTGCCCGGTTCCGCCCCGATGGTGAGCATCGCGACCTTCGGGTTCCGGGTCCCGAAGGCGCTTCGGGCGTAGGCGGCGCCCAAGTGGGCGAACTGCACCAGCATCTCGGGCTTGGCGTCGGCATTGGCGCCGGCGTCGAGCAGAACGGTGGGGCGCGGGCGTGTGGGCAGCGACACCGCCAGCGCCGGGCGCATGATCCCGTGCTGGGTGCGCAGCCGCACCGTCGACGTGGTGACCACGCCGCCGGTCGATCCGGTCGAGACCAGCGCGCTCGCCTCGCCTTGCCGGATGAGCCGGCAGGCCACGGCGATGCTGGAGCGGGGCCGGCGCCAGCTGGCCAGCGCACCCTCGTGCATCGTCAACGTGTCCTCGGCGTGCCGGATCGGGACGGCGCCGGCCGCGTCCTCCTCGGCGAGCAGCCCTGCGAGCTCGGGCCGGCGGCCCACCAGCACCACGCTCAGCCCGTGTTCGCGGACCGCCTGCACGGCGCCCCGTACGGCTTCCCGGGGGCCGTGGTCGCCTCCCATGGCGTCCAGAGCGATGACCGGTCCGCTGTGCACGCCGCGCCCCGACTGGGGTGTGCTCACGCGCCCCTCCCTCGATTCACGAAAGCACCGGTCCGGACCGTCCCGGCGCCGCGCGGCCCCGAAGCCGCCGGCGGCGTAGCTGTACACGGGCAGTCCCGACCGTATGCGGACCACGTTACGCTGCCGTGTACCGGCCGCCGTGTGCGGATCGGCCGACCGTGCCCGAAAGGGCCCTGCTCAGCGGTTGGCGCCCGCAAAGCGGGTACGAACCACACGGGTTCGGGTATGACCCTTTTCCAGCCGGTTCGGGGCGATCGCATCGCCCGGCTGCCGACTGCACAACCCGCCGACGTACGACCAGGGAAGCTCGCCGACCGCGGGCTCCCCGGCTACCGCCTGCCCTGCTCCCCGTGCACGGCTGGCCGTCGCCACCAGGAGAGGAGACACGTGAGCTTGACGCACGACGCGGCACCGTCCCCGTCCGCCGGACGTCGGTTTCGTGCCTACACGACGAAGCACCTGGACGAGCTCACGGCGCGCGCCGGGCTGGGTGAGGCCGACCGCCTCGCGGTCCGGGCCGTCGCCACGGTGCTGCCGTTCCGGGTCAACAGTTACGTCGTCGACGAGCTGATCGACTGGGACGCCGCGCCGGACGACCCCATCTACCGGCTGGTCTTCCCTCAGGCGGACATGCTGCCCGAGACCGACGTCGCGCGCATGGCCGACCTGATCCGCCGGGACGCCTCGCGCCAGGAGGTCAATACGGCTGCCAACGAGATCCGCGGCCGGCTCAACCCGCACCCGGCGGGGCAGATGGAGCTCAACGTCCCCACCACCGGCGACAAGGACCCGCTGGAGGGGATGCAGCACAAGTACCAGGAGACCGTGCTGTTCTTCCCCAAACAGGGGCAGACCTGCCACGCCTACTGCACCTACTGCTTCCGCTGGGCGCAGTTCGTGGGCGAACCCGACCTGAAGTTCGCCTCCGGCGAGATCGACCACCTGGTCGAATATCTGCACAACCACCCCGAGGTCACCAGCGTCCTGTTCACCGGCGGCGATCCGATGATCATGGGCGACTCGGTGCTGCGCCGCTACATCGAGCCGCTGCTGGCCGTGGAGACCCTGGAGTCCATCCGCATCGGCACCAAGGCGCTGGGCTACTGGCCGCAGCGCTTCACCACCGACCCCGACGCCGACGACACGCTGCGCCTGTTCGAGGAGGTCGTCGCTTCGGGCAAGAACCTCGCGTTCATGGCGCACTTCTCCCACCCCAACGAAATGGCGCCCGCTCTCGTCCAGGACGCGGTGCGGCGCATCCGCGACACCGGGGCCGTCATCCGCACCCAGGCGCCGCTGATCCGCACGATCAACGACGACTCGGCGACCTGGGCGAGCATGTGGCGCTCCCACGTCCGCTACGGCATGGTGCCCTACTACATGTTCGTCGAGCGCGACACGGGACCTCAGGACTACTTCGCCGTCCCGCTGGCCGAGGCCTACGAGATCTTCCGCGTCGCCTTCGCCGGCGTCTCCGGCCTGGCCCGCACCGTGCGCGGGCCCTCCATGTCGGCCACGCCCGGCAAGGTGTGCATCGACGGGATCACCGAGGTCGCCGGCGAAAAGGTCTTCGTGTGCCACTTCATCCAGGCACGCGACCCCGAACTGGTGGGCAAGCCCTTCTTCGCCCGCTATGACGACAAGGCCGCGTGGCTGTCCGATCTGCAGCCCGCTCTCGGGGCGACACGCTTCCCCCATGAGCAGGCCCCGCGCGAGGACGCCGCCCTCGTCGGCGCCGCCCGCGCCTGACGGAGGGCTCCCGGACGCCCGGCGGCGGGCTCGTCCGGGTTCATTCGGTCGCGGCCGAGCGAACGGGCTCGGCCGCGACCGAGCACCCTGATTCCGATTGACCTGAAGCACGACTACGGCGAAACAGTTCGCCGAGCAGGCCGTGAACCTGGCCGCGGAGGGTCGGGTCGGGCCCGTCATCGGACAGACCTTCCCACTGCAGGAGGCCGCCGACGCGCATCGATCTCTGCAGGCCCGCACGGCCGTCGGACGGAC
>NZ_ANAE01000041.1 GCF_000341265.1 Nocardiopsis prasina DSM 43845 | reverse complement strand
GCTGAAACGGCGGCCGTGGGCACGAGCGGGTCGGTGCTTTCCCGCCGTGCGACGTAGTGTTGGGTGCGGCCTCCCCCATCTCCCCTGGGCCGGTATCGCACTCGAGGAGTCCGATGGTCGACTGGTTCGGCAGCACCGTCGTCGCGACGGGCCGCCTGCCGCTCTTCTGCTTCTTCGTCGCGTTCGTGGCCGGCTTCCTGCTGATCCGGATGAGCGTGCGGATGATCCGCGCCGGTGTCCGCTGGTGGCCGGGCGATCTGCGGCCGGGCGGCCTGCACATCCACCACGTGGTCTTCGGCGTGGGCCTGATGATGGTGGGCGGTGTCGCGGCGCTGGTGGTCCCCGACCGCCAGGGCGTGCCGATCGCCGTCGCCGCGGCGCTGTTCGGGCTGGGATCGGCGCTGGTGCTCGACGAGTTCGCGCTGATCCTGCATCTGCGCGACGTCTACTGGACCGAGAAGGGCCGCGCTTCGGTGGACGCGGTGTTCGTCGCCGTGGCGCTGACGGGTCTGCTTCTGACAGGGCTGCGCCCCTTCGGGTGGGGCTGGCTGCACAGCGCGGGCTCCGGCGGCTGGGAGACCGGGATCCAGGCGGGGCTGCTGGCGCTGGCCCTGGTCAACCTGGCGGGGTCGGTCGTCAGTCTGCTCAAGGGCAAGATCTGGACCGGGCTGACCGGCGTGTTCCTGCCGGCGATCTCGATCGTCGCGGCCGTGCGCCTGGCCGTGCCCGGATCACCGTGGGCGCGCTGGCGCTATCCGGACGGTTCGGCGAAACTGGACCAGGCGATCCGCCGTGACCTGCGCGTCCGCCGGCCCCTGATCAAGGCCAAGATCCGCGTCCAGGAACTCATCGCCGGGCGCCACGACCTGGAGCCGCCCGCCGATCCGGGGGCCGGCCGCGGGGCGGGGGACCCGTCCGTGCTCTCCCGGACGGGCTGAGCACCTCCCGGGCGAGGCGGCCGGGGTCGTCTACAGTGGTCCGACGATGGCTTCTTCGCGCGAGCACACCGCCCGGAACCGGCACCGCGGGCTGGTGATCGGCGTCGACATCGGCGGCAGCAAGGTGGCGGCCGGAGTGGTGACCCCCGGCGGCAGCATCCTCGCGCGCTCCCGTGCCGAGACCCCCGACCGCAGCAAGAGCCCCGAAATCGTCGAGGACACCATCGCCGGCATCGTCGCCGAACTGCGGCGCGACTATCCGGTGCGCGCGGTCGGCGTGGGCGCGGCGGGATTCGTCGACG
>NZ_ANAE01000040.1 GCF_000341265.1 Nocardiopsis prasina DSM 43845 | reverse complement strand
GGGGAGCCGCTGCGCGAGTCGCTGCGCACCCGGCTGCATCTGCCGGTGGTGGTCGAGAACGACGCCAACGCCGCGGCGTGGGCCGAGGCCCGGGTGGGAGCCGGGCGCGGTGCCGCCGACACGGTGGTGGTCAACCTGGGTACCGGGATCGGCGGCGCGGTCGTGATCGGCGGCGAGCTCTACCGCGGCCGCCACGGCATGGCCGGGGAGTTCGGGCACATGACGGTGGTGCCCGGCGGTCTGCGCTGCGAGTGCGGCAACCGCGGCTGCTGGGAGCAGTACGCCAGCGGGAACGCGGTCACCCGTGAGGCGCGCGAGCTGGCCGCCGCGGATTCTCCGATGGCGCGGGGCTTGTTGAGCGCCGCGGCCGGCACCCCGTCGCGGATCACCGGTGGTCTGGTGAGCGAGCTGGCGCGCAGCGGCGATATGGCCTGTGTGGAGCTGCTGGAGGAGGCGGGCGACTGGCTGGGGACGGGCCTGGCCAATCTCGCGGCGGCGTTCGATCCGGAGCTGTTCGTCATCGGCGGCGGTGTCTCGCAGAGCGGGGAGCTGCTGCTGGGTCCGGCCAGACGGGCGTTCCGGCGCGCNGCTACCGGCCCGAGCCGGGCGTCGTGCCCGCCGAGCTGGGCAACCAGGCCGGGCTCATCGGGGCCGCCGACCTGGCCCGGGACGCGCTGCCGCGCCGGCGCCA
>NZ_ANAE01000039.1 GCF_000341265.1 Nocardiopsis prasina DSM 43845 | reverse complement strand
CGGCAGCGCGGTCCGCATCCCCGGCCGCCGGTGGTGAATCCGTCCGATCCCGCCGGACGTGATCGGTCGGGTGCCCGGAACCGCGGCCGAGCGGCCGGCTCCCGGTCCGGGGCCCGGCACCGCGCGCGGACGGACGCCCGGCCGGCCCCGCCGCCTACACCCGGTGACCGGGGCCGGGGCACGCGCGTCCGGATAAACCGAACCTCGTTCTAGTCGGCGCGGTGCGGGGTCTGTAGAGTGCCGCACATGGAGCTGAATGGAGTTGCCGCCCTGGTTTCCGGCGGCGCAAGCGGGCTGGGTGAAGCCACCGTCAAGGAACTCGCCTCGGCGGGTGCGACCGTCGTCGTCGCCGACCTGAACAGCGAGCGCGGCGAGGCGCTGGCCAAGGAGGTCGGGGGCGTGTTCGTATCCACCGACGTCTCCGACGAGGAGCAG
>NZ_ANAE01000038.1 GCF_000341265.1 Nocardiopsis prasina DSM 43845 | reverse complement strand
AGGCGGCCGTCGGCACCGGCAAGCCGCTGCGCGTGGCGGTGTCGTGCGCGGGGATCGGCTGGGCCACCCGCACCGTCGACAAGGCGGGCGCGCCCCACGACCTCGCCAGCTACAAGAAGGTCGTCGAGGTCAACCTGATCGGCACCTTCAACGTGCTGCGGTTGGCCGCGTCGGCGATGTCGCAGAACGAGCCCGCCACCGAGGACGGCGAGCGCGGCGCGATCGTCAACACGGCGTCGGTCGCCGGCCTCGAAGGCCAGATCGGCCAGATCGCCTACTCGTCCTCCAAGGGCGGGATCATCGGCATGACCGTGCCCGCGGCCCGCGACCTGGCCGCCGCCGGCATCCGCGTGAACACCATCGCGCCCGGCATTCTGGACACGCCGATCTACGGCGAGGGCCCCGAGTCCGAGGAGTTCAAGCAGCGCCTGGCCTCCCCGGTGCCGTTCCCCAAGCGCCTGGGTACGCCCGGCGAATTCGGCAAGCTGGCCCGAGCGCTGGTCGAGAACGGCTACATCAACGCCGAGACCGTCCGGCTCGACGGCGGCCTGCGGATGCCGCCGAAGTAGTGCCGTCCGCGGCGGGGCGGGCGCGTCCGGCGCTTCCCCGCCGTCCACCACGCCGACCGAGTAAAGGAGCGCGATGAGCGACGAGGTGAGCTTCACCGCCGAAAACGGCGTCGCCGTCATCACTATCGACCGCCCCAAGGCCAAGAACGCGGTCAACGCCGCCGTGGCCCAGGGCGTCGCCGCGGCCCTGGACGAGCTGGACTCCCGTACCGACCTGGTCGTGGGCATCCTGACCGGCGCGGGGGAGACCTTCTGTTCGGGCATGGACCTCAAGGCGTTCATGCAGGGCGAGGTTCCCACCG
>NZ_ANAE01000037.1 GCF_000341265.1 Nocardiopsis prasina DSM 43845 | reverse complement strand
CGCCGCGCAAGCCGCTGATCGCGGCGGTGGAGGGCTACGCGCTGGCCGGGGGCTTCGAGGCGGTACTGGCCTGCGACCTGGTGGTCGCCGCCGACGACGCGAAGTTCGGCATCCCCGAGGTCAAGCGCGGGCTGGTGGCCGGCGGCGGCGGGTTGCTGCGCCTGCAGCGCCGCATCCCCCGCAACATCGCCATGGAGTTCGCGTTGACCGGCGACTTCGTCGATGCGCCGCGCATGGCCGAGCTGGGCCTGGTCAACAGCGTGACCGCTCCGGGAGGCGCGCTGGAGGGCGCCCGCGGACTCGCGGAGCGCATCGCGGCCAACGCCCCGATGTCGGTCGCCGTCTCCAAGGAGGTCATCGGCGCCTCCGACGACTGGTCGAGCGAGGAGATGTGGCAGCGCCAAGACGAGATCGCCGGCCCGGTGTTCGTCAGCCACGACGCCATGGAGGGCGCGGCGGCCTTCGCCGAGAAGCGCGCGCCGCAGTGGAAGGGCGAA
>NZ_ANAE01000036.1 GCF_000341265.1 Nocardiopsis prasina DSM 43845 | reverse complement strand
CCGGTAGCCGGTTCCAGCGCGGCGGGCGGACCCCGTCCGCCGCGCTGCGGTCGCCGGTCCGCCGAAAAAGAGCGCGAGGGTAGCACCGCTTTCCGGAGAGCCGTGCCGGTGAAAACCCCGCGATAGTCGGGACCGGTAGGTGAACGTCGGATCCGCCGTGAGCGCGTCCCAGTCCTCTCGTGCCGCTCCCTTGAGGGCGGTGACCGTGTACTCGTGGTGGAGGCGGAACCCCGGCCATGACAGCTGTCATGCGCGGACACGGGCACCCTTCACGGCCGGCCGGTGACATCGGAATCTGGGCCGGACGGGGGCGCGGCGGAAGAATCGTTCCCATGAGCACAGCAGAGCAGCCGCCGACCGGGACCGGTTCCGGCGAGCACGCCATCAGCGTCCGCGACCTGCGGCAGAACTACGGCGACTTCGAAGCGGTGCGCGGGATCTCCTTCGACGTCGGGCGGGGGGAACTGTTCGCGCTGCTGGGCACCAACGGCGCCGGCAAAACCACCACCGTCGAGACCTTGGAGGGGTTCCGCCGCCCCAGCGCGGGATCGGTCCGCGTCCTGGGCGCCGACCCCTACGGGCAGCCGCCCGAGCTGCGCGACCGTGTCGACGCCGTACTCCAGCACAGCGGGCTGTTCCCGGAGCTGACCACGGCCGAGACCGTCGACCTCTCCCGCGACCTCGCCGCCGACCCCATGGACCGCGACGCGGTACTGGAACTGACGGGGCTCACCGACAAGGCCGGGGTGCAGGTGCGCCAGCTCTCCGGCGGGCAGAAGCGCCGGCTCGACCTGGGGCTGGCCGTGCTCTCGCGGCCCGAAGCGCTCTTCCTGGACGAGCCGACCACCGGAATGGACCCCGAGGCGCGGCGCGCCACGTGGGACACCATCGCCGGCCTGGTCCGCGAGGGCATGGCCATCCTGCTGACCACGCACTACCTGGAGGAAGCCGAGCGCCTCGCCGACCGGCTGGCCATCATGCACCGCGGCGAGACCAGGGCCGAGGGCACCGTGCGCGACGTCGTCGTCCGGTGGGGCGACCGCATCGCCTTCCGCATGCCCGCCGGCGTCCGTTTCGAGGACCTGCCCGCCCTGCCGGGCGCCACCGCGGCGGCCGAGCTCCGCGGCGGTGAAGCCTGGGTCTGCTACACCGTGCGCGGCGACGACGCCGACCGCCGCGCCCACCGCGCCATGGAGCCGCTGCTGGAGTGGGCCCGGAGCAGCGGCACGGCCCTGGACCGGCTGGAGCTGCGCAGCGCCTCCCTGGAGGACGTCTTCCTCAGCGTCGCCGAGGGGGCCGCCGAGGTGGTCTCCGGCGGACCGGGATCCGACTGAGGCGCACCCGCGCCCGAACGCCCACGAGCCCGCACCGCACCACAGCAGAGGACACAGCGATGACCACTCAGCAGACGGCCGACGCCGCGCCGGCCGGGACCGCGGGGGCGCGGCAGCGCCGGCCCGTGAGCCCCCTCCGCCAGACGTTGCGGCTCACCCGCACCGAATTCACCCTCATGTACCGCTACCGCACGGCCCTGTTCTTCGTGCTGTTCCCGCTGGTATTCGTCTTTCTGGGAGTCGTCTCCCAGGGGGAGTCGCCCGTTCCCGGCGTCTCCAACGAGACCTTGGCGCTGACGGGTTCCCCGGCCGCCATCATCATGATGATCGGCGTCATGCACGTCTCCAACACCTACGCGGCCCGCCGCGAGCAGCTCATCCTCAAGCGCTTCCGCGCCAGCGGGGTGCCGCCCGTCGCGCTGTTCGGCGCGACCACGCTTTCGGTGCTGGCCGTGGTCGTCCTGCTCACCGCCGTGCCGTGGGGTGTCCTGATCGCCCAGACCGGCGAGGTCCCGGCCGACCCGGTGATGGTCGCGCTGGCCGTGGTGCTCAGCACGGTCACCATGGTGCTGCTGGGTGCCGCGTTGACCCGGCTCGCGCGCAACGCCGAGGGTACGCAGATGATGAGCATCGTGCCGTTCCTGGCGCTGTACGCCTCCAGCGGGCTGATGATCCCGTTGGAGATGATGCCCGACCAACTCGCGACCGCCAGCCGACTGCTGCCGATGGCGCCCGTGGTGGAGCTGCTGCGCGGCGGATACACCGGCAACGACGTGTTCGGTGACCTGGTCGGCGCGAGCCCGGCGACGGGGCTGGACCTGTGGGCGGCCGCGCTGCCGTCGCTGGCGGTGGTGCTGGCCTGGACGGCGCTGTCGGTGCTGTCGCTGCGCTACTTCCGCTGGGATCCGCGCCAGCCGGGCTGAGTTTTCGCGACCGCCGG
>NZ_ANAE01000035.1 GCF_000341265.1 Nocardiopsis prasina DSM 43845 | reverse complement strand
CGTCCCCGCCGGCGGCACGGAGTGGCGGGGGCCGGAGGACGGCCGGTCCCGCCGCCCGTGCGTCCGCGCCGCCCGCGGAGTCCGGGAGCGCAGGCGTCTAGGGTGAACGGCGCGGACGCGACGGCGCCGGACAGGAGGGGAGGACCGGGTGGCGGACCACGACACGGCGGAACTGGCGCACTCGGACCGCAGCGGGCGCCGGATCGACCGCGCGCGCCGGATCGTGCTGCTGCTGTCGATGAGCACCCCGGTGTTCTGCGTGCTGCC
>NZ_ANAE01000034.1 GCF_000341265.1 Nocardiopsis prasina DSM 43845 | reverse complement strand
CGGGACGCTGGCGACCTTCGCCAGCCGTGCGCCCGGCAGCGCGGGTGCGGCGCTGTCGGGCGCCGGGGTGTTGTGCTCGCTCGTCCTGGCCTATGCGTCGATGCGGGTGATCCGCACCCGGATCGACCGCCCGGCGACCGCGCTGCGTCGCGACGTCGTGGTGTCCTACCTGGCGCTGCTCGGCACGGTCGGTCTGCTGGGCCCCAATCCCGCCGCGCTGACCGCTCCCCAGTTCTGGGCCGCCAGTGTCGCCGTCACCGGTCGGCGCCGGCACAAGGCCGGGTACACGGTGCTGATGCTCGCCGCGGGGATCGTGCCGTTCCTGGCGGCGAGCGTCGGAATGCCGCTGATCGAGGCGGTGGTCATCAGCGGCGTGCTGGCGGCGCTGCACCTGATCGTCTTCGTCGTCATGCTG
>NZ_ANAE01000033.1 GCF_000341265.1 Nocardiopsis prasina DSM 43845 | reverse complement strand
CCAGCACCCCCGCCATCATCTCCCTGTGGGACGTCGTCACGGAGGCCCACGCGGCCCGCGACGCCCAGGCGCGCCTGGCGGTCTCCGAAGAGCGGCTGCGTTTCGCCCGCGATATGCACGACCTGCTGGGACACAGCCTTTCGGCGCTCGCCGTCAAGAGCGAACTGGCCGCCCGGCTCGCCGAGATCGACCCGCAGGCGGCCTCCCGCGAGATGACCGCCGTGCAGCACTTGGCCCGCGACGCGCTGCGCGAGGTGCGCACCGCCGTGTCCGGTTACCGCGACGTGGATCTGGCCGCGGAGTCCGCGGGAGTCCAGGCCGTGCTCACCGCCGCGGGCGTGCGCTGCACCGTGGCCGGTGCCGACGTCGACGTTCCCGCCGACCAGCGGTCGATCGCCTCGTGGGTCGTGCGTGAGGGCACCACGAACGTGTTGCGCCACAGCACGGCCAAGAACTGCGCCGTCACCCTGCGCCGGGACGGCGGCACACTGGTCGTCGAGGTCTTCGACGACGGCGCGCAGCCGGGCGGCGGCGCCGCGTCCTTCGGCAACGGGCTGTCGGGACTCGGCGAGCGGGTCTCCGCCGCCGGCGGAGCGCTCACCGCCGGTCCGGCCTCCGCCGGGACGGGTTTCCTGCTGCGCGCCGTCGTGCCGCTGCCGGAGCGCCGCGGCGGAGGGAACACAGGCGACGAGCCGTCGGGCCGAGAGGACGTGACCGCGTGATCCGAGTCGTACTCGCCGACGACGAGCACCTGGTGCGCGGCGCGATCGCGGCCCTGCTCGGGCTGGAGCCCGACCTGGAGATCGCAGCCCAGGTCGGGAGGGGTGACGAGGTCGCCGACGCGGTGGTCCGCACGGGCGCCGGAATCGCGGTGCTGGACATCGAAATGCCCGGTACGGGCGGGCTGGAGGTCGCCGCCGAACTGCACGGATCGGCGCCGGACTGCGGCGTACTGATGCTCACCAGCTTCGGCCGCCCCGGCTACCTGCGGCGTGCGCTGGCCGCCGGGGCGCGGGGGTTTCTGGCCAAGGACGCCCCGGTCGACGAGCTCGCCGGCGCGATCCGCAAGGTGCACGCGGGCGGGCGCTACATCGACACCGAGCTGGCCGCAGCGGCCATGGCCTCCGGCGAGAGCCCTCTGACGGCGCGTGAAGCCGAGGTGCTGCGCGCGGCATCCGAGGGAGGGGCGGTGGCCGACATCGCCCGTTCCCTGCACTTGACCGAGGGCACCGTGCGCAACTACCTCTCCAGCGCCATCACCAAGACCGGCGCCGCCAACCGCATGTCGGCGATCCGCACGGCGCAGGGCATGGGGTGGCTCTGACGGCCGGGGCGGGCCCGGCCGTCAGAGGAACCGCAGCACCAGCATGGCGGTGTCGTCGGTGTGGCCGCCCGGGGCGAACTCCTCCAGGTCGCGGTCGATACGGACGATGACGGCCTGGGCCGTCAGCCCCGAGCAGTTGGTGAAGATGTCGCGCAGGCCCTCGTCGCCGAGCATCTGCGTGCCGTTGCGGCGTTCGGTGACGCCGTCGGTCACCGCCAGCAGGACGTCGCCCGACCCGATCTCCAGGGTCTCGGTGAAGAATTCGA
>NZ_ANAE01000032.1 GCF_000341265.1 Nocardiopsis prasina DSM 43845 | reverse complement strand
TGGCCCGCCGATACCAGCCGCAGGCGCATCCCCTGGCCGGGCGCGCCCAGCGGGGTCATCTCGCCGTAGAGCATGGTCAGAAACCGCGTGCTGGTGTTCTCGTCCAGGATGGCCTTGTTCAGCCGGTCCATGATGTGGGCGGGTGAGAACCCTTCGCGGGCCAGCGCGCGCAGGGTGTGCCGCGCCAGGCCCGTGACCGCGGCGGCCTCGGGGCCGGTGCCGCACACGTCGCCGATGGCGAAGCACCACCGGCCGTCGGTGGCGAAGACGTCGTAGAAGTCGCCGCCCACCACGGTGCGCTCGTCGGCCGAGCGGTAGAACACCGCATGGTCGACGCCGGGGATGGCCGGCTCCTTCTCCTTGGCGGGCAGCAGACTGCGCTGCAGCGCCTCGCTCATCGAGGTCTGCCCCGCATACAGCCGCGCGTTCTCCAGCGCCGAGGACACCCTGCGGGCGAGGTCGTCGACGACGTCGACGTCGTCGCGGGTGAAGTCCTCGTCGGCGTCCTTGCCCAGGGTCAGCCGGCCCAGGGTCTGGCCGTGGGCCACCAGCGGCACGCTGATAGCGGGCCCTTCGGCCAGTTCCAGCAGCAGTTCGTCGACGAGCCCGGCTGCCGAGAGCGACTCGCGGCTCCACAGCGGGCGCGCCTCGCGCTGGATGTGCGGCGGCAGCTCGGTCAGCAGCGTGCGCAGCACGTCGTTGTAGTTCTCGTTGCGGTGGATGGCGTGCGTCAGCCGCGTGGTGCCCAGCTCGCTGGTGGACTCCACCGCGCACCAGCTGCCCAGCCGCGAGGCGACCAGTTGGCAGGCCAGAGCGGCGGTCATCTGCTCGTCGAGGGTTCCGGTCAGCAGGTCGCTGGCCTCGGCCAGGAAGCTCAGGCTGGCGCGGCGGGCCAGCTCGACCTCGGCCAGTCGCGCACGCTCGATCGGCAGCGCGATGCGGTCGGCGCCGTCCTGCAGGCGTTTGGCGGCGGTGTCGCCGAAGTGCCGGACGCGCCGCGAGGCCACGCCGATCAGCCCGGCGACACGGCCGTCGACGATCAGCGGCGCTGTCACCAGGGAACGCATGCCGGCCTGGGCGAGTTTGCCGCGGTGGGCGCGGGCGATCATCAGGTCGTCGTTGATGGTGGCGCCCGCCGCCGGCGTCACCGACGGGAAGGTCTCTTCGGTGCGGCTGCGGAACGGCCGCCAGGGCTCGTCGGTCAGGCCGGTGGCCGCGCGCAGGTCCCACTCGGTCTCGTCGGTGGTGGCCAGGGCGATATAGGCGGCGTCGCCGCCCAGCGCCGAGCGGGAGTACTCCACGGTGCGGTCGAGCAGCTCGGGCAGCGGCAGCCGCGCCGAGAGGGCGGCGTCCAGCGCCGCCCAAGGGTTGGGCCGGAAGGGCCGGCGCCGCGCGGGGCGTACCGGGTCCGGCGGCTCCAGCGACGTGCCTGCGGTTTCGCCGTCGGTATCCGGGTCCTTCGACGCCTCGCCGTCCTCGTCCCGGATGCGGAACCAGACGGCCTTGTCGTCCTTGCTGTAGC
>NZ_ANAE01000031.1 GCF_000341265.1 Nocardiopsis prasina DSM 43845 | reverse complement strand
CCGCCCCGGCCAGCGCCAGTCCCAGCCCGCCGCTGCGCCCGGGGTCGGCGGAGGCGGAGACGTCGACCGACAGCGGGCCCGCCTGGGGGACGGCACGCTCGGGAACCCGGTCCGCGACCACGACCTCGACCGCCGAGGGCAGGCGGCGCACGACCAGTTCCAGATTGCTCTCGGCGTGCACGACCGCGTTGGTGACCAGCTCGCTGACGAGCAGGACGACGTCGTCGGCGGCCTGGTCGGCGCTCCATTCGGCGAGGGTGTCGCGTACGAAGTCCCGCGCCTCGGCCGCGGTCCCGGGGGTGGGCGAGAACTCGCGCCGGGCGGCCTTCATCGTCTCGTGTGGCATCGTGAAGCCGTACGTTCTCTCCAGTTGCGGGAGGAAGGCGGGCACGGCCGCAGTGCGGCCGCCAGGACCCCGGCCCCCGATCCCTTCGATCGGTGACGACCCGCGGTGTCGGCGTGCGCTCGCCGGAGCGGGCACAGTGGGGACGGCGACGGGACCATCATTTCAGAAGGCTCGTCGCGTGGGCTGACAGGCCGCATAGCCTAGAGCTCGCGGCCCATCTCGGCTGACGTCTGGTATGGCCATCGTCCTTAACGGTACGGTGCGTCGATGACCGGGGGCGACGATCCTGCCACGTGAGATCGTTCCCCCGATCAGGCGGCCCCGGTCCCCCAACCGGCCCGAGATGCCCGTAGTGAGCAGTATGAGGAGGGGATCAATGCCAGAGGCCACACGGGCGCCGGACGACAAGCACGATGCGCAGCTCGACGAGCTGCTCCGCGCGCTCTACAGCATGCGAGACGGCGATTTCAGTGTACGGCTGGACTCTCGCGGCGAGGGCCGGTCCGGTGAGATCGCCTCCGTCTTCAACCAGGTCCTGGACCACTGCGAGCAGCTCAGCAGCGAGCTGCAGCGGGTCGGCGGCGTCGTCAGTACCGAAGGCAGACTCAACGAGCGCATCGCCGTCAGCCCCGCACGCGGCGCGTGGGGCAAGAGCGTCCGTTCGCTGAACCAGCTGCTCGACGAGGTCAGCGAACCGGTGACCTCCGTCGCCCAGATCCTGGATGCGGTCGCCGGCGGCGACCTGTCCCAGC
>NZ_ANAE01000030.1 GCF_000341265.1 Nocardiopsis prasina DSM 43845 | reverse complement strand
CGACCTCCCCAGCCGCCACGGCTCGCTCCACGGCGACCTGCTGCGCCTGGCCACGTCGGTCAACCGCATGGCCGACCAGATGAACGGCTTCACCAACGAGGTCACGCGCGTGGCCCGCGAGGTGGGCACCGAAGGCAAGCTGGGCGGCAGCGCCAAGGTCGACGGGGTCTCCGGCGCCTGGCGCGACGTCACCGAATCGGTCAACCAGATGGCGTCGCGCCTGACAGCGCAGGTGCGCAACATCTCCGAAGTCACCACCGCGGTGGCCGAGGGCGATCTGAGCCGCAAGGTCACCGTCGACGTCCAAGGCGAGATGCTGCAGCTGAAGGACACCGTGAACGGCATGGTGGACCAGCTCGACTCCTTCTCGGACGAGGTCACGCGC
>NZ_ANAE01000029.1 GCF_000341265.1 Nocardiopsis prasina DSM 43845 | reverse complement strand
ACCGAGGGCAAGCTGGGCGGCCGCGCCAACGTCAAGGGCGTCTCGGGCATCTGGAAGAACCTGACCGACAACGTCAACTCCATGGCCGACAACCTGACCAACCAGGTGCGCGACATCTCCCAGGTGACCACGGCCGTGGCGCGCGGCGATCTCAGCCGCAAGGTGACCGTGGACGTCCAGGGCGAGATGCTGCAGCTCAAGGACACGGTCAACACGATGGTGGACCAGCTCGACTCCTTCGCCGACGAGGTCACCCGGGTGGCCCGCGAGGTGGGTACCGAGGGCAAGCTGGGCGGCCGCGCCAACGTCAAAGGCGTGTCGGGTATATGGAAGGACCTGACCGACAACGTCAACTCCATGGCCAACAGCCTCACCTACCAGGTGCGCAACATCTCGCAGGTGACCACGGCCGTGGCCAAGGGCGACCTGTCCAAGAAGATCACGGTCGACGCCCAAGGCGAGATGCTCGACCTCAAGGACACGGTCAACACGATGGTCGACCAGTTGGAGTCCTTCGCCAACGAGGTCACCCGCATGGCCCGCGAAGTCGGCACCGAGGGGACGCTGGGCGGCCAGGCGCACGTGCGCGGGGTGTCGGGGGTCTGGAAGGACCTGACCGACAACGTCAACTCCATGGCCAACAACCTGACCCACCAGGTGCGCCAGATCTCCATCGTCACGCAGGCGGTCGCGCGCGGCGACCTGACCAAGAAGGTCACCGTCAACGCCAAGGGCGAGATCCTGGAGCTGAAGGACACCATCAACGTCATGGTCGACCAGCTGGACTCCTTCTCCGACGAGGTCACCCGCATGGCCCGCGAGGTGGGTACCGAGGGCAAGCTGGGCGGCCGCGCCGACGTCAAGGGCGTCTCGGGCATCTGGAAGGACCTCACCGAGAACGTCAACTCGATGTCGCAGAACCTCACCACCCAGGTACGCAACATCTCCCAGGTCACCTCCGCGGTGGCCAAGGGCGACCTGTCCAAGAAGATCACCGTCGACGCCCAGGGGGAGATCCTGGAGCTGAAGGACACCGTGAACATCATGGTGGACCAGCTGTCGGCGTTCGCCACCGAGGTCACCCGCGTCGCCCACGAGGTCGGCAGTGAGGGCGAGCTGGGCGGTCAGGCCAAGGTCGACGGTGTCTCGGGCACCTGGAAGCAGCTCACCGACAGCGTCAACGAGCTGGCCGGGAACCTCACCACCCAGGTGCGCGCGATCGGCGAGGTGGCCAGCGCGGTCACCCGCGGCGACCTCACGCAGAACATCCAGGTCGACGCCCGCGGCGAGATGCAGAAGCTCAAGGACAACATCAACCTGATGGTGAGCAATCTGCGCGAGACCACCGCGTCCCAGCGCGACGAGGACTGGCTGAAGTCCAACCTGGCGCGCATCTCCGGCCACATCCAGGGCCACCGCGACCTCAACGAGCTGGCCCGGCTCATCATGACCGAGGTCACTCCGCTGGTCGAGGCCCAGCACGGCGCCTGCTACCTGCCCGAGGAGAAGGACGACGAGGAAGTCTTCCTGCTCTTCGGCAGCTTCGGCTACCGCCCCGACGACGACCGCCGCCGGGTGCGCTCCGGCACGGGCCTGGTCGGCGAGGTCATCGCGCAGAAGAGCGAGATGCTCATCAACGACGTGCCGTCCGACTACGTCAAGGTCGGTTCGGGCCTGGGCGAGGCGGCGCCGCTGACCATCGCGATCTTCCCGATCATCTCCGAGGACCGGGTCCTGGGCGTGGTCGAGCTCGGCTCCTACGGGCGTTTCCGCGAGGTGCACCTGGACTTCCTGCGCCAGCTGATGGCCCAGCTGGGCACCACGGTCAACACCATCCTGGCCAACTCCAAAACCGAGTACCTGCTGCTGCAGTCGCGCCAGCTGACCAACGCGCTGCAGGAGCGCTCCAACGAGCTGCAGCGCCAGCAGGAGGAACTGCGCCGCAAGAACGCGGAGCTGCACAGCAAGGCGGGCCAGCTGGCCAGCCAGAACCGGGCGATCGAGCTGCAGAACCGCCAGATCGAACGGGCGCGGCGCTCGCTGGAGGACCGCGCCCACCAGCTGCAGGTCTCCTCCAAGTACAAGTCCGAGTTCCTGGCGAACATGTCCCATGAGCTGCGGACTCCGCTGAACAGCCTGCTCATCCTGGCGCGGCTGCTGGCCGACAACAGCGAGCAGAACCTCACCTCCAAGCAGGTGGAGTTCGCCCAGACGATCCACAAGGCGGGCCACGACCTGCTCCAACTCATCGACGAGATCCTGGATCTGGCCAAGGTCGAGGCCGGCCGGGCCGAGGTGCAGCCCACCGACGTGTCGATCAGCCAGCTGGTCGACTACGTCGAGGCGTCCTTCAGGCCGATGGCCGCCGAGCGCGGGCTGGCCTTCGGCGTGGACGTCTCCCCGGACATCCCGAGCTACCTGTGGACTGACGAGCAGCGGCTGCAGCAGATCCTGCGCAACCTGCTGTCCAACGCGGTGAAGTTCACCAGCACCGGCGAGGTCCGGCTGCTCATCGAGCCGGCTTGGGCGCTGGAGGACGCCGACCTCGACATGTTCGGTGAGAACGACGAGATCGTCGCGCTCTCGGTCGCCGACACCGGCATCGGCATCCCCGACGACAAGCTGCAGGTGGTCTTCGAAGCGTTCCACCAGGGCGACGGCGGCACCAGCCGGCGCTTCGGCGGTACCGGCCTGGGACTGTCCATCAGCCAGAACTACGCGCGGCTGCTGGGCGGCGAGATCCGGGTGCAGAGCGTGCACGGCGAGGGCAGCACCTTCACGCTGCTGCTGCCGGTGCGCGTGCCCGAGGGCACCGCCGAGCGGATCGAGGCGTCGCTGGACTCCCCGCCCGAGCCGGTGACCGGGGCGCGCGCCGACATCGAACCGCTCACCGAGGTCGACGTGCAGGTTCCCGACAGCCCGGCGGACCTGAGCCCGCTGGAGACCATCGAACCCGCGGAGGTCGAGGAGGAGTCCGAGGCCGACGGGGCCGAGGAGCAGCCGGCTCCGGTCCCCGCACTGGCCGAGCCCGCCGAAGCCGCGATGGAAGGCGAGGCCGGTGCGTCCTCCGAGACCGGCGCCACACCCGATCCCGACCGGGACGCGGCGCTGGCCGGGCGCGAGGTACTCATCGTCGACGACGACATCCGCAACGTGTTCGCCCTGACCAGCGCATTGGAGGCGCACGGGCTGCGCGTGCACTTCTCCGACAACGGGCATTCGGGTATCGAGAAACTGGAGGCCAACGAGAACGTCGAGCTGGTCCTGATGGACATCATGATGCCGGAACTCGACGGCAACGCCACCACCCGTGCGATCCGGGAGATGCCGCAGTTCGCGGATCTGCCGATCATCTCGCTGACCGCGAAAGCGATGCAGGGCGACCGCGAACGCAGCCTGGAGGCGGGCGCATCGGACTATGTGACCAAGCCCGTCAATCTCGACCACCTGCTCAACGTGATCCGCAGGTGGCTGGACGGCGACGGTGACGAAGCGGGCGGATCGGGCCGGCAGAGCCCGGACGGCACCGGTGGGGCCGACAGCCCGGACAGCACGGACTAGGAGCAGGAGCAGCAGACGTGCCGCAGAAGGCCAACATCCTCCTCGTTGACGACCGCGACGAGAACCTCACGGCCCTGGAGGCCATCCTCACCTCCCTGGACCAGAACCTGGTGCGCGCGAATTCGGGGGAGGCGGCCTTGAAAGCGCTGCTCGAAGACGAGTTCGCGGTCATCCTGCTCGACGTCGTGATGCCGGGGATGGACGGTTTCGAGACCGCGTCCCACATCAAGCAGCGCGAGAAGACCAAGGATGTGCCCATCATCTTCCTCACCGGTGCCGGAATCGACCGGCACCGGGTCTTCCGCGGGTACGCGTCGCGGGCGATCGACTACCTGACCAAGCCGTTCGATCCGTGGGTGCTGCGTTCCAAGGTCGAGGTGTTCGTGGAGCTGCACCAGATGAAGCAGCGGCTGCGCACGCAGTCGCAGTTGTTGCAGCGGGACCTCTCCGCCGAGACCGGGGAGTCGTCGGCGCCGGTCTCCGACCAGCTCTCCCGGCGGGTCGCCGACATCAACACCAACCTGGAGTCGCTGCGGGAGAAGGTCGTCACCGAAGAGCACGACAGCGATCCGAGCACGATCGAGGCGGTCCGCGATCTCGACCGGGCTGTGGCGCAGTTGACGACCCTCGTCGACGCGATCCGCGGGCCGGAGTAGGGGCAGGCGGCGGGGGCGGCCGGAATCGGCCACCCTTGCCGGCGGGGGCGGTTTCCACCGAGGGCACGCCGGACGGGTGCGGCGGCCGGGGGCTCGGGATTCCCTACAGGGCGGCCGGAGCGATCGGGGCGTGAATCGCTGGAACCGGTGCCGCCCCGGCGGCGTCTCAGTCGGCGAAGATCGGGCGGTCCCGCCCTCGACGGGGGCGCGGGAAGCTCGGAGACCTGCGGTCTCGTGTAGGCAATAGAGGGCGAATCGTCCCGGTTCGAGGGTGTTGAGCCCTCAGTCCCCTCCGCGCATACCGCACCCGCCGGTCCCCATACCCCCGTTGTAACCTGACCCGGTCTTCCCGCCGTATGCCGCACGATTCGCCGCCGCGGTCAGGGCCGCTCGGATTCTGCCGGTTCGAGCCGCTACACGTGGTGCGGCGCGGAACCAAGCTGCCTTCCCTCGGACCCATTGGAGCGACAACCGTGTCCCCTACGATGTCCCGCACCGCCTCCGGGCTCGCCGCCGTCTGCTTGGGCCTGGGTGCCTCGCTCGCCGCGACGCCAGTGTGGGCGGACAGCCCTCAGGGCACCACGGGAACGTTCAGTTACACCTGTGCCGACCAGGTCGACGACCTCTCGGAGACCTCGGATATGGACTTCCGCGTCACGGCTCCCG
The DNA here is from genome assembly GCF_000341265.1 of Nocardiopsis prasina DSM 43845. Lineage (GTDB taxonomy): Bacteria > Actinomycetota > Actinomycetes > Streptosporangiales > Streptosporangiaceae > Nocardiopsis > Nocardiopsis prasina. The sequence goes on along the minus strand of NZ_ANAE01000029.1, from coordinate 337 downwards.
CCGAGAGCGAGGTCGGCGAGGAGATCGAGTTCCAGATCCAGCCGGGCGGGCACACGTACTACTACTACGTCGACGGCGGCGACATCATCTCGGGCACCCTCGCGGCCGACGTCGAACTCGGAGGGGACGCCGCTCCGTCGCCGACCGCCACCGCCTCCATCGAGGCCCAAGGCGCCTTCAGCCCGGACGACAACGACACCTTCGACGAGTCGACCCTGAGCGGCACGTTCACCCCTACGGCCCCGGGCGAGGTCACGCTGGCGCCCGGCGAGGTCACCGTCGAAGTAACCCAGACGCCCGGGGACTCGACCACCGTCTGCTCGCCGGACAGCGCCAC
>NZ_ANAE01000028.1 GCF_000341265.1 Nocardiopsis prasina DSM 43845 | reverse complement strand
GCAGCCGGCGGCCTCCGACGACGGAGTGCCGCAGGCCGTACTCATCGGCGGCGCCGTGGTCGGCGGCCTGCTGGTGATCGTCGGCCTCGCGGGCTTCGGACTGATGTTCTTCTTCATGCGCCGCTCCTGACGCCCCCCGGCTCCGGCCCTGGGCGCGCCGTCGATCTTGTAGCTACCGTGATAGAAACCGGTTTCCCGTGACCGTAGCTACAAGATCGGCGCTGGTCAGGGTGCCGGTTCTCAGGCGGTGGGCACCGTGAGCGAGGCGGGGTGGGACTCCGGCGAGCCGAAGGTGACGCGTTCGCCGATGTCGGATTCGTCGGTGTAGCGGGCGTCACGGGTGTCGACCACCAGGGCCAGGCGGTGCCCGGACGGGACGTCCCACACCACCGGCTCCAGGGCGACGTCCAGGTCGGCCGGCTGCCCCGGCTCGGCGCCGCGCAGCGTGTAGGGCTGGTGCGTGACCAGTGAACCGGTGCCGTGCCGGTCCACGTCGTAGAGGTAGACGTACAGGGACTGCTCGCTGTCGGTGGGGGTGACGGTGATGTCCGCCCGCGGCGTTCCGCTGATCCGCACGCCGTCGGCGTAGGCCCCGCCGGTCCACACACCGGCGCGGCGCCGGTCCACCAGCGGCAGCGACACTCCGGTCGGGACGCCGGCGAACTGCTGAAGGGCGCCGCTGAGCAGCAGCGTCCCGCTTTCGGCGGCAGTCCCGATACCG
>NZ_ANAE01000027.1 GCF_000341265.1 Nocardiopsis prasina DSM 43845 | reverse complement strand
CCCGCCGGTGCGCTGCCAGTCGCTCCAGGACCGTTCGGGCTCGCCCATGTGCAGCGTGGTCTCCTTCGCGGACACCGACTCCCAGTCGGGATAGGAGGACCACGCACCCCCGTTGTTGGGCTTGACCCGCACGGGGTCCTCGGCGGCGACGCCGTTGTCGGCGCCGCGCAGGTGGTGGTCGAACCAGCGGGTCAGCGACTCCCAGGTCTCGTCGGGCAGGCCGAACGCACCGAAGGCCTCGGCGGTGGCGTGGTCGCCGGCCGACAGCATCAGGCGCTTGGGGCCGGTGTAGTCGCTGTAGAAGTCGGTGAACTGGCTCGCCGGGAAGATGCCGTCGTTCCAGGCGTGGCCGAGCATGACGGCCGGCCCGTTGGCGTCGAGGGCGTCCATCTTGGTGGATACCGACCGCTCGGGTGCCAGCTCCAGCGCCGGCTGGACATTGCCGTCGCGGTACTCGGACTCCATCTCCTCCAGCGCGTCGCCGGGCCGCCCGGTGAGGCGGGCGGAGGTCAGCAGCAGCTCCACCGCCTGGTAGTTGACGGTCTCGTCGGGGTAGATGGAAGCGGCCAGATCGCTCCATCCGCTCATCGCGCCGACGGCTTCGACCCGGTCGTCCTCGGCGGCGGTGAGCAGGCTGATCCCGGCGCCGTAGGAGATGCCGGCCATGCCGACGCGTTCGGGGTCGGCGTCGGTCTCGCGCAGGCCCCAGTCGATGACCGCGCGGGCGTCGGCGACGTCCTCGGGGCCGGCGACCTCGACTTCGCCGCCGGAGTCCCAGAATCCGCGTGAGGTGTAGCTGATGACCTGGTAGCCCGACTCGTAGGCCAGGCGCTTGGCGGCGCCGACGTAGAGCAGGTTGCTGGTGGACCAGGCGGCCGGCATCACCAGCAGCGGCCGGGGGCCCTCGTAGCCGGTGGGGGTGATGACCATGGCTTTGAGGTCGGTTCCGCCGTGGCCGGGGACGGTTTCGTAGGAGACTCGGGCGCCGGTGCCGTCGGCCGTCGCGGCCGATGCGGGGAGTGCGAGGGGGAACACGAGGAGTATCGCGGCGAGGGCGCTCGCCGACAGTGCGCGCGGTGTGTGCATGCTGACCTCGGGGGGTCGTCCGGCGGGGGCCGGAGGGGGACGGAGGGTCGGGGGCGGTCTGGGTACGCGGCGGCGGTCGCGCCTACCGTCCGGACGCGCATTTACTCGACAGTAAGTTACTCATTGGTTAAATTAAACCGTCGCCCCGCCGGTGTAAAGAGGGCCGCCGTGCCCGCGCCTTCCCGGCCGGAGGACCGGCCGGGAAGGACCGACGCTCAGCGGCGCCGCGCGGCGGCCTTCAGCTCCGGCGGACTCCATCCCGCATCGGCCGGGTTCAGGTTGGTGCCCGGCGGGACG
>NZ_ANAE01000026.1 GCF_000341265.1 Nocardiopsis prasina DSM 43845 | reverse complement strand
CCGGACCTCCGACGCGCTCAGCTGCGACTCCAGCTGGTCCATGGTCCGCGGTCCGATGATCGCCGAGCTGACGGCGGGGTGCTCCAGCACGAAGGCCAGGGCGAGCTCGATCAGCGTGAGCCCGTTGTCCTCGGCCACCCCCACCAGCTGCTCGACCGCCTCCAGCTTGGCCGCGTTCTGCGGCTTGTCGGGGTCGTAGCGGTCGGGCATCCGGCTCATCCGGGGACTGTCCACCTGGGCGCCCCTGCGGTACTTGCCGGAGAGCCACCCGCCCGCCAGCGGGCTCCACGGCAGCACACCCATGGAGTACTCGCGTGCCACAGGCAGCACGTCGGCCTCGATGCCGCGCGTGAGGATCGAGTAGGGCGGCTGCTCGGTGACGAACCGTTCGCGGCCCCGCCGCTCGGCGACCCAGTGCGACTCCACGAGCCGGTGCGCCGGGAAGGTCGAGCACCCGGCGTAGCGGATCTTGCCCGCGCGCACGAGGTCGGTGAGCGCGCCCAGCGTCTCGTCCACGTCGCAGTCGGGGTCGGGTCGGTGGATCTGGTAAAGGTCGATGTGATCGGTGCCCAGTCGGCGCAGGCTCTCGTCGACCTCGCGCACGAGCCAGCGCCGGGAATTGCCCCGCGCATTGGGGTCGGTGCCCATGGGCCCGTGGGCCTTGGTGGCGACGACGACGTCGTCGCGGCGCCCGCTGAGGGCCTTGCCGACGATCTCTTCGGACTCGCCCGCCGAGTACACGTCGGCGGTGTCGATGACGTTGATCCCGGCGTCCAGTGCCCGGTGGATGATGCGCACGGAGTCGTCGTGGTCGCTGTTGCCCCAGGAGCCGAAGTTCATGGCGCCGAGGGTGAGCGGACTGACTCTGACGCCGGTGCGGCCCAGCGGTACGTACTCCATTGCCGGCGGCCTTTCGTGACGTACGAAATGCGGACGGCGGACGCGGAGCCCGCCTGCGGTCAACCTATGGCACGCCCCGCACCGCCGCGGCGACCGGTTCCGACCGGCCGGTCGGTTACGCCGGCCGCGCCGTGGGCAGCGGGCCGTTCGACAACTTCGAGGAGGGGTGACAGTGACCACACCGGCGAAAGCACGATCCGTACACCTGGTTTCGCGCCCGCAGGGCGAGCCGGTCCCGGAGCACTTCAGCATCGTCGACGAGGCCGTGGCCGAGCCCGCCGAGGCCGAGGTGCTGGTACGCAACCGCTACATGTCCGTGGACCCCTACATGCGCGGCCGCATGAACGACACGGAGTCCTACGTCCCGCCGTTCGCGCTGAACCGCCCGATGGAAGGGGCCGCGCTGGGCGAGGTGGTGGCGTCGCGCGCCGACGGAGTCGCCGAAGGCACCCTGGTGCTGCACAACCGGGGATGGCGCGAATACGCCACGATCCCCGCGGCCGAAGCGCGGCCGGTCGATCCCGACCGGGTGCCGTCGGTGACCTCCTACTTGGGCATCGCGGGGATGACCGGGCTCACCGCATGGGTCGGGCTCTTCGACATCGCCCGGACCGCCCCCGGCGAGA
>NZ_ANAE01000025.1 GCF_000341265.1 Nocardiopsis prasina DSM 43845 | reverse complement strand
GCGGCGGGCGCCGTGGGCAGCGCCGCCGGCCAGATGGCCAAGCTGCGGGGCGCCGGCCGGGTCGTCGGCAGCGCCGGCAGTACGGCCAAGACCGACTACGTGCGCGACGGCCTCGGTTTCGACGCGGCCTTCGACTACCACGACGGGCCGGTCGCCGAGCTGCTGGCCGAGGCCGCCCCCGAAGGCGTCGACGTCTACTTCGACAACGTCGGCGGCGAACACCTCGAAGCGGCCCTGCACAACATGCGCAACCACGGGCGCATGGCCCTGTGCGGAATGATCTCCCAGTACAACGCCGTCGGACCGGCGCCCGGACCGCGCGACATGTTCCAGGCCATCGCGCGCCGCGTGATGATGCAGGGCTTCATCATCGGCGACCACATGCACCGCATGTCCGCGTTCCTCGACGACGTCGGGCCCTGGCTGGCCGACGGGTCCATCCGGGCCGACGAGACCTTCGCCGACGGCATCGACAACGCGCCCGAGGCGTTCCTGGGCATGATGCGCGGGCAGAACACGGGCAAGATGATCGTCCGCCTGTGACCGGGTGCGCCCCGCGGCGCCGCCGGCCGGCGGCGGAGTCCGCCGCCGCGTGTGTCCGGGTTCACCCGGCCGCACGCGGCGGCAGCGCGAGCCCGATGTGCTCGCCGATCTCCTCGATCAAGCCCAGGTCGGCGAGTCGGAAGCTGCCCCGGTTGCTGCGGCGGATCAGTGTCAGGGCGCCGCGGACCCCGCGGCTGCCCTTGAGCGGGACGCACATCAGCGATCCGGCGCCCAGCGCGCTGAGCACCGGGGCGCCGTCGGCCCGGCCCAGCGCCGATTCGTCCTCGATGAGCTGGCTGAGCACCGAATTGCCGTTGGCGAGCACCTCGCGGGGGATCTCCGAATCCAGCGGATCGAGTGCACCCACCAGCTCCCGCGGCCCGTTCTCGCCGGACGGGCCGGACACGACCGCCCGGCGGGCCTGCTCGGCGCTGCCGGGGAGGTCGCATACGTCGACGATCACCCAGTCGGCGTAAGAGTCGGCCAGGAGCGCCGCGGCGTCGTCCAGCGCCAGCGGGCGGCCCGCCCCGCCGGGGCCCGCGCTCGCCAGCAGCAGCCGCGTCATCCGCGTCAGCACGTCCAGCCGGCGCGCGGCCAGCACCACCACCTGGTCCTCGACCTCGGGCTCCAGCGGAGCCGGGCCTTCGTCCTCCCCGCCTGCCAGCGGCGGCGAGAGCACCGCCAGAACCGGCGGTGCGGCTTCGGTGGGCACGTCCAGCCGGGTGAGCGTCATGTGCACGTCCTCGGCCCACCCGCGCTGGGCCAGCCGCGAGTCGAACGACGCCGACTCCCCGCTGCGCAGCACCGCGGCCAGGCGCGAGCGCATCGCCGCCCGCCTGCGCAGGTCCACGAA
>NZ_ANAE01000024.1 GCF_000341265.1 Nocardiopsis prasina DSM 43845 | reverse complement strand
GCCCCCCAGCCGGTCGGCACCGATCGCGTTGATGCGCCGGATGTAGCCCTCGTGGTCGAGCAGCACCGCCGGAACGCTCAACTGGCCGAACACGGCCCGCAGTACCGCGCGCTCGTCGTCGCCGTTGGACCGGCGCGGCGCCGCGGCGGACTCCGCCGCCGCCAGCCGCTGCCCGCAGTCCTGCAGCAGCTCCTGGGCGAACCCGAGCTCGGTCAGGGCCGCCTCGGCGGTCTCGGCGGAGTCGTCGGGGTACATGCTGTGCGTGCTCCGCAGCGCCGCCACGCGATCACCCAGTTCGGCGACCTCACGCTGCAGGTCGGCGAGGTTGTCCGGCACGCTTGCACTCCTGACGTGGACGGGTGCGGGGCCGGGCGGGCCCGGCCCCGCCATGACGCTAGCGCATGCGACCGAGCCGGTGGGATCGCGATTAACGTAGAGCCACGGTCCGCCCGCGGGGCCCGGGACACCGGTCCGGACGCCGCAGGGGCACCCGGACCGGAAAGGGGGACGTGCCCATGTGGGTCGACCGCCTCGCGCGCGAGATCGGCGCGCTGGGGCAGGCGGAGACCGCCACACCGGAGCGCGCGCTGGACCGGATGAGCGCGGCCGCCGCCCGCGAGGTTCCGGGGTGTTCCGCGGCGCTCGTGGTCATCTGGCAC
>NZ_ANAE01000023.1 GCF_000341265.1 Nocardiopsis prasina DSM 43845 | reverse complement strand
GGGGCGGGGCCCGCCATGTCGTCGTGGACTACGGCGCCTCCCATTCCGACCTGGCCACCGCCTTCGAGCACCAGTACACCACCGACGAAGGCCCCACGGTCGGTGCGGTGCGCGAGATGCGCCCGGTGGCCGTGGGCGACGTGCTGCGCGAAGAGCGCTGGCCCAACTACACCAGCATGGCGGTCCAGTGCGGCGACCGCGCATCGGTGACCTTCCCCTGCGAGCTGGAGGGCGAGGTGGTGACGTTCGGCGTGCACGCCGGCCGCGCCGACGCCTTCGACGGGTCGGTGGTGACCCCGCTGATGGCGCTGCTGGCCGAGCACGCGGCCGTGGCGCTGCACACCGCGGACCGCTACACCGACGTCGCGCGCGAAGCCGCCCACATGCGCCGCGCGATGTCGGTGCGGGCCGTCATCGACCAGGCCAAAGGCATCATCATGCACGCGCGCGGTTGCGACGCCGACGAGGCATTCGCCGAGCTGCGGCAGGTGGCCCAGCGCAATCGGCGCAAGGTCGCCGACGTGGCGCGCCGCCTGGTCACCGAGCACGCCGAGAGCAGCGGTCGCTGATCCCCGTCGCGGGTGGCGTATCGGTGTTATGACGCTGTGCAGCGCACACTGTGGCACCCACCGGCATGCGGCTAGGGTTGGCGGCACCCGCACCGCCGCGGACCGACCGCGCCGATTCGGGGGATCCGTCGCCCGTCTCCGCGCGGGGGCGGCGGGGGATGCGAGAGTCCACGGCGCGCAGCGCCTCCAGCGGGAATCGAGGAAGGTGACTGTGGCGACGGAGATCCCGGTCCGGTCGGAAGGCGACGTCGTGGTGGTCGCCCCGGAGGGCGAGCTGGACGCCGTCACGTCGCCGGGCCTCGCCGACGTGCTCGACCGCCTGCTCGCGGCCGACCCCCCGTGGCGGGGTGTGGTGATCGACCTGTCCCGCGTGGGCTTCTGCGACTCCCGCTGCATCGGAGTGCTCGTCTCGGCCTACCGCCAGGCCCGCGACGAGGGCGTCGGCTTGGCGGTCGCCGCGCCTCAGCGCAGCGTCCTGCGCCTGTTCGTGATCGCCGGCATCGACCAGGTTCTGCGCATCGAAGAGGACACCGGCCACGCCGTGGAGACGGTCCTGGCCTGACGGCCCGGCCCGGGGGCGGGCGCCGGGTGCCCCCGGATTCCGCGGCGGCCCGCAGGCCGGGTCACGTTCGGAAGTGCAGCCGGATCCGGGTGCCGCGCCCTGCCGAACCGATCTCCATGTAGTCGCAGAGCTGCCGGGTGATCCAGAGGCCGTATCCGCGCGGGCTCAGCGGGTCGGCCGGGTCGTAGCCGCGCAGGGGGTCGCCCAGCCCGGGGCCGCGGTCGGTGACGTCGCACCGTGTCCAGCCGGGACTGCGCCACAGCGTCACCGTTCCGGACCCGCCGCCGTGTTCGACGGCGTTGGCGGCCAGCTCGTTGACCGCCAGGACCAGATCGCTCAGCCGATCCGGCGCGACCTCGGCCTTCTCGGCCAGCTCCGTGACCGCGGTGCGCAGCGACGCGAGGTCGCCGCCGAACTCCAGGCTGCGCTGCTCGCCGCCCGGCGGGGGCAGCAGCCGCGTGCGGTCGGGTGCGCTGAACTCCGCCGGGCCGACGTAGTCGGGACTGTCGTGTTCGGCGCCGCCGGCTACGAGAACGGGGTGGGTGCGTCGTATGTCGAGCCGCACCTGTTCGGGCAGCGCGCGGGCGTCGTGCAGGCACAGCATGCGCAGCCGGGTCGCGGCCAGCGCACGCGCGAGTGCCGAGTCCAGGCGGTGCCACTCGCGCAGCCGCACCGGATCCTGCGTCGGCAGC
>NZ_ANAE01000022.1 GCF_000341265.1 Nocardiopsis prasina DSM 43845 | reverse complement strand
ACCACCAGAACCGGGCGGGGATGCTCGGCGCGCGCCCGCGCGTGCAGGGCCGCCAGGGTGCGGCCCGGCGCGTCGTAGAGCTCCGCCGGGTCCAGCGGCTCCACACCGGAGGCGTCGGCCGCCGACAGGCCCGACAGCAGTGTCGCGCGGGTCTGCGGCGCCACGCTCAGAACGACGCGGTCGCCGTCCCGGCGCGCCGCGCGCATCCGGGGCAGGACCCGTTCGCGCAGGTCCTCGGCTGAAGAGAAGAACACGCCGCGGTGCTGGAACCCCCCGGTCCCCTCAGCGCCCGTTCCGGCGGTCTGTGCGCGCGACG
>NZ_ANAE01000021.1 GCF_000341265.1 Nocardiopsis prasina DSM 43845 | reverse complement strand
GGCCGCCGGCGCGCTGCCGCCGGCACCCGGCCGCCGACTAGTGTGCACCATCGCCCGCGGCGTAGGGCAGTTCGGCCTCCTGTACCGGGAAGCAGTGCCGGTAGGCGCGTTCGGTCTCGGCGGCGACCCGCTCCCAGGTGAAGCGGGACGCCGCCCGGTCGGCGGCGGCGATGCCGTAGGCGGCGGCCATGGTGGGCTCGGCGGTCAGCGAGCGGACCGCGCGGGCCAGCGCGTCGGGGCGGGCTTCGCGCAGCAGAGTGCCGGTCGTGCCGTGCAGCACCGCCTCGTTGACGACACCGGCTCCGCGGGCCACCACCGGCAAGCCGCACGCCATGGCCTCCAGCACGGCGCCGCCGCAGAGCTCGTAGGGCGCGCCGGAGACGTAGACGTCGGCGGAGCGCAGCAGCCGCGGCAGTTCCTTGCGGTCGACGGGGCCGGCGAGGCTCAGCCGGTCGTCGACGCCGGCCTCCTTGGCGAGCAGTTCCACGCGCCGCGCGTCGTCGCTGAGCGGCAGCTCCTCCTGTCCCGGACCGGCGACGACCGTCAGCTCGGCGTCGGTCAGCCCAGCCGCAGCAGTGCGGCGATCAGGACCTCGGCGCCGCCGGCGGCCAGGTCGGTCACCGAGATCATCCGTGTGCGTCCGCTGCGGCGCGGGCTCCATGTGTCGGCCGTGGAGCCGCCCTCGGTGCTGAAGTGGTCGGTGTCGACCCCGAAGGGGACCACACTGACCTTGGCGCGGGGCAGCCCCATGTGCGCCAGCTCGAAGCGCTGGTCGGCGGAGCCCACGACGATCCGGTCGGCGTGCCCGGCGACCGCGGCTTCGATGCGGGCGCGGTCGGTGCGCTCGGGCAGGCCGGCGCGCTGCTCGGCGGCGTTGAGGGAGCGGAAGGTCTGCACGACGCGCGGGCGCTCGCCGTCGCAGGCCCGGGCGGCCGAGACCACGGCGAGGCCGCTGGTCCAGCCGAACGCGTGCAGGACGTCGGGGGGATCTTCGGCGAGCCGCTCGCCCAGAGCCTGGGCGAAGGCACCGGTGTGCTCGGCGGCCGCGCCCTCCTCCATGCGGTGCTCGGGTCCGGCCGGGAGGTGCTCGACGGTGGCGTTCCGGCCCATGCGGGAGCGTTCGGGCAGGGCGGGGGAGTGCTTGCGGGCGTAGACGGCCACGCGATGGCCCGCCTTGGCCAGGTGGCGGGCGAGCGCTGCGACCTGGACACTGTCGCCGCAGGCGGGTTCGCCCTTGTGGGCGGGCAGCGGGTTGGCGTGCTCGGCGACCATTGCGATCTTCACGTGTGACTCCTCACGACGAGACGACGACCCCGTGCGCAGGCAGGTGCTGGGCCGCAGGGTGGCGATGCCGCGCAGGCGGCGCCCGCGGGCGCGCGGCGCGGCGGGACGCGGCGGCGGGTACTCAGGCGTGCCGGCACACGGCGCGCAGCTGCGCCGTCACGGGCGGCGTGCGGCCGGTGCACGGCGAATGGGGGGAATGGCCGGAAACCGGAGAAGGGCAGACGCATACGGATCACACCTTGGAGCGTTCGCGGATTCACGAGGAGCGCTCGCTGGAGCGGAGGCGCGATGGATCAGCGCCGCGGCGAGCGCGCGAACGTCGGTGTGTCTGCGTCTTAGACACCCAACGCGGCGATTATGCCAGAGCCGTCGAGAACCGAACAAGACAAGCGCTTTGACCCGCTGTTTCGCTTTCGGGGTCTGCGCGGTGCGCGCGGGTGCGCGTTTGGCGGGTGGTGCCTCGGGCATTTTCGGCCGCGTAGGTGTCTCCTGTGATTCGAAAGTACGAGGGACCATGACTGCGCGGCCCTGCGGGCGTGCAGCCGCGGCGGACGGCCGCCGCGGCGCGGCCCGGGACCTACCGGAGCGGGACCTACCGGACCCCCTGCCCGACTACACGCCGCACGAGGCGCTGCGCGGACGCCGCGCACTGGTCGTCGGCGGACTGGCGGGAGGCGGGCCGGGGCGAACCGTGGCCGCCGGGCTCGCCAAGGAGGGCGCCGCCGTGGCACTGGCCGACACCACCCGGCTGGACGGACTGGCGCCGGGCGCGCGGCCCGTGCC
>NZ_ANAE01000020.1 GCF_000341265.1 Nocardiopsis prasina DSM 43845 | reverse complement strand
CCCGGGAAGCGTCTGGCCGACGATCCGGTCCTGGCGGCCGCCGGAGTCGTGTCGGCGCTGGGCGCCTGGTCGCTGCCGATCCACTGCGACCCGGCCAGCGAGAGCGACGGCCGCGCCGCCGTGGCCTACACCGCACTGGAATTCGGCGCCGTCGACCTGCTGGTGGTCTGCGGATCGGCCGAGGACGCCCGGGGATCCCACCGAGCGGGCGGTCTGGGCGCCGCTGTGGCTCTCGCGCCGGATGCCGCGCCCGCGCCCCCGATGGGTCCGGGTTCGGAGCTGGAAGCCGCCGTGCGCACGGTGCGCGGAGCGCGGCCCTTCCTCAGCGAGGGGGCCGCGGCTGTGGTGGTGAGCGGGCGCGGCGCGCCGTACCCGGTCGGCCCCCGGTCGCGAGCGGCCCTGCGGTCGTTCGCGGGCTCGCCGGGCGAGCGGCGGGTCCGGGTGAACTGCCTCGCGCTGCGCTCGGGCGACACCGACACCGCCGTCGCCGCGGCGGTCGCCGGGTTGGCCGCGGAAGACGGGCCCTGCGGTGAAGTGGTAGGAGTAGCCCGGGTTCCGCATTCGCAGTAGGGGCGGGGACACGGACGATTCGCAGGTTCCGTCGCCTCTGGCCGACGGATGTTCGCCGGGGCGTAGAGTGCGCCCGTAGTTTGGTGGCGACGAAGCCGCCGGGAACTGCGTATGGGGGCGATTTCCGCCATGATGTAGGCGGATTTTGACCACGATCAGCGGTCCCCGGATACGGTTGCATGATCAACGCGCCGCGGCCTCCCGTAC
>NZ_ANAE01000019.1 GCF_000341265.1 Nocardiopsis prasina DSM 43845 | reverse complement strand
GGCCAGCCACTGCCGTTGAAACAGGAGGTTGGGCGTATGGGTGTCGCTGGTGGGGAAGTCACGGTCACGGCCCTCACACACCGGGGCGCTGTACGCACGGCCAACGAGGACGCCGTGGTCATGGGCGCGCTCACGGTCGCCAGCGCCAACATGACCCTCCCGGCGCGGTGCGTCCTGCCGGTCACCGAGCCGGTGATCCTGGCCGTCGCCGACGGCCTGGGCGGCCACGCGGCGGGCGAGATCGCCTCGGAGCACGCCGTGCACCGCATGGCGGAGATGAGCCCGCGGCTGGTGAGCCCCGACGACGTCGACGTCCTGCTGAAGAACATCGACGAGGAGATCAAGGACCACGCCACCCAGCATGCGGAGTTCTCCGGCATGGGGACGACGGTCGCGGGCCTGCTCCTCAACACCGACGGCAACTTCTGGTTCAACGTGGGCGACTCGCGCACCTACCGGCTGGAGGGGACCCGGCTGCGCCAGCTCTCCGAGGACGACTCTCCACCGCTGCCCCCCTCCGACGACGGCAAACCGGTCACCACGAACTTCATCACCCAGTCGCTGGGCGGAAGCGGCAGCACCGCGATGCTGCCGCACGTGGGACGCGACCACGAGCCGGACCCCAGCGCGTGGCTGATGTGCAGCGACGGCCTCTCGGACCTGGTGACGGTGGCGGAGATGGAGCGCCTCATCGCCGAGGCCGGAAGCGACGAGGGTGCCGTGCACGGCCTGTGGCAGGCGGCCATGGAGGCCGGCGGCCGCGACAACATCAGCATCATGCTGGCCCGCCGCGTCTGAGGCCGCCTGAGTCCGCCTGCGGCCCCGAGGCACCCCTCGGAATACGTCCGGCCGGGGTGCTCCGGGGAGTGCGGTACACCGGAGCACGCGCTACGCGCTTTCCGCTCCGGCGCCGCACCCCTCGATCGGAGCGGTTCCCGGGGTTCTTTCAGTCGTCCGTGCCGCCGGGGCGGTTGCGCATGCGGATGAGCAGGATGGCGATCAGGGCGATGACGGCGATTCCAGCCACGACGCCGCCGACCGGGCCCAGCACGGACGGATCGGTCGGCGACCGGGCCGGAGGCGACTCGTCCGCGTCCGCGCCGTCTCCCGAGCCGTCGGCGCCGTCGCCGTCCTGCGGCGCGGACTCCTGGGCCTCGGGAGAGGATCCGGTACCGGCGACGGCCTCGTCGGTGACGGAGAACGCGAGCTCGTCCTCCAGCGCGTGGCCGTCGGAGGACACGATCCGGTAGGCGACGGTGTACTCGCCTGCGGCGGGCAGGTCCCGCAGGCCCACGGAGGCGTCCGGGCCCTCGATCTCGACCTCGCCCTCCTCGTAGTCGGCCCCGTCGGGGCCGGTGACCACGATGGCGTTGCCGCCGTCGCCGATGTCGTCGCTGAAGGTCAGCTCCACTTTTCCGGGGGCGGTGTCCAGCTCGTCGCCGTCCTCCGGAGTGGAGCCGAGCAGAGTGTCGTGGGCGAGGGCGGGCGGCGCCGTCGCGGTCGCCAGCGCCAGGGAGCCGAGCAGGGCCGCGGCGGCGACCGCCGGGCGCCGCATCCGCGCGGGGAGCCGCTGCTGCGGGGGTGTGCGGAGCGCTGCGGGCATGTCCAGGGTCATCGGAGGGGTTCCTTAGGGACGGGGATGGGGACAGGCCTCCGGGCGGGAGGTGCCCGTCGCGGGGCGGCACGGCGTATGCGTACCCGTTCCGCCGTCGCGGACCGGGTACGGACCGGGGCCGTACGGCCCCTCAACCTATACAGTCGGCGCTTCCCCGGCGGCGCCGCGCGTGCCTCCGTGCCCCTGCTGCCCCTGTGCTCCGGGGGTGCGCCGGGCGGTGCGTCCGCAGCCGTGCTGCGGCGGTTCCGCAGAGCCGGGACGAGGGGAGGGCGGGCCGTCAGGAAGCCATCGGCAGCGGCTCGCGGCGCATGTAGCGGCGGTCCTCCGGTGTGGTGCCTCCCCAGACTCCGTGCGGCTCGCCGACGCTCAGCGCCCAGTTCAGGCACTCGGCCCGGACGCGGCAGGTGCGGCAGATGGCCTTGGCGAGGTCGGCGTCGTTCTGCCCGGGGCCTGTCGTGCTGACGGGGAAGAAGAGTTCGGGGTCGTACTGGCGGCATGCGCCTTGGGCGACCCAGTCTTCGCTTTCGTGGTAAAGGCGGTTCACCAGGAGCCTCCGTTCCCTGGCCGGTCCCCGCGCGGGAGCGTGTCGGCCGGGTGCCGCGCGGAGGACGTGTCTGGTCGCAGCACGGAGCGGCGGTGGCCGTCGCCCCATTGCGATGCGACCCATCGTAGTACTACGGATGGTCGTACTACGAAAAGCCTGCCAAAATTCTTCGCTCCGCTTCAAGTCCGCGGGCGCTTCCGGTGCCGATTCCCGCGGTCCGCGGAGAGCGCGGAGGGTGCTGCGCGTCCGCCGCGCCCGCTACCCCGCCGATCGCGGCGCCTCCCGTCCGCACACCGCCGGATCGCCCGCATCGGCGCCTCTGCGGGACGGGCGGGGCCGGCGAGGCGGGAAACCCCGCGAGCGCGGGGGTCGCTGCCGTTCGCCGCCGGCGGGTTCGCCGGAGCGGCAATGTCGCGAGGATTCACCCGAATCCGTGTGACTTAATGCACTCGTAAAATTCGCTGTGCGTCCCCCTGCGTTCGCCCGAGAGCAGGCACAATCGCCTCTGGCGCGCAGCACCGACCCCCTCCGCCGGTGCTCCCGGACGGCGGTCCGAACCCCCTGGTGAGCATGGCGTGAGCGGTACTTCCCCGGTGCGCGTATCGACGCCCCCGACGGCGACGCAAAGTGACGACCGGGACCAAATAGACAGGCCATACCCGCTGAAACAGTGCTGAAACATACGCCGTTCGGAAGCTGGAAACGCTGCTCAGAAACGTTCGCTATGTTCCATCGACGTGCCTGACGAACAGAGCGATGACGAGACCAGCGCCGTGTCCGACCCCGGGGATCAGCCCGCTGTAGTCGGCGGCCCGGCGGCTTCCGACGGCCTGCTCCTGCAAGAGCCGACCGTCGCCGACGGCCCCGACCTGTGGCGGTTGGCCCGCGATTCCGGGCTCGACATGAACTCGCCCTACGCCTACACGCTGTGGAGCCGGGACTTCGCCGCGACCAGCGTCATCGCACGTGACAGCGAGCACAATCCGCGCGGTTTCGTTACCGGATTCGTCCGTCCCGCCTATCCTGAAACGTACTTCCTGTGGCAGGTGGGCGTGGACCCCGGCTTCCGCGGACGCCGGCTGGCACGGCGCATGCTCGACCACATCGGCGACCGGATCGCCGAACTCGGGCTTACCTACCTGGAGGCCACGGTGACACCGGACAACGCCGCATCCCGCGCGTTGTTCGAATCCTTTGCCCGGTCCAGGGAATGCACGGCGGTGTGGAGCCCGCTGTTCGGAAGCGAGCACTTCCCGGCTGACGACGGCGAGGGCCACGAACCCGAGGACCTCGTCCGGATCGGCCCGCTGGGCCGTCCGGGCGCCGACCGCAGCACGTCCGCCGATATCTGACAGCCCACTCACACCAGAGCTGAACAACCCCGACCCCCACGCGCCACACACACGGTGAGCCCACGATGGGGAAAGGACTCAAGGAACTCACAATGGAGATCTTCGAACGCCTCGAATCCGAAGTCCGCAGCTACTGCCGTAGCTGGCCGGTCGTCTTCAACGAGGCGCGGGGCAGCTACGTCTACGACGAATCGGGGCGTCCCTACCTCGACTTCTTCGCGGGTGCGGGCTCCCTCAACTACGGGCACAACAACCCGGAACTGAAATCCAAACTCATCGACTACCTGATGAGCGACGCGATCGTGCACAGCCTCGACGCGTACTCCAGCGCCAAACGCGACTTCCTGTCGACGTTCGGCGAGAAGATCCTCGATCCGCGCGGACTCGACTACAAGGTCCAGTTCCCCGGCCCCGCTGGCAACAACGCCGTCGAAGCGGCCCTCAAGCTCGCCCGCAAATACACCGGGCGCGAGACCGTGATCAGCTTCACCAACGGGTTCCACGGCATGACCCTGGGCGCCCTGGCGGTCACCGGCAACTCCATGAAGCGCAGCGGGGCCGGCGTTCCGCTGAGCCACTCGACCACCATGCCCTTCGACAAGTACATGGACGGTCAGACGCCCGACTTCCTGTGGTTCCGCAGCATGCTGGAGGACAGCGGCAGCGGCCTGGACGCGCCCGCGGCGGTCATCGTCGAGACGGTGCAGGGCGAGGGCGGCATCAACGTCGCAAGCGCCGAGTGGCTGCGCGGCCTCCAGGAGGTCTGCCACGAGTACGACATGCTGTTCATCGTCGACGACATCCAGATGGGCTGCGGTCGCACCGGCCCGTTCTTCAGCTTCGAGCACGCCGGCGTCACGCCCGACATCGTCACCCT
>NZ_ANAE01000018.1 GCF_000341265.1 Nocardiopsis prasina DSM 43845 | reverse complement strand
TGGGAGCCGGGCGAGCACAACGGCACCTTCCGCGGTCCCAACCCGGGCTTCGTGACCGGCGCCGCCGCTATTCGGACCTACTGGAGCGACGACGCCTTCCAGAAGGAGACCTTGGCCAAGGGCGAGCTGATGGACCGCCGCCTGCAGGCCGTCGCCGACGAGCTGGGCCCGGACGAAGCCCATGTGCGCGGCCGCGGCATGGCCCGCGGACTGGTGCTGGAGCGCCCGGACGCGGCCAACGTGCTCAGCCGCGAGGCCTTCGAGCGCGGCCTCTTGGTGGAGACCTCCGGTCCCGAGGACGAGGTGGCCAAGCTGCTGCCCGCGCTGACGACCACCGAGCAGGAACTCGAAGAAGGGCTGGCGATCATCGCCGACGCGGCCCGCGCCGCGATGAAGACTCCCCAGGCGGCGTAAGCGGAACCACTGGGCACAGGGGCTTCGGCGGCCCCACAATTGGCCGTGGAGGTGGACGGGGGCCGACCGGTTCGGCCCCCGCCTCTGCGGTTGTTCGGAGCAAGCAAGAGGAGTAGGCACTTTGATCGTGCGCAGCATGAGCGATGTCGACGGCACCGACGCCGACATCCGCACCGAGACCTGGCGCAGCCGCCGAATCGTCCTGGCCAAGGACAAAGTCGGGTTCTCGTTCCACGAGACCGTGCTCTACGCGGGCACGGAAACCAGCATGTGGTACGCCAACCACATCGAGCTGGTCCATTGCATCGAGGGCGAGGCGGAGATCACCGACGACGAGACCGGTGAAACCCACCTGGTCACGCCGGGCACGCTGTACCTCCTCGACGGCCACGAGCACCACACGGTGCGGCCCAAGACCGACTTCCGGGTGCTGTGCGTGTTCAATCCGCCGGTGACGGGCCGCGAGGTGCACGACGAGAACGGTGTGTACCCCCTGCTGACCGAGGACGGCCAGGAGGCCGCGGCGAAGTAGACCCGTGCGGGGCGGTCGGCCGGTGCCGCGCCCCGCCTGCCGGGGGCGGTCCGCGCTGCGGGCCGCCCCCGCTGCATCGAACGGCAGCGCCCCGGCCGCGGGTGCCGCTCGCCTCCACGGGCCGGGTGGGCCGGCGCCTCCGGGATCGCGCTTCCTCCGGCCCGCCCGTTCCCGGATGCGGACGACCGCGCCGCGAACGCGCGCCGTGCGCGCCTTCCCGCCGCTGGACGGCGGCGACGAGCGCAACGGTGCGCCGATGATCGGGCCGGGAGCGCACCGGGCCCCGTGTCCTGCGTCGACGGCACGTGTAGCGGCGCCGCCCGCCGTTGAACGGCCGCGCCCGCACGTCCGGGCGACCGCGACGACATGCGGCTGGAACAGCCCGGCGACCCCGCCGCAACGCCGCGAAGCACGACTGTTCGTGGCCCGATCGTTACGGGGCCGGTCTCGGTCATGCACCGGGATAACCAGTGCATAACGTGCTATTCCGCCTCCGTTAGCAGGGACGGAAGATGGGCAATGAGTCCGCAGGCGCCGGTTGGTGCCGGGCGCCCCGCGTGACCGGGGGTACTGAGGCGGCCCGTCTCCTGACACGCTCGGGTTCGGCCTCAGGGCCACGCATGTCCGTACCACCGCACGGCGCTCCTTCCCCGCGCGGAAGGGAGCGCCGCGTTGTTCGTCGACCCCCTTAGTTTCGCGACGAGGAGATAAGCAATGAGCGACAGCAGTCCCCTGGTTCGCCTCGGCCGCCGCGACGTCCTCCGCGCCGGCGGCGTCACCGCCGCCGCGCTGGCCGCAGGGCCAGGGCTGGCCGCGTGCTCCCGTACCGATCCCTCCGAGGGGCAGAGCCTGCTGGAGAGCCTGCGCGAGAAGGGTTCGATCAAGGCCGCGATCAACAACGAGCCGCCGTTCGGCTTCATCGACGACAACGGAGAGGTCACCGGCGAGGCCCCCGAGCTCCTGCGCGCGATCGCCGCCGAGATGGGCATCGACGGGATCGAGGCCGAGGCGGTCAGTTGGGACGCCCTCATCCCCGGTCTGAAGGCCGGCCGCTTCGACATCGTCGCCGCCGGCATGTACATCACGCCCGACCGCTGCGAGGAGGTCGCCTTCGCCGAGCCCGACTACAAGGTGCTCGAAGCGTTCATGGTGGAGAAGGGCAACCCGCTGGGCCTGGAGACCTACCACTCGGTGGCCGACAACCCCGACGTCACCATCGCGGTGCTCAACGCCTCGGTCGAGAAGGACTACGCCGAGGGCGCCGGGGTCGCCGAGGACCAGATGACCCTGGGCGACAACGCCGTGCAGATGCTCGACCTGCTGGAGAACGGCCGTGTGGACGCCGTCGGGTTGAGCACGTTCTCCCTCAACTACCAGATGGACCAGCGCGGCATGCAGGACGGCTACGAGGTGACCGAGGGCTTCACCCCGGTCGTCGACGGCGAGGAGGTCTCGCCGGCCGGCGGGGTTCGCCTTCCGCAAGGAGAACCAGGACTTTCTGGACGAGTTCAACACGGTTCTGGCCGACTTCAAGGAGAGCGGCCGGCTGCTGGAGATCGGTCAGGAGTTCGGCTTCGACGAGACGGCCCAGCCCGGGGACCTGACCACCGAGGAGCTCTGCTCGGCGGACAACGGCTAGACGAGGATCCCCGGTGGATTTCTTCCTCAACAGATTCCCCGTCTATCTGGACGGGGCCCTGATCACACTCCTGATAACCGTGCTGGGATCGGCGCTGGCGTTCGTCCTGGCGATGGCGGTCGGCATCCTCGGCACGCTGCGCAACCCCGTGGCGCGCGCCGCGGCCACGGTCTACACCGAGGCGTTCCGCGGAGTCGCGGCCCTGGTGCTGCTGTTCTGGTTCGCCTACGCGATCCCGCAGATCACGCCGTATGAGCTGTCCCCGATGTTCGTCGGCGTCCTGGCACTGGGGCTGAACGTGGGCGCGTACGGCGCCGAGGTGGTGCGCGCGGCGATCAACGCGGTGCCCGCGGCCCAGACCGAGGCCACGATCGCGCTGAACATGTCGTGGCTGCGGCGCATGCGGTCGGTGCTGCTGCCCCAGGCTTGGGCGCAGATGCTGCCCACCTTCGGCAACCTGGTCATCGAGCTGATGAAGGCCTCGGCGATCGTGTCGCTGATCAACGTCGCCGACCTCACCGACGTCGCCGGGCGGATGCGTGCCAGCTCCAGCGAGACGATCCTGTCGTACGGCAGCGCCCTGGTCATGTACTTCGTCATCGCCCAACTGCTGATCGTGGGCATGCGGACGCTGGAGCGCCGCGCCAACCGGCGGCTGGGCAGGGCGCCGGCGCGCGGCTCGCTGCTGGACCTGCTGCGTCCGCCGACACCCGGAACGAAAGTGGGGACGGCCGAGTGAACTGGGACACCGAGTTCGCGATCAGCATCATCCCCCGGCTGCTGGAAGGCCTGGCCGTCACCGTGCAGGCCACCGTTATCGGCTACGCCGTCGCTCTGGTCCTGGGTCTGGTCGTCGCCATCCTGCGGCGCATGGACTACATCGGCCCGGTGGTCTTCGTGGTCTTCGAGTTCATCCGGACCACGCCGGTGCTGGTGCAACTGCTGTTCGTGTTCGCACTGGCGCCGCCGGCCGTCACGCCGCTGACCATCGGTATCACCGTGCTGGGCGTGCACTACGCGGCCTACACCGCCGAGGTCTACCGGTCGGGGATCGAGGGCGTCGCCAAGGGCCAGTGGGAGGCCTGCCGCGCGCTGAGCCTGCCGCCGCTGCGGGTGTGGGGCGCCGTGGTGATGCCCCAGGCGATCCGCAAGGTCATCCCGCCCCTGGGCAACTACCTCATCTCGATGTTCAAGGACACGCCCTACCTGTTCGCCATCACCGTGGGCGAGATGATGTTCGTGGCCAAGGCGATCGGCACCGAGGCTTTCCGCAGCATGGAGGCCTACACCCTGGCGGGCCTGTTCTTCCTGGCCGTGAGCGTGCCCTCCGCGGTCATCATCCGACGTCTGGAGCGCCGTTATGCAGCAGTCTGAGAGCCCGAGTCCGGAGGCCGCCGGCGCGCACGAGCCCGCCGGCGGGGAGATCGTCCGGTTCGACAAGGTCGTCAAGCGCTACGGCAGCAACGTCGTGCTCGACGAGCTGGACTTCTCCGTCGCGCCGGGCGAACGCGTCACGCTCATCGGGCCCAGCGG
>NZ_ANAE01000017.1 GCF_000341265.1 Nocardiopsis prasina DSM 43845 | reverse complement strand
TGACGCTGGAGCCGATCGACGGCGGCGTCATCCACGTCAACGGCGAGCCCCTGTCGCACATGCACCGCGGCGGCAAGCTCGTCAAGGCCAACGAGGCGCACCTGCGGCGCGCGCGCACGAGCATCGGGATGGTGTTCCAGCAGTTCAACCTCTTCCCGAACATGAGCGTGCGCAAGAACGTCACCGAGGGCCCCGTGCACAGCCTGGGCGTGGCCAAGGACGAGGCGAACGGGCGCGCCGAGGAGCTGCTGGAGCTCGTGGGGCTCGGTGACAAGATCGACCAGCACCCCACCCGGCTCTCCGGCGGGCAGCAGCAGCGCGTGGCGATCGCCCGCGCGCTGGCGATGCGGCCCCGGATCCTGCTGCTGGACGAGGTCACCTCGGCGCTGGATCCCGAGCTGGTGGCCGGTGTGCTGGACGTGCTGCGCGACATCGCCCAGACCACCGATATCACCATGCTGTGCGTGACCCACGAGATGAGCTTCGCCCGCGACGTCTCGCACCGCGTGCTGATGTTCGACGAGGGCCAGGTGGCCGAAGAGGGACCGCCCGAGCGCATGTTCGGCGCGCCGGAGGAGGAGCGGACCAGATCGTTCCTCAAGGCCGTACTCGAGAACGGCTGAGGCCGGGTCCGGAGCGGCACCCGGCTCCGAGCGAGCGGTGAGCCGGGTGCCGGGGATCCGGTGCCTGCGTCCGCGCCGCGCCTTCGCGGGCCGGGAGCACCGCGGAGGTCGCTTTCCTCAGCGGAAAGTAAAAAAGCGGAGAGTAACGACATACCGTTTCCATTGCGTCGCCTTTCCCCTCAGACAGGAGAGACTGAGGTCCTGAACTGGGGGGAGGCCGGTGGCGAAGTCATTCGGACGCTTGTGGAGATGGGGCGCCGCAGCGGCGGTGGCGGCCCTGGCGACCGCGCTCGTGCTGAACCCGCTCGTGCCGATGCCCGTGACCGGGCCGGCGGCGGTGGCCCACGGGGCTCTGCTGGTACCGACCGCGGCGGGAGTGGCGCTCATCGCGGTGCTGACCGACCACCGCGAGCGCAAACGGCTCGACGAACGGGTCCGCACCGCCCTCGAAGGGCACTCGGTGCCCAACGAGGTGGTCTGGCTGCTCGCGCTCCTGGTCGTGTTCCTCGTCGCGACACCGGGGATCTCCTACTTCGCGGGGCTCTTCTTTCCCGGTGTGAGCTGGGAGGTCATGATGCCTCCCGTCCGCATCCTGATGCTGTTCGTGCTGCCGCTGGTCGTCGTGGACCTCGGCGGATTCACCATCTCGGGATACTCCACCGTGATGCCGTCGATCGCCATGAGCGTGACCGAGCGCTGGCGCTGGATGGGCGCCGTCCCCGCAGCCGCGGTCCTCGTGTTGGCGGCGCTGGCGATCAACCCCGCTCCGGCGCCCTCCCCGGTCGTCCTGCTCGCCGCGGTCCTGGCCGTGGTGGCCGCCGTCGCCGTGCCCGAGGAGATCTTCTTCCGCGCCCTGGTGCAGACGCGGCTGGAGCAGGTCCTCGGCCGCTGGACCGGCATACTGGCCGGGGCGGCGCTGTTCACCGCGACCAGCGTCTACCTGTCGGAGCTCGGCGACTTCTCGCGCCAGGCGCAGCAGCTGGAATTCGGCATCCCGCACGCCATCGTGTTCTACGCCGGAGTCGGGGTGCTGCAGGGCTACCTGTGGGCGGCCTACCGCAACATCTGGCTGAACATCCTGCTGCGCAGCGGCGTCCTTCTGCTGCGGGTCGCGCCCGCACTGCAGCTCGTCTAGCCGGGCGGATCCGGCGTGGCCGCGGGCGGCCGCTCACCGCCCTGGGCCCGGTGCCGGCGCGCTGGGACAATCGCGGGACCAGTGCCGTAGGACCGGATGGGACAGCATGGACCCGACGACCCCGCGCATCCTCACCGACGACCTTCTGCTGCTCGCCTACCGGCCCGATACCGGACGCGCCTGCACCGACGTCAACCGCCTGCAGTGCGGGCTGGCCGGGGCGGTGATCGCCGAGGCCGTCCTCGCCGGCAGGATCGCGCTCGACGGCGGCGGGCACCTGCGCACGACCGGCGCCGCCCGCACCGGGGACCCCGACGTCGACGGCGTGGTCGACCGG
>NZ_ANAE01000016.1 GCF_000341265.1 Nocardiopsis prasina DSM 43845 | reverse complement strand
GCGGTTGACCCGCCGGCAGCTGCGCGAGCGCCTCCGGGGCCGCGCTGTCTCGTTCGGCGTGTTGGACCACGAGCCGGGCCGTGCGCTGTGGATCTTCGTCACCGACACGTACCGGCCCCAGCAGCCGGAGCGGGACCGGGCGGTGTGGGCGCTGCGCTCGGTGCTGCTCGGCCACGACGCGCCCGACCCGCGGTCGGCGGCACTACTCGCGCTCGTCGGAGCCGCGCAGCTGGACGGCAAGCTCTTCGGCGACATCCCCCGCGGCGATCGGCGCAAGCGGATCACGGCGGTCACCGACCGCGACGAGATCGGGCGGGCGGTGCGCGAGGTGATCCAGTCGATCGAGACCGCGGT
>NZ_ANAE01000015.1 GCF_000341265.1 Nocardiopsis prasina DSM 43845 | reverse complement strand
CTCCGCCTGCGGATGCCGCAGCGGCGCGGGCACTCACCGGTGTCATCGCGCGGAAACCGCGGCGTCCACCGGCGTTCAGCCCGATGGGAGAGTCTGCCCCGGTGACTGCTGAACCGGTTGAAAAGGGACGAAGCGCCGAACCTTCCGCCGACCTCCCCGCCGATCGCTTCCTCGACCGCGAAACGGGCTGGCTGCGGTTCAACCAGCGGGTCCTGGAGCTCGCCGAAGACGCCGACATACCGCTGCTGGAACGCGTCCGCTACCTCTCCATCTTCTCCGCCAACCTCGACGAGTTCTTCATGGTGCGCGTCGCCGGACTCAAACGGCGGCTGGCCACCGGCGTCGCCGTCACCTCCGCCACCCGCCACCACCCCGACGACCTGCTCCGCAGCATCTCCGACGTCGCACGCGAACTGATGCTGCGCCAGGCACGCTGCCTGCACGAATCGGTCGCCCCCGCCCTCGCCGACGCCGGAATCCGCATCGTGCGCTGGGACGACCTCGACGCCGACGAGCGCGAACGCATGCGCTCGCTCTTCCACGGCTCGATCTACCCCCTGCTCACCCCCTTCGCCGTCGACCCCGCCCACCCGTTCCCCTACATCTCCGGCCGCTCGCTCAACCTGGCCGTCACCGTCCGCGACCCGCAGACCGGGCGGACCATGTTCGCCCGCGTCAAAATGCCCTCGGCCATGCCCCGGTTCGCCGACCTGGGCGACGACCGCTTCGTGCCCACCGAGGACGTCGTCGCCGCGCACCTGCCGGTACTGTTCGAAGGTATGCAGGTGCTGGAGCACCACGCCTTCCGCGTCACCCGCAACGCCGACCTGGAACTCGACGAGGACGAAACCGACGACCTCGTCCAGTCGCTGGAGAACGAGCTGCGGCGGCGCCGGTTCGGCCCGCTCGTGCGGCTGGAGGCCGAAGAGACCGTCTCCGACGACGTCCTGGACATCCTGCGCCGCGAACTGGGCGCGGAAGAGCGCGAGATCTACCGCGTGCCCGGTCCCCTCAGCCTCGCCGGGCTCGACCAGATCGCCGACCTTCCCCGCCCGGACCTGCGCTTCTCGCCGGTGGCGCCCGCAGAACCCGACGCCCTGGCCCAGGACGGCTTCTTCGACGCGGTCGGCAGCGGGGAACTGCTGGTCCACCACCCCTACGAGTCCTTCACCACCACCACCGAACGGTTCCTCGCCCTGGCCGCCGCCGACCCCGACGTCGTCGCGATCAAACAGACCCTCTACCGCACCAGCGGCGACTCCCCGATCGTGGAGTCGCTCATCGAAGCCGCCCGCGCCGGAAAAGAAGTCGTGGTCCTGGTCGAGATCAAGGCGCGCTTCGACGAGCACAACAACATCCTGTGGGCCCGCAAGCTCGAAGAGGCCGGATGCCACGTCGTCTACGGCGTCGTCGGGCTCAAGACCCACTGCAAGCTCGCCCTGGTCGTGCGCCGCGACGCGGACGGCGTCCTACGCCGCTACTGCCACGTCGGGACGGGCAACTACAACCCCGGAACCGCCCGCGTATACGAGGACTTCGGGCTGTTCAGCGCCGCCCCCGAAGTCGGCGACGACCTCAGCGACCTGTTCAACCGCCTCACCGGCTTCTCCCGGAAATCCGCCTACCGGCGGCTGCTGGTGGCGCCCTCCGGGCTCCGCGAAGGCCTGACGCGGCGCATCGACCGGGAGGTGGCGGCCCACGCGCGCGGCGAGCCCGCCCGCATCCGCATCAAAGTCAACTCCCTGGTCGACGAAGAGATCGTCGACGCCCTCTACCGGGCCTCGCGCGCGGGCGTCCCCGTCGACCTGTGGGTCCGCGGCAGCTGCGTTCTGCGCCCCGGCCTGGAGGGCGTCTCCGAAACCGTCCGGGTCCGCAGTATCCTCGGACGGTTCCTGGAGCACTCCCGGATCTTCGTCTTCGAGAACGGAGGCAGCCCGCAGGTGTGGATAGGCAGCGCCGACCTCATGCCGCGCAACCTGGACCGGCGGGTCGAGGCGCTGGTCAGGGTCGAAGACCCCGCCCAGCGCACCCGCCTGGTGGAGCTCATGGACCTGGCCATGGCCGACACCACGGCGTCGTGGCGGATGGGTCCCGACGGCGGCTGGCACCGGGCGGCCCGCGGCGACGAGGGCCGGCGGCTGGTGGAGCTCCAGAGCGCATTGCGCGGCGAACAGCCGCATGCGGGCCGTCGATGACCGACCGTCCCCGCACCCCCGACACCGCCGGCGACCGGGCGCGCGAGACGGCGCCGGGCGGGTTCCTGGAACCCATCCG
>NZ_ANAE01000014.1 GCF_000341265.1 Nocardiopsis prasina DSM 43845 | reverse complement strand
GGGGCTGCCGGTGGACCGGGCGCGCCGCCGCCTCACCTACGGCAGCGACGCGGGAGTGCTGGACGCCTTCGCCGCCGGGCCCGCCGAAACCGTCCCGCTGATCCTGCTGCGCCACGCCCCGGCCGAGTCCAAGACCGGCCGGGACGGCGACGACCTGCTGCGCCCG
The DNA here is from genome assembly GCF_000341265.1 of Nocardiopsis prasina DSM 43845. GTDB lineage: Bacteria > Actinomycetota > Actinomycetes > Streptosporangiales > Streptosporangiaceae > Nocardiopsis > Nocardiopsis prasina. Next base: position 1,263 of record NZ_ANAE01000014.1, on the reverse strand, counting down.
CTGGACGCGGCCGGGCGCGGCGACGCCGACGCGCTGGCCCGCCTGCTGCCTGCCTTCGGCACCCCCCGGGTGGTCGCCTCCGCGGCGGTGAGCTGCGTCGAGACCGTCACCCCCTACGCGGAGGCCATCGGCGCCCCGATCCGTACCGACCGGGCCGTCACCGCCCGCACCGCCGGGGACGGGGCCGCCGCGGCCGACGCCGAAGCGGCGCGGGCGGCCGTGACCGCGCTGCTCGACGACGGCGTGCCCACCGCGGTGTGCACGCACGGCGAGCTGGTCTCCGTGCTGCTGCGCGCGGCGCTGGACCGGCTGGGCGCGCCCGCCCCGCAGCAGCTTTCCCTGCGGAAAGGCTCCTTCTGGGTGCTGCACCTGTCCCGCTCCGACGGGAGCCTGGCGGCGATGGAGCGCCACGGCCCCCGGCCCGGCGGCCTCCGATAGGACTGAAAGGATGCGGACATGGCTAAGCATCAGGTATCGCGCAGTGTGGTGATCGACGCCCCCGCCGAGCGGATCTTCCGCATCGTCGCCGACCCGCGCCGCCACCACGAGTTCGACGGCTCTGGCACGGTCCAGCAGGCCCGCGGCGGCGCCGGGCTGCTCGGCCCGGGCTCGCGCTTCGGCATGGACATGCACATGGGCCTGCCCTACAGCACCGCCAACCGGGTCGTGGAGTACGAGGAGAACCGGCTGATCGCCTGGAGCCACATAGGCCCGCACATCTGGCGCTGGCAGCTGGAGCCGCAGGAGGACGGCACCACCCGGGTCACCGAGACGTTCGACTACACGCGGCTGGCACCGGTCTACATCCTGATCGGCTACCCGGCTCGCAACGCCCGCGGCATCGAACGGACGCTGCCCCGGCTCAAACGGCTGGCCGAGGAGGGCACTCCGTAGCAGGGCACCGCCGAGGGCACGGCGCGGCCCTGCCGGGGCGGCTCGCCCGGACGGGGCGCGGCACCCCCGCACCGTGGGGCGGCAGGGCCGGGCCGCCGCGGCACGCTGCACCGATGCTCGCCGCACCGCCTCCACGGCCGTGCCAGACTTGATGTCATGCCTGCCATGCCTTCCTCGTTCGCTGAAGCCCGCGTCGACCTGGGCGCGATCAGCGAGAACACGGCCGCGCTCGCGCGGCGCGCCTCTCCAGCCGCGGTCATGGGCGTGGTCAAGGCCGACGGCTACGGCCACGGCATGATTCCCGCCGCCCGCGCCCTGCTGGCCGGAGGCGCCGAGTGGCTGGGTACCGCCTTCATCGAAGAGGCGCTG
>NZ_ANAE01000013.1 GCF_000341265.1 Nocardiopsis prasina DSM 43845 | reverse complement strand
GTCCCGTCGTCGCCTGGATCCTGCCGCCGCACGCGCCGTTGGCCCGGGCGGTGGCCGCCGACATCGACCTGGGCGTCAGCACACCGGCCCTGATCGACGACATCGCCGGCGCGGCCCGCGAGACCGGGCGCCGCGCGCGCGTGCACCTCAAGGCCGACACCGGGCTCAACCGCGGCGGCTTGACCCCCGATCAGTGGCCCGGCACCGTCGCCGCCGCCGCGCGTGCCGAAGCCGCCGGTCTGATCCGCGTGACCGGGCTGTTCTCGCACTTCGCCTGCGCCGACGAGCCCGGGCACCCGTCCATCGCCGCCCAGATCTCCGCCTTCCACGAGGCGCTGGAGATCGCCGACAAAGCCGGCCTGGACCCGGAGGTGCGCCATCTGGCCAACTCCGCTGCCACCCTCACCCTGCCCGAGACCCGCTTCGACCTGGTGCGTCCGGGGATCGCGAGCTACGGGCTGAACCCCATCCCCGGGCCGGACGACACCGGCCTGCGCCCGGCCATGACGCTGCGTTCCGCGGTCGCTCTGGTCAAGCGGGTACCGGCGGACAGCGGGGTCTCCTACGGGCACCGCTACACCACCGACCGCGCGACCGGCCTCGCGCTGATCCCCCTCGGCTACGGCGACGGCGTGCCCCGCAACGCCACCAACACCGGCCCGGTCCAGGTGGGCGGGCGGCGCCGCACCATCGCCGGCACCGTGTGCATGGACCAGTTCATGGTCGACCTCGGCGACGACACTCTCGGCCCCGACGCCGAGGCGGTACTGTTCGGCCCCGGCGACGCGGGCGAACCCACCGCCCGGGAATGGGCCGAGGCGCTGGGGACCATCCCCTACGAGATCGTCACCCGCATCTCGCCGCGCGTCCCGCGCGTCTACGACGGCGCCGGCTGAACACCGGGCGGCCCTCGCGGTCGTCGCCTGTGCAGGCGTCCGAGCCGGTAGCGGGGTCCGTCTACCCTGGTTCGTGCGGACGGACCCACCGCCGCATCCGATCGAGACAGCGCTGCGAGCGAGCCTATGAGCGAAACGACCCGAGCCGCCGAACCGCCCGCCGGTACCGAACCCGGCTCCGGCACCGCGCCGGGCACCCGCGCGGCCCCCGTGTTCGTCACCGCCGAGACCGACGCGCAGATGCGTGCGCTCGGCCGCCGCATCGCCGCCCTGCTGCGCGCCGGCGACCTGCTGGTCCTCAGCGGGCCGCTGGGCGCCGGCAAGACCACCCTGACCCAGGGCATCGGCGAAGGCATGGGCGTGCGCGGCCCCGTGACGTCGCCGACCTTCGTCATCGCGCGCGTGCACCCGTCCGAGACCGGTGGCCCCGCGCTCGTGCACGCCGACGCCTACCGTCTCGGCGGCGTCGAGGAGCTCGACGACCTCGACCTCGACACGGAGATGGACGCGTCGGTGGTCGCCGTCGAATGGGGCGAAGGCATCGCCGAGCACCTCACCGACGAACGGTTGGAGATCACCATCGCCCGCCACCCCGACGACACCCGCCGCGTCACACTGACCGGCAACGGCGCGCGCTGGTCCCACCTCGCCCCGGACGCGGAATAGGCTGGACGACCGTGCTCCTTCTGGCATTCGACACCGCGACCCCGGCCGTAACCAGCGCCGTCTGCGAAGCCGGCGACGACGGTGTGCGCGTACGCGCCGCCGCATCCACCGTGGACGCCCGCCGCCACGGCGAACTGCTCAGCCCGCAGATCGGCGACGTCCTGGCGCGGGCCGGTGCCGCACCCGCCGACCTCACCCACATCGCCGTGGGGATCGGTCCCGGCCCCTACACCGGTCTGCGTGTGGGCCTGGCCACCGCCCACGCCCTGGCCGAGGCTCTGGGCATCGCCTGCCACGGTGTCGCCACGCTGGACGCGATCGCTTCCGCGTCGGGCCGCGAGGAGCCCTTCGTCGCCGCCACCGACGCCCGCCGCAAAGAGATCTTCTGGGCGCGCTACGCCGACGCGCACACCCGCACCGGTGAGATCGCGGTCGACCGCCCGCCGGCC
>NZ_ANAE01000012.1 GCF_000341265.1 Nocardiopsis prasina DSM 43845 | reverse complement strand
CCCCCGGGCCGCCAGACCCGACCCGCTGTACCCCACCGCCGCGGCGCTGGGCGAGGTCGCGCTGCGCCGGCTGGCGGCGGGCGCGGAGCTCGACGAACCCCGACCGCTCTACCTGCGCCGCCCGGACGCCGCCGAGCCGAGCGCGCCGAAGAAGGTGCGCCAGTGGCAGGCGACGTGAACCGCGGCTTCAGCATCCGCCCCATGACCGACTTCGACCTTCCGGCCGTGATGGAACTGGAGCGCTCCATGTTCCCCGACGACGCCTGGAGCGAGGACATGATGTCCGCCGAGCTGGGCGAGCCCACCCGGCACTACTTCGTGGCCGTCCGCAGCGGCGGCGACGGCGGCGGCGAGGGCGAAGGGCCGGTCGTGGCCTACGGGGGCCTGCGCGCGGCCGCGCCGTTCGGCAACGTGCAGACCGTCGCCGTCGACCGGGCCTGGTGGGGCCGCGGTGTCGCGTCCGCTTTGGTGGTCCGCATGCTCACCGAGGCCTACTCGCGTGCCGTCGACGAGGTGGACCTGGAAGTCCGCTCGGACAACCCCCGGGCGCGGGAGCTCTACCGCAGATTCGGTTTCGCCGACGTCGGCATCAAGCGCGGCTACTACCGGGACGGCGCCGACGCGATCGCGATGCGCTGCTCCGCGCCGGCCGCGGCGATCGCGGGAACGCGGGGCGGCGAGCAGGGAGAGGCCCTGGAGTTCGGGGATTCGGCCGAGCCGGCCGGAGATGACGAGGAGAACGCGTGATGAGTGCGGCAGATCTTCCCCTGGTCCTGGGGATCGAGACCTCGTGCGACGAGACCGGGGTCGGGCTGGTGCGCGGCTGCGAACTGCTCAGCGACGAGGTCGCCTCCAGTGTCGACCAGCACGCCCGCTTCGGCGGGGTGGTGCCCGAGGTCGCCAGCCGGGCGCACCTGGAAGCCATGACCCCGACCCTGCACCGCGCCCTGGACAAGGCCGGCGCCGAGCTCTCCGACGTCGACGCGCTCGCGGTCACCGCCGGGCCGGGTCTGGCCGGTGCGCTCCTGGTGGGCGTCTCGGCGGCCAAGGCCTACTCGATGGCGCTGGGCAAACCGCTCTACGGCGTCAACCACCTGGTCGGACACGTCGCCGTGGACCAGCTGGAGCACGGCCCGCTGCCCAAACCCGCCATCGCCCTGCTGGTCTCGGGCGGGCACACGTCGCTGCTGCTGGTGCGCGATCTGGCCACCGGCGTGCAGCAGCTCGGCGACACCGTCGACGACGCTGCGGGCGAGGCCTACGACAAGGTGGCGCGGCTGCTGGGGCTGCCTTACCCCGGCGGTCCGCCCGTCGACACGGCCGCACGCGAGGGCAGCCCGCGGGCCATCCGCTTCCCGCGCGGAAAATGGGGGGACGGCACCTACGACTTCTCGTTCTCCGGGCTCAAGACCGCCGTCGCCCGCTGGGTCGAGGACAGCGCCCGCGACGGGCGCGACCTGCCGGTAGCCGACATCGCGGCCGGGTTCCAGGAGGCGGTGGTCGACGTGCTCACGCGCAAGGCGGTCGACGCGTGCCTGGAGTACGGCGTGGAGCACCTGGTGATCAGCGGGGGCGTGGCCGCCAATTCGCGCCTGCGGACCTTGGCCCAGGAGCGCTGCGCGGAGGCGGGCGTCGTGCTGCGCGTTCCGCGGCCGCGGCTGTGCACCGACAACGGCGCCATGATCGCCGCTCTGGGGGCGGAGGTCGTCGCCGCCGACCTGCCCCCGTCGAGCCTGAAACTGGCCACCGACACGTCCCTTCCGGTGGACCGCCCGTTGGCGGCGTAACCGGGGCGCGCCGACGCTTCGCGTTCGGTTCGGGTGGCCTGTAGTGATCGGTGTGCGGGGCGCCGGCCGCCTCCCGGGCCGGCGCGACTGCCGGGCGGGCGCGACTGCCGGGCGGAACCGGAACCGCCCCGCCCCGGGCGCTCAGCTCACGAGCGCGATGACCAACGCCGCGCTGCTCACGGCGATAGCCGCCACGAGGGGCCGGAAACCGGGCTGCCGGGCCGGATCGCGGCCGCTGCGCGCATGCCCGACCATCCAGCCCGTCGCACATACGCCCAGAACCAGTTCCCAGCAGGCGAGTGCGGTTACGACGCTCATGGTCACCTTCCCGGCCGTCGGTGGCAGCGCCGAGCACGCGGCGCCGCGTGCGGTGCGGCGTACGCCGAGTCAGGTATAGGTGCGCAAGCCCGAGCTGTCGATGCGCACGCCCGCGAGCGGGGTGGGCAGCTCCACCGATTCGCCGAACCGCGCGGCGTGTGTGGTGCGGTAACGGTCCTCGACGGGGTCGGAGTAGACGAAAAGGTCCCCCTTGCGGGGGTCGATCAGCAGGTAGATCGGAATGCGCCACTGGGCGTAGGACTCCAGCTTGTCGGTGAAGTCGATAGCGGCGTTGCTGGGAGAAGCGACCTCGACGACGAGTTCGACGACGTCCGGATCGAGTAGCCACCCCGGTTCGTCCTCGACGGCGCTCGGCACGACGACGAGATCGGGAGTGCTGTAGTCGTCCTCGTCGTCGAGCGCCGCGACGGAGAACATCTGATGGGCTACGCGGGCGTCATCGAGTTGCAGCGCAACCTGGCGTTCGATACGCCGGACGATGCCGCCGTGTTTGAACGACGGCGTAGGGGACATCACGATCTTGCCCTTGATGATTTCGACACGGAAGCCTTTCACCCGGAGGTCTTCCTCGACATAGCGCCGCAGTTCTCCGCCGTGGGTTCTGTGTCCGGGAAGCCTCATCAGCATGCGCACTCCTCAGCGTCGGACTCCATGGTAGCTGTACCCGGTTCCGCAGCGGCGGGCGTCGTCGAGGTCCGGCGGGTGTCCGCGGTGGAGCGGGGCCGGGCGGGGCCGGGCGGGAGTGAAAACCGTACGGCTTCCACCCCCGCACCGGTGCCCGCTCCGGCGGCTGCGGCGGTCGGCTAGTCGTCGTCTTCGTCGTCCTCGTGGCGGCGCTTCTTCTTGCCGTCGCTGCCGGGGCGCAGGAGCGCCTCGGCGAGGGCGAGCATGGTCTCCTCCAGGGCGGCCAGGCGCTTGGTGATGTCGTCGTGGGAGGTTTCGACGGCCTCGGTGATCGCCTCGTCGAACTCGTGGCGGTCCGGCCGGGCTTGGACCTCGCGCAGCAGCGGGTCGATGCCCTCCTTGAGGCGACTGTCGAGGCCGTCCAGCTTCTCGGTGGGGTCGATGACCGGCCGGTCGAGCAGTTCGGTGAGGCGGCGGTGCACCTCGCTGAACTCCAGGGTGGCCGGAAGCTGGGCCAGGCGCTGGTTGAGGGCTTCGAGGCGGTCGTCCACGGCCTCCAGGCGGCCGTCGACTCCGCCGATGTGGCCGTTGACGCCCTCGAACTGGCCCTCGACTCCCGTGACGCGGCCTTCGAGCCCGTCGAGGCGCCCGCTGACCCCGTCGATCTTTCCTTCGACGCCCTCGAAGCTGCCGTCGAAGTGCCCCTCGAAGGTGTCGAAGCGGTCGGTGAGGCGGCCCACGCCCTTCTCCAGCCGGCTGTCGACCGCCTCAAGGTGGCGGTCGACCTTGGCGGTCAGCTCCTCGCGCGCCTGGTCCAGGCGGGCGTCGACGGCGGTGCGCTGCTCCTCCACGGCCGTGGCGAGGGTGCCGTGGCGCTCGTCGCCCTGGACACGCAGCGCCTCGATGCGCTCGTCGACGGCTTCGCGCAGCTCGCCGATACGGGCGTCGACGGACGTGCTCAGCTCGGTCGTGCGCTCCTCGACCGTGCTGCGCAGCTCGGCCAGCGCGGCGGTGGTGGCGGCCAGGTCCTCCTCGGTCTTGGCGCGCAGGCCCTCGGCGGTCTCGTCGAGCTTGCCGGCGAGTTCGGTGCGCTGCCGGTCGTCGCGCTCGCGCAGCTCGGAGCGGTGCAGCTCCAGCTGCTCGTGCAGTTCGGCGAGCCGGTCGCGGACGTGGGTGCGCAGGTCGCCGAGGCGTTCGTCGGTGGATTCGGCGAGCTTGGCGACGGCGCTGTTGG
>NZ_ANAE01000011.1 GCF_000341265.1 Nocardiopsis prasina DSM 43845 | reverse complement strand
GCGGCGGCCTCGATGTGGTTCTCCTCGGCCTGGCTGCTCAGCCGGGCGACGCTCTCGGTGAGCTGCGCGGTGACCTCGGTGTGGTTCTCGGCGGTGCGCCCGTCGAGCCGCTCGATGCCTTCGGTGAGGGCGGTGTGGTTCTCGTCGGCGGTCGTGGAGATCCGCTCGATGCCCTCGGTGAGGGCGGTGTGGTTCTGGTCGGCCGTGGTGGAGATCCGCTCGATGCCTTCGGTGAGGGCCGTGTGGCGCTCGCGGGACTGCGTGTCGAGAAGCTCGATGCCTTCGGAGACCGCTCCGGTGACGGCGTCGCGGCTCTGCTCGGTGGCCCCGCGCAGTTCCTCGGCGGTCGTGTCGAGCTTGTCCCCGAGCTGCGTGTGCTGCTCGCGCAGGGAGGCGTCGAGGGTGTCGCGGCTCTCGCCGACGGCGGTCGCCAGGTGCTCGCGGCTTTCGGTCACGGTTTGTTCGACGGAGGTGCGGCCCTGTTCGACGGCGGTGGACAGCGCCTCGCGGCTTTCGGCCAGGGTTTGTTCGACGGAGGTGCGGCCCTGTTCGACGGCGGTGGACAGCGCCTCGCGGCTTTCGGCCAGGGTTTGTTCGACGGAGGTGCGGCCCTGTTCGACGGCGGTGGACAGCGCCTCGCGGCTTTCGGCCAGGGTTTGTTCGACGGAGGTGCGGCCCTGTTCGACGGCGGTGGACAGCGCCTCGCGGCTTTCGGCCAGGGTTTGTTCGACGGAGGTGCGGCCCTGCTCGATAGCGGCCGACAGCGCCTCGCGGCTTTCGGTGAGGGCCGTGGTGACGGCCTCGCGGTTCTCGGCGGCGGTGCCCATGGCGGTGTCGTGCTGGGCCTCCACGCGCTCGGTCAGCGCCGCTAGGGAGTCCCGCAGCTCCCGGGAGTCGGCGGTCAGGCCCTCCACGGCCTCGTCGATGCGCCCGAACCGGGCCTCGGTCGAGGAGGCGAGCTTCTCGACGCGGTCGGTGAGCGCGTCGATCTTGCCGGAGGCCTGCTCGCCGGACTCGGCCAGCTCCTGCAACCGGGTCAGGGTGGTGTCGAGGTGGCCGGTGATGGTGCGGATGTCGGACCGCAGCGCCGACATCTCCGCCAGCGGCTTGACGCGCTCACCGACCAGGGCGATGTGCTCGGCGAGGGTCTCGGCCCACTCCGGCGGGCGTGCGGAGATCTCGTCGACCCGGGTCTGGACGGCGGAGACCGACTCCGCGAGCGTGGCGAACTCGCGTTCGCGGAACTCGCGCCCCAGCCACTCCATGCCTTCCAGGCGCTGGCGCATCTCCTCGTTGACCGCACCCTGGGACTTCTGCTCGGAGACCTGGTCCTGCGCGGCCCGGGAGAGGAGGTCCCGCATGCGGTCGGAGATCCCGGTCTGACCTCCCCCGTTGAGGAAGTTGTGGTTGGTCTGTTCCACCGAGGTGCTCCTTAAGATCTGGCGCCCCCACCCGATTCGGCCGTGGATGGGCGGTGTGCTCCTGGGCTCGGCCGACGCGGCGCCGGGGCCGGGTGCGCTGTCACGTTCGGGGGGCCGATGGGCACGCGCGGTGACAACCGTGGTCGCGGTGGGAGCGAGGCGATCGACGGCCGCCGACAACCGTGCTGCGTCGCCGGTCGAATCCAGGACGGGGAGAAGGGATTCAGCGGGGATCAGTTTAACGACATGAGCCTTGTTCGCCGCGCGTGACTGGCGAAGATGAGGGGATTGGACGTGAATCGCCATAGCCGGTCTGCTGCGTCACGTTAGTACTGATCGTGGTCGTAGTCACGCGTGTGGCGGGGATTCCGTTTTGTGGCATCTGCGCGATACGTCTACGGAGACGCCGTGACCTCGGAGCACACGAGGCACAGAGGGCGGTCGCCGACGCGCGTGAGGACGACCACTGCCGATTCCGGGCCGCTCGGTTTGAGGTCGCGGAGGAGTTTGTCGACATCCACCGCGGAGCCGCGTTTCTTAATCGTTACCGTTCCCGCTCCCGCGCGGCGCAACGACGACCGCAGCCGCTTCAGTGAGAACGGCATGGCCTCGTGGACTTCGAAGGCGCGGCAGAACGGCGTCGCGACGAGCCGGTCGGAGGTGATGTAGGCGATGGCGGGATCGAGCAGGCGGCCCTCCACCGGTTCTGCGGCCTCCGCCACCAGGTGGGCCCGCACCACGGCGTTGTCGGGCTCG
>NZ_ANAE01000010.1 GCF_000341265.1 Nocardiopsis prasina DSM 43845 | reverse complement strand
CCGCCGGGCCCGGCGGCCAGGGTCGCCGGCGGCGACCCGTCGCTGCGCAGCAGCGTGGCGCGCCGCGCCGGCCCGTCGCCCAGGCCCTGCCACAGCGCGGTCTCCTTGAGGTCGCCGTCCACCGAGATCCACTCGGCGGCGGCCCCCGCGGGGATGCGCTCGTGCGGGATGCCCGGCGCGGCTTTGACGCACGAGGCCGGCGCACGCGCGGCGAGGTCCATGACCGTGTCCCAGGTCGGCGCGTAGGCGTCGGGATCGAAGACCCTGCCGCGTGCGGTCCGGCGGGCGGGGTCGCAGAAGACGGCGTCGTAGCCGCCGGGGTCGACCTCCGCGGCGTCGCCTTCGCGTACGCGCATCCGACCGTCCAGGCCGAGCCGTTCGGCGTTGGCCGCGGCGACGGCGACGGTCAGCGGGTCGGAGTCGACCGCCTCCACCTCCAGGCCGGCGTCGGCGGCGGCGATCGCGTCGGAGCCGACACCGCAGCCCAGGTCGGCGACGCGGGCTCCGGCGCCCAGCGCCGCGGCCAGCCGGCGGGCGCGGTAGTCGGCCACGGACATGCGTGTGGCCTGCTCCAGGCCCGGCTCGGTGAAGAACATGCGCTCGGCGCGGGTGCCGAATTTCACGCGCGCCCGCGCGCGCAGCCGGGCCTGGGTCAGCGCCGCGCCGGCCAGGTCGGCGGGGGCGACGCCGGGAGCTCCGTCTTCGCCGGCGGACTCGGCCAGCGCCCGCTCGGACTCGGTCCGCAGGACCGTGGCCGCCTTCAG
>NZ_ANAE01000009.1 GCF_000341265.1 Nocardiopsis prasina DSM 43845 | reverse complement strand
TTTCGGCTGCGGCGAGTACGCGGCTTCCGGCGCTGGTGAGAAGGGCCGCGAACGCCGACCTCGGATCGGGTGCGGTTTGCCCGCTGGACACCACGATGTTCCCCCGTGACCAGTTGTTTGACGCGCCCAATGGGCCCGGCTAATGTTCCATACTGGCACTCCCGAAGGTAGAGTGCTAATTGCGACGAGGCCGGTCTGGCACCCGCGACGGCAGGCCGCCGTGGTCGCCCTTCGCCAAGCATGCCGTTTCGTATCATCGAACCCGAAGGGGGAGGTCACAACCGTGTCGACCGCCACCAAGACTGTGCTCAAGCCGCTTGAGGACCGCGTCGTCGTCAAGACCCTCGAAGCCGAGCAGACCACGGCCTCCGGCCTGGTCATCCCCGACACCGCCAAGGAGAAGCCCCAGGAGGGCGAGGTCCTCGCTGTGGGCCCCGGCCGCTGGGACGACGAGGGCGACAAGCGCATCCCGCTCGACGTGAACGTCGGCGACGTCGTGCTGTACAGCAAGTACGGCGGCACCGAGGTCAAGTACGACAACGAGGAGTTCCTCGTCCTCTCCGCCCGCGACCTGCTCGCGGTCGTCGAGAAGTAAGACCTCGTCACTCGACGAATCCTTCCCGCCCCGGCCGGCACCCTGCCGGGCGGGGCGGTTTTTCTTACCCGCCGTAGGTGTACGGATAGAGGAAGCTCACCATGCCCAAGATCCTGGAATTCGAGGACGACGCCCGGCGCTCCCTTGAACGCGGTGTCGATCGCCTCGCGGACTCCGTGAAGGTCACGCTGGGCCCGCGCGGCCGCAACGTCGTCATCGACAAGAAGTTCGGCGCGCCCACCATCACGAACGACGGCGTGACCGTCGCTCGCGAGGTCGAGCTGGAGGACCCGTACGAGGACCTGGGTGCCCAGCTGGTCAAGGAGGTCGCCACCAAGACCAACGACGCGGCCGGCGACGGCACCACCACCGCCACCGTGCTCGCTCAGGCGCTGGTCCGCGAGGGCCTGCGGAGCGTGGCCGCGGGCGCTTCGCCGATGTCCATGAAGAAGGGCATCGACGCCGCCGCCAAGAAGGTCGCCGACGTCCTCGTCGAGCGGGCCCGCGAGATCGGCGAGCGCGACGACATCGCCTACGTCGCCACCAACTCCGCCCAGGACAGCCAGATCGGCGACATGATCGCCGAGGCGTTCGACAAGGTCGGCAAGGACGGCGTCATCACGGTCGAGGAGGCCCCCACCATGGGCCTGGACCTCGACTTCACTGAGGGCATGCAGTTCGACAAGGGCTACGTCTCGCCCTACTTCGTCACCGACCAGGAGCGCCAGGAAGTCGTCCTGGACGACGCCCTCATCCTGATCAACCAGGGCAAGATCTCCAGCCTCAACGAGATCCTGCCGCTGCTGGAGAAGGTCGTCCAGACCAAGAAGCCGCTGCTGATCATCGCCGAGGACATCGAGGGCGACGCCCTGGGCGCGATGGTCCTCAACAAGATCCGCGGCGCCCTCAACGTCGCCGCGGTCAAGGCGCCCGGCTTCGGCGAGCGCCGCAAGGCCATGCTCCAGGACATCGCCACCCTGACCGGCGGCCAGGTCATCGCCGAAGAGGTCGGCCTGAGCCTGGAGAACGCCGAGCTGGACGTTCTGGGCAGCGCCCGCCGCATCACCGTCACCAAGGACGACACCACCATCGTCGACGGCAACGGCGAGCAGGGCGAGGTCGAGGAGCGGGTCCACCAGATCCGCAAGGAGATCGAGAACAGCGACTCCGACTGGGACCGCGAGAAGCTGCAGGAGCGCCTGGCCAAGCTGGCCGGCGGCGTCTCCGTGCTGCGTGTCGGTGCAGCCACCGAGGTGGAGCTCAAGGAGAAGAAGCACCGCCTGGAGGACGCGATCTCGGCCACCCGCGCCGCGATCGAGGAGGGCATCGTCGCCGGCGGCGGTTCGGCGCTGGTGCACGCTGCCGCGGAGCTGGACGACCTGGGCCTGACCGGCGACGAGGCGACGGGCGTGAAGATCCTGCGCCAGTCCCTGCCGGAGCCGGCCCGCTGGATCGCCGAGAACGGCGGCGCCGAAGGCTACGTGGTCACCTACCGCATCAGCGAGATGCCGGTGGGGCAGGGCTACAACGCCGCCACCGACTCCTACGGCGACCTGATGGCCGCCGGCGTCATCGACCCGGTCAAGGTCACCCGCTCCGCGGTGCAGAACGCCGCTTCGATCGCGGGCATGCTGCTGACCACCGAGGCGCTGGTCGTCGAGAAGCCCGAGGAAGAGGAGGACGAGGGCCAGGGCCACGGCCACGGCCACTGAGTCGGCCCGACGGTCCGACCCGTCCGAGGAGCATCGGTCGCACCGGGCGGCCGCCGGCGTCGGCGGCCCCGGTCGGCACCGGCCCCGTGTCCGCGCATCGCGCGGGCGCGGGGCCGTTCACTATCATCGAGGGACCGGACACAGCACGCGATGTGTGCCGGTTTTGCGGCATTTTCATCGAATGTGATCATTCTGTAGCCGCATTTGGTGACGTGTAAACCCGCGCGGCGGGGCATGATGCGAGACGTGACGGATCCACGCGCAGCGGGGGGCGCGCTCGCGAGCCGAGCCGAGGCCCTGCGCAGAGCGAACGAGACGGAACTGAACCACTTGACCTCGCTCGCCGTCCAGGGCGACGACGGCGCGGTCGACTCACTCATCCGCGAGGTCCACCCGATGGTGGTCCGCTACTGCCGCGCCAAACTCTCCCGCGTCGCCGGATACGTCCACTACTCCGACGACGTGGCGCAAGAGGTCTGCATCGCCCTGCTCGCGGCGCTGCCCCGCTACGAGGACAAGGGGCGGCCCTTCGCCGCCTTCGTGTTCAAGATCGCCTCGCACAAGGTCGCCGACGCGCTGCGCCGCTCCACCCGCGCCGACGTCCCCACCGACGCCGTGCCCGAGTGCGCCGACGACGGCCCCGGCCCCGAAGAGTCCGCCGTGCGCAGCGCCGAGGCGGAACGGGCGCGCGGTCTGCTCGACGAACTGCCCGAACAGCAGCGCCGCCTGCTGGTGATGCGGGTCATCGCCGGGCTCACCGCCGACGAGACGGGGCATGCGCTGGGCATGTCCCCCGGCGCCGTCCGCGTCGCCCAGCACCGCGCCCTGGCCCGCCTGCGCAAGGTCGCCGCAGCCGATCGGCTGATCTGACCCTGCGGCGCGCCGCACCTTCCGACGCTGCACCGCCGCGGTCCGACGACCGGTCGCATACCGGTGCCGCGCCGCGCGCGATCCCCCGCCGCCCGCGCTGCGCCTGTGCACCGGCGGCCCGGCGGCCGCCCCGGCGCGCGCTGTGAGCCTCGCCACCGCCGCCCCGGTCGAAGGCGAACCGCCCCGCGCCGCGCCGCCGCCGTTCTAGGATGAAACGACACGCGCGAGTGGTTGGGAAGATATATGACGCAGCTGTTCACGGGGGACGGCGGCAAGGTGCTGCCGCCGGGGCTCACCTACGACGACGTCCTGCTGGTCCCGTCCTACTCGGACCTGCAGCCCGGCGAGGCCGACACCGCGAGCCGGCTTTCGCGGTCCATCGGACTGCGCATCCCGCTGCTGTCCGCGGCGATGGACACGGTCACCGAGGCCCGCACGGCAGTGGCCATGGCGCGCCAGGGCGGCGCCGGCGTGCTGCACCGCAACCTCTCCGTCGAAGCCCAGGCCGACCAGGTCGACCTGGTCAAGCGCTCCGAAGCTGGCATGGTCACCGACCCGGTCACCTGCAAACCCGGCGACACTCTGGCCGACGTCGAGGCGCTCAGCGCCCACTACCGCATCTCCGGCGCTCCCGTCACCGACACCGACGGCCGCCTGGTGGGCATGGTCACCAACCGCGACATGCGCTTCGAACTGGACCGCAGCCGCCCCGTCCACGAGGTCATGACCCCGATGCCGCTGATCACCGCCCCGGTGGGGGTCAGCCGCGACGACGCGTTCCGGCTGCTGCGCGAGAACAAGGTCGAAAAGCTCCCGCTGACCGACCCCCAGGGCCGGCTGCGCGGACTGATCACCGTCAAGGACTTCATCAAAAGCGAGCAGTTCCCCGACGCCACCAAGGACGCCGACGGCCGCCTGGTCGTCGGCGCCGCCGTGGGCGTGGGCGCGGACTCCGAAGCGCGCGCCCACGCGCTGGTCGAGGCCGGCGCCGACTTCGTCGTCGTCGACACCGCGCACGGCCACTCCGCGGGCGTCGCCGAGATGGTCGCCAAGCTCAAAGCCAACTCCGCCGCCGACGTCGTCGCCGGCAACATCGCCACCCGCGCCGGAGCCCAGGCGCTGATCGACGCCGGAGCCGACGCGATCAAGGTCGGCGTGGGACCCGGCTCCATCTGCACCACCCGCGTTGTGGCCGGTGTCGGCGCGCCGCAGGTCACGGCGGTGATGGAGGCGTACAAGGCCGCCGGTCCCGCCCAGGTTCCGATCATCGCCGACGGGGGACTCCAGTTCTCCGGCGACATCGTCAAGGCGATCGTCGCCGGCGCGAGCACGGTGATGCTGGGCAGCCTGCTCGCCGGTGTCGAGGAGAGCCCGGGCGACCTCGTCTTCATCAACGGCAAGCAGTACAAGACCTACCGGGGCATGGGCTCGCTGGGCGCGATGCGCGGGACCTCCTACTCCAAGGACCGCTATTCCCAGGCCGACGTCGCGACCGAGGACAAGCTGATCCCCGAGGGCATCGAAGGCCAGGTGCCCTACCGCGGCCCGCTGGAGACGGTCGCCGACCAGCTCATCGGCGGGTTGCGCCAGTCCATGTGGTACGCGGGCGCACGCGAGATCGCCGACCTGCACGAGCACGGCCAGTTGATGCAGATCACCCCGGCCGGACTCAAGGAGAGCCATCCCCACGACGTCCAGATGACGGTCGAGGCCCCCAACTACCACGGGCGCCGCTGACACCGCGGGCCGTGCCCGTCGACGCCGCGCTGCGACCGGCGCCGACGGGTGTTCCGGC
>NZ_ANAE01000008.1 GCF_000341265.1 Nocardiopsis prasina DSM 43845 | reverse complement strand
GACTCGCCGCCGCAGGATCCGCCGGTCGGCAACGCCGGTGAAGCACGCGAGAGGGGACCCAAGCGTTGGCTCAGCTGGAGATCGGGCTCGGCAAGAACGGGCGCCGCGCTTACGAGCTCGAGGAGATCGGGATCGTGCCGGCCCGGCGCACCCGTGACCCCGGGGAAGTGTCGATCACCTGGCAGATCGACGCCTACCGCTTCGAAACGCCGCTGATGGGCAGTCCGATGGACAGCATCGCCTCGCCCCGCACCGTCATCGAGATGGGGCGGCAGGGCGCGGTCGGCGTACTCGACCTCGAAGGGCTGTGGACGCGCTACGAGTCCCCCGAGCCGCTGCTGGAGGAGATCCGCGAGCTCGACGACGAGGCGGCCACGCGCCGGCTGCAGGAGATCTACGCCGAACCGGTCAAGGAAGAGCTGATCGGGCGGCGCATCGAGGAGATCCGCGAGGCGGG
>NZ_ANAE01000007.1 GCF_000341265.1 Nocardiopsis prasina DSM 43845 | reverse complement strand
CCCCCCCCCCCCGCCTCTCGCCCCAGCACACCGCCCAGTACCACAAGGCCGTCATCGACGCCGGGGTCGACCTGTTCGTCATCCGCGGCACCACGGTCTCCGCCGAGCACGTGTCGGGCCGGGCCGAACCGCTCAACCTCAAGCAGTT
The DNA here is from genome assembly GCF_000341265.1 of Nocardiopsis prasina DSM 43845. Classification (GTDB taxonomy): domain Bacteria; phylum Actinomycetota; class Actinomycetes; order Streptosporangiales; family Streptosporangiaceae; genus Nocardiopsis; species Nocardiopsis prasina. The sequence continues at coordinate 44,578 of NZ_ANAE01000007.1, read as the reverse complement.
CATCTACGAGCTGGACGTGCCCGTGGTCGTGGGCGGCTGCGCTACCTACACCGCCGCCCTGCACCTGATGCGCACCGGCGCCGCGGGCGTACTGGTGGGCTTCGGCGGCGGTTCCGGTCACACCACCCGCTCCGTGCTGGGCGTGTCGGTCCCCATGGCCAGCGCGATCGGCGACGTCGCCGCGGCGCGGCGCGACTACCTCGACGAGTCCGGCGGCCGCTACGTGCACGTCATCGCCGACGGCGGCATGACCGGCAGCGGTGACATCGCCAAGGCCCTGGCCTGCGGCGCCGACGCCGTCATGGTGGGTTCCCCGCTGGCCCGCGCCACCGAGGCGCCCGGCGGCGGGTACCACTGGGGCAGTGAGGCGCACCACAGCGAGCTGCCGCGCGGCGAGCGGGTCGGGGTGGGCACCATCGGCGACCTCAAGTCGATCCTGCACGGCCCGGCCTCCACCAGCGACGGCTCCATGAACCTCATGGGCGCGCTGCGCCGGACCATGGCCACCTCGGGCTACACCGACCTCAAGGAGTTCCAGCGGGTCGAGGTCGTGGTGAACCCGCACCGTTAGGGAGCGGCCGTCGGGGAGTCTCCCACGTGCTTGAACCCGACGTGAGTGTGGTGAGGGGCGTCCCGGAGAACCGGGGCGCCCCTCACGCCGTCCCAACGGGGATGCGTCAGGATGGCCGCGGTGTGTCACTATGGTGCCTGTTTTCCGGTCTCGTGATCTGATGGTGACTTTCTCTTGGAGGACTGCATGGGTGACAGCGTGTCCGGTGCCCCCGGGGCGCCCGGTTCCTCCGAGGAGCCCCGCGCCAACGAGGGGTCCCGCGCGGCTGAGGCGGTCCGCCCCGGGCACCGTCGGCGCCGCCGGCGGGGACCGGCGATCGCGGTCAGCCTCGCGCTGGTCGTGTGCCTGCTGGTGACGGCGGGCGTCGTGGTCCTGGTCGGGCGGGTCTCCAGCGCCCTCAACGACTGGGAGGCTCCGATCGCCGAGGCCACCCCGGAGGTCGGCACCATCGAGACCCCTCCGCACGACCAGCTCACCGGGCCGCCCGCGCAGAGCGGGGTGACCGCCCGGGAGGGTGACGCCCCGGCCGGGGCGGACGCCGGGGCGGACGAGCGGTCCAGTCCGGCGGGACCGCAGCGCCCCAGCGACGAGTGGCTCGACGAGGTCTCGGAGAACACCGGCGTGCCCCGGCGCGCCCTGGAGGGCTACGCCAGCGCCCAGCTGGTCCTCGACGCCGACCAGTCCTCGTGTCAGCTCTCCTGGCCCACACTCGCGGGCATCGGGTACGTCGAGTCCCGCCACGGCACCTACGCGGGCGGCGAGCTCGGCCCGGACGGCAACACCACGGTGGACGTCATCGGCATCCCGCTGGACGGCACCAACAACACGCAGGCCATCCCGGACACCGACAACGGCGAACTGGACGGCGACACCGAGTGGGACCGGGCGATCGGTCCGATGCAGTTCATCCCCAGCACCTGGGCCCGGTGGGGCGAGTCACTGGAGGGCGGCACCCCCGACCCGCACAACATCGACGACGCGGCCCTGACCGCAGCCCGCTACCTGTGCGGCAACGGCCGCGACCTCACCTCCGCGAACGACTGGGAGTCGGCGATCCTGGAGTACAACCGCTCCTCGGCCTACGTCAGCGACGTCCTGGCCTACGCGCACGCCTACGCCGACGCGGCCTGAGGCCCCGGGCGGGGCGGCCTCGCCGGCCAGGGGGCTGGCGGGTCTCCGCCGACTCCTCCCGGCAGTGCTGCCCGCCGTGGTGCTGCTCGGTGTGAGCGCGGGGACCCCCTACCCGCGCTCTTCGCCGCGATCGCCGCCGGGTTGCTTGTCCTGGCCGCGGCACGGAGGTAAACCGGCGGTATGGGGTGTGGCAACGCACAGCCCTGACGGCCTCCGGGTGGCTAGAGGCCCCACCACTGCGGGTATGCGCCTTGGTGGAACACCGATCGAAAGGGAGGACCATCCATGGCGACCACCTGGTTGGGGCCGAAGGGGCGCACTGAGGCGCTCGCGTCGATGGCCGACGAGGAGCTCGACGTCCTCGTGGTGGGCGGCGGGATCGTGGGCGCGGGCATCGCGTTGGACGCTGTCTCGCGCGGGCTCTCCACGGGTCTGATCGAGGCGCGGGACTTCGCCTCCGGGACCTCCAGCAGATCCAGCAAGCTGATCCACGGCGGGCTCCGCTACCTGGAGCAGTTCGACTTCGAGCTGGTGCGCGAGGCCCTGCACGAGCGCGGTCTGCTGCTGACCACCATCGCGCCGCACCTGGTCCGCCCGGTGCCGTTCCTCTTCCCGTTCGAGCACCACTGGGAACGCTTCTACATCGGCGCGGGCGTCACTCTCTACGACACCCTGGCGCTGACCTCCCGCAACAACCGCGGGCTGCCCTCGCACCGGCACCTGACCAGGTCCGGTGCGCTGCGGGTCTTCCCGGCGCTCAAGCGCAGCGCCCTGGCCGGGGCGGTCCAGTACTGGGACTGCCAGGTGGACGACGCCCGCCTCGTCACCACCGTCCTGCGCACCGCCGCCGGGCTCGGGGCGAAGATCGCGTCCCGGGTCCAGGCGGTCGAGTTCCTGCGCGAGGGCGAGCACGTGGTCGGCGCCACCGCCGCCGATCTGGAGACCGGCGAGCGGAAGCAGATCCGCGCCCGCCAGGTGGTGAACGCCGCCGGGGTGTGGACCGACGACATCCAGGAGATGGTGGGCGGTCGCGGGCAGATCCACGTGAGCGCGTCCAAGGGCGTGCACCTGGTGGTGCCCCGGGACCGCATCCAGGCCTCGTCGGGGATGATCCTCCAGACGGAGAAGAGCGTGCTCTTCGTGATCCCGTGGGGTCGCCACTGGATCATCGGCACCACCGACACCCCCTGGGACCTGGACAAGGAGAACCCGGCCGCGTCAAGGGCCGACATCGACTACGTCCTGGACCACGTCAACCAGGTGCTGCGCACGCCCCTGGGCAGGGACGACGTCGAGGGTGTCTACGCCGGGCTGCGTCCGCTGCTGACGGGGGAGTCCGAGGAGACCTCGAAGCTGTCCCGTGAGCACACGGTGGCGCACCCGGTGCCGGGGCTCGTCCTCATCGCGGGCGGCAAGTACACCACCTACCGGGTCATGGCCAAGGACGCGGTGGACGCGGTCGCGCACGGGCTGGGCGGCGCCGTCCCGGCCTCGGTCACGGACAAGCTGCCGCTGGTCGGGGCGGACGGGTACGCGGCGCTGTACAACCAGCGGCACCGGCTGGCCCGTGACTCGGGGCTGCACGTCTCCCGGATCTCGCACCTGCTGCGGCGGCACGGCTCCGGCGTGCACGACGTCCTCGACCTGATCCGCGAGCGGCCCGACCTGCGCGAACCGCTCAAGGGCGGGGAGGACTACCTGCGGGCGGAGGTCGTCTACGCCGTGGAGGCCGAGGGCGCCCGCCACCTTGAGGATGTCCTGTCCCGGCGCACCCGCATCACCTTCGAGACCTGGGACCGGGGGATCGCGGCCGCCGAGGCGGCCGCAGAACTCATGGCCGAGCCCCTCGGGTGGACCAAGGAACAGGTCGAACGCGAGGTGGAGTACTACCGCAAGGGCATCGAGGCCGAGCGGGCCGCCCAGGAGCAGGACACCGACCAGGAGGCCGACGCGGTCCAGCACGGCGCCCCGGAGATCGTTCCGGACCTGCGCGTGGGCGGGCCGGGAGGCCGTTCCTGAGGGCGGTTCCGGGGCGCGGGAACCCTCGTCCGGGTTCGTATTGTTGCTGATCACTGATCCGGCCGTTGTGGTTTGTGACACATCGTGGGGTTAGGGTGCGTGGAGTTACCCCCGTAGCGTTCACTCGCCGAAGGACCCCCGCCCATGATCAAGGTGCTGCTTGTAGAGGACGACGTGCGCCTCGCCGACGCCCTCGCCGGCGCGCTTGAGACGTACGGCTACGAGGTCGACCAGGTGAGGACCGCGGGGGGCGCGCTCACAGCGCCCCCCGCCGACATCGTCCTGCTCGACCTCGGGCTGCCCGACATGGACGGCGTGGAGCTGTGCCAGCGCATCCGCGAGCGCCAGGACTTCGGGGACACCGCGATCATCATGGTCACCGCCCGGCGCCAGCAGCGCGAGCGGATCCTCGGACTGCGCTCCGGCGCGGACGACTACGTGGTCAAGCCGCTGGCCATCGAGGAGCTGTGCGCCCGGATGGAGGCGGTCCTGCGCCGCACCGGCGGGCGGGTCGGCACCGTCCTGGAGACCGGGCCGCTGCGGGTGGACCTGTCCACCCGCTCCGTGGTGTGCTCGGGCCGCCCCGTGGAGCTGACCCGCAAGGAGTTCGACCTGCTCGTCGTCCTGCTCAGGGAGGCGGGCGGCGTCGTCTCCCGCGAACACCTCCTGCTCCGGGTCTGGCAGACCGCCTGGCCGGGCACCCTGCGCACCCTGGAGGTGCACATCGGGACGCTGCGTTCGAAGCTGGGCTCTCCCGGGCTCATCCGGACCGTGCGCGGGGTCGGCTACCAGCTGGAGACCTCGGAGTACACGACCGCCGGGGCCGCGCCGGCTCCGGCCTCCCGGTGAGGGGTCCGCTCTGGCGCGGGTCGGAGCCTCGCGTCACGGAGGTCCCACGCGCGAAAGAGGGACGTTGATGCACCGCCGCGTGGTGACGGTCTACGTCTCCCTGCTCGTGGTCGCCTGTCTGGCGCTGGCCTTCCCCCTGTGCGGGAACATCGCCGCGCGGGGCACCTCCGATATGGTTCTCGACCGGATCAACGACACCGCCCGCTTCGCCGGTCTGGCCGAACCCGGGGTGCTGTCCGGGTCCGAGGGGGCCCTGTCCGGCCTGGTCAGCGAACTCACGGTCTACGAGCAGGTGTACGGGATCACGGCCGTGGTGGTGGACCGCGACGGGGAGGTCGTGGCCTCCTCGCGCCCCGGGCTCAGCCTCGCGGACCTGGACCCCGAGGGCTGGCCCGACAGTGAGGAGCCGCTGCCGGGGCCGGTCCGTGGAGCGCTGGCGGGCAACCGCAGGGCCACCGACAGCGTGGTCTGGCCGTGGCAGGAGGGGCCGCTCATCGTCGCCGAGCCCATCGGCAGTTCGGGCGAGGTGGTCGGGGCGGCCGTCACCGCGTCGCCGACGTCCGCGCTGCGCCGCGCCACCCTCGGACAGTGGTTCGTGGCCTGGCTGGTGGTGACCGCCCTGATGGTGGCGGGTATCGCCGTCGCCGGTCCGCTCACCCGGTGGATCCTGCGGCCCATCGACGACCTCGACGAGGCCACCCGCGCGGTGAGCGGCGGCAGCCTGGACACTCGGGTCCGCACGGCGGCGGGGCCCGAGGAACTGCGCAGGCTGGGGGAGTCCTTCAACCAGATGGCGGACACCATCACCTCCATGCTGGAGAGCCAGCGCACCTTCGTGGCCTACGCGGGGCACCAGGTACGCAATCCGCTGGCCGCGCTGCGTCTGCGCGTGGGCGGTCTGGCCCGGCACCTGGGGGACGAGGGCCTGCGGGAGCACGGGCTGGCCCTGGACGAGGTCGACCGGCTCACCCGGATCTGCGACAGCCTCCTCACCCTGGCGCAGGCCGAGGACGCCGAGCACTCCATGGTGTGGGAGGACGCCAGGGAGGTCGCGGAGCTGAGGATGGCCGCGTGGGGGCCCATCGCCGAGCGCGCGGGAGCGGTGCTGGAGTGCTCCGGCGCGGAGTCGGCCATGGTGCGGTGTGTGGAGGGGACCCTGGACCAGGCCCTGGACGCGCTCATCGACAACGCGCTGAAGTTCGGCGGGGCCGGGGTGCGGATCACCGTGCACGTGGGCGAACCGGTGGGGGAGGGGGAGGACGGTCACCTGGACGTGCACGTGGTGGACGACGGCCCGGGGCTCCCGGACGACCAGCTCGCCCAGGCGACCAGGGCGTTCTGGCGGGACGGCGGTGGAGGCGGATCCGGACTGGGGCTGTCCATCGTGGTCACGCTCCTGGAGCTCCAGGGGGCGAGCCTCACCCTGACCTCCCGCGAGCCGAACGGGATCGACGCCCGGCTGAGGCTCCGCCTGGCCGAGCACGGTGGGGATGAGCCCGAGACCGCGACCGGACGGGTCCCGGATGCTCCCTGAGCAGTGTGTCGCAAGGGGAGCCTGAGCGACGAACAGCCGCGGTCCGCGTGAGGCCCCGCTCCCACGGCGGACGCCGCCGCGCCTCGCCCCGGCCGATCACCGCGAGCGCCGCGCGGCCGCGTGGGGGACCAACCGCTCTCCGGCCGTACTTCTCAGATCGATGTCGCGCCCGGCGGGCGGCCGGGCCCGCTCGTCACACCGCGCGACGGCACCCGGCGAGGAGGATCGTGACCATGCGCTTGGCGTCGGCCTGGTCGTAGTCGGGGCCGGTGATGCAGAGGTTTCCGATGGCGCGCATGAGCGTGTAGGCGGCGATGCCGGGGCTGAGCTCGTCGTCGGCGACGCAGGCGTCGAGCAGCGTCGCGCAGGCCGGGAGCAGGGTGTCGAGCATGAGGGCGTGGAGGTTCTCCATCCCGGGGTCACCGGATCCCAGAGCGGCGCCGAGGCCGTGCTTGGTCACCAGGAAGTCCACGAACGCGACCACCCAGCGGGTCAGGGCGGTGAACGGAGAGGCCGATTCCTCCAGGAGCTGGGGTGCGAGTGCGGCGCAGGTGTCGATCTGGTGCCGGTAGACGGCGGTGACCAGGTCCGCCCGAGTCGGGAAGTTCCGGTAGATCGTGCCGACGCCGACGCCGGCGCGTTCGGCGATGTCGCGGATGGGGGCCTGGACGCCCTGGTCCACGAAGGCCGCCGCCGCCGCGTCCAGCACGGCGCCGCGCGTGCGCAGTGCCTGTGCTTGGCGTAGTCCGACAGGTTCCGGCACGTGGGCCCTCCCTTGCTCGCGGAACAGTGTTCCGCTAAATTGGCGGAACGGTGCTCCGTCAAAGTATGGCAGGGCGCCCCCATGAAGAAAGCACAGGTTCCCCATGCCTTCTCACCACCTCGACCAGCGGATCGTCGCGGTCAAGCCCATCGTCGTTCCCGTGCCCGGCCGCGGCACCGACCTCCAGGTGAAGGTCACTGCCCCACTGTCAGGCCGGAACCTTCCTGTCATCGTGTTCTCCCACGGCAACGCATGGTCCATGGACGGATACCAGCCCCTCGCCGACCGGTGGGCGGCCGCCGGATTCATCGTCGTGCAGCCCACCCACCCGGACTCCCGCCGGAACGGACTCACGTGGGACGACCCGCGTTTCGCCACCGTCTGGCGCGTTCGGATCGCCGACCTCCACGCCGTTCTCGACGGCCTCGGCGACATCCTTCTCCAAGCGGGCGATCTGGAGAAACGTGCCGACCGGGACCGCGTCGCCGTCGTCGGCCACTCCTGGGGCGCCCAGAGCGCCGGCGCGATCCTCGGCGCGCGCGTGCTCGACGCAGACGGGACTCCCGGGGAGGACTTCTCCCACGCCGGGGTCTCGGCCGGTGCGCTCATCGCCGCGACCGGAACGGGCGACTCCCTCACCCCGTTCGCCCTCGAACATCTTCCGTTCATGAGGCCGGACTACTCCACCATGACCGCTCCGGCCCTGGTCATCGCGGGCGGCAGGGACGATTCCCAGCTGTCCACCCGGGGGCCCGAGTGGTTCACCGACGCCTACCACCTCAGCCCCGCCCCGAAGAGCCTGCTCGACATCGCCGAGGGCGAGCACACTCTGGGCGGCCTCGCCGGTGAGACGGTCGCCGAGACCACCGACGAGGACCCCGCCCGCGTCGCCCTCGTCGCCGACGCGGTCTGCGCCTACCTCCACGACGCCCTCAAGCTCGACGACGCCGCGTGGAACGCGCTCATCGACGCCGCCGCAGGTGGCGACGGCACGTGGAACATCATCAGTAAGTGACCCGGCCGGACCGCGTTGCCGACCGGGCCGTGAGGGCGCGTCAGGCCCAGGGGTCCGCACCGACCCGGGCAGCTCGCGGTGGCCGACCGCCGCGAGCACCGGTCGGTCGTCAGGGGCCCAGGACCGGGGCCAGCGCGTCGGACGGCTCCACCCCCGGGGAGGCCTTCACGGCCTCGGGTGGCGGCCGGTCGTTGGCGTACTTCACCGACCGGTAGTAGTCGACGGCCCCCGGATGCAGGGGGACCGGCAGGGTCGAGATCGCCGAACGCGGGTGCAGGTGCAGCGCGACCGGGTGGATCTCGACCAGGTCCGCCTGGAACTCGAAGAGCAACCGGGTGAACTCCTCGGCCTGGTACTCGGGCATCGCGGAGTTCACCACCAGCAGGCTCGGCACCCCGATCGTCCTCACCGCCGGAACGTTCGCGTAGGTCCCGGCCGGGACCGGCAGCTCCGTGAAGTACTCCCCGTACTGCTCGGTCAGCGCGGGCACGTGGCTGGCCAGATCCAGAAGACGGATGGGCAGGCGCTCGGCCAGTTCGCCGACCGCCTCGGTCGGTATCCCCCCGGACCAGACGAACGCGTCGACGCGTCCCTCCTCCAGTGCCCGGGCCGAATCACCGATGGACAGCTGGAGACGTTCCACCTCGCCGTCGGGACTGGGCACCTCCCCGATGGGCGACACCCTCAGCCCGGACAGCTCCAGCAGCCGGTCGGCCATCATCTCGGTCCCCGAACCGGCCGAACCGACCGAGACCGACCCCCCGGCCAGATCCGCGATCTCCTCCACGGGAGAATCCGCGCGAACCACCACGTGCGTGTGGTTGTCGTACAGGCGGGCGATGGCGGAGATCGGCAGGGGCCGCTCGAACGGCTTCTTCCCTTCCACGGCCAGAGCGGCCACGTCGGAGAGGGTGAAGGCCACATCCAACGTTCCGTCGGCCACCCGCAGGTTGTTCTCCACGCTCGCCGCCGTGGTCAGCGCGGTGATCCAGGTGTCCTGCCGGGCCTCGGTGACCTGCGCCAGCCCGCTGCCGTACACGTGGTAGACCCCGCCCGCGCCGCCGGTACCGACGGACAGCCGAAGGGGAGCCGAGTGCAGGGGAGAGGCCCAGGTGAGCGTGGTGACCACGACGGTACAGACGGCCAGGAACCGGGTGACGCTCCACAGACGCTGGGGGACGGACGACGTCATGGTCGAACGATACCAACGAGTGCGAAACCTCAGAAGAGGCTCAAATCCCTTCCCGGGGTTTTCGGATTTCGACGTGATGACGGTTACGTTTCTCCCGGTGGCGGGGCGGGGGCCACGACTGCGTCCCGAGGCCCGCGTGCCGGAACCGGACGCACGGTTCGGGCCCGGCCAGCGGGTATCCCCCGGCACTCCCGCGCCCCCTGACTCACCAAGCATCCCGAGAGGACCCCCACAACCATGCGACGCTCCACACTGTCTTTGGTCGCCATCCCCGCCAGCGTGCTCATGCTGGCCGCCTGCTCGCAGCCCGCCGAGCAGGCCGCCGAGGACATCGAGCTCGGTGGCGGCGAAGTCCAGAACAACCTCAGCATCGTCACCGGCGGCACGACGGGTGTGTACTACCCGATCGGCGGCGCCCTGCGCGGCATCATCGGCGACAACCTCGAAGGCCAGTCCGCCTCCGTCGAGGCCACCGGTGCCTCCGTGGAGAACATCCGCCTCCTCGGCTCCGGCGAGAGCCACCTGGCCATCGTCCAGGGCGACGCCGCCGACCAGGGCTTCACCGGCACCGGCGACTTCGAGGGCGACCCCGTCGAGACCTACTCGCTCGCGGTCCTGTACCCGAACGTCTTCCACGCCGTGACGCTCCAGAGCATCGCCGAGCGCGAGGGCTTCGAGTGCTTCTCCGACATCATCGGCACCCGCTACTCGGTGGGTGACATCGGCAGCGGCAACGAGGCCACCACCAACCAGGTCTTCGACTCGCTGGAGATCGGCCCGAGCGAGGTCGAGATCCAGCAGCTGGGCTACGCGGAGACCGCCAACGCCCTGACCAACAACCAGCTCGACGCCGGATCCTGGGTCGTCGGCGAGGGCCACTCGGGCATCACCGAGCTCGGCACCACCGAGGACATCGCGCTCATCGAGATGTGCGACGACGAGCGGGACATGATCGTCAGCGGCTACGGCGGCTACACCGAGCACGTCGTCCCCGGCGGCACCTACCCGGGCATCGAGGACGACGTGTCGACCATCGCCGTCTGGAACGCCCTGGTCGTGCCCGGCACCTTCAACGAGGACCAGGCGTACGAGATCACCAAGGCGATGTTCGAGCACATCGACCAGGTGATCGGCGTCTACGCCCCGGGCGAGGAGTACCTGGTCCCGGAGACCATCGAGAACAGCCCCGTGCCGGTCCACCCGGGCGCCATCCGCTTCTACGAGGAGCAGGGCGTCGACATCCCGGCCGAACTGCGGCCCGAGGGTTCCGAGGCGGGCGACAGCGCCGCCGAGGACACCGACGAAGAGTAGGTCGCACGCACCGATGGAACCGACCGCGGTGGGACCGTCCGCGGACGCCGAAGCCCGGCGTCCGCGGATCTCCGCGCTCCGCCGAGCCGCCCTGTGGGTCGGCGCCGGACTGGGCGCGGCCCTGGTCGTCGGCGCGCTGGTGCCCGTGTGGCCCGCGCTGCGGCTGAGCGTGGACGGCGACCGCCTCGGACACCTGCCGCTGGCCGAGGGTGAACAGTTCACCGTCTCCTACGTGCACTCGATCGACCACCTGCCGATCGAGGAGAACATCGAGGTCCGTGACGGCGAACTGGTCGCCGACTCCACCCGCCTGCGCCAGTTCGGCGCGGGCATGGGCCAGATCCCGGGACAGGGCACCGGCCGGGCCGACGGTGAGTGGTGGGTCATCGAGGACATGAACCGCCACGTCGGCCCGGAGCTCGCGATCCGCGTGGGCACGGCCTCCGTGGACCACCGGCTGCGCACGCCCGACGCCGAGGTACGGCTCTCCCCGTGCCTCACCTCCCGCAGGGTGGCCGTCGAACCCGCCCGGATCTCCACCCTCGTCCTGCTGGTCGGCCGCTCACCGCAGCCGGTCTGCGACGAGTAGCAGTCCCCCGAAGTCAGGTCCTCCCCCCGCCTGAAGCACCCTCCGCCGCGTGGTCACCGTGTTCTCACGCACCGCGCGGTCCATCTGTTGAACCCGAGGAAGAACATGGCTGAGAAACCGCAGGCGCGGGGTGAAGCGCCCCCGACTCCGGAGGAAACGGAGCGGGACGGCCGCGACGACACCGCCACCGCCACCGCCGACGAGTCCGCCGAGGCGGACTTCGGCAAGGGAGGCCGCACCACCGGCACCTCCGCCGACGCCCTGCCGGACGTCGACGGGCTCAACGACGACGCCCCGCCGTTCTGGCGCAGGATCGCCGCCGAGCGCTGGGGCGAGGGCCGGTTCGGGCTGGCCATGGGCGGGATCATCCTCCTCCTGGGCATCGCGCTGACCGCCTTCCAGCTCTGGATCGCCCTGCGCTCCGGCCTGGACGCGCGTCAGCAGCGGCTCATGCACCTCATGCTGGTCATGCTGATGGTGTTCGTCATCATGCCGCCGTTCAAGAAGTCCACGGTGGAGGGGAACCCGTTCGCCCTCGTGGCGGGGGCGGTGCTCGACCTCGTCATGGTCGTCGCGACCGTGGTGGTCAGCTTCTACCCGATCGTCTACCAGGCGGAGCTGGCCCGACGCGCGGGCGCCTACACGGACCTGGACTGGATCATGGGCGTGGTCGCCATCGTGGTCCTGCTGGAGGCCACCCGGCGTTCGGTCGGCCTCATCATGGTGCTGCTGGTGGCCGCGTTCATCTACTACGCCTGGATCGGTCCGCTGATCCCCGGCGACTTCGGCCACTCGGGCGTGACGATCCAGCGCATCTCCACCCACGCCTACCTGGGCAACGACGGCATCTACGGGCTCACACTCGGGGTGGTCGTCACCTTCGTGTTCGTCTTCATCCTGTTCGGCGCGCTGCTGTCCAAGACCGGCGGCGGCAACTTCTTCGTCGGCCTGGCCTACGTCCTCACCGGCCGCATGGTCGGCGGTCCGGCCAAGGGCGCGGTGCTCGGCAGCGCCCTGATGGGTTCGGTCTCCGGCAGCGCCATCGCCAACGTGGTCACCACGGGCCCCTTCACCATCCCGCTGATGAAGAAGGTCGGCTACAAGAAGCACGACGCGGCCGGGGTCGAGGCCGCGGCCTCCACCGGCGGCCAGGTCCTGCCGCCCATCATGGGCGCGGGCGCGTTCCTCATGGCGGAGCGGCTGGGCATCCCCTACGCCGACATCGTCAAGGTCGCGATCATCCCCGCGATCATGTACTTCGCTCTCATGTTCCTGTTCGTGGACATCCTCGCCCGCAAGAACAACATCCGGCCGATGAAGGGGGACGAGATCCCCACCTTCGCGATCGTGATGCGCGCGGGCTGGCACTTCATGGCGCCGCTGATCCTGTTGATCGTCCTGCTGCTCAACTACGTGCCGCCGACGCAGGCCGGTCTGGCCGCCTGCGGCGCCCTGCTCGTGGTGGCCATGCTCCGCGCCAGCAGCCGCCTCAGCCTCAAGGACTTCCTCGAGGTGTTCGTGATGGCGGCCCGCAGCACCCTGCCGGTCTCCGTGGCGTGCGCCGTGGCGGGCATCATCGTCGGCATGGTCGGGCTCACCGGCCTGGGCCTGGTCTTCTCGGACGTCCTGGTCAACGCCTTCGCGGGCAACCTGTTCATGACCCTGGTGATGGTGGCCCTGGCCTCCCTGATCCTGGGCATCGGCCTGCCGGTGACCGCCTCCTACGTGGTACTGGTGATCCTGGCCGGTCCGGCGCTGGAGCAGCTGGGTCTGGCGCTCATCGTCGCGCACATGATCGTGTACTGGCTCAGCCAGGACTCCAACGTCACCCCGCCGGTGGCCTTCGCGGCCTTTGCGGCGGCGGGTATCGCCAACTCCAGTCCGATGCGCTCGGGCGTTTCCTCCTGGAAGTTCGCCAAGGGTCTGTACCTGATCCCCCTCCTGATGGCCTACTCGGCGTTGATGGAGGTGGACGGTCCCGTCATCGACCTGGTGCTCGCGATCGCCACAGGATCGGTGGCCCTGGCCGCCGGTGCCATGGCGATCGAGGGCTTCTTCCTGCGCCGCACCCTGCTCGGCGAGCGCATCGCGCTGGGGCTCTCCGCCGCGCTGGTCCTGATCGCCCCCGAGTGGAGCGGCTGGACCGAGTCGCTGCTGTCCGTGCAGGTGTCCGAGGACTGGTTCATCATCGCCGGTACGGTCGCGGGCGTCGTGCTCATCGCCCTCCAGGTGATCAACCACCGCCGTGACAAGGCGAAGGGCCTGGTCGCCCCGCTCGGTGAGGAGCAGCCGAAGGCCGGGCGGACGGTGGGGGCCGAGGAGCCCCAGGAGGCGTCGAACGACGCTGAGGCCCGGGAGGCCACGGAGGCCTCCGAGTCCACAAAGGCCTAGCGGTCACACACGGGACCCCGCGCGGGTTCCGGGACGGGGCGCGGTGGCGACTGCCACCGCGCCCCGTCGCGTTCCACCCGGTGCGCTTGGCGGACCCGGGAACCCGCGCTGTGCCGACGTTGACGCCGCATGTCCTAACCTCGCTGACATGTGGCGATTCGGATGGAAACCGGGGCGGGGCCTCCAGGGCACCGACCTGGAGGCGGTGCTGGTGTCGGCCTCCTACGGAACGGACCCCCTGCTGCGCTCCGCCTGTGAGGCGGTGCGGGAGGGCGACGCGGAGGTGGGTGCGACCCTGCTCGTGGAGACCAGGGAGGACCCTGAGGTCCGTGCCTACCAGGCCGAGGCGCTGGGACGGGCCGCCGTGGACCGCCCCGACGAGATCGCGGAGCTGGTCCAGGAGGGCGCCGATCCCGCTGACGCGATGCTCTGGCTCGGCCACGCCCTGATCGCCCGCGCCGTGGCCCTGCCCTCCGGGGGAACCGACACCGCCCAGGCCGACCGCAAGGCCTTCGAGGCGGCCCTGCACGAGGCACGGGTCCCCCTCGCGGAGTCGGCGCGGCTCAACCCCGACGACGCCGCCCCCTGGTCCGCGCTCCAGACCGTGGCGATGGGGCTGGGAGAGCGCGAGGAACGGGAGGCGGCCTGGTCCGAGGTGGTGTCCAGGGCGCCGCACCTGTATCCGGCGCACGTGACGCGGGTACGTTCCCTGGCACCCGCCCGAGGGGGTTCGGCGGAGGAGATGTTCGCCGCCGCAGGGGCGGTGGCCGACACCGCGCCCGAGGGCAGCCCGCTGCCGTCCGTGCTCGCCCTGGCCCACGCCGAGTTCCTGCGCGGCGAACAGCGGCGGCTCGTGCGGGAGGGCAACAGCGCCTACATCACCTCCATGGCGATGGGACGCCTGCACGGCGACGCCGTCCGCGAGCTGTTCGAGCTGGCCCAGGGGTGGGCGTCGACGGCCGTCCCGCACGTGCGCGACGTACAGGCCCACCACCTGTTCGGCTGGGCCTTCCACCGGGCGGGGGAGCCGGACCTGGCCCGCTGGCACCTGGGCATGGTCGGGCGGTACGTCTGCGACGTGCCGTGGGCCTTCTTCGGGGCCGCGCGTGCCGAGGCGGCCCTGGCCATGTCCGAGCTGGGAGTGGACCCGCGCCACGCGCCGGGCGTGCGGGGGCCGAGCGGGACCGGCGGGCCTGAGTAGGAGTACTCATGTGGTTCCGGCGGGCGCGGCGCAGACTCGCCCTATGACGAACACGACCCCCGAAAAGATCGCCCCGGCGCGCGCCGCCCTCATCGGCCTCGCCGTGGGCGTCGGCGCCGCACTCCTGGCTGAGACCCTCGGCTGGCTGCTCAACGTCCTCCTCGTCTCTGTCCAGTCCGACGAGGTGGTCGGCGCCAACATCGGCGCAGGGATGGCCGCCGCGATCGTGGCCGCGCTCGCCGCTCCGGCCCTGGCCCTGCTCCTGCTGCGGCTGACGCGCGTGCCCCGCCCACTCGCCGTCGTCCTGTACTCCCTGCCCCTCTACATCGTTCTGAGCATGGCCTCCTCCAGCGCGGGCACCTTCCTGGACCTCTGGCTGTGGGAGCGGTTCCCGGACTTCGCCACCGCCACCAGCCCGTGGGTGCCCTGGTACCTCATGACCGCGATCGCCCTCAGCGTCGCGATCGCCCTCTCGGCGCTGCTGGTCACCCGCTCCCACGGACGGCGCGACCCCGCCCACGCCTGACCCGCTCCCACGGACGGCTCGGCCCCGCCCACGCCTGACCCGCTCCCACGGACGGCGCGGCCCCGCCCGCGCCTGACCGGCGCCCGGCCCGCTCGGGAACGCACCGAAAAAACACTGGTCGGCGGTGACCCGGTCGGAAACAATGCTCGGGTGCTACTGACGATCACCACCACCGCCCAGCCGGCGACGGACCTCGGACACCTGCTGCACAAGCACCCCGACAAGGCGCAGAGCTTCGAGCAGTCCTTCGGGACGGCGCACGTCTTCTACCCCGAGGCCACCGACGAACGCTGCACGGCGGCGCTGCTGCTGGAAGCGGATCCGCAGGCGCTGCTGCGCTCGCGAACGTCGGTGAGCTCCCCGGACTTCGCCCTCGCCCAGTACGTCAACGACCGCCCCTACGCCTCCTCCTCGCTGTTCACGGTGGCGCTCGGCAAGGTGCTGCGTTCCGCGATCCGGGGGGCGAGTGATCGCCGCCCGCAACTGGCCCGCACCCCCATCCCCCTGGTCCTGCACCTGCCAGCGGTGCCCTGCCACCCCGGCCCCGAGAGGGCGCGCACTCTCTTCGAACCCCTCGGCTGGACGGTGGAGGCCGCCCCGGTCCCGCTCGACCCCGACCTGCCCGGCTGGGGCGACTCGCACTACCTGTCGCTCACCCTGACCGGCACGCTGCGGCTGTCCGAGGCGCTCAGCCACCTGTACGTGCTGCTGCCCGCGATGGAGGGCGGCCACAAGCACTACTGGGTGGACTCCACCGAGATCGACAAGCTCCTGCGCGCGGGCGGCGCACCCGTCGACGGTGTGGTCGACGAGGACGGCGCGGGCTGGCTGGCCGGGCACCCCGAACGCGCCTGGATCACCCGCCGCTACCTCGTCCGCCGCGAGAAGTACGTACGCACCGCCCTGGCACGCCTGACCGAGGCCGAGGACGGCGCCTCGCGGCCCGACGACGGGAACGGCGACGGGAACGGTGGTGAGGCCGCCGGAACCGCCGCCGTGGTGCCGAGCGACCCCGCCGTCGAGGAACGCGAGCCCTCGCTGGCCGACCAGCGCGCGGGCGCGATCACGGCGGTGCTGGGAGCCGAACGGGCCACCAGCGTCATCGACCTCGGCTGCGGCGGCGGCAGGCTGCTGGAGCGGCTGGTCCGCGACCGCTCCCTGGAGCGTGTCACCGGGGTGGACGTACACCTGGGCAGTCTGGAGACCGCTCACCGCAGGCTCTGCGAGGGCTGCCACCCGGACGGCGGCGGGCGCCACCGGCCCCTCTTCGCCGAGCCCGCCACCCGCAGCGAGGGTTCGTCGCGCCGTCCCCGCCCGGAACTCCTGCTGGGCTCCGTGGTCTACCGGGACCGCCGCTTCCAGGGCCACGACGCGGCGGTGCTCATGGAGGTCGTCGAGCACCTCGACCCCTCCCGGCTCCCCGCCATGGAGCAGGTCGTCTTCGGCGACGCCGCCCCCAGGGTCGTCGTGGTGACCACACCGAACGTCGAGTACAACCGCCACTACGAGGGGCTGGCCGAGGGGGAGTTCCGGCACGCCGACCACCGCTTCGAGTGGACCCGCGCGGAGTTCGCCGCCTGGGCCGACCGGGTCGCCGACGAACACGGCTACACCGTCCGCCACCTGCCGGTCGGCCCCGAACACCCCGAGACCGGCGCACCGACCCAGATGGGAGTCTTCACCAAGTGAACGAGTCGAACGACGAGGCCGCCCGCGAGCCCCGAGTGCTCGGCGTGCCCCGGATGGGGCTCGTCCTTCTGGTCGGGGTCTCCGGATCGGGCAAGTCCACCTTCGCCGCCCGGCACTTCCAGCCGACCCAGGTGATCGGCTCCGACTTCTGCCGGGGCATGGTCAGCGACGACGAGAACGACCAGAGCGCCACCGCCGACGCCTTCGCCCTCCTCGGCACCGTCGTGGACATCCGGCTGCGGCGCGGGCTGCTGACCGTGGTGGACGCCACCAACGTCCAGCGCAAGGCGCGCGACCAGCTCGTCCGTATCGCGAAGGACAACGACGTCCTCACCACGGCGATCGTCCTCGACGTGCCCGAGGCGGTGGCCCGCGAACGCAACCGCCTCCGCCCCGACCGCGACTTCGGCGACCACGTGATCCGCCGTCAGCGCCGCGACCTCAAGGAGGGACTCAAGCGGATGTCCCGCGAGGGCATCCGGAGGACGTACGTCCTCAAGGGGCAGGAGGAGATCGACTCCGTCCGCGTCGAGCTGGAGCGCCCCTGGCCGGAGCGGACCGAACTCACCGGCCCCTTCGACATCGTCGGGGACGTCCACGGCTGCCGTTCCGAACTGGAGAGCCTGCTGGAGGAACTCGGCTACGAACTCCGCCGCGACGACCTCCGCCGACCGGTCGGCGCCCGGCACCCCGAGGGCCGCACGGCGGTGTTCGTCGGCGACCTCGTGGACCGGGGCCCCGACAGCCCCGGGGTCCTGCGCCTGGTCATGGGCATGGTCGCCGACGGCGACGCCCTCTGCGTGCCCGGGAACCACGAGAACAAGCTGGTCCGGTACCTGAGCACCGGCAAGGGCGGGCTCACCCACGGCCTGGCCGAGACCGTCGAGCAGCTGGGCCGCGAGAGCGAGGAGTTCCGCAAGGAGGTCCTGGAGTTCTGCGACGGCCTGGTCAGCCACCTGGTGCTGGACGGCGGCGACCTCGTGGTGGCGCACGCCGGTCTCAAGGAGGAGTACCACAACCGCGCCTCGGGGCGGGTGCGCTCCTTCGCGCTGTACGGCGAGACCACCGGTGAGACCGACGAGTTCGGCCTCCCCGTCCGCCTGCCCTGGGCCCGCGACTACCGGGGGCGGGCCACGGTGGTCTACGGGCACGTCCCCACGCACCGGGCCGAGTGGATCAACCGCACGATCTGCCTGGACACCGGCTGCGTGTTCGGCGGCAGGCTCACCGCGCTGCGCTACCCCGAACGGGAGATCGTGGACGTGGACGCCGAGCGCACCTGGTACGAACCGGTCCGCCCCCTGGTGGAGGCCCCGCCCCGGCCCGAGGAGCGCGGCACCGGTCAGGTCATCGACATCAACGACGTCGGGGCGGCCGACCACCACGCCGGACTCATGGTCGAGACCGGCTACGGGACCGTGCGCGCCGATTCCGAGAGCGCCGTGTCCGCCCTGGAGGTGATGAGCCGGTTCTCCGTGGACCCCCGGTGGCTGCTGTACCTCCCGCCGACGATGGCCCCGGCGCCGACCGCCGCCGACCCCGGCCTGCTGGAACACCCCGACGAGGCCTTCGCCGCCTACCGGGGTTCCGGGGTGGGCGAGGTGGTCTGCCAGGAGAAGCACATGGGATCGCGGGCGGTGGCCGTCCTGTGCCGTGACGAGGCCGCCGCCGCGCGCCGCTTCGTCCCGGGCGAACCGGGCACCGTGTACACGCGCACCGGTCGCCCCTTCTTCCGCGACCCCGAGGTGCAGGCGGAGGTGGTCGACCGACTGCGGCGGTCGGTGACCGACGCCGGGCTCTGGGACCGGCTCGGCACCGACTGGCTGGCCCTGGACGGCGAGATGCTGCCCTGGTCCGCCAAGGCGCACGCCCTCATCCGGGAGCAGTACGCCTCAGTGGGGGCGGCCGCCCGGGCCTCACTGCCCGCAGCCTCCACCGCGCTGGCGGCGGCCGCGGACCGGGGCGTGGACGTCGGCGGGCTCGCCGCGACCATCGCCCGGCGCACCGAACAGACCGAGGCGTTCAGCGAGGTCTACCGCCGCTACACCTGGGACACCGAGGGCGCGGACGGGCTCCGCTTCGCCCCGTTCGCGCTCCTGGCCACCGAGGGCAGGGAGTACACCGAGGCCGACCACCTCTGGCACATGGGCGTGGCCGAGCAGCTCGCCGGAACTGGCGGGATGGTCCAGGCCACCCGCTACCGGGTGGCGGACACCACCGATCCGGCCTCCTGCTCGGCGGCGGCCGCCTGGTGGCGCGAGATGGTCGACCAGGGCGGAGAGGGCATGGTGGTCAAGCCGCTGCTCGGAGCCCGGGCCAGGGGGCGCAAGGGGCTGGCCCTGCCGGGGCTGAAGGTGCGCGGCCCCGAGTACCTGCGGATCATCTACGGGGCCGACTACACCGACCCGGAGCGGATCGCGGTGCTCAAGGACCGCAAGCTCGGCCGCAAGAACGGACTGGCCATGCGCGAGCACAAGCTCGGGCTGGAGGCCCTGACCCGCCAGGCCGCGGGTGAGCCGCTGTGGCGGGTGCACGAACCGGTCTTCGCGGTGCTCGCACTGGAGACCGAGCCGGTCGACCCACGGCTGTAGCCGGACCGGACCAGTGGGCGTCGGCGGCCCTGGCCTTGGAGGATCACACCGGGGTCCGGGCCGCCGCTTGTCGTGTGATCACAACAATCGGACACCGGGACGCCTTCATTTCATGTGCACTCCTTCAAGCGGACATCCGTGACCGCGATGATGTGGCCCCACGGATCCCCCGATTCCCCCCAGAGACCGGAGCAGGCGTGTCCCCAACCCCCTCCAGAACCACGTTCCCGGCCCGCCGGAGAACCCTCGCCTCCGCCGCCGCACTCGCCGCGGCGGCACTGGGCGCGAGCCTCGTCGCCCCGCTGCCCGCCCTCGCCTCGGCCGACACCCCCGTGATCAGCGAGGTCTACGGCGGTGGCGGCAACAGCGGGGCGCAGCTGCGCCACGACTTCGTCGAGCTGGGCAACCCCACCGCCGCCGACGTCGACCTGACCGGGTGGAGCGTGCAGTACCTGCCCGCGCGCCCCGGCCCGAACACCCAGGTCCAGGTGACGCCGCTCAGCGGCAGCATCGCCTCCGGCGAGCACCACCTGGTCCGCCAGGCGGCCGGAACCGGCGGCACCACCGACCTCC
Source organism: Nocardiopsis prasina DSM 43845 (assembly GCF_000341265.1). GTDB lineage: Bacteria > Actinomycetota > Actinomycetes > Streptosporangiales > Streptosporangiaceae > Nocardiopsis > Nocardiopsis prasina. The sequence goes on along the minus strand of NZ_ANAE01000007.1, from coordinate 24,633 downwards.
CCGCCCCCGACGACACCGGCAACACCAACATGTCGGCCTCCGCCGGTGCCGTGCTCCTGGTGGAGGGCACCGCCCCCGTCGAGTGCCGCACCGCAGCGGCCTGCGCCGATGACGGGGCGATCATCGACGTCGTCGGCTACGGCGACGCCGTGATCCACGCGGGGTCGCCCGCGCGCGGCACCGGCAACACCACCTCGGTGTCCCGGGACGGAGCCTTCACCCACTCCGGGAACAACTCCGCCGACTTCACCGTGGGCGAGCCGACCCCCACCAACGGCGCGGGTGAGACCGTCGAGGGCCCCGGCGGCGGTGAACCCGAGGAGCCCGTCGAACCCGGTGAGCTGCGCATCCACGACATCCAGGGCACCACCCGGACCTCCCCGTACGCGGGCGACCAGGTGACCGGACTGCCCGGCGTGGTCACCGCGGTCAACGCCTTCGGAAGCGGCCGCGGGTTCTGGTTCCAGGACACCGAGGGCGACGACGACCCGCGCACCAGCGAGGCGCTGTTCGTCTTCACCGGCTCCACCACACCCGACGTGGCGGTCGGCGACGAGGTCCTGGCGGCCGGGCAGGTCAGTGAGTACCGCCCCCAGGCGGGCGCGCAGACCATCACCCAGCTGGAGAAGGCCCGCTGGACCACCCTCTCCCGGGGCAACGACCTCCCCGAGGCGGTCCTGCTCGACGCCGACGCCATCCCCGAGGACCACGCCCCGGACCACGGCGGCGACGTCACCGAGCTCGAACTCCAGCCCGACAAGTACGCCCTGGACTTCTGGGCCGCCCACGAACACATGACCGTCCGCGTGGAGGACGCCCCCGTCATCGCGGCCACGGACGGCTACGACGCCCTGTGGGTGACCACCCGGCCGGACGAGAACCGCACCCGCAACGGCGGCGTGCACTACGGCTCCTACGACGACCCCAACACCGGTCGTGTGAAGATCGAGTCTCTGCTCGACCGCGAGGTGCGCCCCTTCCCGGAGGCGAACGTCGGCGACACCCTGGCAGGCGTCACCGAGGGCCCCGTCTACTACAGCCGGTTCGGCGGCTACCTGGTCCGCGCCACCACCCTGGGCGAGCACGTCCCCGGTGACCTAGAGCGCGTCCCGGTCGGCGACACCGCGCGGCACGAGATCAGCGTGGCCACCTACAACGTCGAGAACCTCGGCGGCGCGGACGACCAGGCCGACTTCGACGCCCTCGCCGAGGGCTTCGCGGCCTACCTGGGCGCACCGGACATCGTCGGACTGGAGGAGATCCAGGACAACAGCAGCGAGACCGACGACGGCGTCGTGGCCGCCGACGTCACGCTGGACCGCCTCGTGGACGCCATCGCGGCGGCGGGCGGACCCGCCTACGAGTGGCGTGAGATCAGCCCTGAGGACAAGAAGGACGGCGGGGTCCCCGGCGGGAACATCCGCAACGCCTTCCTCTTCAACCCCGAGCGGGTCCAGTTCGTTGACGCCGAGGGCGGCGACGCCACCACCCCCGTCGAGGTCGTGGAGGGGGAACGCGGCGTCGAGCTGTCCGTCTCCCCGGGCCGGATCGCGCCCCGGGACGAGGCCTGGAACTCCAGCCGCAAGCCGCTGGTCGGCCACTTCCGCGCGCTCAACCGGGACGTCTACGTGGTCACCAACCACTTCAACGCCAAGGGCGGCGACCAGGCCCTGCACGGCGTCAACCAGCCGCCGAGCCGGGTGACCGAGACCCAGCGCCACAAGCAGGCCACCCTGGTCCGCGAGTTCGCCGACGACCTCCTCGCCGCCGACCCGGACGCCAACCTGGTGGTGATGGGCGACCTGAACGACTTCCAGTTCTCGACGACCCTGGACATCCTCACCGGCGACGGCGCGCTCACCAACCCCATGGTGGACCTGCTGGACGAGGGTGAGGGCTACAACTACGTCTTCGACGGCAACTCGCAGGCGCTCGACCACATCCTGGTCAACGGCGCCCTGGCCGGACGGGTGGACTACGAGGTCGCCCGGATCAACTCCGAGTTCCACGACCAGGTCAGCGACCACGACCCGCAGGTCCTGCGAATCGACACCCGGCGCAGCACCTCGCCGGGCCGGAACTAGCGATCCCCCGATGTGGGTGACGTGACGTGACGAGACGGGAGGGGCGGGCGCCGCACGCGGCGCCCGCCCCTCCCCGTCAGCGGAACCCTCCTCAGGGCACGTCCCTGCGGGGCAGCACGAACGCGGACAACGCCCACAGCGCCGCGGTCAGGGCCAGCGCGGAGGAGACGATGGCGACCACCGCGGCAGGGTCGGGGCCCGTCGTGCCGGAGACGGCGCTGTTTCCCACGAACAGCGCCGAGGTGAGCACGGAGTGCGGGACCGTGTGGGACAGGACGCCGCCCTGGCCGCCGAGCAGGACCCCCGTTCCGATCGCGCATCCCAGCAGGCCCAGGGCGACGGGCGGGGTGAACGAGCCGAACAGCATCGACAGCAGGGACTGCGCGGCCACGACCGGCAGGGCGGGCACCACTCCCAGCAGCGCCACGAGGGCGTACTCCCGGGGCAGGGCGCCTTCCAGGCCCAGCACGAGTGACCCGGTCACGGCCACCAGGAGCAGCATCACCACCTGCATCACCCCCGTCACCAGGGCGAGGGACACGATCTTGGCGCCCACCCCGCGTCCTCATACCGGGGTACGAACCCGGGTGACGGATCGTGGCGCGGATAACCCGATCGGGGCCCGGGCGGCCCATATCCTGGGATGGCCAGCACCGCCCATCCCAGGGAAGCGATGATGAACGTACTGCTCACCGGTGGCGCCGGGTACATCGGCACCCACACCGCGGTCGAACTCCTCCAGGCGGGGCACGGTGTCGTCGTCGTCGACTCCCTCGTCAACAGCCATGAGGAGGCCCTCCGGCGGGTCGAGCGGATCACCGGTCGCGAGGTCGCCTTCCACCGGGTCGACTGCACCGACGCCGAGGCGATGCGCGGCGTCTTCGAGCGGCACGACATCGACGCCGTCATCCACCTGGCCGGGTTCAAGGCCGTGGGCGAGTCCGTCGAGCAGCCCCTGCGCTACTACCGAAACAACCTCGACGCGCTGCTGACCCTCTGCGAGACCATGGACGGGGCCGGGGTGCGCGACCTCGTCCTCAGCTCCTCCGCCACCGTCTACGGCGACCCGAGGCGCGTCCCCATCGTCGAGGACGCCGAGCTGTCGACCACCAACCCGTACGGCAACACCAAGCTGTTCGCCGAACGCATCCTGGACGACCTCGCGACCGCAGACCCGAGCTGGCGGATCATCTCCCTGCGCTACTTCAACCCGATCGGCGCCCACCCCAGCGGCCTGATCGGCGAGGACCCCCAGGGCGTCCCCAACAACCTCTTCCCCTACATCGCCCAGGTCGCCGCAGGACGCCGCGAGCGGCTGAGCGTGTACGGCGACGACTACGACACCCCGGACGGCACCGGGGTACGCGACTACCTGCACGTGGTGGACCTGGCCAACGGGCACCTGGCCGCGGTGGACCACCTCGCCGACGCCCCCGGCCACCGCGTCTACAACCTCGGCACCGGACAGGGCACCTCGGTCATGGAGGGCCTGCGCGCCTTCGAGCGCGCCACCGGATCGGCCCTGCCCTACACGGTCACCGCCCGTCGCCCCGGCGACATCGCCGTCTGCTACGCCGACCCCTCGGCCGCCTCCCGCGAGCTGGGCTGGAAGGCGGAGCTGACGGTGGACGACGCCTGCCGCGACGCCTGGCGCTGGCAGTCCGGGAACCCCGGAGGGTTCGCGGGTTGAACGCTCCGGACACCTGGTCCGGACACCCGGTCCGCGTGCCGGGCGGCACACCCACCGATGCGTCCCGACCACGGCCAACGCCCTAGACTGGACGGACATCCACATTTTTCTGCGGAAGGTCCTCCGTCGTGTCCGTTGGTGCTGACAGCACGTTCGACACCGTCCTCGTCGTCGACTTCGGTGCGCAGTACGCGCAGCTGATCGCCCGACGGGTCCGGGAATGCCACGTGCACAGCGAGATCGTGCCCTCGACCATGCCCGTCGAGGAGATGCTCGCCAAGAAACCCAAGGCCATCATCCTCTCCGGCGGCCCCTCCTCGGTGTACGCCGAGGGCGCCCCGAGCGTGGGCGCCGAGCTGTTCGAGACCGGGGTCGCGACCTTCGGTATCTGCTACGGCTTCCAGGCCATGACGCGCGCTCTGGGCGGGGTCGTGGACCGGACCGACCTGAGCGAGTTCGGCCGCACCGCACTGACCGCCAACTCCGACTCCGTGCTGTTCGAGGGCCTGCCCGAGGACCTGAGCGTGTGGATGTCGCACGGCGACTCCGTGGTCCAGGCCCCGTCCGGGTTCAAGAGCACCGCCAGCACCGCGGGCGCCCCCGTGGCCGCCTTCGAGGACACCGAGCGCCGACTGTTCGGCGTCCAGTTCCACCCCGAGGTCATGCACACCGAGCACGGCCAGGACCTGCTGCGCCGCTTCCTCTACGAGGGCGCGGGCTGCCGCCCCACCTGGACGATGGTCAACATCGTCGAGGAGCAGCTGGAGCGCATCCGTGAGCAGATCGGCGACAAGCGCGTGATCTGCGCGCTCAGCGGCGGCGTCGACTCCGCCGTGGCCGGTGCCCTGGTGCAGCGCGCCGTGGGAGACCAGCTCACCTGCGTGTTCGTGGACCACGGACTGCTCCGCAAGGGCGAGGCCGACCAGGTCGAGAAGGACTTCGTCGCGATCACCGGCGCCAAGCTCAAGGTGGTCGACGCCGAGGAGCAGTTCCTGTCGGAGCTGGCCGGGGTCACCGACCCCGAGGAGAAGCGCAAGATCATCGGCCGCGAGTTCATCCGCGTCTTCGAGCAGGCGGCCCGCGAGGTCGTCGCCGAGAGCGGCGAGGACGACGCCGAGGTCGAGTTCCTCGTGCAGGGCACCCTGTACCCGGACGTCGTGGAATCCGGCGGCGGCACCGGCACCGCGAACATCAAGTCGCACCACAACGTGGGCGGACTGCCCGACGACCTCCAGTTCACCCTGGTGGAGCCGCTGCGCGAGCTGTTCAAGGACGAGGTGCGCAAGGTCGGCGAGGAGCTGGGCCTGCCGCCCGAGATGGTGTGGCGCCAGCCCTTCCCGGGCCCGGGCCTCGCCATCCGGATCATCGGCGAGGTGAACCGGGAGCGCCTGGAGATCCTGCGCGAGGCCGACGCGATCGCCCGCGAGGAGCTCTCCCGCGCCGGACTGGACCGCGACATCTGGCAGTGCCCCGTCGTACTGCTCGCCGACGTCCGCTCGGTGGGTGTCCAGGGCGACGGCCGCACCTACGGCCACCCCGTCGTGCTCCGCCCGGTCAGCAGCGAGGACGCGATGACGGCCGACTGGTCGCGCGTGCCCTACGACGTGCTCGCCCGCATCTCCAACCGCATCACCAACGAGGTGCGCGAGATCAACCGGGTGACGCTGGACGTGACCAGCAAGCCCCCGGGCACCATCGAGTGGGAGTAGCCGCGCGGCGCTCCACCTGACGTGATCGGGCCCGGCACACACGGTGTGCCGGGCCCGATCGTCGTCCGCGGGGACGCGGCGGGGTCAGTCCTGGCTGACGAACACGTTGATGGCGGTGTCCTCGGCGCCCTGGGCGTGCGTGAGGAGCAGGACGGAGGGTTCCTCGCCCGACCTCACGCTGAACACCAGCTCGCCGCCGGCCTCCGCACCCGGGGAGACGGGCTCCCAGAGGGAACCCTTCTTCTCCTCGGAGGTGGGGGTCTCGGCGGTGATCCACCGGTTGCCGTCGGTGATCAGTCGCTGCTCGGCCGAGCTGAACACGATCTCGTCGCTCCCGAGGTTCTCCATGGCGAGGTCGGCCACGCAGTACACGCCGCCCTCGATGCTGGAACGCCCCGGGATCGAGTCGAGGCAGCGGAGTTCGACGCTGTACCGGACCGTGCCGTCCTCGGACACCGCGTTGCCGTCGGTGTTGGTGGGCTCGGGCACGTCCGGGTCCATGTTGCCGAGGCCGTCGTCGGGCACGTCGGGTTCCGGGGCGGAGTCGTCCGGCCCCTGGTTGGCGGGCGGCGGGGTCCCCTGTTCGTCCGCGCCGTCGGGTCTGTTGAGGATCACCACGGCCACGATCACGAGCAGCAGCGCCAGGCCGATACCGGCGGCGAGCAGTCCCCAGAACAGGCCCCCCCTCCTGCCGGGCGCGGCGGGCTGGTGCGGGGGCGGCGGAACCGGAGGCACGTACGGCTGGGGACCCCGCTGCTGCTCGGCAGGCGGCGGCACCATGGGGATGGGGCCGGTGGCGGCGGGGTGCTGCGCCGGGGGAGGACCCGCCGGGGCGGGCCGTTGCTGGTTGTGGGGGACCGGGGGAGGAGGCCCGGCCGGGTGACCGGCCACGGGGTGTCCCGGGGGCGGCCCGTGCTGCTGGGACCGGGTGAAGTTGCCGGTCTGGTGCGCGGGCGGCGGCATCTGCGGCGGGGCCTGCTGGTAGTGGCCGGGCACCGGGTGGCGCATGCCCGCCATGGTGTGGTGCGCCGGATGCGGCATCCCCGGCGGCATCGGGGGCAGGTTGGGCCGCCAGGACTGGTGCAGGGCGTGCGACACCATGTCGTTGGGGTTGCTGGTGTCCTCGCCGCCCGCGAGCTCCAGCAGAAGGTCCTGGGCGGTGGGGCGGCGGCCCGGCTCCTTGGCCAGGGCGCGGGTCACCAGGCGGTCCAGCGGACTGTCCAGGTTGCCGATCTGCGGCTCCGCGAACAGCACCCGCTTGCCCAGCGTCATCGCGTCGCCGTTGCCGAAGGGGTGCGTGCCGTTGCCCGCGAACGCCACCAGACAGCCCCAGGCGAAGATGTCCGCCGAGGTGGTGACCTTCTCCTCCAACAGCTGTTCGGGAGCCATCCAGCCGGGGCTGCCCATGACGATGCCGGTCTGCGTGTGGTTGGTCGCGGTGTTCATGGCCCGCGCGATGCCGAAGTCGATCACCCGGGGACCGGAGAGCGACAGCAGGACGTTGGCGGGCTTGAGGTCGCGGTGGACCAGCCCGGTGCGGTGGATGGCGGCGAGCGCCGCGGCCACACCCAGCGCGAAGCCGTGCAGGGTGGAGGAGTCCAGCGGCCCGTGCTCCGCGATGTGCTCGGCCAGCGCCGTGCCCGCGATGTACTCGGTGACCATGTAGGGGCGGTTCTCGAACGTCCCGTGGTCGAGCACCTTCGCGGTGCAGAAGGAGGCGACCTTGCGGGCGTTCTCCATCTCGTCGCGGAAGCGCGCCCGGGTCTGCTCGTCGAAGGCGAGCTCCGGACGGATGACCTTGATGGCTACCTGGTTGTTCTTCTCCGGCGTACTGCCCAGGTAGACGGTTCCCATGCCGCCACTACCCAGCTTCCCGGACAGCACGTAGGGACCGATGGTGGCCGGATCTCCGGCGGCCAGCGGTTCCAGGTTCTTCGGGAGCCCATCCGACGGCAAGCGACCCTCCCCGACGGTGTCCAAACCCCGCCTTGCCCCAAGGTAGCGGTGTTTGTGCCCTGATTCCCACTCACGGACCGGATTGGGTCGTTCGGGGGTTGGGCGGTAACTGACATGACAGTGGTGACGAACCCTGGATCGAGTGGCCCCGCCCTCCTGGACGCGGGTGTCCGCGCCGGTGGGAGGCGGTGAACACGGCGCACCCCGTGGAGGGGTCTGTGTTCACGCAAGGTGGGGGTTCCTTTACGATTGGGGACTCGTGACCGTTGATACCACCGTAACCGTGCGGGTCCCCGCGAAGGTGAACCTCCAGTTGGCGGTGGGGCCCAGACGCGAGGACGGTTTCCACGCCCTCGTGAACGTGTTCCACGCCGTCTCGCTGTTCGATGAGGTTACCGTCAAGGCGGCGTCTCCGCGTCGGCCGCGTGCCCTCACCGCGTTGACCGCCACCGGACAGTCCGAGTCCCACCTGGCCCGGGTGCCGCTGGACGAGAGCAACCTCGCGGCCCGCGCCGCGATCCTGCTGGCCGAGGAGACGGGTGCGGGCTTCCCCGTCGACATCCACCTCGACAAGCGCATCCCCGTGGCGGGCGGCATGGCGGGGGGCAGTGCGGACGCCGCCGCGGCCCTGGTCGCCTGCGACCGCCTGTGGGGCTGTGACCTGTCCCGGGAGCGGCTCCTCGACCTCGCCGCCCGGCTCGGCAGCGACGTGGCCTTCGGGTTGGTCGGCGACACGGCGGTGGGGACCGGACGCGGTGAGGTCCTCGAACCCATGGCCAGCCCCGGTCGGTACCGCTGGGTGTTCGCGCTCTCCCCGCGCGGCCTGTCCACCGCCGAGGTGTTCGGTGAGTACGACCGCCTGCGCCCCGACGCCCCCGAGCCGCGCCCGGACGCCGCTCTGGAGAAGGCCCTGGCCAGCGGTGACGCCGTGGCCCTCGGCGCTTCCCTGAGCAACGACCTCCAGCCCGCCGCGCTCTCGCTGCTGCCGGAGCTGCGCCGGACCCTGGACGCGGGCCGCTCGGCCGGAGCGCTCGGTGCCCTGGTGTCGGGTTCGGGCCCCACGTGCGCCTTCCTGGTCGGGGGTGGGGGAGAGGACCGGGCCGCCGTCGCGGAGCGGGAGGCCGGGGTGGTGGCCGCCCTGCGGTCCACGGGTCTGTGCGAGCAGGTCATCGCGGCGGACGGCGACGTACCCGGAACCACCATCGTGTGACGTAAATCACTGAGTTGAGTGTCGTGATTCGGCGGACTTCGACCATTGACCTCAACCATGGTTGAGGAAGAACACTGGGCGCATGACGACGCCAGCCACCTTCTCCAGGTACGCCGACCTCCCGGCGCTGATCGGGCTCATGGAGGGTGACGAGAAGCACAACGCCGCCGCTCACTCCACCCTCGACGTTCTCTGGGTCCTCTACGACCGGGTCCTCGACGTCTCACCCGCGACCGCCGAGGACCCGGCCCGGGACCGCTTCCTCCTCTCGAAGGGGCACGGCCCGGCCGCCTTCTACGCCGTGCTCGCCGCCAAGGGCTTCCTCGACGTGCCCACCCTGCGCGGCTGGACCTCCTTCGGCTCCCCGCTGGGCCACCACCCGGACCGTGTCCTGGTCCCCGGCGCGGAGATCGGCAGCGGCTCCCTCGGTCACGGCCTCCCGCTCGGCCTGGGCACCGCCCTCGGTCTGCGCGCCCAGGGAGTACGCCGCGCGGACGGCGCCGAACCCCGCGTGGTGGTGCTGGTCGGCGACGGTGAACTCGACGAAGGCAGCAACCACGAGGCCATCGCCGCCGCCGCGCGCCTGGGGGCCGACAACCTGACCGTCGTGGTCATCGACAACGCCTCCGCCACCCACGGCTGGCCCGGCGGTGTCGGACGCAGGTTCGAGGTCGAGGGATGGGAGACCCGCGAGGTCGCGGGCCGCGACCACGACGCCCTCCACGACGCCTTCGCCCGCCCCGGCTCCGGACGGCCGCTGGCCGTCGTCGCCCGCGTCCGCAACGGAAACTGAAAGCGAGCCCGGACATGCGTGACACCTTCGCCGCCGCCACCCACGAGGCCCTCGACCGCGACCCCCGGACCGCGCTGGTCCTCGCCGCCATCTCCGCGGGCATGTTCCGCCGCGCCGCCGCCCGTCACCCCGGCCGGGTGATCGACCTCGGCATCCGCGAACAGGCGATGATCGGCGTCGCCGGAGGCCTGGCGCTCACCGGCATGCGCCCGATCGTGCACAGCTACGCGCCCTTCCTGGTCGAACGCCCCTTCGAGCAGCTCAAGATCTCCCTCGCTCATCAGGGCGTCGGTGCCGTCCTGGTGAGCATCGGCGCCTCCCACGACACCTCGGCCGAGGGCCGCACCCACCAGGCACCCGGGGACGTGGCGCTCCTGGACACGCTCCCCGGCTGGACCGTGCACGTGCCCGGGCACCCCGACGAGGCGCGGACCATGATGGAGCGGGCGGTGCCCGGCGACGACCTCGTCTACCTGCGCCTGTCCACCCACAGCAACAGGGCGGCCCTGCCCGTCGGACCCCGCCTCAACGTGGTGCGCACCGGTTCGTCCCGCTCCGCCGGGGTGGTGGTGGCGGTCGGACCGATGCTGGACCGGGTGCTGGAGGCCACCGCGGACCTCGATGTCACCGTGGCCCACACCTCCACCGTCCGTCCCTTCGACCACGAGGGGCTCAGCACTCTCGCCGGTGCTGCGGGCAACGCCGACGTGCTGATCGTGGAGCCCTACCTGAAGGGCACCTCGGCGCACGAGGTGGCCGAGGCCCTGGCCGACCGCCGCCACCGCCAGCTCTCCCTGGGCGTGTCACGGCGCAGCGAGGTGCGCGCCTACGGCACGGCCGCCGACCACGACCGCGTCCACGGTCTGGACGTCGAGGGAATCGCCAAGTCCGCCCGGGACTTCTTCCTGGTGTAGGGACCTTCCAGAGCCCGCCCGGGGCCTCGCGTGGTGCGGCCCCGGGCGTTCCCCCTCCTAGCAGCCGTACGTTCTGCCGTCCGCCGCCTTGCCCCAGTTGCAGCTGCTGATCGTGCCAGCGGCCTTGTTGTCGTCCTTGCTGCCCGGCTTCTTCAGCCGCAGGTCCGGGCTGCGCCCGGTGCCGTCGTTGGGCAGGACGTGGCGCGCGTAGCCCCGGTAGACGTGGTGCGTGCCCTTGGCGTCCCGGTGGTTCTTTCCAGTGCCGGTGTGCACGTGGACCACGCCCCCCGCCGGGAGGTTGTACGCGGGCAGGGCGCGGCCGTAGGTGTTCGAGGTGATGTCCGGGACGTGGCCCCTCAGGTTGACGGTCTTCTTCGTCACGTTCTTCACGACGAAGTACTCGCCGTTGAGGTTGGTCTGCTTGTTGTTCTTGACGTCGGCCCCGGCGGCGTTGGGCCGCACGTGGGTGATCATCAGGGCGCCCGTGGTGGAGGCCGCGTGCGCCGGGACGGGCGCGAGGAGGGCGGCGAGGAGGGCGGCCGCGACGGCGGCACGGATGGAGCGCATGGGCTCCCCTTTCGGTACGCGTCCGTCCTGCGGTGCGAGCCTCCAGGGGGCGGCTCCCAAGCGGGGGACCGAGGACAGGGCAGAAGAGTAGCCCTTCCGTGCGGCGATCGGTGGCCAAATGAGCCGACAAGCGAAAAGTGTCGTTCCTGGCGGTCAGTCGGTCCGCGCACCTTCGCGGGGGCAGCACAATGGGAGGTGATGACGAATCTGGTCAACCTTCAGGACGTGTCCCTGGCCTACGGGCCGCTCGTGCTCCTCGACGAGGTCTCCCTCGGCGTGGACGAGGGCGAACGCATCGGGGTGGTGGGCCGCAACGGCGGCGGCAAGTCGACGATGATCTCCGTGCTCGCGGGGCGGACCGAACCCGACTCCGGGCGGGTCGTGCACAACCGCGGGCTTCGGGTCGGCTTCCTGCACCAGCGCGACGACTTCCCCGACAGCACCGTCGGCGAGTTCGTGCTGGGCGGCCGGGCCGAGCACGAGTGGGCGGGGGACGCCCGCATCCGCGACATCCTCCGGGGCCTGCTCGGCGGCTGGGACCTCAACGTGCCCATGTCCGGGCTGTCCGGCGGTGAGCGCCGCCGCTCCGGGCTGGCCCGCCTGCTGGTGGACGACCACGACCTCATCATCCTGGACGAGCCCACCAACCACCTCGACATCGAGGGCATCGCCTGGCTGGCCGAGCACCTGCGCGGCCGTCCGGAGTCGCTGGTGGTCGTCACACACGACCGGTGGTTCCTGGACGCCGTGACCACCCGCACCTGGGAGGTCGGGCGCGGCACCGTCGAGAGGTACGAGGGCGGGTACGCCGCCTACGTGCTGGCCAAGGCCGAGCGGGACCGCCAGGCCGCCGCCGAGGAGGACCGCCGCCAGAACCTCATGCGCAAGGAGCTCGCGTGGCTGCGCAGGGGAGCGCCCGCGCGCACCTCCAAGCCCAAGTTCCGCATCGAGGCGGCCAACCAGCTCATCGCGAACGAGCCGCCGCCCCGCGACTCCGTGGAGCTGGTCCGATTCGCCAGCTCGCGCCTGGGCAAGACCGTCATCGACCTCAAGAAGGTCTCGGTCGCCATCCCCGACCGCACCCTGCTGGACGAACTCACCTGGCAGCTGGGCCCCGGCGACCGGGTGGGCCTGGTCGGCGTGAACGGCGCGGGCAAGTCGACCCTGCTGAAGATCCTCGCCGAGGAGCGCGAGCCCGACTCCGGGACGGTGCGCACCGGCCGGACCGTCAAGCTGGCGCACCTGTCCCAGAACGTCGTGGAGCTCGACCCCACCGCCCGCCCGCTCCAGGCCGTCATGGACGTGCGCGAACACATCACCATCGGCAAGCGGGACTACACCGCCAGCCAGATGCTGGAGAAGTTCGGCTTCCGGGGCGAGCGCCAGTGGACGCCGATCGGCGACCTGTCCGGCGGTGAGAAGCGCCGCCTCCAGCTGTTGCGCCTGCTCATGGACGAGCCCAACGTGCTGCTGCTGGACGAGCCCACCAACGACCTCGACATCGAGACCCTGACCGAGCTGGAGGACCTCCTCGACGGCTGGCCGGGGTCCCTCGTGCTGGTCAGTCACGACCGCTACTTCCTGGAGCGGATCACCGACCGCGTGCTCGCCCTGATGGGCGACGGCAGCCTCGCCTTCCTGCCCGGAGGGGTGGACGAGTACCTGGAGCGCCGGGAGGCCAGCGCCGACGAGGTCACCGTGCCCCTGGGCGCCTCCGAGACCGCCGTGCAGACGCCCGTCACCCCCGCCGTGTCCCAGGCGGAGCGCCGCGCCGCCCAGAAGGAGATGCAGCGCGTCGAACGGCGGATGGACAAGATCGCCAGGCGCGAGGAACAGCTCCACGAGCAGATGGCGGCCGCAGCGGAGGACTACACCAAGCTCGCCGAACTCGACGCCGAGGCCAGGACCCTCGCCGCAGAGAAGGAGGAGCTGGAGATGGTGTGGCTGGAGCAGGCCGAGCTGGTCGGCGACTGAAGCAGCAGCCCGACAGCTGCGTGACGACCAGCGGCCCCTAGGCCCTCGTCGCGCAGGCGATGCAGGTGCGGGCCACGGGCCGGGCCAGCAACCGCTCGGGGGAGACGGGCTCACCGCAGCGCTCACAGCGGCCGTAGCGTCCCTGGGCGATCCTCTCCAGGGCCGCGTCCACGTCGGCCAGGTGACGCTCGGCCGCGGCGAGCGCGGCGCTCGTGTGCGAGCGCTCGAACGCGATCGTCGACCCTTCGGGGTCGTGCTCGTCGTCCGTCGCCGTGTCCTGGGTCGCCTCGACGATCGAGTCGAAGCTCCGGGTCAGGGAGAGGATCAACGCGGACGTGCGCTCGCGGTCGGCGGTCAGCAGCCCACGGATCTCGGCGACCCGACCTCGGACGGGCTCCCCGTCCCCGGGCCGTGAGCCCGCCGAACGCTCGGACGGAACCATGTCGCCTCCCCGCGCACGGCTTCCCGGAGTGGCCGCGGAACGCTTCCACCGGACCTCCTGTAGAACGCGGTCACCCGCCGGGCATTCCCGTCGGCGGGCACCCCGTAGGCTGCTCGCAGGGCGCGTACGGTTCCGAACTCAGGAGGAGGCACCATGGCTGACCTGGACGACATCCCGGTGACCATGATCGACGGCCGCGAGACCACCTTCGGTGAATGGTCCGGGAAGGTCCGCCTGGTGGTGAACGTGGCGTCCCGCTGCGGACTCACCCCGCAGTACGGCGCGCTGGAGGAGCTCCAGAAGCGCTACGAGGACCGGGGCTTCACCGTGCTGGGCTTCCCCAGCAACCAGTTCCTCCAGGAGTTCGGCGGTGAGGAGAAGATCGCCGAGTACTGCTCGATGACCTGGGGGGTGACCTTCCCGATGACCAGCAAGGTGAAGGTCAACGGCCGGGGCCAGCACCCCCTCTACGCCGAACTCACCGACGTCCCCGACCCCGAGGGGCACGCCGGGCGGGTCAAGTGGAACTTCGAGAAGTTCCTGGTCCTGCCGGACGGCACCGTGCACCGGTTCCGCCCCGCCACCGTTCCCGACGCCCCCGAGATCGTGGAGCTCATCGAACGCTCCCTGCCCGACGGCGGCTAGCGGAGGCGGTCGCGGAAGACCTCGGCGATCGCCTGGGCGCCGGCGAGGTTGGTGTGGATGTCCGGGCCCCGGGCGGCGTCGCACATCCAGGTGAGGTCGCAGATCCGCTGGAGGTTGACCGGCATGCCCGTGGTGCTGTCGGCGGGCACCTCGGTGTCCGAGCCGTCGAACACGGTGTCCACGTCGGCCACGTCGATCCCGGCGGCCTCGTAGGAGGCGGTCAGCGACGCGTTCACCCGGTCGAGGATCTCCACGGTGCGCTCGGACTGGCTCGTGTTCCCGGGTTCCTCCAGGAGGGCGAGGGCCAGGAACGGGTTGTAGTAGGTCATCCCGACGATCCGTGTGCCCGGGTCCGCGGCCCCCACCAGGCGCTCGGCGATCACCGGCACCTCGGTCTCCAGGCGCTCCAGGCCGTCCGCCACGCAGGCCTCGTCGACACCGACCCCGTCGATGCCGAGCGCCTCCTCGTGGACGCCCTCCACACAGTCGGTGAAGTTGTTGCCGCCGATGGTGAGGGTGACCAGGTCGACCGCGCCACCGTTCTCCCGCAGGAACTCCTCGGCCTGGTCGAGCTGGGACCCCGCCTCGTAGCGGTCGTCGCAGCCGGGGATGCCGCCGCCGACGAAGGTCGTGGTGTCCTCCCCGCCGCACCCCATGCGCTCGTGTCGGAGAGTGGAGTCGGCGTCCTTCAGGGAGCGGTACAGGACGTCCGTGTACCCCTCGGAGGTCTCCCGTCCCCGCCCCTGCTCGTCGGGCTGTACGCCCACGGTCAGTGAATCGCCCAGGGACAGGTAGTGGCTCGTGGTGGGTTCATCGGTGCCCCCACCGGAGCAGCCCGCGACGACGAGGGTCACAGCGAGGAAGGCGGTCCAGCGGATTCTCAACGTGCTCTCCAACCAGGGGCCGTACGGGAGTGACGCGTGCCCCCGGACGGAACGGCCGTCACCCTTGCGGGCCGGACGGGATCCCGTCGAGGGGCGCGAGAAGGCTTCTCAGTAACGATGCCAGCTGTTCGCGCTCGGCGGCGGGCATCGGCGCCAGGAGGGTCTCCTCGTAGCTGAGGAGCGAGGCCAGGGCCGCGTCGATCCGCTCGGCGCCCCTGGCGGTCAGCCGGACCAGCACGCCGCGCTTGTCTGCGGGGTCGGGGCGGCGGCGCACGAGTTCGGCGGCGGCCAGGCGATCCACGCGGTTGGTCATGGTGCCGGAGGTGACCAGGGTGGCGCGCAGCAGGCGCCCGGGGCTGAGCTCGTAGGGCGGGCCCGAGCGGCGGAGTTCGGCGAGGACGTCGAACTCCCAGGGCTCCAGGGCGTGTTCGGTGAAGACGGTGCGGCGGGCGCGGTCGAGGTGGCGCGCGAGCCGGGACACCCGGCTGAACACCTCCAGGGGCGTCACGTCCACGTCCGGCCGCTCGGAGCGCCACGCCTCGATCAGCCCATCCACCTCATCGCGCATGGCACCAGCATATCTCTTGACATCAAGATAGTGGGGCGGGTATACGAATCCCACCCGCCCCACTGGTGACCAGGGGCGACGTCC
This sequence comes from Nocardiopsis prasina DSM 43845, assembly GCF_000341265.1. Lineage (GTDB taxonomy): Bacteria > Actinomycetota > Actinomycetes > Streptosporangiales > Streptosporangiaceae > Nocardiopsis > Nocardiopsis prasina. Next base: position 9,113 of record NZ_ANAE01000007.1, on the reverse strand, counting down.
CCTCCTGTGGCCAGCGCCACAGAAGGGTCAGCGCTTCCTGCGTGTGTCCAGCCTCGGCTTGGCCTCCAACGCGGAGAGCCCGTTCCAGGCCAGGTTGACCAGGTGCGCCGCCACCACCTCGCGTTTGGGCCTGCGCACCTCCAGCCACCACTGGCCGGTCAGTGCCCACATGCCCACCAGGGCCTGCGCGTACATCGGGGCGAGCGCCGGGTCGTAACCGCGTTCGGCGAACTCGTCCACCATGATGTGCTCGACCTGGCTGGCGATGTCGTTGAGCAGGCTCGCGAAACTGCCGGTCCCGGAGGCCACGTGCGAATCACGGGTGAGCACCCGGAACCCCACGCTGTCCTCCTCGACGTAGCGCAGCAGGGCCAGGGCTGCCTTCTCGATCTTGCTTCGGGCGTCGTCGGCGGTGAGAGCCTCGCCCATCATGTCCAGGAGCGTGCGCATCTCCCGGTCCACGACGACGGCGTAGATGCCCTCCTTGCCACCGAAGTGCTCGTAGACGACGGGCTTCGATACTCCGGCCCGCGCGGCGATCTCCTCAACGGAGGTCGCGTCGAACCCTCGTTCGGCGAACAGCTCCCGGCCGATTCCCAACAGCTGTTGCCGACGCTCCTTGCCCGTCATGCGCTTGCGGCGCACTCGGGTTCCCTGCTCGCTGTCGGCTGCTCCCATGATGGTTGTCGATCCTAGACCTTGACCCGCTTCGCAGCGAGCCGTTCGTTGTTGGGCCAGCGGACCTTGGTGGCCCAGCCGAACTTCTCGAAGGCCCAGATGACCCTGGCGGAGATGTCGATCTGGCCCTTGAGCACGCCGTGGCGGGCGCAGGTCGGGTCGGCGTGGTGCAGGTTGTGCCAGGACTCACCGAAGGACGGGATGGCCAGCCACCACACATTGCGGGAGCGGTCGCGGACCTCGAAGTTCTCCTCGCCGATGGTGTGGCAGATGGAGTTGATCGACCAGGTCACGTGGTGCAGCAGAGCGACGCGGACGAGGCTCGCCCAGAAGAACGCGGTGACCGCGCCCCACAGGGACATGGTGACCAGGCCGCCGATGGCGGCGGGGGCGAAGAGCGAGAACAGCACGATCGGCAGGAACAGCTTGTCGACGAGGACGACGTCCTTGTCCTTGAGCAGGTCCGGGGTGAAGCGGCGCGGCGAGGTCTTCTTCTCGTCCAGGTACATCCACGCCATGTGGGCGTAGTACATGCCCTTGGCCACGGACTTCCAGTCGTCGCCGAAGCGCCACGGCGAGTGCGGGTCGCCCTCGGCGTCCGCGTACTTGTGGTGGCGGCGGTGGTCGGCCACCCACTTGATGACGCTGCCCTCGATGGCCATGGAGCCCGCGATCGCCAGCGCGATCCGCAGCGGGCGGTTGGCCTTGAAGGAACCGTGGGTGAAGTGGCGGTGGAAGCCAACGGTGATGCCCAGGCCGCTGATCACGTAGAACACCGTGGCGATCGCGATGTCGGTCAGCGACAGGCCCCAGCCCCAGAAGAACGGCACCGCGGCGAGGAGGGCGATCAGGGGCACGAACACGAAGGCGAAGACGGTGTAGCGCTCGGCCTTGCCCCGTAGTTCGGGCTCGTACTCGGGGATCGCCTCACGCTTGGGCGCGTCGGCGGCGGTCCCGGCGGGCTTCTCGGTGCCTTCGGTCGGCACCTCGGGGGCAGCGGTCATGGGTCTTGCACACCTCGTCACGGAGAACGTCGTCACCGGTCGGGACGGCGTCACGGGTGCGGTGCACCCGTCGGGACGGCCCAACCTATTCCTACGTAACCGTAACCTACGACCCCGTAGGTTTGGCAAGCCCCCGGGGGGAGGCGCTATGTTGGTGTCGAGCGTCCGGACCACGGTCCGGAGCGTTCCCGGATGATGTAATCGGCAGCATCTGGGGTTTTGGTCCCCATCGTCCAGGTTCGAGCCCTGGTCCGGGAGCAACCCCCGCCGTCAACGCGACCGTCCCCGTCGAGGGGGCGGGACGCACCCCGTGCGCCCCACGGGAGGGACGGCGGTACAACTCACACCGGCGTCCGGCCGGCCCGCTCCTGCGGGCGTCCGCCGGGCGCCGCGCGCGTCGCGCCCTCATGTGCCTGATGTGTGCCGGTGACACACATGTATCCTTCCCATGTCGGCCGCTGGTCATCCGACGGCCGCCCGCGCGGCATGCGGGTCGCGCCGCCGAAGGGTGAGCCGACGTTCATATGCCAGCTATCACGAGGGGTCTCCTCCAGTGAGCGTGAACCGTCCGGCTGCCGTGATCATCCTCGCGGCGGGTGAGGGCACCCGAATGAAGTCGAAGCTTCCCAAGGTGCTTCACGAACTCAACGGCCGCAGCATGCTCGGCCACGTGCTCCACGCGTCCCGAGAACTCGAACCCGGCAACACGGTCGTGGTCGTGGGCCACGCCCGTGACCAGGTGAGAGCCCACCTGGCCGAGGTCGCCCCCGAGGCCACCACGGCGGTGCAGGAGGAACAGAACGGCACCGGCCACGCCGTGCGCATGGCTGTCGAGGACCTGGCCGCGAAGGGCGTCGAGCTCTCCGGAACCGTCGTCCTCACCTGCGGTGACACCCCCCTGCTGCGCGGTGAGACGCTCGCCTCGCTGGTCACGGCGCACGAGAAGGAGGGCAACGCGGTCACCGTGCTGTCCGCCCGCGTCCCCGACCCCCACGGCTACGGACGCATCGTGCGCGACGCCGACGGCGCCTTCACGGAGATCGTCGAACACGCCGACGCCACGCCCGAGCAGCACCTCGTGGACGAGATCAACTCCGGGATGTACGCCTTCGACGGCGCCCTCCTGAGCCAGGTCGTCAAGCGCCTGTCCACGGACAACGCCAAGGGCGAGGAGTACATCACCGACGCCGTGGGCCTGCTCCGCGGCGACGGCCACCCGGTGGACGCCTGGAGCGCCGAGGACTGGAACGAGGTCCAGGGCGTCAACAACCGGGTCCAGCTCTCCGAGGCCCGCCGCGTCCTCAACGACCGCCTTCTGACGGAGCACATGCTCTCGGGAGTGACCATCGTCGACCCCGCCACGACCTGGGTGGACGCCCAGGTCAGTATCGGCGCGGACACCGTGGTCCACCCCAATAGCCGCCTCTACGGCACCACGCGGATCGGCGAGGACGCGGAGGTCGGCCCCGGCGCCGACCTGCGCGACACCGTGGTCAGCGACGGCGCGAAGGTCCGCGAGACCACCGCGGACGGGGCGGAGATCGGCCCCGGGGCCAGCGTCGGCCCCTACACCTACCTGCGGCCGGGCACCCGCCTGGCCGAGCGGAGCAAGGCCGGAGCCTTCGTCGAGGTCAAGAACTCGAACGTCGGCACCGGTTCCAAGATCCCGCACCTGACCTACGTCGGTGACGCGGACATCGGGGTGGGCAGCAACATCGGCTGCTCCTCCGTGTTCGTCAACTACGACGGGGTCAACAAGTCCCGGAGCACGATCGGCGACCACGTCCGCATCGGCAGCGACAACACCATTGTCGCTCCCGTGACGGTGGGCGACGGAGCCTACTCCGGGGCCGGGACCGTGGTCCGTGACGATGTCCCGCCCGGTGCCCTGGCGATCTCCGAAGGACACCGGCAGCGTAACGTCGAGGGCTGGACGCGGCGCAAGCGTCCGGGAACTCCGCCCGCCGAGGCGGCGGAGCAGGCGGAACGGCACAGAGCCGACGCCGCGAACAAGCAGTGACTGTGGGGGAGAAACACGTGACCGGCATGAAGGCCACCGGCCAGAAACAACTGATGCTGTTCTCGGGGCGTACGCACCCGGCTCTGGCCGAGGAGGTGGCGAAGGAGCTGGGGATAGAGGTGGTCCCCACCCGCTTCGACACCTTCGCCAACGGCGAGATCTTCATGCGGTACCTGGAGTCGGTGCGCGGCAGTGACGCGTTCGTCATCCAGAGCCACGCCGACCCGGTCAACGAGTCGATCATGGAGCAGCTGATCATGGTGGACGCGCTCAAGCGCGCGTCCGCCAAGCGGATCACCGTGGTCACGCCGATCCTGGGCTACGCCCGCCAGGACAAGAAGCACCGGGGCCGCGAGCCCATCTCCTCGCGCCTGGTCACCGACCTGTTCCGGACCGCCGGGGCGGACCGGATGATGGCGGTGGACCTGCACACCGACCAGATCCAGGGCTTCTTCGACGGCCCGGTGGACCACCTCTTCGCGCTTCCGATCCTGGCCGACCACATCGCCACCCAGGTCGACCACTCGGAGATCACGGTCGTCTCCCCCGACGCCGGGCGCGTGCGCACCGCGGACCGCTGGGCGGACCGCCTGGGCGCGCCCCTGGCCATCATCCACAAGCGCCGCGACCCGGACGTCGCCAACGAGGTGAAGGTCCACGAGGTCGTCGGTGAGGTCAAGGGCCGCGTGTGCGTCCTGGTCGACGACATGATCGACACCGGCGGCACCATTGTGAAGGCCTCCGAGGCCCTCTTCGAGCAGGGCGCCAAGAAGGTCCTGGTCGCCGCCACGCACGGTGTGCTGTCCGGCCCGGCCGCTGAGCGCCTCCAGAACTCGCGCATCTCCGAGGTGGTCATCACCAACACGCTCCCCGTCCCGGAGGAGCGCTCCTTCGAGAAGCTCACGCAGCTTTCGATCGCCCCGCTGGTCGCCCGCGCGATCAACGAGGTCTTCACCGACGGCTCGGTCACGAGCCTGTTCGACTAGGGCCTGTTTTTTTGGATGCTTTCGCCGGTGGCGGCGAGCGCGGATCCAGAAAACAGGTCCTGGGGCGAGGGCACCCGCGCCCGGCGCGGGTGCCGTCCGGCCGAGGCCGGAACCGGTCCCGAGGTGGGCCATGTACGGAGTCGTCACCAGAGACAGTAGACTTGGCCGAGTGTCCCCGTGTCCGGGTGGATTCCTTCGTGTCTCCTCCTAGAATCAACGCGGGCAGGGGTGCGCGACGAGCGTTCCCGGGCCGGACGGGTCCGGTGACGGCTCGCCGGGCACGCCTGGAACCAGGGCGGTCGAGTCCCCTGCAAGTTGGGTGACCCCGTCACAATTCTCCGCCGAGGGCGGGAATCGTTCGTACTACTGGAGTCGTGTGCCCCGTGCTGCGGGGTTGAACCCGAGGAGTTTTGTCGTGTCCGAGGTACGTATCGCTGCCGAGCCCCGCACGGAATTCGGCAAGGGCGCCTCCCGTCGCGCCCGCCGCGCGGGTAAGGTGCCGGCCGTCCTCTACGGCCACGGCACCGAGCCCCGCCACCTGAACCTGCCGGGCCACGAGCTCATGCTCGCCCTGAAGACCCCGAACGTCCTGATTCGCCTTGGTGGCCTGGACAAGGACAACCTTGCCCTCCCCAAGAGCGTGCAGCGCGACGCCATCAAGGGCTTCCTGGAGCACGTCGACCTGCTGGTCGTCTCCAAGGGTGAGAAGGTCGAGGTCGAGATCAACGTCTCCCTCACCGGTGAGGTCAAGGCTCCCGGCGTGCTCAACCAGGAGCTCGTCACCGTGACCGTGGAGGCCGAGGCCACCCGCATCCCCGATGGTGTCGAGTTCGACATCGACGGGCTGGAGGTCGGCGCCAACCCGACCGCCGCCGACCTGAAGCTGCCCTCGGGCGTCACCCTGGTGACCGACCCCGAGTCGATCCTGCTCACCGTCTCCGCGCCGCGCGTGGAGGAGGAGCCGGAGACCAGCACCGAGGCCGCGGAGGCCAACGAGGAGGCCGCCGCCGAGTAGGCGCGGTCCCGCACCACACATCACAGAGCGCGCGGTCCCCGATCCGGGGGCCGCGCGCTCTGCGTGCGGCGGGGCGCGGTTCGGGTGCCGATAGTGTCGGTCGGCATGTGGAGAGTGTTGAGCAGGTTGGGTATCCGGAAGAGCGGGGACGGCGAGGACATGGCCGAGGCGGAGCGCTGGCTGGTGGTCGGGTTGGGCAACCCGGGCCCGAAGTACGCGGGCAACCGGCACAACGCCGGGTTCATGGTGGTGGACGCCATGGCCTCCGAGAAGGGTGAGCGCTGGAAGGTCCACAAGGCGCACGCCGAGGTCGTGGAGACCCGGATCGAGGGCGCCCCGGTGGTTCTGGCCAAGCCGCGCACCTTCATGAACGTGTCCGGCGGGCCGATCGCGGGGCTGGCGAAGTTCTACAAGGTCCCGATGGAGCGGATCATCGTCGTGCACGACGAGATGGACATCGACTTCGGGGCGCTCAAGCTCAAGAAGGGCGGCGGGTCCGGTGGCCACAACGGCCTGAAGTCGGCCACCGCGTCCCTGTCCGGCCCGGACTACCTGCGGGTCCGCTTCGGCGTGGGCCGTCCTCCCGGGCGCATGGACCCGGCCGCGTACGTGCTGCGGGACTTCTCCTCCACGGAGGCCCCCGAGCTGGACCTCAACGTGGAGCGCGCCGCCGACGCGGTGCGCACCATCCTCAAGGACGGTCTGGGCCGGGCGCAGAACATCTTCCACACCGCCGCCTGAACCCGGACGGCCGGGGCCCCGAGGCACGCCGCCAGGAGCTCGGTGATCCGGTCGCGGAGCTGGTGGTGAGGCGGGCGGCCCCGGTCGGAGAACCTCCGGCGGTAGCGCACCGCGTGGTCGGCCCCGTGCCCGAACAGCGCCTCCAGCGGTTCGGGCGCGGGCGCGCGGGGCTTGCCGGGGGCAACACCCCCGCGCAGCGTGCGACGTGCGCGGCGCCCTCCACGGCGTCCGAAGTCAACCACTCGGCGCCCGCCCTGGCCGAATCCCCGGCGCGGGTGTTCAGGCTGTCCGCCGTGACGGACCCGCGCTCGCCTGAGTCGGCACCCCCGGGGCCGCGAGCCGCGTCGAGTATCGGTCGGGACATATTTTGGTGCAGCTGTGTCCCCTCAAAACGGTCATCGACGGTCTCAGGACAGACACATTCTCGGTTGGAATGGGACTTCTTTACCAACAGGCCGACACTGACAGCGATTTTCCGACTACTTTTGGTTACTGTTCGGGTTGACGACAGGCGTTCTGTGCCCGGCGATACTCCCCGTCCCTGCCTTCCGCGTGGGTTCCACGCGCGCGGGGGTGGTTACCCATGGTGATTATTCGAAGTCGTTCGTGGTCTTGGGGGATGCATGGTGACAACCAGTGGGACCGTCCACGGAGAACCCTCCGTCCGACGGCGTGAGCATCCCCGGCGGCCCGGCACGCCGGTCCGGGGTATCCGGCGGATTCCGGTCAACACCGGACCCCGGGCCGACGCCTGGCTCCGCCCCTACGTCCTCGGCCTGGTGGCCCTGGACCTGACCGCCGCCGTAGTGGCGACCCTGGCCGGGAGCCTGGTCCGGTTCCATGACGCCCTGCTGGCCGGGACCACCACGCCCTATCTGCTGCTCTCCCTGGTCCTGCCGCCGGTCTGGATCGTCTTCGTCCGGCTCGGCGGCGGCTACGAACGCCGTTTCCTGGGGGTCGGCACCGAGGAGTACCGCAGGGTCGCGGTCGCCGGCGCGATCCTGGCCGCGACCGTCGCTGTCGGCGCCTACGCCGTCAAGTTCGACCTCGCCCGCGGCTACGTGCTGATCGCACTGCCGCTGATCGTCCTGCTCTCCCTCGGCCTGCGCTACGCGCGCCGCAAGGCGCTGCACCGGCGCCGCCGCTCCGGGGCCTGTATGAGCGGGGTCGTGGTCGTCGGCTACAGCGTGTCGGCGAGCGACCTCATCAGGCGGTTCCGCGACGAGATCTACCACGGCATGCGCGTGGTGGGCGTGTGCCTGCCCGCGCACGAGTCGGACGTCACCGAGGTGGAGGGCTGCCCGGTCCTGGGCTCCTTCACGGACGCGGCCGACGCCGCCGCCCTGGTCGGCGCGGACACCGTCGCGGTCCTGGCCTGCCCCGAGATGGACGGCGTGGAACTGCGCCGTCTCGCTTGGGAACTGGAGAAGACCGGAACCGACCTCAACGTGGCCTCGGCGCTCATGGAGGTCGCGGGTCCCCGGACCACCATCCGTCCCGTGGCGGGACTGCCCCTGCTGCACGTGGAACACCCGGAGCTGGAGGGCGCGCGCCGCGTGGTCAAGGGGGCCTTCGACCGCTGCGCCGCCGCGCTGGCGCTCCTCCTGCTCTCGCCCCTCTTCCTCGTTCTGACCGTCCTCATCCGGTCGGAGGGCGGCGGTCCCGCCTTCTTCCGGCAGACGCGCGTGGGCCGGGGTGGCGCCGAGTTCACCGTGTACAAGTTCCGTACGATGGTGGTCGGGGCGGACGCGCTCAAGGCGATTCTCAAGCCCCGGAACGAGCACGACGGTGTGCTGTTCAAGATGCGTCGGGACCCCAGGGTCACGCCCGTGGGGGCGTGGCTGCGCCGCTACTCGCTCGACGAGCTACCCCAGCTCGTCAACGTGGTGCGCGGAGAGATGTCGCTCGTCGGCCCGCGGCCCCCGCTGCCGGAGGAGGTCGCCCAGTACGGGCACGACGTCCGCCGTCGGTTGGTGGTCAAACCGGGGATGACGGGTCTGTGGCAGGTCAGCGGCCGATCCGACCTCTCCTGGGAGGAATCGGTCCGACTCGATCTGCGGTACGTGGAAAACTGGTCGCTGACATTGGACATCCAGATCCTGTGGAAGACGTGGTCAGCGGTGATCCGTGGGGCGGGAGCATACTAGCCGGTGAACAACATCCGAAACGATCATGAGGTGGCCCGGGACCTGGCGAGCGAGGCCGGACAGCTGCTGCTGCGCCTGCGCGCCCGCCACGGATTCGACGAGCCCGAGGTCCTGCGCACACTGGGGGACCGCACCTCGCACGAGTTCCTCTTCTCCGCGCTCGGGCGGCTGCGGCCGAGCGACGCGGTTCTGTCCGAGGAGGGCGTGGACGAGCAGTCACGGCTGAGGTCCCGGCGGGTGTGGATCATCGACCCGCTGGACGGAACCCGGGAGTTCTCCGAGCCCGGCCGTACCGACTGGGCGGTGCACGTGGCGCTCTGGGAGAACGGCGACCTGGTCGCCGGGGCGGTCGCGCTGCCCGCCCAGGGCAGCTGCCTGTCCACGGTCGACCCGCCGTGGCTGCCGGAGGAGCGCCCCGAGGGGCAGCGGCTGCGCATCACCGCCAGCCGGACCCGGCCTCCGGCGTTCGTCCAGCGCATGGCGACCCAGATGGGCGCCGAAGTGATCCCCATGGGATCGGCG
>NZ_ANAE01000006.1 GCF_000341265.1 Nocardiopsis prasina DSM 43845 | reverse complement strand
CGGGGGGGCAGCGGCTGCGCATCCCCGCCAGCCGGACCCGGCCTCCGGCGTTCGTCCAGCGCATGGCGACCCAGATGGGCGCCGAAGTGATCCCCATGGGATCGGCGGGGGCCAAGATCTGCGCCGTGCTGCTCGGGATCGCCGACATCTACGTGCACGCGGGCGGCCAGTACGAGTGGGACAGCGCCGCGCCGGTCGCCGTCGCGCGCGCCGCCGGACTGCACACGTCCAGGATCGACGGCTCGCAGCTGCGCTACAACGTGTCCGACCCGCTACTCCCCGATATCCTTGTATGCCGATCGGAATTGTCGGGTATGTTGTTGGCAAGCATCCGCGACGGCGCGGACCTTGACAGCGCCGGTCCGCACGCGGGGGGCTGAACCGCAGCACCCACCGCCGCGGAACCGGACTTGGGTGTCGGTATTTCTAAGGCGGATTCCATGGGTCAGGCGAGTCAGCAGGCGCTCGGGCGCTACCAGCTCTCCCAGCTGGACGTCCTCGAAGCCGAGGCGATCTTCATCATGCGCGAGGTGGCGGCGGAGTTCGAGCGGCCCGTGCTGCTCTTCTCCGGCGGCAAGGACTCCATCGTGATGCTGCGCCTGGCGGAGAAGGCCTTCTGGCCCGCCCCGGTGCCCTTCCCGGTGATGCACGTGGACACCGGGCACAACTTCGAAGAGGTCATCGAGTTCCGGGACCGGCGCGTCGCCCAGGCCGGGGTCCGCCTGGTGGTGGCCTCGGTCCAGGAGCAGATCGACGCGGGCAAGGTCACCGAGCCCACCGGCCGCTGGGCCAGCCGCAACCGCCTCCAGACCTCGGCGCTGCTGGAGGCCATCGAGGAGCACAGTTTCACGGCCGCCTTCGGGGGCGCCCGCCGTGACGAGGAGAAGGCCCGGGCCAAGGAACGGGTCTTCTCCTTCCGTGACGAGTTCGGCCAGTGGGACCCCAAGAACCAGCGCCCCGAGCTCTGGAACGTGTTCAACACCCGGATCAACCGGGACGAGCACATCCGGGTCTTCCCGATCTCCAACTGGACCGAGCTCGACGTGTGGGGGTACATCCAGCGCGAGGAGCTGGAGCTGCCCTCGATCTACTTCGCCCACCAGCGGAGCGTGTTCGAGCGCGACGGCATCCTGCTCGCGGACTCGCCGCTCATCCAGCGGGACGAGACCGAGGTCCCGTTCACCGAGACCGTGCGCTACCGCACCGTCGGCGACCTCACCTGCACCGGAGCGGTCAAGTCCTCGGCCGTGGAGCTGGACGACATCATCGCGGAGATCGCCGCCACCCGGATCACCGAGCGCGGCCAAACCCGCGCCGACGACCGGGCCAGCGAGGCCGCCATGGAGGACCGCAAGCGCGAGGGCTACTTCTAGCCACGTCCTCTTGGGCCTCCGCTTCGCCGAGGCCAGCGATTCCCTCCGTACCTCCCGTCCCCACGGTTGTTGACCGCCCCACACTTCGCGCAGAGGACCAGTCACCATGAGCAACGACATCCTGCGGTTCGCCACGGCGGGCTCCGTCGACGACGGCAAGAGCACCCTGATCGGGCGCCTGCTGTACGACTCCAAGTCCATCTTCGAGGACCAGCTCGACGCCGTGGAGCGCACCAGCGCCGCGCGCGGCGAGGAACAGACCAACCTGGCGCTGCTCACGGACGGTCTGCGCGCCGAACGCGAGCAGGGCATCACCATCGACGTGGCGTACCGCTACTTCGCCACGCCCAAGCGCACCTTCATCATCGCGGACACCCCCGGGCACATCCAGTACACCCGGAACATGGTCACGGGCGCCTCCACGGCCGACCTCGCGATCATCCTGGTGGACGCCCGCAAGGGCCTCCAGGAGCAGAGCCGCCGCCACGCCTTCCTCACCACCCTGCTCCAGGTGCCGCACCTGGTGCTGGCGGTGAACAAGATGGACCTGGTCGACTACTCCCAGGACCGCTTCGAGGAGATCAAGTCCGAGTTCTCCGAGTTCGCGGCCAAGCTGGACGCGCGCGACCTCACGTTCGTGCCGATCTCCGCGCTGCACGGCGACAACGTGGTCAGCCAGTCCGAGAACACGCCCTGGTACACGGGCGGTTCCCTGCTGCACCACCTGGAGAACGTGCACATCGCCTCGGACCGCAACCTGATCGACGCGCGCTTCCCCGTGCAGTACGTGATCAGGCCGCACCGCTCGGACGACCCCGAACTGCACGACTACCGGGGCTACGCGGGCCAGCTCGCGGGCGGCGTCCTCAAGCCCGGTGACGAGGTCACCCACCTGCCCTCAGGGCTGTCCACGCGGATCGCGAAGATCCGCACGGCGGACGGGGAGGTGGCCGAGGCGTTCTCGCCCATGTCGGTCACCCTGCTGCTGGAGGACGAGATCGACATCTCCCGGGGCGACATGATCTGCCGCCCCAACAACACGCCCACGGTGTCCCAGGACATCGAGGCGATGGTGTGCTGGATGACGGACGCGCGCAAGCTCACGCCGCGCTCCAAGCTCATCGTCAAGCACACGACCAGGACCGCGAAGGTGGTGGTCAAGGACCTGCGGTACCGGCTGGACGTGAACTCGCTGCACCGCGACGAGGGCGCGGACCACCTGTCGCTCAACGAGATCGGGCGGGTGCGGCTGCGCTCCACCCAGCCCCTGTTCGTGGACGAGTACGCCAAGAACCGGCAGACCGGCGGGTTCATCCTCATCGACGAGGCCACCAACACCACGGTGGGCGCCGGAATGGTCGTCAAAGCTGACTAGACGTACCCGCTGAATGGCCAAACATTCCTCACGCCTTTCGGCGGCCCCGTTTCGCGTGTTCCGAGTGGTGCTCGTGGAGGGTCCGAGTCGGGTCCCTCGTGCGCCGGTTTCTTAAGCGGACATTTCCGAGTGTGAATCCTGGGAGTACTTTTTCTGGTCCTCGGTGCCGATCGGGTCAGGGTCAATGGTGTGCCCGGAGGAGTCCAAGTTACCCGGCGTTAGGGCCGTGTCCAGGTGTGAGAACCAACCAGAGTGTCACCTCGAACGGAGTGATCCTGACCTATCGGATAGGAGTGCGGAGGGTGATCTTTGAGAAAAATTCTCTCAGCCTCTGGCAATCCGGGGTCAAGTCTGCCTAAAGTGTGCGAATCGCGTACAGGGTCGCAATCGATCCAATACGGACGGTTATGGCCTGGCGCGTGCTCCCACTATGGAAACCCCCACAAGGAGAAACGCGTGAAGAAGCACCCCACTCGCAGGGTCGCGTTCAGCGCTGTCGCGGTCAGTGCACTCACCATTCCCCTGGCGCTGAGCGGCGCCACCGCCGGCGCCTCGGACCTCGCGCCGGTGTACACGAACTCGTCCGCCTCCAGCGGCGACTGGTTCGTGGTCCTTGAGGACACCATCACCACGAGCTCCGTCTCCCCGGCCTCCCTCGGCATCTCGGAGAGCCAGGTCAACCACACCTACGAGGAGACCATCAACGGTTACTCGGCCGAGCTGAGCGCCGCCGAGGTCGAGGAGCTGCGCGCCCAGGACGGCGTCGCCTACATCGAGCAGGTCGGTGAAGCCACCACCATGGTCCCGTGGGGCCTGGACCGCATCGACCAGGAGGACCTGCCCCTGGACGGCTCCTACACCACGGAGTCGGACGGCAGCGGCACCTCCGTCTACATCATCGACACCGGCATCGACGACTCCCACCCGGACTTCGGCGGTCGCGCCGAGGTCGGGTTCGACGCCACCGGCGGCGACGGCGGCGACCGTCAGGGCCACGGCACGCACGTCGCGGGCACCGTGGGCGCCGACGGCTACGGCGTGGCGCCGGGCGCCTCGCTCTACGGCGTGAAGGTCCTCGGCGACGACGGTTCGGGCACCTACGACGACGTCATCGCGGGCATCGAGTGGGTGGCCGAGAACGCCGACGCCAACGCGGTCGCCAACCTGTCCCTGGGCGGCCCGGCCTCACAGGCCGTCGACGACGCCGTCAACGCCCTGGCCGACTCCGGCGTGTTCGTTGCGGTCGCCGCGGGCAACGAGGGCCAGGACGCGGGCAACGTCTCCCCGGGCGGCGCCGAGGGCGTGGTCAGCGTCGGTGCCTCCGACGACTCCGACGCCACCGCCTCCTTCTCCAACCACGGTCCGTCCGTCGACATCTACGCCCCCGGCGTCGACGTCGAGTCCACCATCCCCGGTGGCGGCACGGACAGCTACTCCGGCACCTCCATGGCCAGCCCGCACGTGGCCGGCGCCGCCGCTCTGTACAAGAGCTCCCTCGGCGACGACGACCAGGGCGTCATCCTGGACTGGCTCGTCGAGAACGCCGGTGCGGACAAGCTCAGTGGCGTTCCCAGCAGCACCGTGAACCTGCTGCTGAACGTCGAGGGTCTGTAGGAACCCACCGGACTGTGGAGACCCCGCGCGTCCACACCCACCGGAACTGACTGGCGACACCGCGGCCCCGGGCCGGGAGCACACCTCCCGACCCGGGGCCGTTGCCGTGCGCGGGAATCAGTCCGTCACTGTGCGTTCAGGGTTCATGACCAAAGGTAATAGCCTGGGGTCGTGGATGGATATCGTCTGGTGTTCGTCGGCGGGATGGGCCGTTCCGGGTCCACGCTGATCGAACGCCTCCTTGGTGAGCTGCCCGGGTTCTGCTCCGTCGGTGAGATCGTGCACCTGTGGCGCCGGGGGCTGGTGGAGAACGAGCGCTGCGGGTGCGGGCTGCCCTTCGCCGACTGCGGTTTCTGGGGCGACGTGGGCAAGCGGGCGTTCGGTGGCTGGGAGCGCCTGGACGTGGATGCGGTGCTGCGGCTCAAGGACAGTGTCGACCGGACCCGGTTCCTGCCGGGGCTCCTCCAGGGGTCGGAGGGGGAGGGCGCCCTCGCGGCCCGGAGCGGGCGCTACACCGAGCTCTACCACCGGCTCTACTCCGCCGTCGCCGAGGTCAGCGGCGCCCGGGTGATCGTGGACGCCAGCAAGCACGCCTCCCTGGCCGCCTGCCTGCGCTGGCGGTACGGCTCCAGGATGCGCCTCCTGCATGTGGTGCGCGACCCCAGGGCGGTGGCGCACTCCTGGAGCAAGAGGGTGGCCCGCCCGGACGCCGCGCCGGACAGCTCCGAACCGGAGATGGCCCGGTACTCGGCGGGGCGATCGGCGGTGCAGTGGATGACCCAGAACTCCACGCTGGACGAGCTGGCCCGGCAGGGACTCCCGACGCTCAGGGTGCGCTACGAGGACTTCGTGGCCGACCCCGAGGCCGAGTTCGGGCGCGTCGCCGCGTTCGCGGGCCACGCGGGCGCCCCGCTCCGGCTGGGTGAGGGCGGGGTGGAGCTCTCCGAGGGGCACGCCGTCTCCGGCAACCCGATGCGCTTCCAGGCGGGCCCCGTGGGGGTTCGGGCCGACCACGGATGGCGGCGGGGGTTGGCCCCGTGGCGCCGGTGTCTGGTGGAGGCGGTCACCGCTCCCACACGCGGACGCTATGGGTACTGATGTCCGCTACCTGGTTCCCAGAGTGTTGCGTCGACAAAAGATAACGTATGGTCATTACGCGAACACTCTGTGTTGTCATCGGGATAGCTGGGGGGCGGTTGACCATGGTGGGCGGACCGGTTCGAGTTTGGGCGGCGGCGGGGGCGGCACTGCTCGCGCTGGGGCTGGCGGGGCTGGGCGACGAACCCCCCGCCGCCGCGAAACCGGCGGAGAACCGGCCGCCGGAGAGCCGCCCGGTCCCCAACTCGGCGTCCTTCCTCGGACTGCCCTCCACCCGGGAGACCCACTGCACGGTCTCGGACATCCTCGAGCCCTCCTGCGGCGTCTGGTGGGGCGCCAGCCCCGACGGAGACGACGTGAAGGCGCTGGAGGCCGCGGCCGACCGGAAGATGGACATCGTCTACACGTGGCGCGGCATCGACCAGCCCGACGTTCCCGGTGACCGCGAGCTGCGCATGATCGCCGAGGGCCGGTTCGTGCACACCAACATCGAGGCCCGCGGCTTCACCCAGCCAGGGCGTCCCAACCTCGCCTACCGCGACATCATCGCCGGGCGCTACGACTCCTCGCTGCGGTCCCAGGCGCGGTCCATCGCCGAACTGGACGTGCCCTACTTCGTCACCTTCGACCACGAGGCCGACGGCAAGGCCCGCTACAACAACCGGGGCACACCGGAGGAGTTCGTGAGCTCCTGGCGGCACATCGTCGACCTCTACCGGTCGGAGGGCGCGGACAACGTCATCTGGGTCTGGAACGTGACCGGCTGGCCCGGCAACCTGGACCGCCTCCCCGGCCTGTGGCCCGGCAACGACTACGTCGACTGGATCAGCTGGGAGGCGTACAACATGACCGGCTGCGAGAAGATGAACAACTGGGACCACGTCGACTCCTTCGAGGACGCCCTGGCGCCCACCTACGAGTGGATCCAGCAGGAGGGGCCCAAGCACGGC
Organism: Nocardiopsis prasina DSM 43845; assembly: GCF_000341265.1. Classification (GTDB taxonomy): domain Bacteria; phylum Actinomycetota; class Actinomycetes; order Streptosporangiales; family Streptosporangiaceae; genus Nocardiopsis; species Nocardiopsis prasina. Next base: position 30,560 of record NZ_ANAE01000006.1, on the reverse strand, counting down.
ATCGACCCCGGGAAACCGGTCATGATCGGCGAGATGGGCACCACCGACATCGGCCCCAGCGCGACCACGAAGTGGTACACGGACGTTCCGGACGTCCTCAGGCGCTACGAGCGGGTGCGCGCCGTCAAGCTCTGGGACAGCCAGGTCGGAGACGACTGCGACTTCCGGATCCTGGCCAACGAGCACGCCCGGCGCGGGTTCGAGCAGGCGGGCAAGGACCCCTACGTGTACCTGCCCGACCGTGTCCGCCGCCTGGCGGAGTACGCGGTGACCCGCGACTGAGTCCGGTCGGGTCGGGGCCGCTCCGGTACCACCGGGGCGGCCCCGACGCGCTCAGCCACCCACGGGCCTGGACATCGACCATGTGTGCGGGCCGCCGTCGGGCAGGTCGTACTCGGCGGTGACGGAGAAGCCCAGTGACTCGTACAGTCGGACGTTCTCCGGCGTCGAGGTCTCCAGGAAGGCGGGCACGCCCGCCGCGTCCGCCTCGCGCAGTCCGGCGCGGAGCACGGCCCGGCCCAGCCCCCGGCCCCGCGCCCGGGTCCGCACCCCCACCGTGCCCAGGAACCAGACCGGTTCCTTCGGCCGGTGGACCTCCATGGCCGCCTCCGCCGAGGCGTAGGAGTCGGCCCGGTCGCCCGCGAGGTTGACCAGTGTGGGCAGCATCTCGGCCATGACCTCCTCGGCCCCGCCCGAGTCCGGGGTGGACCAGACGGCCACGGCGTCCAGGTCCTCGCTCACCCACACCCGGCCGTGCGGAAGCCCCACCTCGGCGAGGAAGAGCCGCTGGAACTCGCGGAGCCGCGCGAGGTGGTCGTCCGCGGAGATCGTGTGTCGGGTGAAGGGGTAGTCCCGGAAGGCCTCGGCGAGGGTGTCGGCGGCTCCGGCCACGTCCTCGACGTCGGCTTCCCTGATCACGTGCTCCCCGTTCGTGTGCTCTTCGAAGATGGCGTCCCCCAGCGTGTCGTCGTGTGCGTGCCCCGCCCCCGTGCGGGGCACTTGGGAGAGGTTATCGGCTGTGTCGGGTCACGGCCTGGACACCAGGGGGCCTTGCCACCACCGTCAGCGGAGGGCCGCGCACACCAGCTCGTCGGCGCACGCGGCGCGCAAGAGCGCACCCGGTCGTCGCTGCTGGCCGGTTCGCAGCTGAGCATCACCCTGGCCACACCCTGGGGGCCACCCCCGGGACTCCGGCACCTGCTGGTGCTGGTGGGACCGTCGGGCTGCTGGGGCCGCTGGCGCCGCTTCCTCCGCCGGGCCTGCCCCTCCCGGGTCGTCCCCCCATACGGAGGCGGGGGAACGACCCGGGGGCCACGCCTCAGACCCCCTTGCCGCGCAGGTGGAGCAGCCGCAGGATCCACGCGGGCGGGACCCCGCACACCACCAGGAACGCCAGGAGGGCGCGGGCCTCGACCGGTCGGTGGCGCAGGGTCCGGCCGATCCACACCAGCGCCTGTCCGCGCCGTTTGGCCGCGGCCTCGGCGAACGCGATCTGCCCCGCGATCCGCGCGTACCCGCGCGGCACCAGGGCGAACTCCGGATAGCGCTCCAGCAGCCAGCGCAACGCCGTGGAGATGGTCTGCCAGCGCTCCGAGAAGAACGACTTGCGGTGCCACAGCACCCGCACGCCGGGCTCGGGGATGTTGCGGATCGGTGCCCGCCGGGCCAGCCGCAGCAGGAGTTCGTAGTCCTCCGCGTAGCTGCCGGGGATCTCCTCGCTCACTGTGCCGCAGCCGTCGATCATGGCCCGGCGCCGGATCAGGAACGTGGACGGGTGCAGTTCGGTCAGGCGCGAGCGCAGCAGGTCGGCGAAGGTGACGCTGGTCCGGTCCAGGGTCCGCTCGGACTCGACCCGGTCGTAGACCACCCGGATGCCGCAGCACACCATGTCGGTGTCCGGCTCGTCGCGCATGATCCGCACCTGCGCGCGCAGTTTGTCGGACATCCAGGTGTCGTCGTCGTCGCAGAAGGCCACGAGATCGGTGTCGGCGCCCAGCACACCGGTGTTGCGCGCCCCGGCCAGCCCCGGGGTGAGCGTGTTGGTCACCACGCGGACCGGGCGGTCCCCCTCGCTGTGCGTGAGCGAGGGGTCCGGCTGGTCGTTGTCGAACACCACGATCGTGGTGATCCGGCCCGGGTAGTCCTGCTCGACGATCGATCGCAGGGTGCGGCGCAGCAGTTCGGGCCGGTCCCGGGTGGGCACGACCACGGTCACTGCGGGCCAGGTGTCGCCGGGCACCTCGGTCGTCACCCCGGTACCGGTACCCCGCCGCGTGTCCGTCCCTTCGTCCGTGGGCCGGTCCTCGTCGGTGAGCAGGTCGATGAGCTCGCCCGCGCGCAGGGCGGCGCGGTCGGGGCCGTCGTCGGCCGCGGGGTCGACCCGGAAGTCCTCGGGGGACTCCAGCGCCTTGTCGATGAACGCGTGCAGCTGCTGGGCGGTGGAGCAGGCGCGCACCCGGCCCGCGTCCTCGACCCGGCGGACGAACAGCAACTGGTGCTCGTCCACGTGCTCGTCCAGTTCGGGGTCCCGGGCCACCACCACAGGCAGGTGGCCAGCGGTCCGCGCCTGGGTGATGGTGCCGGGGCCGCCGTGCGTGACGACGACGGAGGCCGAGCGCATCGTCTCGGACAACTCCTCTCCGGACAGGAACGGGGTGCCCGAGGCCCTCTCCGGGGCCCGGCTGTGTCCGTGCTGGACCAGGACGGACAGGTCGGGGTTGCGGCGGGCGTAGTCGTCGATCCACCGCACCAGGCGGTCGAAGGAGTGGTGGTCGGTGCCGAGGCTGACGACCACGTCCGGGTGGTCGCTGCCCTCGGGGCTCTGGGTGGGTCGGGTGGTCTGTTCGGTCACAGGAGCGGTCCTACGGTGATGGCGGTCGGCATGAACGAGCGCTGTTCCTCCCACTGGGCGAGGTACAGCCGGGTGAACGGCTTGCAGAGCCGGGCGGTGAGTGTGGGGGTGTCGATGCGGTCGTACACCTCGATGTAGACGGTGGGGACCCGCATCAGCCAGGCCAGGACGAAGAACGGAAGAGCGACCCCGGCGCCGGTGCTGACCACGGCGGCGGGGCGCCGCGCGCGCATCACTCGGAGCGCCAGGAGGGTGTTGCGCAGCAGGTTGCCGACGTCACGTGTGGTGGGGTGGTGCGCCCAGTACACGGACTCGTCGGTGAGCGAGGTCTCGGCGTCGGGAGTGCGGAAGGTGACCCAGACTCGTTCCCGCCCACGCCACCAGGGACGCAGGGACCGCAACTGGGTGAGGTGGCCGCCGCTTGAGGCCACCAGGAGAACCGGTCGTTCTGACATTCGGTAATCAGTCCCTTGCTCTGGGTGTTGGCGTGTGGGCGTCGTGGGCACGGTGGACGGGCGTACCGGGTTCACCTCCGGGGTTCGAGGGACTCGCGCAGCCACCAGACCGTGCCGAGGTGGCCGATCGCCCCCACCAGCAGGGCCGCGACCAGGACCGGAACCCCGCCGCCGGTCGCCGCGTCCATCGTCATCGGCAGGGCGCCGAACCACACCAGCGCGCTGCACGTGGCGGCCGCCACCGGTCGGCTGAACGGGTGCAACACCACCAGGGAGCGCAGCTGCCACAGCGGCAGGAGCTTGCGGACCATGGCGGAGGCCACCAGTGCGACCGCCGCCCCCGCGGCCCCGTACGCGGGGACCAGGAGCACGCACACGGCCACGTTGGCCAGCAGTGACATCACGTTGTTGAGCAGGTTCAGACCGGTGCGCCCGGTCATCGTCAGGACGAGGTCGCCCATCCCCAGCACCTGAGCGGTCATCTGGCCCGCGCACACGATCACCAGCGCCACCATCCCGGCCGCGTACTCGTCCCCGAACAGCCGCATGACCTCGGGCGCGAACACCAGGGCGGACAGGTACAGCGGCCAGTTCAGGCACACCAGCCAGGCCGTCCCCGCCTGGTACAGCGCGCGTACCGCGTTGTGGTCGCGCGAGGCCAGGAGCTCGGCGAAGCGCGGCTGGGCCGCGTTCAACACGGCCTGGGTACCGAACTGGCCGACGACCATGATCCGCGTGGCGGCCGTGAAGACCGCCGCGCCGCTGAGCCCGTTCAGCAGCGCCACCATCACCACCCCGCCGCGCTGCACCCCCATCTGGGCGACCCCGCCCAGGGCGCGGGGCAGAGCGAACGCCCAGAACACCGCCGGGGTGACCCGCTCGTCCCGCTCCTCCCGCTCGCTCCGGTCCGTCCGGTCGTCACGCTCGTCACGCGCCTCCCGGTCGTCCCGGGCCTGCGCTTCGGGTGACGGGAGCTCGTCCGGCGCCGCGGCCCGGCGCACGATCCGCCCCAGCCAGAACCAGGCCAGCACCGCCGCCGGGAGATACGGACCGGCCCACGCCAGGGCGAGCAGCCCGGCCGAACCGGAGAGCGCGATCATCCCCACCAGACCCAGCTGGGCCAGCGGGCGGCCCACCTTGTCCACCAGGACGGTCGCGGACATGTCGTGGTGGGCTCGGGTGGCCGCCAGCGCGGAGTCCGTGAGCACGGCGAACGGCAGGAAGAGCGCCAGCATCCACAGGTACGCCGTGGCCTCCTCCGACCCCAGCGCCTCGGCCAGCGGCCCCGCGAAGACCACCAGCGCGGCCCCGACCACGCAGGAGGCCGACACCGCTGGTCCCAGCGCCAGCCGCAACAGCACGGGCACGGCCTCGGGGCGGCCGAACACCCGCATCCGCGCGATGAAGTACACCAGCCCGTCCGGGGCGCCCGCGTTGGCCACCGCCGCCATGATCAGGAACACGGAGGTCGCCGAGAACAGCAGCCCGGCCGTCTCCTGCGAGAACGCCCGCGTGATCGCCACGATCAGCGCCAGGTTGAGCGCGGCGCTCACCACCGCGCCGGCCATGTTCACCGCGCCGCCGCGCAGTACCCGGCGCAGGCCGTTCCCGGGACGCGTCCCGGTGGGAGTCACGCGCACCACGAGGGGGTGCGCCCCCACCAGGCGGTCAACCGGGCGTCACTGTCCGCGAAGCGCGAGGTGAGGTCGGCGCGCAGGGACTCGGGCATCACCGCGCGCTTGCGCGCGTTGTGCCTGCCCAGGGAGATCCCCGGCCCCGGCGGCAGGCCCAGGAACTCCAGGATCCCGCCGAGGGCGAAGGGGCCGCCGTCGAACAGATCGGCGTAGTCCACCACGTGCATGCGTTCGCGCCCCACGGCACGCTCCATGCGCTCCAGCTGGTCCGCGTAGCGGCCCCGGGCCACGTAACCGTGGTGCTGGTGCGAGTGCGAGTGGTGGCCGGGGTCCTCCACGAGCCGTTCCTCGGCTCCGTCCAGCCGCTTCTCCTCCAGTTCGAGGGCGCGCGCGAACGACTCGGTCTCGAACCCCCGCGCGGTCTCGTGGGCGTGCGCCGAGTAGGCCCGCTCGACGGGGTCGCGCAGGATCACCACGATCCGCGCGTCCGGCAGCTCCTTGGCGATCCGCTCGGCGGACAGCGGGTGGAACAGGTAGTAGGGGCTGGACTCGAACACCCGGACCCGGGGCCGCCCCCACCACGGCCGTAGGGACGCGCGCAGCGGGAAGTGCGAGCGGTACCAGTCCGGCCCGTGGTGGTGGCCGGTGTCGAAGTAGTGCACGCCCTTGCGCAGGACCGGTCCGGTCGCGGCCGGGTGCTGGGACAGGGCCTTGAAGAGCGAGGTGGTGCCCGAGCGCTGGGCCCCGCAGATGAGGAAGTCGGGTACGGCCCGGGCGGCGCTGGTGACGCCGCCCAGTCCGTCCGCGAGCGGGAGCAGGGCCCGCCGTGCCGGTACGGCCAGGCGGTTCAGGGGCGAGGTGGCCCGGGTCATCGCGAGCTCCTTGGGTGTGGGCGGCCCCCGTCCGGGGACGGGGGCCGGGCTGATGTCGGTCAGCCGCGGGGCGGCGCGGCCTGCTTCTTCGTGGCTTGGATCGGCGCGGACCGGTGCGGCCGTCAGACGGGGTGGGCGGCCTCGTGGGCCGCTCTCTCCTGGAGTCCGTCCAGCGCGGGCAGCAGCCAGTCGTCGACGGCGGCCATGCCGCTGCCGGACTCCGCCTGACGGTCGTGCAGGTAACGCGTGGCGAGGTCGATCAGGTACAGCGCCATCACGGTGGACACCGCGTGCTCGCGTAGGCCGCACGTCGCCATCAGCGGGTCGCGGAGCAGCCGGGTGCCGCTGTCCAGCCACCGGTGGACCCCCGGGTGCACCCCGGCCTGCACGCACTCGTTGAGGTCGAAGTGCAGGGCGTCGAAACCGGCTGGCGCGTCCATGGTGAGTCGCTCCCAGTCCCACACGAAGGCCCGGCGCGCGGTGCTGGCGATGTTCCACCGGGTCAGGTCGCCGTGCCAGGCCCCGAAGGGCAGGGACACGTCGGGGAGCCGGTGCAGAGCGGCGCGCAGGGGAGCGGCCTCGGGCCGGGTCCCGAGCCGGGCGATGCGATCGTCCAGGGTCCTCAGGTACGGGCTCTCCGAGAGTTGGCGCTCGCGCACCTTGTCCATCCCCACGATCTGCGTGACGCAGCGCAGTAGTTGGTAACGGGTGGGTCGGTCCGTTTGATGGCCGACGGGCAGCGCCTCCTGCACCATCAGCGGGTGCCCGTTCCACTCGCCGTCGTAGAGCAGACGGGGCACGGTGACGTCCCGGAGTCGCGCCTGTCCGAGGTGGCGCAGGGCCTCGGTCTCGGCGCGCACCAGTCGCGTGGTGAGTTCGTTGACGGCCACCTTGGCGTAGCCGATGGTGCGCCCGCCCGGAGTGAGCAGGAGCAGGACCGGTTTGCGGTTGGCGCGCGGCGGGCCCACGTGGATCGCGATGGCCAGTTCGCGGTCCAGGGCCGTGGTGAGCGCGTGCTCGATCCCCGGACCCGCGCCCACGAACAGTCGGTCGCGCAGGAGCAGCGGCGCCACCCCCGTGGCGAAGGCGCCGGTCAGCAGCAGGGTCCGCAGCCGCTCGCCGAGAGAGTGCCCCTGCGCGAAGGAGGTGATCCCCCTCGTGGCCGCTGAGCGGTTGTGCGCGGGCAGGATCACCCGGGGATTGTGCGCGTTGGGCACCGGGAGGTACTGGTTGCCCCGGTTGCGGTACGCCATGCGGCGCACCGCTCCGTCCCCGGTGCCGAGCAGGCCACCGCAGGGCCACAGCACCGCCGCGAGGTCGGTCAGATAGGTGGTCTCGCTGTTCACCAGGCACCCCCGCCGGTGCGCGCCGCCCCGCCGCGTCGGACCACCGGTTCCTCGCCGCGCCAGAGCAGGGCGACGGCGATCATGGTGACGGCGAGCGGGGACATGAGCGCGACGTAGAAGAACATGTACCAGAACAGAAGCAGGACGGTCAGGAGCGCTCCCTGGCCGACCGGAGTTGACGCGGCCCGGTGGCGCCAGGCCACCCAGGCGAAGAAGCCGAAGAGCAGTGCGGTGCCCACCCAGCCGCTGGAGATCAGGGTGATCCACAGCTGACCGGCGTTGCCGATCACGTGCTGGCCGCAGCCCGGACACTCGGCCGTGGGGCCGATCGCGATGGAGTCGGAGCTGCCCAGGGACTCCCTGGTGGTGCCCCACCCGTTGACCGGGGACAGGTTGGCGGCCTCGACGGAGGCGGCGTTGGTCGCCGCCCGGCCGCCGTCGCTGTGCGGGTTGTCCGCGCGGGCCCGCACGACGTCCGCGAGCGGGGACAGGGCCAGGGCGATCAGCACCGCGACCACGGCCACCGCCCCGGCGCCGACCAGCACCACGCGGCCCCGGCGCACCGCCTGCACCGCGCCGAACGCCAACGAGAGCGCCAGCCCGGCCCACAGGGCCCGGTTCAGGGAGTGCACGACGGGGGCCACGGACACGGCGAGCACGGCCAGGGCGCCCAGCCGGGCCCACCCCGAACCCTGGACGAACCAGCCCACCACGACCCACACCAGCAGCAGGGACAGCATGTAGCCCCACACGTTGGTGTACTCCCAGGGAGCCTTGGGCCGGGCCGACTCGATCCCGCCGAACACGTCCATGATCTGTGCGGACGCCGGATGGATCAGGGTCTGCATGTAGGGGTCCTGGGACAGGGAGCCCGGCACCAGGTACTCCAGGGGAGCGGTGAACTCGAACCGGGGCGCGAGCATTCCGAGGTAACCGCCGACGACGGTCACCACGCACAGCACCGCCAGGGCCCACACCACCACGCGGACCGGTAGTTCGCGCTCGGTCAGGTTGCCCACGTAGAGCAGCAGCACGGTGAGCACCAGGTAGTTGATCACCCGCAGCAGGGCGCCGGGGTAGCCCCCGCTCTCCGGCACCGTCCCCGGCATCTCCAACGGGACCAGCGCCAGGCCCAGGACCGTCCACAGCAGGAACAGCCCCCACAGCCAGAAACCGGACGGGACCCGCAGCCCCACCGTCCGGTGGCGGCGCACCAGCTCGGCCAGCATGGGCACGGCGAACAGCCAGTAGGCGAACTGGCCCATCCCCAGCGCCCACCACAACGGATACCCGGCCAGCAACCACACCAGCGGGGACCCGGTGACCGGGGCGCCCCCGCGTCGCGGTGCGACCTCCCAGGCCGTACCGGGCACGTATCGGCCGCCGACGGCGGCGCCCCGGCCCGTCAAGGCCGCGACCCCGCGGGTGCGGGCTTGTGCTTGATCGACTTCTTCTTCGCGGGCGTGGACTTGCCCTTGGCGGGCTTGGTGCCGTTGGACCCCGCCGGAACCTCGGTGGAGCCGTCAGTCTCGCTGCCCTCGGTGCCCTCGGTGCCCTCGGTGGCCTCGGTGGCCTCGGTGCCCTCGGTGGCCCCGGCGAACTCGGTGGCCTCGGCGACCCCGGTGGTTTCGGCGGTCTTTGCGGCCTCGGTGGACTCCGCTACTCCGGCGGTCCCAGGGTCGGTGGGAGCCTCGTCGGACTTCCGGGACGTGGACGCGGCGGCCGGGTTCGGCTGGCGCGGCACGGTCACGGCGCCAGGAACGGTCACCCCGAACCTCGCCCCGGCGGCGACCAGGCCGGTGAGGTCGGCGCGCCGGGTGCGACCCAGCTCGACCACGGGCAGCAGGAGGTCGGCGGAGGCGGCCAGGGCGTGGGCGTCGGCGCTCTCGACCACGGACGCGGTGACGACCACCACGAACGCGGCGCGCGGGCGCAGCAGCTCCACCAGTTCGGCGGCGCCGCCCTGGACCGGGGCGACCGCTCCCGGGCGGCCGTGCCGGAGCACCCGCAGGCGCGGCACGGCGGTGGGGCGAGCCTCCAGGTCGGCGGGGTCCTCCCCGTCCACCAGGACCTCGGCCAGGCCGGGGCCCTCCGGCAGGTCGAGGAGTTCCTCGGCGGTGCCTGCCCGCGGGTCGGCGCAGACCAGCAGGGTCTCGGAGCCGGTCCGGGCCAGGGCGGAGGCCAGGTTCACGGCGGCGGCGGTGCCCGCGCGCCCCGGGGTGGTCCCGGCGACCACGAGTACGCGCCCGGGTGCGGGCCGGTCGTCGGTGTCGTCAACGGTTGCGGCGGTGGCCACGGGATCGGTCAGACGGGCGCGGACCAGGTGCGCGAACTCGTTGGCGCGCTGGCCGACGGGGTCCGCGTCCGTGAGTAGCCCGGGGGAGGGCGCGGAGCGGTCGGCCCTGGCGGCGGACAGGTCCAGCAGGACGGGGACGGCGCCGATACGGGCGGTGTCCTCCGTGTCGTGGACGCGCGGGTCGAGGCGGTCCCGGACCACCGCGGCGAGCAGTCCGGCGATCAGACCGAGGGCGGCACCGGCGACCAGCCACAGCAGCGGCACGGGGGAGGAGGGGGACTCCGGCAGTTCGGCCGGGGAGATCACCTGGCCGGGCGAGACCGTCTCCAGCAGGGCGCTCAGCGGGCTGATGCCGTTGCCGAGGTCGCTGATCTCCTGGCGCAGCGCGTCCGCCTGGGCTTCCGCGCTGACCTGTGCGGATTCGGAACCCTCCGAGGCCAGCTCGGAGAGCCGCCCGTACAGGCCCTCCTGCTCCTCGCGCAGGGCGTCCAGCCGCCCGTTGATCAGCGCGCGGGCCTGCTCGCTGCGGTGGTCCAGATAGGCGGCGGCGAGGGCGTCGGCCCCGTCCCGGGCCGCTGCGGGGGATCGGGCCGAGTAGTGGAGTTCGAGGATGTTGCTGTTGGAGGGGACGGTGACGTCGATCCGCTCCCGCAGGTCGGCGGGGGAGGGCGTGCCCGGCAGCTCCTCGGCCATGCCCCGCGTGACCTGGTCGGAGACCGCCACCTGGGCCTCACTGTCGAGGTTGACGTCGCCGGTCAGGCGGCCGGACCTCTCCCCTGTGAACTCGGCCATTCCCGTCGGGTGGACCTGCACGGCCGCCACGGAGGTGTAGGTCGCCGGAACCGCGAACAGTGCGGCGGTGGCCAGGACCAGCCCGCCGAGCACTCCGGCTCCCACCAGGCGCCAGCGGCGCCTCAGCAGCGCGGTGTACTCCTTCAGTTCCGGTCCGGACGGGCCTGGGACGTCGCTGTCCATCGGGTCCTCTCCACGCAGACATGGCGCCACTTTTAGTGAACGATTGCATACTAAGTGTAATCCCTTTGGCTGTGTCTGGTGGTTTGGGAAACCGCTCTTTTCCCAGGGCAGGATGTCCTCAAACCGGTGGTGACGTGGGTCGATCCATCCCCTAAGCGGACGAACACGTCCGAAACGACGGAGGGGGCGATGGGGAGTGACCCCACCGCCCCCTCACGGAGCGCAACCGATGCGGCCCTAGTCGCCGACGATCACCGGAGGCAGGCCGGTCCCCGACTCCCACGCCTCGTCGCAGGCCTTCTGAGTGGACACCGTGTGGGATCTCGCGGAGCAGTCGCGGTACTCCGAGGCCTGCTCCTGGTACACGAACAGGACCGAGACCATGGCGGCGGAGACGACGATCCCGACCACGCCCAGACCCACGCTCATCAGCGCACCCGGAGCCTGGGTCCCGTTCGACCGCGCCGCGCGCCGCGCGCGGAACCCCTGCACCACACCGAACACGGACAGCACCGCGCCGTAGGGCGGGAACAACAGACCCGCCAGACCAAGGAACAGCCCCCACAGGCCTCCTCGCTCGACCCTGGGCGGCTGGCCGTCGGCACGGGGCTCCGGGCTGTTGTCGGTCACAGGTTCACTCCTTCGGGGACGCCCCCGCACCGTGGGGCGCCGTGGTCCGCTCGGGCCCGAGCGGATCGCGTGGTGTTGGTGGCACGGGACCGCACGCCCCCTCCGAGGCCTCCACCGGAGGCGGAGACGGCCCGGTCCGCGTGAGGTAGACGCTACCCGGCCCGATAGGGTGTGAACGCGGACGGGCCGATCAGGCCCAGGCCTGGCGTCAGTACCAGGCGTACGCGCATCCCGGATGCTGTGCCGTCCCCCGGCGCCCCCGGGAGTGGGGGCCCGGTCCCCGCACCGTTCTTCTACACATGAGGGAGACGCACGCTTTGTCCGCGCGAGTGGTGGTTCTCATATCGGGGACGGGCAGCAACATGGCCGCCCTGATGGAAGCCGCGAAGGACCCCGAGTACGGGGCCGAGATCGTCGCAGTGGGAACGGACCGTGAGGGAACACGGGGCGTGGAGGTCGCCGAGGCGGCCGGGATTCCCGCGTTCGTCGTCCCCTTCCGCTCCTTCTCCGACCGGTCCGCCTGGGACGCGGCCATGTCCGACCGGATCGCCGAGCACGAACCCGACCTCGTGGTCTCCGCCGGGTTCATGCGCATCCTCGGACCCGCCGTGATCGGCCGCCACCAGGCCGTCAACATCCACCCGGCGCTGCTGCCCTCCTTCCCCGGCGCGCACGCCGTGCGTGACGCGCTCGCCCACGGTGTCCGCGTCACCGGCACCACCATCCACTTCCTCGACGAGGGCGTCGACTCCGGTCCGATCATCGACCAGGTCGCGGTGCCCGTCGAGGACGGCGACGACGAGTCCAGCCTCCACGAGCGGATCAAGGTCGTGGAACGGCGCATGCTGGTCGACACGGTCGGCCGCCTCGCCCGTGAGGGCTGGAGCATCGACGGCAGGCACGTGCGGTTCGGCCGCACCGACACGAAGGAGTCCCGGTGACCCAGCAGGCCATCAGGCGTGCGTTGATCAGCGTCTACGACAAGACCGGCCTGGAGGAGCTGGGCGTCGGCCTGGCCGCGGCCGGGGTGGAGATCGTCTCCACAGGCTCCACCGCGGCCCGCCTCACCCAGGCAGGCGTCCCCGTCACCCCCGTCGAGGACGTCACGGGCTTCCCGGAGATCATGGAGGGCCGGGTCAAGACTCTGCACCCCTCCGTGCACGGCGGTCTCCTCGCCGACCAGAACAACCCCGACCACGTCGCGAAGATCAGGGAACTGGGCATCGCCCCCTTCGACCTGGTCGTGGTCAACCTCTACCCCTTCTCCGACACCGTCGCCTCCGGCGCCTCCGAGGCCGACTGCATCGAGAAGATCGACATCGGCGGTCCCGCCATGGTGCGGGCCTCGGCCAAGAACCACGGCAGCGTGGCGATCGTGGTCGACCCCGCCAGCTACGGCACGACCCTCGAAGCGGTCCGCGAGGGCGGGTTCACCCTGGACCAGCGCAAGCACCTGGCCGGGCTGGCGTTCCAGCACACCGCCTCCTACGACGCCGCCGTCGCCGACTGGTTCGCGGGCACCTACGCCCCCGACGCCGAGGCCGAGAGCACCGGCTGGCCCGCCTTCCGCGCCTCGGCGCACACCCGCCAGGCGGCCCTGCGCTACGGCGAGAACCCGCACCAGAGGGCGGCGCTGTACACCGACGGCACGGCCAGCGGCCTGGCCGGGGCCGAGCAGCTGCACGGCAAGGCCATGTCGTACAACAACTACGTCGACGCCGACGCCGCCCTGCGCGCCGCCTACGACTTCGACGAACCGTGCGTGGCCGTCATCAAGCACGCGAACCCGTGCGGCATCGCCGTGGGCGCCGACAATGCCGAGGCGCACCGCAAGGCGCACGCCAGCGACCCGGTCTCGGCGTTCGGCGGCGTGATCGCCACCAACCGCGAGGTCGGCGCCGAGCTGGCCACGCAGATCTTCGAGATCTTCACCGAGGTGGTCGTCGCCCCCGGCTTCACCGCCGAGGCCGTCGAGACGCTCTCCCGAAAGAAGAACATCCGCCTGCTGGTGGTCTCCGACCCCGCCCGGGGTCCGCGTGTGGAGACCCGCCAGATCAGCGGCGGCCTGCTGGTCCAGGACACCGACGTCATCGACGCCGAGGGCGACGACCCGGCCACCTGGACGCTGGCCACCGGGGCGCCCGCGGACGAGGCGCTCCTCGCCGACCTCGCCTTCGCCTGGAAGGCCGTCCGCGCGGTCAAGTCCAACGCGATCCTGCTCGCCTCCGACGGCGCCACGGTGGGCGTCGGGATGGGCCAGGTGAACCGGGTCGACTCCGCCGGTCTCGCGGTCTCCCGCGCCGGGGAGCGTGTCCGGGGCTCCGTGGCCGCGAGCGACGCCTTCTTCCCGTTCGCGGACGGCCTGGAGATCCTCACCAAGGCGGGCGTTCGCGCGGTGGTCCAGCCCGGAGGGTCGGTCCGCGACGCCGAGGTGGTCGCCGCCGCCGAGGCGGCCGGGGTCACCATGTACCTCACCGGCACCCGCCACTTCTTCCACTAACCAGTCAGCGAGGAGCTACGCATGAGCGCGATCGTCCTGGACGGCAAGGCCACGGCCAAGGCCATCAGGGAGGAACTGGCGGAGCGGGTGGCCAAGCTGCACGCCAAGGGCGTCGTCCCCGGTCTGGGCACCGTCCTGGTCGGTGACGACCCGGGCAGCCACTCCTACGTGCGCGGCAAGCACCGCGACTGCGCCCAGGTGGGTATCGCGAGCATCCGCCGCGACCTGCCCGCCGACGCCACCCAGGAGCAGGTGGAGCAGGCCGTCCACGAGCTCAACGAGGACCCGGCCTGCACCGGCTACATCGTGCAGCTGCCCCTGCCCCGGGGGCTGGACGAGAACCGGGTGCTCGGGCTGATCGACCCGGCCAAGGACGCGGACGGCCTCCAGCCGGTCAACCTGGGCAAGCTGGTCCTCATGGAGAAGGCGCCGCTGCCGTGCACCCCGCGCGGCATCGTGGAGCTGCTCAACCGCTACGAGGTGCCGATCAAGGGCGCCGAGGTCGTCGTGGTGGGGCGGGGGGTGACCGTGGGCCGTCCTCTGGGGCTGCTGCTCACGCGTCGGTCGGAGAACGCCACCGTCACCCTGTGCCACACGGGTACCCGTGACCTGGCCGAGCACACGCGCCGGGCGGACATCGTCGTGGCCGGTGCGGGTGTTCCGGGGATCATCACCAAGGACATGGTCAAGCCGGGTGCCGCCGTGCTGGACGTGGGTGTCTCGCGCACCGAGGAGGGTCTGGTCGGGGATGTCGCGCTCGACGTTCCCGAGGTAGCGGGGCACGTGTCGCCCAACCCCGGTGGCGTGGGCCCGATGACCCGGGCGATGCTCCTGGTCAACGTGGTCGAGGCCGCCGAACGCCAGGCCGCCGGACTCTAGTTCCAGGTTGATTTCTGAGGGGGCGGTCCCGGACGGGGCCGCCCCCTCAGCTGACGGACGCGCGCTGGCTGGAGCGAGGCAATCCGAACGACGCGGCCTGGGAGAGCATTGAGCCTTATGGCGACTACGGGAGGAATGTTCCCAGTGTCCGTATTTCGAGAAGTTGGAAAAATGGCTGCTTGCCACTGGTGAGTTGCCAGGTCAAAGAGTCTGCTCCCCGCGCACGCGGGGATGGACCGTCACCGGCGGCTCTGAGATGACCGCAGAGCTGCTGCTCCCCGCGCACGCGGGGATGGACCCTGGAAGCCCTCCTGCCCACCCTGGACCCCGAACTGCTCCCCGCGCGTGCGGGGATGGACCTTGCCGGTCCTACGGGCGTGCTCGGGACCGGCTCCTTCGTGGCCGACGGCGTATCCTCACCCCGACCGGCGAACTCGCGACGCACAACGGCGCGACCCCGGTACCCGCCCCCCCAAGGCAAGGTGGACGTCATGAGTGAGAACTCCCCGAACGAGTCATGGTCCGGCAGCGAACTGGCCCGCTACGAGGCCGCGCTGGAGGCGATCCACGGCGCTATGGGCGCCTACAGTGCCCTGATCGCTCACGAAGAGGCCAAGGACGCCCCCGACGAGGGAGTGATCGCGAAGGCGAGCGAAGGCCGACGCGCATGCGTCCGCCGCCGTGAGGCTCTCGACCCCGTGAACGCGACCGACATCGCGCGGGTGCGTGCTGAGTTCAGCGCCCTGGCTGAAACCGTGCGGGCCGCCCGCCGGTGAGTCCCGGGCTCGTGGGTGAGACCCGTTCCACGTCGGGAAGCGACCGTGATCAGCTGGCTCGGCGGGTGCGTCCTCCCACGGGCATCGGGCGGACCAGGCCCAGGGCGACCACTTCGTTCGCCAACCGCGTGCGCCGGTTCTGCCCCTCCGGGATGCGGAACTTCTGGTAGAGCCGCAGCAGGTGCTGTTTCACCGCCGCCTCGGTCACCACCAGGGCCTCCGCTATGTCGCGGGCGGTGGCGGGGGCCACGAAGGCCTCCTCGGACAGGGCGGGCTGGCACAGGGCGGTCAGCACGTCCAGTTCGCGGCGGGTGAGTTCGGGGGCGGCGCCCCTGCGGAGTTCGATGTCGGGGCTGAGCTGTTCGCTGGGCAGGCCGCCGATCCGGCAGCGGGCGCTGCCGAAGCTCACCACGTCGCCCTCCTCCAGCACGCGGCGGGCGATGGGACGTCCGTTGACCCGTGTCCCGTTGCGGGACAGGCCGAGGTCGACGACGTAGACGTAGGGGCCGCGCCGGACCAGTTCGGCGTGGAGCTGGGACACGCTGGGGTCGGTCAGCCGGATGTCGGCGCCCTCGCCACGGCCGATCGTGGTGACCTCGTGGGGGAGGGGGCGGATGTCCCCGGTCTCCTCCAACCGAAGGTAGGGACCGTCCACGGTGACTCCTCCCGGGCTGCTGGGGCGCGGTCGGTGGGGGTGCGGCCTACGGTGGTGGAGGGGTGGCTGTCGGGGGGTGGCCGATCGGTCTACACGTCGAGTGGGCTTCATGGGGGTGGTCCTCGCTCACCGGTGCGCTCATCTCCACCTGGGTTACCCGGCTGGTACGGGTTCTACGCGCTTACTTCGGAGTTAGGCGGATAAGGCGTGGAAATACGCCTCTGTGACCGAACCGGAAGCGGGAAACGGTCATCAGAGGACCCCGCGGGAGACCAGTCCGTTTCCGTGAGCCCTGGGGCTTCGGCTCTGGGGTTCACTAGAATGAACGCGGCCCCTCCAGGATGACGGCGCCCCTGTTCGTGCGGGGCGGCCGGAGCCGCCAGGAACACGAGCCACACTGGAATGCTGTTCGGTTCGGACAGCTCCTCCTCGACGTGTGGCCGGTCTGTGCCAGCCGACCGGGGAGGGGCCGTGGGTACGGGCCGCACGGCGGCCAAGCAACTCCGAGGCGAACGGGTCGGGACGCGGTGGACGACGCTGAGCAGACTGAGGTGGTCCGGTCGGACGGGGGGACCCCCGACGGCGGGTCCGGTGGGGCGGGCGGTGGCCGCCCCAAGGTGCCGTACTGGCTCTCCCAGGTGCCCTACGCCCTGGTCCTGTCCGCGCTGGCGGCCGGGATCGTCGTGGTGGCGGCCGCCTACTTCAAGCGCGGTCCGGCGATCATCGCGACGGCGCTGCTGCTCGCGGCGACCTTCCGGCTGCTGCTGCCCAAGGACTGGATCGGGCTGCTCGCGGTACGCCGGAGATGGGTCGATCTGCTCACTCTGGTGACGCTCGCGGTCCTTCTGATCGTGTTGGCCTGGGTGGCGCCGCAACTCTCCTCCTAGGCGTCGAATAAGCTTGATGTCGAGATACCGCGACACTGACAAGCGCCGCCTCCCGGGCAGCACGGACACCGGGCGGGATCAGGGATTGCCGCGCGCGCGGACACGGGACCGGCCACGAACCGGCCCCGGCTCTCCGCCGCACGAGGCGGTAGCGAGGACTGAAGGGACAGCCACACAGCCATGGCCAAGATCAAGGTCGAAAACCCCGTAGTCGAGCTCGACGGCGACGAGATGACCCGGATCATCTGGTCCTTCATCAAGGACCGCCTGATCCTGCCGTACCTCGACGTCGACCTGAAGTACTACGACCTCGGCATCGAGGAGCGTGACCGCACCGACGACCAGATCACCATCGACGCCGCCAACGCCATCAAGGAGCACGGCGTCGGCGTCAAGTGCGCCACCATCA
The DNA here is from genome assembly GCF_000341265.1 of Nocardiopsis prasina DSM 43845. Classification (GTDB taxonomy): domain Bacteria; phylum Actinomycetota; class Actinomycetes; order Streptosporangiales; family Streptosporangiaceae; genus Nocardiopsis; species Nocardiopsis prasina. Next base: position 13,395 of record NZ_ANAE01000006.1, on the reverse strand, counting down.
CCCCCGACGAGGACCGCGTCGAGGAGTTCGGCCTCAAGAAGATGTGGCGGTCGCCCAACGGCACCATCCGCAACATCCTCGGTGGCGTCGTCTTCCGCGAGCCCATCATCTGTGAGAACGTGCCGCGTCTGGTGCCGGGCTGGACCAAGCCGGTCATCATCGGCCGTCACGCCCACGGCGACCAGTACAAGGCCACCGACTTCAAGGTCCCCGGCCCCGGCTCGGTCACCATGACCTACACCCCGGCCGACGGCAGTCAGCCGGTCGAGTTCGACGTCGCGAACTTCCCCGAGGGTGGCGGCGTCGCGATGGGCATGTACAACTACCGCAAGTCCATCGAGGACTTCGCGCGGGCCAGCCTGAACTACGGCCTGGACCGGAACTTCCCGGTCTACATGTCCACCAAGAACACCATCCTCAAGGCCTACGACGGCATGTTCAAGGACGTGTTCGAGGAGATCTTCGAGGCCGAGTTCAAGGACAAGTTCGCCGCTGCGGGCCTGACCTACGAGCACCGCCTCATCGACGACATGGTCGCCGCCGCGCTCAAGTGGGACGGCGGCTACGTCTGGGCCTGCAAGAACTACGACGGTGACGTCCAGTCCGACACCGTCGCGCAGGGCTACGGCTCGCTCGGCCTCATGACCTCGGTCCTGCGCACCGCCGACGGCCGCACCGTCGAGGCCGAGGCCGCCCACGGCACCGTGACCCGTCACTTCCGCCAGCACCAGCAGGGCAAGCCCACCTCGACCAACCCGATCGCGTCCATCTTCGCGTGGACCCGCGGTCTGGAGCACCGGGGCAAGCTGGACAACACCCCGAAGGTCGTCGAGTTCGCGAACACCCTCGAGGACGTCGTCATCAAGACCGTCGAGGGCGGCCAGATGACGAAGGACCTGGCCCTGCTGGTCGGCTCCGAGCAGGAGTGGCTGACCACCGAGCAGTTCCTCGCCGCTCTGGACGAGAACCTGAGCAAGCGCCTCGCCTAGGTCCTGACTCGGCGCGACGGTCCTGAGCCGACCGGCGCGGTGAGACCTTGACCACGCCCGGGCGTCCCCGTGAGGGGGCGCCCGGGCTTCGTCGTCTCCGGGGGGCGCCGCGGCGGGTCGAGAAGCACGAAACGCGTTGTTCGCGGGGGTTCGGGGCGCGCGGAACGCAGAAGTTCCCCGGTGTGTTTCCCGTGTTCGGCCCACATCCGGACGTCGGTGGTGGGAGGATGACGGGGTAGGAGGGGGTCCTCCGGCGTCGGGTGCGACGTAGGACACGTGAGCGCGATTCGCCCCTTTCGAGAACTTTGACCTATTGTGGAGACACGCCGGTGAGAACCGGCAGGCCAGAGGGGGTTTTCGCCCCTCAGGCCACCACGAGCCGACGTGCCGGCCGTGCGCCCGCTGGGGGGTAGGCGCGCACAGTACGGAACGTCACGAAGAAGGGCCCGTCACTCCGGTGACGGGCCCTTCGCTCGTTCCAGGGGGGGACCTCAGTCCTCCATGGCCTCCTCGGGGATCGCCTCCCCGGTACGCATGGCCTCGAACATCTGCTCGGACCGCACCTCGTCCCAGAGCACCACCGAGCCCACACCGTCCAGAGTGGGGGTGTCGCCCACCGGAACCGCCGTGGTCTGGGTGCCACCGCGCATCGCCAGCAGCATGCTCGCCAGGTGACGCAGCTTGTCGCCCTCGTCGACCATGAACGTGTCGGTGCCCGCCAGCACCAGCGGCACCGACTTGAACGGGTTGAAGAGCGTGGAGGGCGCGCTGGCCTCCTGGATCAGCGCGGAGAAGAACTCGCGCTGCCGCTGGATGCGGTCCAGGTCGGCGCGCGGTGTGGCGCGGGTGCGCACGTAGCCCAGCGCGGTGCCGCCGTCCATCTCCTGACAGCCCGCCTCGATGTCCAGGCCCGCCTTCGGGTCCGCCATCGGCTCCTCGGGGCACAGCTCCACGCCGCCGACCGCGTCGACCAGGTCCACGAAGCCGCCCATGCCGATCTCCACGTAGTGGTCGATCCGCACTCCTGAGGCCTGCTCGAAGCTCTGCACCAGCGGGGCCGGGCCGCCGCAGACCTCCTCGCCGTCCTCGCCGGTGCCGCACACGGAGTCCGCGAAGGCGGTGTTGATCTTGTTGTCCGCGTAGCCCGGAACGGCCATGGGGACGTAGGAGTCACGCGGCACGCTGACGATCGTCGGATCGCCGTCGCGCGGCATGTAGAGCACCATGATCGTGTCCGTGCGGCGCCCCTCGGCTCGCCCGGTGGCCAGGTCCCGGATCTGGTCGTCGTCCAGACCGTCCCGGCTGTCGGACCCGACGATCAGGTACGTGGTTCCGGGCTGTCGGTCCGGGCGGCCCTCGTAGTCCTGGAGGGCGTCCACCCGCTGCAACCGGGAGTCCGCCCAGAGGTAGAACGCCCCGGGGACCACCAGCAGCAGGACCAGGATCAGGATCACCGTGTTCCGCGCGGTCCTCTTGCGGCGCTCCCGCGCGCGGCGCTGGTGCCCGCGCCCGTCGTACTCGCGCCCGGCGCTGTGCGTCCGGCGCTTCCTGGGACGGTGCGGAGGGACCTGGTCGGCAGGGGGAAGCCGCCGGGTGTCGCCCACCACGCGCTGTTCGGACTCGCGGGGGCGGTACAGCCTCTCGAACTCGTCCGGCTTCTCAGGGTCGCCGCCGCGCCGGAACACGCCCGCGTCGTCGTGTCCACCGGTCGAGCCGGCCCCTTCCCCGTGCCGTCGGTCAGCCATCGATTCGCCTATCTGCTCCGCGCCATGTGCCGCTCGGGTGTGTCGTACGTCCCTTGTGATCGCTGACAGAGTAGTCGGGTTCGATCCGATCTCCTCCGGCGCCCGTGGCCCCCGTCAGGACCGCCCACGGTGCCGGGGCCGTCAGGTCCTGCGCCCGGCCCCCGCCGAGGGCAGCGCGGACCGGACGCGCGGAGGGGGCCAACCCCTCGCCCGGAACGCCTCCCGGACCTCCGCCTCCAGCCCGGCCACCCGCTCCTCGGCGACCAGCGCGAACGCGGTCCCCGCCCATCCGGACATCCGGGCGCCCCGGGCACCGGCCCTCGCGGCGGTCTCGACCGCCAGTTCCACGGCGGGCAGGGGCAGGTCGAACCGGCGCAGGGACAGGTGCGAGGCGGACAGGATCGGCCCGGTCTCCGCCGCGCGGCCCGCGCGCAGCAGACCGACCGCCGCGTTGAGCCGGTGCACCTCGGTGACGGCGTACTCCACCCGGTGGCGCAGCACGGGGTTCTGGAGCCGCCGCAGTGTCCCGGGCAGGTCCTGGACGGCCCGAAGCGGGCCTATGGAGTCCTGGGCGCGGGCCAGTTCGGCGGCGCGCACCGGGCGCGGGTCCCGCCTCGGCAGCTGCCCGGTCTCCAGCACCACCAGGCGCAACCCGGCCCCGGTCAGGTCGAACGGGAGCACCGTGGTCCGGGCGCTGGCCAGGTTCGCGCGCACCGCGTGCCCCGCGCGCGCCGCCAGGATCACGCCCTCGTCCACGGTGGCGCCGGTGGGTCGGTCGGCCCCCATGAGGTCGGCGAGCGCCAGTGACACCGCCGCGCCGACCGCCGCCGAGTGTCCCAAGGAGGCGTGTTCGGGCAGGTCTGAGCCGATCAGTACCCGTATGCCCCTGTCGGCGCCCAGAAGCCCGCTCTCGCGCGCGTCGGCCACGGAGCGGGCCACGGCCCGGGTGGAGGGGTGCCGACCGCTCAGGGGGGCGCTGGGGGTTGCGACGTGCGTGGAACCCTCCGGGGCGGTGCCGATCGCGACCGTCACCCCCCAGGGCAATGCCACGAAGAGGGCGGCCCCGCCGCTGGCCGCCGTGTGCTCACCCATCAGGGCGAGCCGCCCCGGCGCGTGCCACAGACCCTCGGGCTCCGCCCCGAAGCGCCGCGCATACTCGGCCCGCAGGACGTCGTCGCCCGGGCCCTCGGGCCAGTCCCCGACCGGCCCCGGAGTCCGCGCTCCCAACACCGCGCGCACCCGCGCCCCGGTGACCCCCACGTCCCGCCCCCGCTCTCTAGGTGATCCCCGGTCCCAAGTCTGCCCCCACATCGGTACCGGAATGGCGTGGGGCTTTCCTCCCGAGAGGTCCGCAGGGCTAGGGTTACGGACCCGAAGAGTCCTGACACTCACCTCAGCCACGAGGTGAGAGCCGCCCGACCACCTCGGACACGGAGCCGACGGACACCCCTCAGCCCTGGAAGGAGGCCTGACCGACCACCGCAGCTACGGGGAGAGCCAATGGGGTGTCTCAGCCGTGGGGGATGCTCACTCGCCCACCTCAGTCACGGTTGGAAGTCTGACCGACCACCTCAACCACGGACGTGAGTCCCGCCCGAGCACCCCAGCCACAAGGGGGGTGCTTTCGTTCGGTGCCGGAGAGGGTTCTGCAAGACGAGTCAAGCCGCCAGCGAGGAACGAGCCAGGCGTAGACGAGGATGAAGAATCCCTCTGCAAAGGCGCTGAACACGGGCCGAAGCGAAGCGGAGGCCCCAAGAAGGTGAGAGCGCCGGAGAGGGGTCTGCAAGACGAGTCAAGCCGCCAGCGAGGAACGAGCCAGGCGTAGACGAGGATGAAGAATCCCTCTGCAAAGGCGCTGAACACGGGCCGAAGCGAAGCGGAGGCCCCAAGAAGGTGAGAGCGCCGGAGAGGGGTCTGCAAGACGAGTCAAGCCGCCAGCGAGGAACGAGCCAGGCGTAGACGAGGATGAAGAATCCCTCTGCAAAGGCGCTGAACACGGGCCGAAGCGAAGCGGAGGCCCCAAGAAGGTGAGAGCGCCGGAGAGGGGTCTGCAAGACGAGTCAAGCCGCCAGCGAGGAACGAGCCAGGCGTAGACGAGGATGAAGAATCCCTCTGCAAAGGCGCTGAACACGGGCCGAAGCGAAGCGGAGGCCCCAAGAAGGTGAGAGCGCCGGAGAGGGGTCTGCAAGACGAGTCAAGCCGCCAGCGAGGAACGAGCCAGGCGTAGACGAGGATGAAGAATCCCTCTGCAAAGGCGCTGAACACGGGCCGAAGCGAAGCGGAGGCCCCAAGAAGGTGAGAGCGCCGGAGAGGGGTCTGCAAGACGAGTCAAGCCGCCAGCGAGGAACGAGCCAGGCTGTTGCCTTGAACCCAAATCCCTCTGCAAAGGCGCTGAACACGGGCCGAAGCGAAGCGGAGGCCCAAGAAGGTGAGGGTGCCGGAGAGGGTTCTGGAGGTGGTGGAGGTGGGATTGCGAGGAACGAGCCATCGCACCGCAGGCGCCGAAGGTTCCTCTGCAAAGGCGCTGAACACGGGTTGAAGCGAAGCGGAAACCCAAAACAGAAGGGACCCCATGTCACCAGCGGCGGACCGTGCCAAGGACACGGCCCAGCGTTACCAGAACGCGGCGATGGACGGTTACTGGACGCTGAGACGCCGGTACCCGTCGGTCGACCACTTGGTGCGGGCCTACGGGCGCTACTCGGACCGCAACGGCACCCAGTTGGCCGGGGCGGTCACCTACTTCGCCTTCCTGTCCTTCTTCCCGTTGCTGGCGCTGGCCTTCGCCGTGGTGGGTTTCCTCGCCTCCCAGCAGGTGGAGCTCACCTCCTACCTTGAGCGGGCGCTGGACGAGGTGCTGCCCGGGCTGTCCGACCAGCTGCCCATGGAGCAGATCGCCAAGGCCCGGGTGGGTGCGAGTGTGATCGGTCTGCTGGGCCTGTTGTACGCGGGGCTGAACTCGGTGTCGGCGCTGCGGGAGGCTCTGCACACCATCTGGCTGAACAGCCTCCGGCAGGGCCCCAACTTCCTGGTGCGCAAGCTGGTCGACCTGCTGGTCATGATCGCGTTGGGCACGGCGCTGCTCTTCACGGTCGCCTTCACCAGTTTCATGCAGACCGCCACGGTGTGGATGCTCTCCCTGGTGGGGCTGGACGGGTCGCTGGTGGCCAACCTGTCCCTGCGGGCCCTGGCGCTGGTCATCGCGATCGGCGTGAACATGTGCCTGTTCGTGCTGGCCTTCGCCCTGTTGTCGGGGGCGGGGCGGCCCACAGCCCAGATGTGGCGCGGAGCCCTGTTGGGCGCCGTGGGGTTCGAGATCCTCAAGAACGTCGCGACGCAGTTGCTGGCCGGGACGCTCGGCAATCCCGTGTACGCGTCCTTCGCCGTCCTGGTCGGTCTGCTGGTGTGGATCAACCTGGTGATGCGCGTGATCATGTTCAGCGCGGCCTGGACGGCCACCTGGCTGCCGATGCAGCCGCCCTACACCGGGTCCTTCCCGCTGCCCGAGGAGAACGGCATGGATTGGACGCGTCCGCGCCCGGTGCTGCGGCCGAGTCCGGAGGACCTGGCCGAGCGCCGACTCGCCCAGCGGCTGCTCGCCCTGGGGTTGTCGCTGGTCGTGGCGGCGTTCACGGCGGGTGTCGCGGCGGTGGCGTTGAGGGTACGGGGTGCCTCGCCACGGAAACGGAAAACGATCGGAAAGAAGTCGTTTTTTACTGTGGGTTGATTCCGTATGCGCGCGGTGTGAGACGGGTAGTCCTCCTCTGTCCCGGATGACCGGTTCTCCGGGACCAACGGTGCGTCGGTCACAAGGGCTGTCCCACACCAGGAGGTCAGATGGGAATCGCATTCAAATCGTCCGAGCGCGCGACACTCGGGGTCGAGTGGGAACTCCAACTCGTCGACCGGAACAGTCGCCATCTGCGGCAGGAGGCGGGGCAGCTCCTCGCCGAACTCCCGGACCTCAGTAGTGAGGCCGCGGTCCCCCCGCTGCGGCACGAACTGATGCAGTCACAGGTGGAGGTCGTCACGGGAATCTGCGAGACGGTCGAGGAGGCCAAGCGCGACCTCGGTCGCAACGTGGCGCGCATGCGGGAGGTGCTGGAACCCCGTGGTGCCACGCTGACGTGTTCCGGTACCCACCCGATCGACCACTGGCGGGACCAACAGCTGAGCCCCGGCAAGCGGTACGGGGAGCTGGTCGACCAGATGCAGTGGCTGGCCCGCAGGATCCTGACCTGCGGTGTGCACGTCCACGTGGGGGTGCGCGGCCAGGAGAAGGCCATTCCCATTGTGAACGCACTTGCGAAGTATCTCCCACATTTTCTGGCTTTGAGTGCTTCTAGCCCGTTTTGGGGTGGTCACGACACGGGGTTGGCCTCCGCGCGCTCGATTGTTTTCGGCGCGCTCCCCACCTCGGGGCCTCCGCCGAACCTCCCCGGGTGGCCCGCTTTCGAGGATTACCTCGAAACCCTTCTCAATGCGGGTACCATCGCCTCTATCAAGGAAGTCTGGTGGGACATCCGTCCGCACCCGGATTTCGGCACCATCGAGATCCGGATGTTCGACGGGATTCCCACCTTGCGCGAGGTGGGAATGGCCGCCGCTCTCTCCCAGTGTCTGGTGGAGCTGTTCGATCACCAGCTCGACCGCGGGTACAGCTTGCCCAGCCCGCCGTCCTGGGTGGTGAAGGACAACAAGTGGCGGGCCACCCGCTACGGACTCGACGCTCGTGTCATCACGGACGGACACGGAACCACGGTTCCGATCCGTGACGACCTCTACGAGCTGGTCCGCGAACTGGCGCCGGTCGCCGCCCGCCTGGGCTGCGCGGAGGACCTGGACCTGATCTCCGAGATCCTGGACAAGGGCGCCTCCTACGAGCGTCAGCGGGCGGTGGTCGCCGAAGGCGGTTCGCTCGAAGACGTCGTGGACCTGCTCTCCGCCGAGTTCGAGGGGGACACCGCCCGCGCGGCATTTGTCGGCGCGCGATAGAAGTAACGAAATGGGGACCCTCGCATGCAGGGACGTGACCTGCCGGAGCAGTTGACGGCTTTTCTGGCGCGCCATGAGCGGGAGCTCACGGGATTCCGCCAGGACCTGCACATGCACCCGGAGCTGGCCTTCGCCGAACACCGCACCACGGGCCGACTGGCCGAGCGCCTGCGGCAGGCGGGGCTCGCCCCCCGAACCCTGCCCCGGGGCACCGGCCTGATCTGTGACATCGGCGACGGCCCCGGCCCCATGGTCGCCCTTCGCGCCGACATCGACGCGCTTCCCCTCACCGACGAGAAGGACGTCCCCTACCGTTCCACGGTCCCCGGCGTCGCCCACGCCTGCGGACACGACGTGCACACCACGGTCCTGCTGGCCACGGGGATCTTCCTCGCCCAGCAGGACCGGGCGGGCGCGCTGCCCGGCCGCGTCCGCCTCCTCTTCCAGCCCGCCGAGGAGCTCCCCGGCGGCGCGGTCGAGGTCGTCAGGGCCGGTGGCATGGAGGGCGTGGACCGGGTCTTCGCCCTGCACTGCGACCCCCGCCAGATGGTCGGCAAGGTGGGACTGCGCACCGGCGGGATCACCGCCGCCTGCGACCAGATCATGGTGCGCCTGTCCGGGCCGGGCGGGCACACCGCGCGGCCGCACCTGACCTCCGACCTCGTCTACGCCCTCGGCAAGATCGTCACGGAGCTGCCCGCCGCGCTGTCCCGCCGGATCGACCCCCGGGCCGGGTTCAGCCTGGTGTGGGGTCGGATCAGCGCGGGTTCGGCGCCCAACGTCATCCCCGACGACGCCGTCGCCGAGGGCACCGTGCGCTGCCTTGAGGACGAGGCCTGGCACGCCGCCCCCGACATCCTCAAGGGCCTGGTGGAGTCGGTCGCCTCTGCCTACGGCGCCGACGCCGAGGTCACCTACCGCAGGGGTGTCCCGCCCACCATCAACGAGGCCCGCAGCGTGGAGATCATGCGCGAGGCCACCACCCTGGCCCTGGGCGCCGACGCGGTCACGCCGACCCCGCAGAGCCTGGGCGGGGAGGACTTCGCCTGGTACCTGGAGCACGCGCCGGGCGCGCTGGCACGTCTGGGCACCCACTCCCCGGACTGGAGCGGCGACATGCTGGACCTGCACCGGGGCACGTTCGACGCCGACGAGCGCGCGATCGGCGTCGGCACCCGCCTCATGGTGACGACGGCGCTCACCTCGCTGTGGGAGGACGCGCCCGAGGGCGCCCGCGTGGACACCCAGGCCCTGGCCTGACCGCCCTCCGGGCCACCGTCCCCCACGGGCGGCCCCCGACCGGCCCCACCGGTGCGACCGGGCGGCTTCTGCCGGATCGTCGGTAACTTCGTGTCGCCGTGTCGGGTGCCCGCACCGCCTGGTGGCATCCTGAATGGATGAACCAGCCACTCACAGTCGAACAGATCCGCCGGGCGCCCAAGGTGCTCCTGCACGACCACCTCGACGGCGGGTTGCGCCCGTCCACGGTGGTGGAGCTCGCGCAGGAGGCGGGCTACCGCGACCTGCCCACCTACGACCCGGCCGAGCTGGGGCGTTGGTTCCGCGACGCGTCGGACTCCGGGTCGCTGGAGCGCTACCTGGAGACCTTCGCCCACACCACCGCGGTCATGCAGAGCCGCGACGCCCTCGTGCGGGTGGCGGCCGAGGCCGCGGAGGACCTGGCCGCCGACGGCGTGGTCTACGCGGAGCAGCGCTACGCCCCCGAGCAGCACCTGGAGGGCGGGCTCACCCTGGAGGAGGTCGTCGAGGCCGTCCAGGAGGGGCTCGAACTGGGCGAGAAGCGCGCCGCCGACGCGGGGCGGAGCATCCGCACGGGGCAGCTGGTCACGGCCATGCGCCACGCGGCGCGCTCGTCGGAGATCGCCGAGCTGGCGGTCCGGTACCGCGACGCCGGCGTCAGCGGTTTCGACATCGCCGGCGCGGAGGCGGGCAACCCGCCCACCCGTCACCTGGACGCCTTCGAGTACCTGCGCCGGGAGAACTTCCACTTCACTATCCACGCGGGTGAGGCCTTCGGGCTGCCCTCCATCTGGGAGGCGCTCCAGTGGTGCGGCTGCGACCGGCTCGGGCACGGCGTGCGCATCATCGACGACATCACCACCAACGAGAACGGCGTGCCGGTGCTGGGGCGTCTGGCCCAGTACGTGCGGGACAAGCGCGTCCCGCTGGAGATGTGCCCCAGCTCCAACATCCAGACGGGGGCCGCCGAGTCCATCGCCGGGCACCCGATCGGCCTCCTGCGCGACCTGCGCTTCAGGGTCACGGTCAACACCGACAACCGCCTCCAGAGCGGGGTCACCCTGTCGGAGGAGTTCGCCAAGCTGAGCGAGGCCTTCGGGTACGACTGGGACGACCTCCAGTGGTTCACCGTCAACGCCATGAAGTCGGCCTTCCTGCCGTTCGACGAGCGGCTGGCGCTGATCAACGGCACCATCAAGCCGGGCTTCGCCCAGCTGAAGTGGGCGACGCACTGATGGCCGGATCCGCCGAGGGGGTCACCACGCACTACTCGACGTCCTCCCGGGTGATGGCGATCGTGTGGGTGGTGGTCGCGGTCCTGCTGCTGTTGGACCTGGTGGTGCGCGGTCAGGACCGCGCGGCCTGGATCGCCGGGGCCGTCCTGGTGCTCAGCGTCGCCATCGTCTACGCGGCGTGGCTGCGTCCCCGCGTGGTCTCCACCGAGCGCGGCATCCGGATGGTGAACCCGCTGCGCGAGACCTTCGTGCCGTGGGCGGCCGTGGTGTGGGTGGACGTGGTGGACGTCCTGCGGGTGCACACCCCGGAGCGGGTCTACCGGTCCTGGCCCCTGCGTGAGACCAAGCGGACCAAGGTGCGGGAGAACATGCGCCGTGAGTCCGGCTACCTGGACCACGACGACGACAGGGACCCGACCACGATGCGTCCGATGGACCTGGTCGCCCGTGAGCTGCGCCGTGACGCGGAGAGGCACCGTGCGCGTCCGCTGCGCGGCCCCATCAAGGAGATCGACGAGGCGGGCCCGGCCGCCCTGGGCGCCGAGGACCGCCCGCAGACGATGGTCCCGGTCGAGGTCATCGTCGTCCTCGCCGTGCCGCTGGTGCTCCTGGCGGCCGTGCTGCTGATCGCCTGACCAGCTGTTTCCCCGGATCCGACCCGGTCCCTCGCGAGGTGCGAGAGGCCGGGTCCGTCGTCTGCCGGGACCGCGAACGAACGGGCGGGGCCCGGCCCGGGCGCCGGGCGGGCACACCGGACGCGGGGTTGACGCACCCCCCGGAGTTCTGGTTAGGTTAGGCATGCCTAAGGGAGAACGTTCCGGGTGGGCGGGCTTCGCGCGGATGGCCACCCACCCGGACCTTCTCCCAGGGCAACGCGCGCGGTTCAACTGAATATCGGGAAGAGAAGGTGCTGCCAGCGCCAGTCCAACGGGGTCTGCGGGGATCCCGGGCGCGGAGCGGCACCGGGGAAAGCACCGCCTTCGACCGGGCCCACGGTCGGTACCGTCCATCCCACGGCCTCGGGATGTACGCTCGCCACGCCGGTACCGGCACCGGGTCCGGTCGAAGGCGCCCCAGCCACTACCGAACGCGGCCCCAGGGCCGCCGACACCCAGCACGACGAAGCCCGGCCTCGGCCGGGCTTCGTGCTGTTCCCGCGGTCCCTTCTGAAGGAACCGACGCGCTGCTCAGGCCGCCGTGACCACCCGGTTGAGCAGTTCACCCAGCCGACGTGCCCGCTGGGTCACGACCTCCAGGGCGCGCTCCTGCTCGAACGGCTCCAGCACCGCCCCCAGCGCGTCGTTGCTGACGATCGACAGGCCCAGGACCTCGGCCCCCATCTCGACGGCCGCGATGGTCTCCAGGGCGATCGAGCGCCCCACCACGTCGGCCCCCGCCTGCCGCAGCACCTTCAGTTCGGTCGGTGTCTGGAGCTGCGGGCCCGTCGTCGCCACGTACACACCCTCCGCGAGGGTGACGTCCACGTCGTGGATGATCCCCCTCAGCCGCTCGCTGTACGCATGGCTCAGGTCGACGAAGTCGGGCCCGGCCAACGGCGAACTCGCGGTGAGGTTGATGTGGTCCCGCACGACCACCGGCTGTCCGGGCTGGAAGTCGGTGCGCAGGGAACCGGCGGAACCGGTCAGTACCGCGACCCGCGCGCCCGCGGCGATCCCCGTCCGCACGGCGTGCGTGGCCACCATCGGGCCGAAGCCCTCGTAGAGGTGGACGCGTCCCATGAACACGAGGACGCGTTTCTCGCCCACCCACATGCTGCGGACCTTGTCGCTGTGCCCCTCCGCGGTGGGCCGCACGAATCCGGGCAGTTCGCTCGCGTCGATTTCGATGTCGGCCGTGCCCAGCGTGTCCACCACGCCCGCCCAGCCGGAGCCGAGCACCATCAGGGCGTCGAAACTGTCGGCACCGGCCCGGGCCAACAGCTCCTTCGCCGCGGAGTCCGCCAGTTGCTTCGCCTCGCCCGTGGTTCGGGGCGGCTGCTCTGATTCGCTCACAAGTCGGATACTACCGCTCTGTAGTCAGTTGGCCCCGGAGCGCAACGCAGGGTGTCCGAAGGGCGGAATGTACATGTCGCCTCGAGTGAACCCGGTACCCGATCCACGTGTCCTTCGTCGCATTCTCCGAGCTTGCGAGGGGGTCCGACGGGCCACTCCCCGACCCCGGCCGCCCGTTGACCGGGGGTGGCTGCGGTCATCGACACCCGGCATGGCCGACAATGGAGGTAAGCGAGACAACCAGGTGGTGCCCTGCCATGCCCGAACATCGCCCCGGACCGGGAACGGGTAGGCCGCACCACCCGCAGAGGGAGTGAAGCAGCGTGACGAAGGTCGTGATCATCGGTGGCGGGCCCGGGGGCTATGAGCCGGCGTTGGTCGCCGCGCAGTTGGGCGCGGACGTGACCGTGGTGGAACGCGACGGCATCGGCGGTTCCTGCGTCCTCACCGACTGCGTCCCCTCCAAGAGCCTGATCGCCACGTCCACCCGCACCACGTACGTGCGCGAGTCGGCCAGCCTGGGCATCCACATCCCGGCGGCCGAGGAGCACAAGGAGCCCGTCGAGGTCGACATCGACCAGATCAACGCGCGGATCAAGCGCCTGGCCCGGGCCCAGTCCGACGACACCCGCGCCCGCCTGGTCAAGGAGGGCGTGGAGGTGGTCATCGGGGAGGCCCGGCTGGTCGACCCGCACATCGTGGCCGTCGGCGACCGCCGCATCCGCGCGGACGTCGTCCTCATCGCCACCGGCGCCCACCCCCGCGAGCTGCCCACCGCCAAACCGGACGGCGAGCGCATCCTGACCTGGCGCCACATCTACGACCTGGAGGAGCTGCCGGAGAAGCTGATCGTCGTCGGCTCCGGTGTCACCGGCGCCGAGTTCGCCAGCGCCTACCAGGCCCTGGGATCCGACGTCACCCTCGTGTCCTCGCGCGAACTGGTCATGCCCACGCAGGACTCCGACGCCGCCGAGGTGCTGGAGGAGGTCTTCATGCGACGCGGCATGACGGTCCTCAGCCAGACCCGCGCCGAGTCGGTCGTGCGCACCGAGGACGGCGTCCGGGTGACCCTCTCCGACGGCCGGACGGTGGACGGTAGCCACTGCCTGATGACCGTCGGCATGATCCCCAACACCGAGGGCCTGGGCCTGGAGGAGGC
>NZ_ANAE01000005.1 GCF_000341265.1 Nocardiopsis prasina DSM 43845 | reverse complement strand
GGAGGGTGGACGTTAGCCACTGCCTGATGACCGTCGGCATGATCCCCAACACCGAGGGCCTGGGCCTGGAGGAGGCCGGGGTACGCCTCGGCAGGGGCGGGTTCGTCGAGGTCGACCGGGTCTCCCGCACCACCGTCCCGGGCGTGTACGCCGCCGGTGACTGCACCGGCGTGAACATGCTGGCGTCCGTGGCCGCCATGCAGGGGCGCATCGCCATGTGGCACGCGCTCGGCGAGGCGGTCTCCCCGCTCCAGCTGTCCACCGTCGCCTCCACCGTGTTCACCCACCCCGAGCTGGCCGCGGTCGGCGCCAGCGAGGACGACGTGCGCAGCGGTCGGATCGACGGCCGCACCGTCACCCTGCCGCTGAACACCAACCCGCGCGCCAAGATGAACCAGGTCAAGGACGGCTTCGTCAAGCTGATCTGCCGTCAGCACACCGGGATCGTCCTCGGCGGCGTCATCGTCGGCCCGCGCGCCAGCGAGCTCATCCTGGGCGTGTCCATCGCGGTGCAGCAGCGCCTGACCGTCGACGACATCGCGCACACCTTCTCGGTGTACCCGTCGCTGTCCGGCAGCGTCACCGAGGCCGCGCGTTCGCTCATGCTCGCCTCCCCGGAGTAGGCGCCCGGAAACGCCCCGGGAGTACGTCAGGGCCCGCCCGCCGTGTGGATCACGTGCAGGACACACGGCGGGCCCGGCTTCCTTACCCGTCCTTGACAACCCCGGGCATACCTTTTCGGGGTGATCTGTCCGAAGTGCCAAAGCCAGATGCGTACCTACGACCGTCAGGGCGTCCACATCGACCGGTGTGACGGCTGCCAGGGGATCTTCCTGGACCGCGGCGAGCTGGAGCGCGTGGTGTCCGCCGAACAGCGCCACTACGGCGCCGTCCCGCCCGACCCCCATTCGCCCCAGCCCTATCCGGGCCAGCACCCTGGCCAGCACCCGGGTCAGCGGCGCGCCTACCCCGACTCCCCGCG
>NZ_ANAE01000004.1 GCF_000341265.1 Nocardiopsis prasina DSM 43845 | reverse complement strand
GCCCCCCCCCCCGCCTACCGCGGCGGCTACAACGACTCCCCCCGCCCCTACCGGCATCGCCGCAAGGGGTTCCTGGAACAGCTCTTCGACTAGCCGCAGAGGTAACGGCCGTGCACCCGCTGATTTGTACTCACTGCGGGGAGTGGGACGGGGAACCCGACACGGGAGCAGGGGAGCACCTGCTCCGCTGCTCCTCCTGCGGTCTGACCCGTCCCTTTCTTCGGCTGCCGCTCCTGTGCGTCACGGGGCCCAGCGGCACGGGCAAGTCCACCGTGGCCAGGGAACTCCTGGCACGCCTGGGGGAGGGGTTCGTCGTCCTCGAACAGGACCTCCTCTGGGTGGGCGGCCTGCGCGACCCGGCCGACGACCACCGCCTGTTCCGCTCCACCTGGCTCCGCACCGCCGCCATGGTCCAGCAGAGCGGGCGGCCCGTCGTGCTCTGCGGAACCGTGGTCCCGCCCGAGCTGGAGCACCTGCCCGAGCGCGCGCTCTTCTCGGGCGTCCACTACCTCGCGCTCACCTGTGAACCGCGTCCGCTCGCCGAGAGGCTGCGGGGGCGTCCGTCCTGGCGCGGCTGGGACGAGGCCAGGATCGCCGAGACACTGGACCACCAGGACTGGCTGACGGCCGAGGCCGAGGAGCTGCGGCCGCCCGTCACCCTGCTCGACACCACCGAGGCGACGCCGGTGGAGACCGCCGAAGCCGTTCAGCGCTGGGTGGAGGGCGTCCACCAGGAATCCGCCGCCCCCGCCGGGCGCCGGGAGTAGGACACGCGAAGGGCCCCGGGAGAGTTCACCTCTCCCGGGGCCTGTTCTCGCGTGTGGCGTCAGCGGCTAGAAGTCGAAGCCGCCGAAGTCCCCGAAGTCGCCGCCGCCGTCGAAGTCGCCTCCGCCGCCGTCGCCCATGTCCCCTCCGGCGTCCATCATGCCGCCGCCCATCATCGACCCCATCATGGAGCCCATCATCATGCCGGTGAACATGCCCATCATCATGTTCATGCCGAAGTAGCCGCCGGCGTAGGGCGAGTACGCGGGACCGGCGTCGTAGTACGGACGGCGCTCACCGTCCACCTCGACCATGCGCACGTCCGGCTGGCCGCCGGTGCGCACCGCCTGGGCGCAGACCGCGCACGCGGTGACCGACCGGGGGGACCCGCCGGGCGGGGCCCAGGTGACGTCCTCGCTGGACGGTCCGTGCTGCGGGTTGAAGAAGCAGGGGCCGCGCCGCGCCGGCACCGGCTCGCCGTTCATCCGGGCCCGGGTGGCGGACATGTAGTAGCGGCCGTCCTCCAGGGCACTGGTCACCTGCTTGACCTGCTCGGGCTCCTGGATGGTGTCCAGTTGGGCCTTGGCCTGGTCGTAGGAGTCCATGGCCCGCGAGTAGTCGCTGCGGGTGGCCTCGTCCACCTGGGACAGGTCGATCTCCAGGCGGGCGACGTCCTCACCGAGGCGGACGACGTCCTCGGTGGCCATCTGCTTGATCTCCTGGAGCTGCTTGGCCTTCTCGGCCTCGCGCTTCTTGCGGGCGTTGTACACGTACCAGCCGCCCGCGGCGGCGACCAGCACCAGGACGGTGAGCAGCACCAGTCCCGAGCCGCCGCCCCCGGTCGGGGCTTCGTTGGCGGTCTCGGTGGTCTGGACGGCCTCGGGCACCGCCACAAGGGCGTCCGTCGGGTTGTTGCCGCCCTCCGAGAGCGCGACCTCCCTGATGGCGTCGGTGTCCTCCAGGTTGGGGGAGGTGACGTAGAGGTGCTCGCTCCCGCCCAGGACGCCGTAGGCGCCGTCGCCGACCTCGGCCATGACCGGCGCCAGCACGGCGTTCACCCCGGCCTCGGAGGTGGCGACCTCCCTCGGCAGGAGCACGTAGTAGACGGGGCTGTCCGCGTTCGCGACGGCCGCCTCCAGGGCGGCCTCGTCACCGCTCGGGAAGCCCTCGATCGACGGGTCGACGAAGACCCCGTCGTTCTCCAGCTCCGCGACGATGTCCTGCGTCTGCGGGGGTTCGGTCCCGGTGTCGGCGGCGGCCGAAGCCGCTCCCACCGTCACCATCGCCGCCGCGAGCCCGGCGGTCAGCACTGTGGGTGTTACCAAGCGGCGCAACATGTCGATCCTCTCGCCTCCCTCAACCACAGGACGAACAGGAGGCCCCCACAGTTCCCGAGGTCAGCCTCCGTGTCCGGTTTCTTGCCGTCAGGGGTGGCGGTGCGGAGGAACGACGAGGCCCGCCGAGCGGAACTCGGCGGGCCTCGTCGTGGTGCGGGGAGCGGCTAGCTCCGTGCGGCGGACTCCGCGAGATCGGAGTCCTGCTCCGAGGAGGCCCGGTCCTGCGGACCCTCGGCGGCGGCGCGTTCGGCCTCCGCGCGCTCGGCGGCGATCGCGTCACCGGTGACGGTGCCGGGCTGGTCCTCCGGGACGAAGCCGGTGATGCCGCGCGGGGCGTTGTAGCGGACCACGTCGAGGATGCCCTCGCGCTTGGCGACGATCGCGGGGATCAGCGCCTGACCGGCCACGTTGGTGGCGGTACGGCCCATGTCCAGGATCGGGTCGACGGCCAACAGCAGACCCACGCCCTCCAGGGGCAGACCCAGCGTGGACAGGGTCAGGGTCAGCATGACGGTGGCGCCGGTGGTGCCCGCGGTGGCGGCGGAACCGATCACCGAGACGAACACGATCAGCAGGTAGTCGGTCAGGCCGAGGCTCAGGCCGAAGAACTGGGCGACGAAGATCGCCGAGATCGCCGGGTAGATCGCGGCGCAGCCGTCCATCTTCGTGGTGGCGCCGAACGGCACAGCGAAGGCGGAGTAGTGGCGCGGCACGCCGAGGTTCTGCTCGGCGACGCGCTGGGTGACGGGCAGGGTGCCCAGCGAGGAGCGCGACACGAAGCCGAGCTGGACGGCGGGCCACACACCGGTGAAGTACTTGACCGGGGAGAGGCCGTTGAGGCGGGCGACCACCGGGTAGACGACGAACAGCACCAGGGCCAGGCCGAGGTAGATCGCGATCGTGAACTGGCCGAGCGCGCCGATGGTGGTCCAGCCGTAGCTGTAGACGGCGTTGCCCAGCAGACCCACGGTGCCGATCGGGGCGAGGCGGATGACCCACCACAGGGCCTTGAGCACGACCTCCAGCGTGGAGGAGGTGAACGCGATGAAGGGCTCGGCGGGCTTGCCGACCTTCACTGCGGCGATGCCCAGGACCACGGCGATGACGATCAGCTGGAGCACGTTGAACGACAGCGACGTGCTCAGCGAGCCGTCGTCGGCGGCGGAGGTGCTCGCGGCCAGGCCCAGGAAGTTGGCCGGGACGATGCTCTCGATGAAGGCCAGCCAGGAGCCGGTGGTGGAGGGCTCCGCGGCGGTGCCCGCGTCCACGGCGCTGTTCAGGCCGGGGCGCAGGGTCAGGCCGATCACGATCGCGATGGCCACGGAGACCAGCGCGGTGATGGCGAACCAGAGGAGGGTCTTCCAGGCCAGGCGCGCGGCGTTGGCGACGTTGCGCAGGTTGGCGATGGAGGAGATGACGGCCAGGACGATCAGCGGCGGCACGATCGTGCGCAGCAGCGCGACGAAGGTCGAACCGACGGTCTGGAGGGTGACGGCCAGCCAGTTGGGCTCACCGTCGCCGACGGGACCGATCTGGAGGGCGACGACACCGAGGACGATGCCCAGCACCACACCGGCGAGGACCTGTGCGGCGAACGGGAAACGCGGCTTACGTCTGGGAACTGTGGTCTGCTCAGACACGGAAGGATGACTCCAGTAATGGGTGGCCGGGCGCTCGCGTTCGACGTCACGGGTCGGCGCGGCGGGCCGCGGGAGCTCGGCGCAGGGGATGGGTCGGGCATCACCGGGAAGGGTGACCTGGGAAGGGTGAGCGGCGCGCTGCCCGGCCGAGGGCGCGGGCGCGCGTGGACCTAGCTACACGCGTGGCTGCTGAAGCGGCACAGGTCGATGTGCCACCTTCGCGTCAGTCCCCAGATGTTCGTCACAGTCGAGAACAATAACCCGTATCACTTACCTTTTCCATACACAGTCGGACGTTCTTCCCGAAGGCGTGCACAGGAGCCCTTACTGTGCTGGATCTTCCCGTCTCCGGACGCGACGAGGATCACCCCGGGGACGGCGGAGGGGAGGCACCGACGCGGTGCCTCCCCTCCCGTGCCCCGGGGGCCGGAACGCCTACGCGTCCTTGATGTCGCAGACCACCGCGCCGTTGCCGACGGTCTCGCCGGGGGTGACCTTGAGGCCGGTCACGACCCCGGCTCGGTGGGCGGTGAGCGGCTGCTCCATCTTCATGGCCTCGATGACCACCACCGTCTCGCCCTCGGCCACCTGCTGGCCCTCCTGGGCCACCAGCTTGACCACGGTGCCCTGCATCGGCGAGACCAGGGAGTCCCCACCTGCCGCCGCAGCGGCGCCGCCCTTGCGGGCCGCGCGCTTCCTGCGCCCGCCGCCGTTCCCGGCCTCCGGGGCCGCCGCGGCGCCCAGCGACGCGGGCAGGACGACCTCGACGCGCCTGCCGCCGACCTCCACCGTCACGGTCTCCCGCTCGACCGGCTCGGCCGTGCCGGGCTCACCCGACCAGGGCGCGATGTGGTTGTCGAACTCGGACTCGATCCAGCGCGTGTACACCCCGAACGGCTGGTCGGGGTCGGCCGGGGCGAACGCCGGGTCCTCGACGACGGCCTGGTGGAAGGGGATCACCGTGGGCATCCCGCCCACGGTGAACTCGGCCAGGGCCCGTTTGG
Organism: Nocardiopsis prasina DSM 43845; assembly: GCF_000341265.1. Classification (GTDB taxonomy): domain Bacteria; phylum Actinomycetota; class Actinomycetes; order Streptosporangiales; family Streptosporangiaceae; genus Nocardiopsis; species Nocardiopsis prasina. Next base: position 20,874 of record NZ_ANAE01000004.1, on the reverse strand, counting down.
AGCGCTGGAGCGCCTCGGTGCGGGTGCGTCCGGTGACGATCAGCTTGGCGACCATCGAGTCGAAGGCCTGCGGGACGGTGAACCCGGCCTCGCAGCCGGTGTCCACCCGCACCCCGGGCCCGCCGGGCAGGTTCAGGGCGGTGATGGTGCCGGGGGCGGGCATGAAGCCCCGGCCCGGGTCCTCGGCGTTGATCCGGAACTCGAAGGAGTGGCCGCGGATCTCGGGGTCGCCGTAGCCCAGCTCCTCGCCGTCCGCGACGCGGAACATCTCGCGGACCAGGTCGATGCCGGTGACCTCCTCGGTGACCGGGTGTTCGACCTGTAGGCGGGTGTTGACCTCCAGGAACGAGATGGTGCCGTCCACCCCGACGAGGAACTCGCAGGTGCCCGCGCCGACGTAGCCCGCCTCCTTGAGGATGGCCTTGGAGGCGCTGTACAGGCGCTCTGTCTGGTCGGGGGACAGGAACGGCGCGGGTGCCTCCTCGACCAGCTTCTGGTGGCGGCGCTGGAGGGAGCAGTCACGGGTGGAGACCACCACGACGTTGCCGTGGGTGTCGGCCAGGCACTGGGTCTCGACGTGGCGCGGCTTGTCCAGGTAGCGCTCCACGAAGCACTCGCCGCGACCGAACGCGGTCACCGCCTCGCGCACCGCCGACTCGTAGGCGTCGGCGACCTCGTCCAGCGTGTACGCCACCTTCAGGCCGCGGCCGCCGCCGCCGAAGGCGGCCTTGATCGCGATCGGCAGCCCGTGCTCGGTGGCGAAGGCCACGACCTCCTCGGCGGACTCCACCGGGTCGGGTGTGCCCGCGACCAGGGGTGCGCCGACCTTCTGCGCGATGTGTCGGGCCTGGACCTTGTCGCCCAGGGCGGTGATCGCGGACGGGGGTGGGCCGATCCAGGTCAGCCCGGCGTCGATGACGGCCTGGGCGAAGTCGGCGTTCTCGGCCAGGAACCCGTAGCCGGGGTGGACGGCGTCCGCGCCGGAGGAGGCGGCGATCGCCAGGAGCTTGCCGATGTCCAGGTAGGAGTCGGCCGGGGTGGAGCCGCCCAGGCTGTGCGCCTCGTCGGAGACCTTGACGTGCAGGGCGTCCAGGTCGGGTTCGGCGTAGACGGCGACGCTGGCGATCCCGGCGTCGCGGCAGGCGCGGGCGATGCGCACGGCGATCTCGCCTCGGTTGGCGATCAGAACTTTACGCACGGTGGAAATCCTCCAGCTGGAGCACGGAGCGGGTCACACGCCGACCGCTCGACGAAGGGTCTGGGTAACGGGGGAGCACGTCAGGGTCACCTGGTGCTCAGGCGCCAGGCGCCGGGGCCGGGGCGCGGCGGGACGCGCATGTGGTGCGCGCGGTCCCGCCAGCCCGACGCGGGCCGCTCTGGCTCGGGCGCCTCGGAGCCCGCGCGGGCCGCCGCGGCGCGGGCGGTGAGCACGGCGGTGAGGACGGCGAGCTCCTCCTCGGTGGGCTCACCCCGGACCACGACCAGGTGCGGGGACGCCTTCTCCTGGGCGCTCACAGCGGGATGTTCCCGTGCTTCTTGGGCGGCAGCTGTTTGCGCTTGTTGCGCAGCGCCTTCAGCGCCTTGGCCACCTGGACGCGGGTCTCGGAGGGCAGGATGACCCCGTCCACGTAGCCGCGTTCAGCCGCCGAGTACGGGTTGAGCAGGGTGTCCTCGTACTCACCCACCAAGCGGGCGCGCTCGGACTCGACGTCGTCGGCGGCGGCCAGGGTGCGCCGGTGCAGGATGTTGACCGCCCCCTGCGCGCCCATGACGGCGATCTGCGCGGTGGGCCAGGCCAGGTTGACGTCGGCGCCCAGGTGCTTGGACCCCATCACGTCGTAGGCCCCGCCGAAGGCCTTGCGGGTGATCACGGTGATCAGCGGCACGGTGGCCTCGGCGTAGGCGTACAGGAGCTTGGCTCCCCGGCGGATGATGCCGTCCCACTCCTGGTCGGTGCCGGGCAGGAAGCCGGGCACGTCCACGAAGGTGAGGACCGGGACGTTGAACGCGTCGCAGGTGCGCACGAACCGGGCGGCCTTCTCGGAGGCGTCGATGTCCAGGCAGCCCGCGAAGCTCATGGGCTGGTTGGCGACGATGCCCACGGAACGGCCGTCGACCCGACCGAAGCCCACCACGATGTTCGTGGCGAACTGGGCGTGCACCTCGAGGAAGTCGCCGTCGTCCAGGACCGACTCGATGACCTGCTTGATGTCGTACGGCTGGTTGGCCGAGTCCGGGACGAAGGTGTCCAGGGCCAGGTCGGTGTCAGTGGTCTCGTCGCCGGGATCGTCCTCGGGAGCCAGCCGCGGGGTCTCCTCCAGGTTGTTGTCGGGCAGGTGCGACAGCAGCGACTTCACGTAGTCGATGGCGTCCTGCTCGTCGGAGCCCCGGTAGTGGGCCACCCCCGACTTGCTGGAGTGCGTGGTGGCGCCGCCGAGCTCCTCCATGGAGACGTCCTCGCCGGTGACGGTCTTGATGACGTCGGGACCGGTGATGAACATCTGGGAGGTCTCGTCGACCATCACCACGAAGTCGGTGAGGGCGGGGGAGTAGACGTGTCCGCCCGCCGTGGCGCCCATGATCAGGGAGATCTGCGGGATGACCCCGGACGCGTGGGTGTTGCGCTTGAAGATCTCCGCGTACAGGCCGAGAGCGACCACGCCCTCCTGGATGCGCGCCCCGCCGCCCTCGTTGATGCCCACGACGGGGCACCCGTTGGTGAGGGCGTGGTCGAGGACCTTGCAGATCTTCTCGCCGTAGACCTCGCCCAGCGACCCGCCGAAGACGGTGACGTCCTGGCTGAAGACCGCGACGGGGCGACCGTCGACGGTTCCGTGGCCGGTCACCACACCGTCCCCGTAGGGGCGGTTGGCGTCGAGGCCGAAGTTGGTCGAGCGGTGCCGGGCCAGTGCGTCGAACTCGACGAAGGAGCCCGGATCGACCAGCGCGTCGATCCGCTCGCGTGCGGTCATCTTGCCTTTGGCGTGCTGCTTCTCGACAGCCCGCTCGGAGCCGGCGTGCACGGCTTCGTACCTGCGTCGTCGCAGGTCGGCGAGCTTGCCCGCGGTCGTGTGGATGTCGATCTCAGCCGCGGACAGCGGTTCAGGGGCTTCGGTGGCCATAACAGCCCAGGTTAGCTCCGGGGGTCGGGTTCGCCTTCACGCGGCCCGGGTTACTCGTCAGTAGGTGAAGCCTCCCGGTGTCCGAGTGTCGAGGTATCACCCCTGGGGCTCACGATGTGTAAAGGGGGCAAGGGAAAAGTGAGTAATTGTGAATTACGCCCGTTTCCGGAACACCGGTTAACGCCTGAGCAAAACCGCGAAAAACAGCCCCCGCGCACATACCGCCAGGCGCGATCTCTGTAGGGTCGGCCCTATGACAGCGGTTAGCGCAGAACGCGACAGTGCCCGCCAGGAAGTCCCCGAACAGCTCAGGAATGACGTCAAGCTGCTCGGCGAGATGCTCGGAACGGTCCTCGCCGAAAGCGGCGGCGCGGACCTGCTCGCCGATGTCGAGAAACTCCGACACGCCGTGATCGGTGCCCGCGACGGGACCGTCACGACCGAGGAGATCACCGGCCTGGTCGCGGCCTGGCCCCTGGAACGCGCCAAGCAGGTCGCCCGCGCCTTCACGGTCTACTTCCATCTGGCCAACCTGGCCGAGGAACACCAGCGCATGCGCGCCCTGCGCGAACGCGACGACGCCGCGAACCCGCCCCGCGAGTCCCTGGCCGCCGCCGTGCGCGCCGTCCGCGAGGGAGAGGGCGGCGAGGAGCGCCTGACCGAACTGGTCGAGGGCATGGAGTTCCACCCCGTGCTCACCGCCCACCCCACCGAGGCCCGGCGCCGCGCCGTCTCCACCTCCATCCTGCGCATCAGCGCCCAACTGGAGGCCTGGCACACCTCACACGAGGGCAGCGGCGCCGCCGCCGAGGCGCACCGCCGCCTGCTGGAGGAGATCGACCTCCTCTGGCGCACCTCCCAGCTGCGCTACACCAAGCTGAACCCGCTCGACGAGGTCCGCACCGCCCTGGCCGCCTTCGACGAAACGATTTTCTCGATCGTCCCGCAGGTCTACCGGACCCTCGACACCGCCATCGACCCCGAGGGCACCGGAACCCGCCCGCCCCGCGCCACGCCGTTCGTCCGCTACGGCAGTTGGATCGGCGGCGACCGGGACGGCAACCCCTTCGTCACCCACGAGGTGACCCGCGAGGCGATGACCATCCAGTCCGAGCACATCCTGCGCGGCCTGGAGACCGCCTGCGGCCGGGTGGCCCGCGCCCTCACCGTCTACTCCAACCTCACGCCCGCCAGCCCGGCGCTCCGGGACGCGATCTCCGAGGCGAAGGCGGGCCAGCCCACGCTCATGGGCGAGATCACCCAGCGCTCACCCAACGAACCCCACCGCCAGCTCCTGCTCCTGGCCACGGCCCGCCTGCGCGCCACCCGCGAACGCGACGCCGACCTCGCCTACACCGACGCGGACGAGTTCCTCACCGACCTGCGTCTGGTCCAGGAGTCGCTCGCCGCCGCCGGGGCGGTCCGCCAGGCCTACGGCGACCTCCAGCACCTCGTGTGGCAGGCCGAGACCTTCGGCTTCCACCTGGCCGAACTGGAGATCCGCCAGCACAGCGAGGTCCACGCGGCCGCGCTCAAGGAGCTGGAGTCCGGCGGGCCCCTCTCGGAGCGCACGGAGGAGGTCCTCGACACCATCCGGACCGTCTCCTGGATCCAGGAGCGCTTCGGCGTGGAGGCCTGCCGCCGCTACATCGTCAGCTTCACCCGTTCGGCCGAGGACATCGAGGCCGTCCACAAGCTGGCCACCCACGCCCTGCCGCCCAAGCGTGTGCCCGTCCTGGACGTCATCCCGCTCTTCGAGACCGGAGCGGACCTGGAGGCCTCACCCCGGGTGCTGGCCGGGATGCTCGAACTCCCGCCCGTCCGCCAGCGGCTGGCCGACAACGACCGCCGCCTCGAGGTGATGCTCGGCTACAGCGACTCCGCCAAGGACGTGGGTCCCGTCAGCGCGACCCTGCGCCTGTACGACGCCCAGGCCCGGCTGTCCGCGTGGGCCCGCGAGCACGACGTGCGCCTCACCCTCTTCCACGGCCGGGGCGGTTCCCTCGGCCGCGGCGGCGGTCCGGCCAGCCGCGCCCTGCTCGCCCAGGCGCCGGGTTCGGTCGACGGCCGGTTCAAGGTCACCGAACAGGGCGAGGTCATCTTCGCCCGCTACGGCCAGGCCGCCATCGGCCGCCGCCACATCGAACAGGTCGGCCACGCCGTCCTGATGGCCTCCACCGACACCGTCCAGGAGCACGAGCGCGCCGCCGCCGAGCGCTACCGGCGCCACGCGGACACCATCGCGGAGGCCGCCCAGGAGGCGTACCTCTCGCTCATCAACACCGACGGCTTCGCGGTGTGGTTCTCCAGGGTCAGCCCACTCGAAGAGCTCGGTGACCTCCGCCTCGGGTCGCGGCCCTCCCGCCGCAGCGCCGCCAAGGGCCTGGGCGACCTGCGGGCGATCCCGTGGGTGTTCGCGTGGACCCAGACCCGGGTGAACCTGCCCGGCTGGTTCGGCCTCGGCACGGGCCTGGCCGCCGTGGCGGACCTGCCCGTCCTCCAGGCCGCCTACCAGGAGTGGCCGCTGTTCGCGTCGCTGCTGGACAACGCGGAGATGAGCCTGGCCAAGACCGACCGCACCATCGCTGAGCGCTACCTCGCCCTGGGGGACCGGCCCGAACTCAGCGAGACGGTCCTGCGGGAGTACGACCTGACCCGCGAACTCGTCCTCAGGGTGACCGGCCACAGCCGCCTGCTGGAGAACCGCGCGGTCCTGTCCCGCGCCGTGGACCTGCGCAACCCCTACGTGGACGCGCTCAGCCACCTCCAGCTCCGCGCCCTGGAGGCACTGCGCGGCGAGGAGTCCGAGTCCCTGTCCGAAGAGGACAGCGAGCACCTGGAACGACTGCTCCTGCTCTCCGTCAACGGAGTGGCCGCCGGACTCCAGAACACCGGCTGACTGCTCTAATGGACGGATGAACGAGATCCCTCCCCTGGACCGGAACGCGATCCGCCCCGGCGGACTCTGGCGGGTCGAGGTGGTGCCCGAGGCGGGGTCCACCAACACCGAACTGATCGCGAGGTCCAGGGAAGGGGCCCCCGAGGGGACCGTGCTGGTCACCGAACACCAGACCGCCGGAAAGGGAAGGCTGGGGCGCGGCTTCACGACCCCACCGGGGGTCGCGCTCACCTTCTCGCTCCTGGTCCGGCCCGAGGTGCCCTCGGAACAACTCGGCTGGGTGTCCCCCCTCATGGGGTTGGCGGCCGTCGCAGGCGTGCGCAGGACCACCGGGCTCGACACACGGCTCAAGTGGCCCAACGACCTCCTCGTCGGAGAGACCAAGCTCGCCGGAATCCTGGCCGAGGCCGACTTCTCCGACCCCTCCCACCCCGCCATCGTGGTCGGTATGGGGCTGAACGTCTCCCAGACGCGCGACGAACTCCCCGTGGAGACCGCCACCTCACTCCGCGCGGAAGGCGCACACACCCTTCGGGAGACCCTCCTCGTCGCGGTCCTTGAGGAGTTCGAAAGGCGTTACACCACCTGGAAGTTCGCCGACGAGTACCGGGACGTGTGCGTGACCATCGGCCGCCGGGTCCGCGTTCACCTCCCCGGAGGCACCTTCCTCGACGGCACCGCCACCGGGGTCGACGACCAGGCCCGGCTGCTCGTCGCCGGGCGGGCCCTCAGCGCCGGGGACGTCGTGCACGTCCGACCGGGCGAATAACCGTTCCTTGTGCCATTATCACCATTATGGCTATCGCGGACCGCTATCTCTCCGATGACGAAGAACTCGTCCACGTCGCGCGTCAACACTGGACCCTCCTCGCCGGAGAGTTCGTGGCGCTGTTCCTCATCATCGGTGTCGTCGGCACCGCGCTCTTCTTCGTTCCCTGGAACGAGGACTGGAGCCTGATCGCCGCCGGAGTCGTGGTGGCCGTGGGCGTCGTCGCCGCCCTGGCCTTCTGGTTCGTCCCCATGCTCAAGTGGGCGACCACCGTCTACATCCTCACCAACCGGCGGCTGATGATGCGTGACGGCATCATCTCCAAGCAGGGCCGGGACATGCCGTTGACGAGGGTCAACGACGTCTCCTTCAACATCACCCTGTGGGAACGGATCATGCGGTACGGAACGTTGTCCATTCAGTCGGCGTCCGAACAGGAGGGCATGGTCCTCCAGCGGGTGCCCCGACCCCAGTGGTTCCAGTCGGAGATCTACCGCCAAGTCAACGCGGCCCAGCGGCCGGAGTACCCGGCGAGCTGACCAACCCGCCCCCTCCGGCGTAAGCTGGAGGCGCATCCCACACCGCCCCCGTGCGGTAAGGCCGTGAAAGAGAACGTATGCCGTCGCGTCCTGACCCGAAAGCGATCGAGTCCGTCCTGCTCGGTGGTGAAGCGGTCTACACCAGGGAACAGGCGGTCGAGCTCGCCGAAGCCGACCCCGAACTGGCCGGGCGCGTCTGGCGCGCCCTCGGCTTCCCCACCCTGGGTGACGACTCGGTGATCTTCGCCGAGAGCGACGTCGAGGCGTTGCGCATCACCAACTCCCTCCTCAAGGAGGGGCTCCTGGACGAAGAGGGAGTGGTCCGCTTCGCCCGCGCCATGGGTCAGACCATGGCCAGACTCGCGGACTGGCAGACCAGCATCCTGAGCACCCTCATCTTCCAGAACGAGGAATCCGCCAGCCCGCTGATGAACCAGGTCAAGGAGCTGCTACCCGACGTGGAGCGGCTCCTCCTGCACATCTGGCGCCGCCAGCTCGCCGCGTCCACGGCGCGCACCCTCGCGGTGATGTCCAACAACAACGACACCGTCCCGAACTACTACCCGCTGATCGTGGGCTTCGCGGACCTGGTCTCCTTCACCACCCTGAGCCGTGAACTCGACGAGGTCGAACTCGCGGGCGTCGTGGAGGGCTTCGAGGCCACCGCCGCCGACATCGTCGCCTCCGGCGGCGGACGGGTGGTCAAGACCCTCGGCGACGAGGTCCTCTACGTCGCGGACTCCCCCCTCCAGGCCGCGGACATCGCCCTGCGCCTGGCCTCCGGGGTGAAGACCCACGTGGAGGTCCCCGACGTCCGGGTCGGCGTGGCCTACGGCCCCGTCCTCACCCTGCACGGCGACGTCTTCGGTACCACCGTCAACCGGTCCAGCAGGCTCACCTCCTTCGCCCGCCCGGGAACCGTCCTCATCGACGAGGCCCTCGCCGAGAGCCTGACCGACGAGGAGGGCCTCCAGGTGGTGCAGGTCCGCGCGCGACACGCCCACGGTCTCGGGCTGATCCAGCCGTACGCGCTGCGCCGTGACTTCGACGCGCAACCGCATGTGCCGACGCCCCCGGAGGGATAGGCTCGAAACCCCAACGTGAGGCGGTGAGAGTTTGACCCCCATCCAACAACTGCGTACCTCGGGTGTCTTCAGCGTCGAGGGCACCGAGTCCGACATCGAGAACAACGTGTGGATCGTCGGAAACGACGAGAGCGCCGTGGTGATCGACGCCGCCCACGACCACGAGCGCATCGCCCGAGGGCTGGGCGACCGTGAACTCATGGCGATCGTGTGCACCCACGGTCACCCCGACCACATCAACGCCGCCGTCGCCCTGGCCGATCTCGCGGACTGCCCGATCCTCCTCCACCCCGACGACGCCGAGCTGTGGCACCAGGTGCACCCCTACCGTGAACCCGACGCGCCCCTCCTGCACGGCGAGGTCCTGCGCGCGGGGGACGTGGAGCTCAACGTGCTGCACACCCCGGGCCACACCCCCGGCGGAGTGTCCTTCCACTCGCCCGAACTCGGCGTGGTCTTCAGCGGCGACACGCTCTTCCCCGACGGCCCCGGAGCCACCGGCCAGCCCTCCTCGGACTTCCCCACGATCATCGCGTCCATCCGCGACCAGCTGATCACCCTCCCGGGCGACACCGTCGTCCACCCCGGCCACGGCGAGTCCACCACCATCGCCGAAGCCGCCAACCACCTGGAAGAGTGGACCACCCGAGGCTTCTGACACGCGCACCGCCAGGGCACGCAGGTGAAGCGACATCCTCCGCCCCCGAGGGCGAAGAAGCACAGGTGTGCACCCGCAGGGGGGTTTGAACCGTAACCACGTGCTGTTGTGACCCGCACGGCGCAGTTCCCCGCACCCCCAGGGGGTTCGAAGCCCAACCACGAGAAGCGCCCCGCCCTCCGGGGGATATGGGGTGCAGGTCGCTGCGCCCCTTGGGGGTTTGAACCGTAACCACGTGCTGTTGTGAGCTGCACGGCGCTGTTCCCCTCAGACTCTGGGGGTCTAGAGACGGGCACGTGTGTGCGCTCGTTGGTGTGTGCGGGTTGGCGGGAGTGCGGTGGGCGGCGCTGGGGCGGCGGGGGTTTTTGCCAGTGCTGGGGACACGTTCTTCTAGAGCACGTCGGTTGTCCTGGGGGGTGGGCCGGCTGCGTTCCTCGCGCTTTTTCATACTGCCAGTGGTAGAGGCCGAGGGCACGTCCAGCGAGGTGCGTAGCGGCCACTGATGGCTGCCACATCAACCTCCACCTGGCTCAGTTGGATGAACTCCGGGCTCCCGTCAGCACCGGGGGGTGGCCCGAACCCCCGCTACAGACGCCCGAACGGAAAACCCACGCAGATCCCCACACCCCAAGCCCCTAGCCACGAACCAACCCTCAGCCGCCACCGCTCAGCCTGCACCCCCACGCGCCTCGCGTCTTACCCCCCTCAACCCACACCCCCCACAACCCTCAACCTCCTCACACCACAACTCCCACCCCCCCTCAAGCCCCTCAAGCCCCTCACCCCACACCCCTCAACTCGAACCCGACCTCCGCCTTCACCAACCCGTTCACCTGAACCTCCACCAGGTGTTTCCCCGGGTAGTAAGTCCTCGTCGTGATGGGGCGCACCGGATGCTTCTTCTCCAGACGCTTCCGCTCCCCGGCACCCAGCTCCAACGTCGTCCACTTGAACACTTTGGGACTGCGCCCTCCGTTGGCCCGAACATGGTGCACCACGTAATCCACAATCACCGTGTGGGGCCGGTCGTCCCTGTTCACGAGATCCACCCGCACCAGCAGTACCCCACCCAGTTCCAGCACCTCAGGGCTCAGGCCCAACCCCTCCGCCCCCACCAGCTCACCGCCCGTGGCTCCAAGCAGCGCCAGAGCCCTCTGCTCCCCCTTCTTCACCAGGGTGCGCAGCGCGTGCCGGACGATCCATGCCGTCTCAGGGGTCGGGCTCTCCCGGGTCCACCGCTCGGCCACGTCCAGGACCAGCTCAGGGTGTTCCCTCGACATGTCGTTCAGGTTGTTGGCGACGGAGGTGCGCACGAACTTCGACGGGTCCGACCTCAACGCCTCCAGGACCTCCAGCACCGGCCCCGGGTCCTCGACGAACCTCGTCAACCTGCGGGCCCATGGCAACCGGGGACGGATCCCCTCACTGGCGAACCGGCGCACGTTGGAGTCAGGGTCGAGCGCGCAGGCCCGCATCAACTCCATGGTGGTCTCGTAGTGCCGCAGCACGAACGGCCGCACGGCGAACTCACTCGTGTGGCGCTTGGTGATCTCGACCAGGGCAGGCAGGGAGACCTCCGGGTGCTCCAGCCCGTACTCCTCCACGAACCGGGCCACCGCCATCAGGTGGAAGCCCTCGTTGAACATGCCCTCACCCTCACCCAGGGCTTCCGCCTCCAGAGAGGAGACCAGCACGCCGACGGCGCCCGGGTAGTCCTCGGGCAGACGGTCGCGCAGGCCCTTCGCCATCACCAGGACCCGTTCCTTGAGCTCCAGCGGACCGACAAGCCCCGCGACCTCCACCGCGTACCCGTCGACGTCGAACCCCGGGTACACCCTGCGAATCGACTCGCCCAAGGCCCGCGCGCTCGCCCCGTCGAAATGGTTCTTGAGGCTGTACTCCCCGGCCATGGCACGTCTCCCGCCCGCACCCCGATCCGGTCGTCGTCCGTCCAACCGGGGCTCGGGGAGAGGCGACACCGGTGTCGGAACGGTCAAGCTATACCCGTGGTGCGACCGAAGTCGAGAATTCTGCATCCCAGTCCAAACACCCCAGACCTCTCAGGGCGACGGGTCACATTCCCCGCCGCCCTGGCGGCTTCAGCCCTTCAACTGCTTCAGGACTAGGAGCGAGCCTCACCCCTCCACCCTCGCTCCTAGTCCCTCCATTCCCGCCTCTTCACCCCCGCCTCGTCCCCCGCCCCTGCACCCTCGTCCTTCGCCTCTCCACCTCCGCCCTTGCACCCTCGTCCCTCGCCCGGGCACCCTCGTCCTTCGCCTCTTCACCCCCGCCCCTGCACCCTTGTCCTTCGCCCGGGCACCCTCACCCCCTCACCCCCTCACCCCCTCACCCTCATCCCTGCGCTCTCCACCACTGGCCTCGGCCCTCAACCTTCCCCATCTCCTCCTACTCCTCTACTCCTCTACTCCTCCTTCGGGTGCCGGATGTTCGGAGCGATCGGGGTGTCCTTCGGCCGTCTGCCGATCTTCGACCCCAACCACACCAGCGGGTCGTACTTCCGGTCCACCACGCGCTCCTTCAGCGGGATCAGCGCGTTGTCCGTGATGTGAATCCCCTCGGGGCACACCTCCGTGCAGCACTTGGTGATGTTGCAGTAGCCGAGCCCGAACTCCTCCTGGGCCGTCTGGCGCCGATCCGCCGTGTCCTCGGGGTGCATCTCCAGCTCAGCGACCCGCATGAGGAACCTCGGCCCAGAGAAGTGCTCCTTGTTCTCTTCGTGGTCGCGGATCACGTGGCACACGTTGTTGCACAGGAAGCACTCAATGCACTTGCGGAACTCCTGCGAACGCTCCACGTCCGTCTGCCGCATTCGAAAGTCGCCCGGTTCCGTGTCCGCCGCCGGGGTGAACGACGGGATCTCCCGGGCCTTGGCGTAGTTGAAGGAGACGTCGCAGACCAGGTCCCGCACCACGGGGAAGGTGTGCATCGGGGTCACGGTGACGACCTCGTCGTCCTCGAACACGCTCATCCTGGTCATGCAGGACAGGCGTGGTCGTCCGTTGATCTCCACCGAGCAGGAACCACACTTGCCCGCCTTGCAGTTCCACCGCACCGCCATGTCCGGTGTCTGGGTTGCCTGGAGCCGGTGCAGCACGTCCAGGACGACCTCGCCCTCGTTCACCTCCACCTGGTACTCCGTGAGCTCTCCCTCCGGTCCGCCGCGCCACACCCGGAACGTCCGTTCGCTCATGACGTGCCCTCCTCGCTCGTCCGTGCCCCTGGGTCACCGTCCGCACCGCCTGGGTCGTTCGCCTGGTCTGGGCCACCCGCACCTTCCGAGCCACCCCCGCCGCCCGAGCCACCCGCACCCTCGGCGCCACCCGCACCTTCCGAGCCGCCCGAGCCCTCCGAGCTGCCCGCACCGCCCGAGCCACTCGCACCTCCCGAGCCCTCCGCGTCCTCGGACTTGCTCGTCCCACCACCCGCACCGGCCGGATCGTCGTCGGGTAGCTCCTCCTTAGTCAGGTACTTGGCCAGCTCATCCCGGTCGAAGAGTTCGAGAAGCTCACCGGGGATGTCCGCGATCGGAACCCGTTCCAGCTCCACACGCTGGTCAACCGCCCGGACCGACAGGTTCACCCGTCGCCACTCGGCCGACATCTCCGGATGGTCGTCCCTTGTGTGCCCGCCCCGGGACTCGGTGCGCTCCAGCGCCGCCCGGGCCACGGCCTCCGACACCAGGAGCATGTTGGGCAGGGCCAGCGCCAGGTGCCAGCCGGGGTTGTACACCCGATCTCCGGGTGCGCTGAGCATGTCCACCCGCTCGGCCAACCGCGCCAGCCGCTCCAGGGCCTCTTCCACCTCAGGGCCCTTGCGGATGATCCCGACCAGGTCGTTCATGGTGTTCTGGAGTTCCGAGTGGATCGCGTACGGGTTCTCCCCGGCACCCTGCTTGAGCGGGGCCAGCGACGAGGTGACCGCCTCAGCGGTCGCCCCAGCCAACACACTGCTCCCGGACGCCGCGCTGCTCGCGGACCCGCCATCGCCCCCGGCCCTCACACTGCCCTGAGACCCCTCACCACCACCCTCCTCCTCCCTCTTCTCCCTCTTCTCCCTCTTCTCTCTCTCCTCCCTCTCGTCCCTCTCCAACTCCTCCTCCAACTCGTCCACATACGCGGCCGCACCCAGCCCCGCCCGGCGCCCGAACACCAACAAGTCGGAAAGCGAGTTCCCGCCCAGCCGGTTGGAGCCGTGCATCCCGCCCGCCACCTCCCCGGCGGCGAACAGCCCGGGTACGTCAGAAGCGGCGGTGTCGGCGTCCACCCGCACCCCACCCATCACGTAGTGGCAGGTGGGGCCCACCTCCATGGGTTCAGCGGTGATGTCCACGTCCGCCAGCTCCTTGAACTGGTGGTGCATCGAAGGCAACCGCCGTCGGATCTCCTCGGCGGGCAGCCGCGAGGACACGTCCAGGAACACGCCCCCGTGCGGGGAGCCTCGACCCGCCTTCACCTCGCTGTTGATGGCACGGGCCACCTCGTCCCGGGGCAGCAGCTCCGGCGGCCTGCGGTGCCTGGTCGGGTCGTCGTACCAGCCGTCCGCCTCCTCCTCGGTCTCCGCGTACTGCGACCGGAAGACGTCGGGCACGTAGTCGAACATGAACCGCTCGCCCCGGGAGTTGCGCAGTACGCCACCGTCGCCCCGCACGGACTCGGTGACGAGGATGCCCTTGACCGACGGGGGCCAGACCATCCCGGTGGGGTGGAACTGGACGAACTCCATGTTGATCAGCGAGGCTCCGGCGCGCAGCGCCAGAGCGTGCCCGTCCCCCGTGTACTCCCAGGAGTTGGACGTGGTGCGGAAGGCCTTGCCGATGCCGCCGGTGGCGAGGATGACGGTGGGGGCCTCGAACAGCACGAACCCGCCATCCACCCTCCGGTAGCCGAAGGCTCCGACGATCCGGCCGTCTTCGCCGCCCTCCCTGATCAGACTGGTCACGGCGGTCTCGGCGAACACCGTGAGGCGCTCATCCGGATTCCCGAACTCCGCCGCGTCGGCCTGCTGGAGTGCCACGATCCGTTGCTGGAGGGTACGGATGAGTTCCAGCCCGGTGCGGTCGCCCACGTGAGCGAGCCGAGGGTACTCGTGCCCGCCGAAGTTGCGCTGGCTGATCCGTCCGTCCTCCGTGCGGTCGAACAGCGCACCCCAGTACTCCAGTTCCAGGATTCGTTCGGGGGCCTCTCTGGCGTGGAGTTCGGCCATACGCGGGTCGTTGAGGAACTTGCCGCCGCGCAGGGTGTCGCGGAAGTGCACCTTCCAGTTGTCGGCGGCGTTGGTGTTGCCGAGGGCCGCCGCGGCCCCGCCCTCCGCCATCACCGTGTGGGCCTTCCCGAAGAGCGACTTCGAGACGATCGCGGTGCGTTTGCCCTGTTCCCGGGCGGCGATGGCGGCGCGGAGCCCGGCACCGCCCGCCCCGATCACGACGACGTCGTATCGGTGCCTGGTGATCCCGTTCTCCTCCCCGTGCTTCGACCGGGGAGAGGGAGAGACGGAAGAAGTGGAGGAGGAAGAGGCGGACCGCGCGGAGGGGGTGTGTTCCGACGGCGCGGTGGCGAACGAAGCCCGTCCGGGACGCGTTGCGGGCTCGGAGCCGGAGCCGGAGTGCATCGCGGCCTTGGGGAGATCGGAGGCTTTGGGGGGTGTGGAGGCCGTAGGGGGTGTGGAGGCCTTGGGGGGCTCGATGGGCATGGGGACGAGTACTCCTTCACCACTCAGATGAGGATGTGTTCACCGCTCAGTTGAGGATGCGCAGGTCCGTGATGGTGCCGCTGGCGACCAGCGCGATGTAGGCGTCGGTGGCCATCAGCGACGCGATGCTCAACCAGCCGAACAACATGTGCCGGTTGTTCAGCGCGGAGGCCCGGGACCAGAGCCAGTAGCGGACCGGGCGCCCGCCGAAGCTGCGCAGTCGGCCGCCCATGATGTGCCGACACGAGTGGCACCCGAACGTGTAGCCCCACAGCAGCACCACGTTGGTGAGCATGATGAGGTTGCCGACCCCGATCCCGAACCCGCCCTCCGTGCCATGGAAGAACGGGACGAGCATGTCCCAGGTGTTGACCAGGACGACGGCCCCGGCGAAGTAGAAGAAGTACCGGTGCCCGTTCTGGGGGAGCATCAGCGGACGGGTCTCGCCCGTGTAGGTCCGGTGCGGCTCGCGCACCGCGCACGCGGTGGGTGCCTGCCAGACCGAGCGGTAGTAGGCCTTGCGGTAGTAGTAGCAGGTCACCCGGAACAGCAGCAGGATCGGCAGGCTGAGCAGGGCGTAGGGGAGGAACGGGGGGAACTCCCACGGCACGCGGCCGAACAGCGAGGCGTCGGGGACGCACTGTTGGGCGAGGCAGGGGGAGTAGAAGGGAGTCAGGTAGTGGTGTTCCTGGACCCAGTAGTGGTCCTGTTGGAACACCCGGGCCGCCCCGTAGACGAGAAAGGTGGCCAGGCCCAACGTCGTCAGTGTCGGGCTCAGCCACCATCGGTCGGTGCGCAGTGTTCGCTGGCTCAGGCGTGCCCGGCCGCCGCCGGGGCGCGCGTCGTGAGTGGGGGTCACCGTGGTCTCCACCTCCTGTGGAGAGCGGTCGGACCCGAAGACGGGGCGCGGACCCGTGCCTCCGGTGGCCGTGACCGCTCCCGGATGCTGGATCGCTGTGGGCGAGCAGTGCTGCGGGGGAAGCAGTAGCGAACCGGTCTGTTACGCAACGCTAGGCCGTTGTGATCACGGTCACGTTCCAGGTTAAGGAAAAGCGCCCGGATTTCATGTGATCTGCGACACTATCGAATTGTCATTTGTGCTTGTTCATGATCATAAATCCTTTATGTCGTCAATCTTCCTTTCGACAACCAGGATTCCTGTGTTATTGGAGTGGGCGCAGTTTTCCGAGTGCGACACCGCGCGGCTGCGCCCACCGGGGCCGCGCCCCCAACTTCCATCACTCACTGGCTCACCGGCTCACCGGCTCATTGCCCCATCGACTCACTCAGGCCGTCCCACGGCCCAGCGCCCTTGGGGGAAGTGCGATGGGGATGCCCTCACCGGGCACTCCGGCTGAGCCGATTTCCACCAGGGCCCGCATCGCCCCCCCGGGGGTACACGGACCGACTCCACCGGTGTCCACCCGACCGTCCGCCACCCCCGTCACCCCTCTGTGCCCGAGCCAGGGCCCCGAGTCAGGGCCCGTGTCTGGCCCCCGAGCCTGGGCCCCTGGTCAGGGGACCAGCAGCGGGCTCGGTGCCTCCAGGAACTCCGCCGGAACCCGTACCCCCAGCTCGGACAGCCTGCGCAGGTGCGCCTGGTGGCTGAACCGCTCACGCAGCACCTCGTGACCGATCCGCACCTGCCGGGCGTACCGTTCCTCGTCGCCCATCAGCGCCTCGATCTCCGCCCGGACACCCTCCGGCTCCGTGTAGAGCGCGGCGTCCCCGAACACCGGGGCGAAGGAGGGCGGGAGCAGCGTCGGCAGACCGACCGCGATCGCCTCCAACGGCGCCCGACCGAACGGCTCCAGGTGCCCCTGACCGGTGAAGTACACGTACGCGTCCAGCTCGTGCAGGAACTCGCGCGCGTCCACCGAGTCGAACGGGTGCGCGGTCCAGTGCGGGGGCAGTCCGCCCAGTGTCTGCTGGGCGAACCTCGTGCCGCCCAGCACGTGCGTCTCCCAACCGGGCAGCGCCGGGTAGGCGGCGGCCAGCGCCGCAGGGTCCCCCGGCCACTTGTCCCGGTCATCCCGCGAGTGGCGGCCGAGCAGCACCCGACCGTCCGGGTTCCGGCGCCCTCCCCGCCGCCACGCGTCGACGTCGATGACGTTGGTCCAGTCCTCGTCCGCCAGCGGAACCCCCGCCATCTCCGAGGAGTGGTGCAGGACCATCGCTTCGCGCACCCGCGGGCTGATCGGGTGCCAGCTGTGCTCGCCGAGCATGCTCGTGAAGCCCTTCACACAGCGTGCGACGTTCCACGCCTCGTTCGGGGCCTCCGTCTCGTGCGCGCCTTCCTCCGTCCCGTACCGACGGTTCGGGGTCTGGTTGAGGACCACGATCCGTCGCGCCGCGTCCACCGTCGGCAGGACGTCCATCGGGCGCTGGCCGATCAGCGGGAAACGCACCACCAACAGGTCGCAGGTGACGCGTTCGTCCGGGGCGACGAAGCGCACCCGGTCGTTGTCGACGGCGGCCAGGATCTTGGGGTTGACCCCACGGGACTGGTCGGCGCGCAGCACCGGGTGGTGGACCAGACCGGTGGTCAGCCCCGCGTCACGCTGCGCGGTGATCTCCTGGAGGTTGCTGCCGGTGCTGCCGCCGGGCAGGCGGAAGTCCGACATCAGCACCACGTCGAAGTGCCGGGCCGCACGCGGCGCCCGGATACGGGCGGTCAGCAGCGAGGGAACGCCGGACGATCCCCGGGCCGCACGCGGGGCGGAGAGATCGGCCAGGTGAGCGTGGTCGCGGGCGCTCTCGGGCTGGCCCGTCGCACGGTGCCAGTTGGAGAGCGTCTTGTGGGCTTCGGCGCGTACGGCCGGGCTGGCCTCGGAGTCCGCGCCCAGCCCGCGCAGCCGTGCCAGCCCCAGGGAGCTGTAGCCGTTCCAGAGCAGGTCCTGCGCGGTGGCCAGGTCCCGCTCAGCCGGGGTCCGCGCCTCCTCCCGCTCCGTTCCCTCACTCGAACGCCCACCTGAGTGTCCACCCGAGTCTCCGGCCGAGTGCGCGCCGGAACGCCCACCCGAACCCTCACCCGAGCGTCCCTCCGGGCTTCCACCCGACCCCACGGCCTGGTCCAGGGGCGCGGACACCCTGGCCTGCTGACGTTCGTGCCGGGCCCAGCCCTCCACGGTCCGGTCCGCGCAGGCGTCGGCGGCCTCCTGGATGGTCTGGCGCACCCGCACGTCCCGATCGCGGGCGAGGCTGACCTCGTCGTGGCGGTCGCGCGCCATCTCGTCGAGCTGAACGCGAACCTCCTCCATCTTCTCGGCGAGGGTTCTGCGTTCTCGGTCCACGGCGAAGACCACGCCCAGCGCGAGAACGGCGAGTCCCGCGAAGACCAGAGCCAGAGCCAGCCTGGGTGGGCTGAAGGCGACGGCCGCGGTGACCGCCACGACGGCGACAGACACGACCTGCGTACGGGAAATCGAACTGAGACTCATGACGCGACCACGTTCCGCATAGGGGATTACTGCCTCCCGCGCGGATCCGGTGGGGGACGACCGGCGGCGGGTGCCACCAAGGGTCGCCCAGAGGTGCGTCGTGGCGAAGGAACTCCGGTTCGGAGGAGCGTCGGTGACAGAGCAGCGCGAAGCGTCCGATACCGGATCTGTCCGGGCCGCTGATCACCGACCACAGACCGGGTGGGCCGGGAGACTCAGTTCGAAGGGGAGCCGCCTCCGTCAGCGGACTCCGGCCGCCCGTCAGCCGTGGGTCCACCCCCGCCCCCAGGCCCTTCCCCGCCCCTCTCCGGTCCCTCCCACCGGCGGTCCTGTCCCAGCCCTTCCCACCGGCGGTCCTGTTCCCGCCCCTCCCACCGGCGTTCCTGCTCGGGGTCGCCCGCGTCAGCGGCGGCGATCAACACCTCCAGGTCCGGCCCCAGGTCCTCCGGCGACATCGCCAACAGGTACTCGTTGAGGTGGCGGCGGAAGGCCTCCGCCGAGTGGGACGGTTCCACGTCCTTGCGCCTGGCCAACGCCACTGTGCGCAGCAGCCTCGGCCGGGCCAGCGGCGTCCCCCTCAACCCCGGGCGGTTGCGCAGCACCATGCTCGGCACCACGGCCAGGCCCAGCCCCGCCTCCACGAACCGCAGCACGGCGTCCATCTCACCGCCCTCCACCGCCAGGTCCGGCTCGAAACCGGACGCGCGGCACGCACGCAACGTCGCCTCGCGGACGTCGTAACCGCGCCGGAACATCACCAGCGGGCGGTGCTCCAGCTCGGTGATGCGGATCGACGCCCGCCCGTTGGGGGAGGGGCGGGAGGTCGGGCTGGCCACCACCAGGTTCTCCCTGAGGATCGGGGTGGTCGAGAAGTCCGGGTCGCTGCTCTGCAGTGGCAGGATGATGAGGGCCAGGTCCAGTTCCCCCCTCCCCAGATCCCGGATGAGGTCGCGGGAGCCGCTCTCCTCCACGTGGAGTTCGATCCCGGGGAAGCGCGTGTGGAAGTCCGAGAGCACGTCGGCCAGCAGTCCCGCGCACAGCGACGGGGTCGCTCCCAGGCGCACCCGTCCCCGCCGCACTCCAGCCAGCTCGGCCACCTCCCGGCGGGCCGTCTCGAGGTCGGTGAGGATGCGCTGGGCCAGCGGAAGGAGCGCCTCACCAGCGGGAGTGAGTGTGATGTTTCCCCGAGCACGACTGAATAACGGCGCGCCCAACTCGCGCTCAAGGCTCCGGATCTGTTTGCTCAAACTCGGCTGGGCGACGCGAGAAAGCTCTGCTGCGCGGGTGAAATGGCGCGTGCGGGCGACAGCGACGAAGTAGGCCAGCTGTTGGAACTGCATGGTCCATAGCCTACGGCTATCGACACCAGGGTCCCGATGACTTGGACGTCAGACTTAACTCGAATTTAAAGTGGCAGGCTGTGGCGAACAGTACCTTGACCAAGAAGCGGTCTACGGCCTACGGGTCCACGGTGGCGCTCAAGTCAGCAATGGCGGCCTCCGGTGCGATCCTTGTGCTGTATTTGATCGCGCACATGTACGGCAACCTGAAGGTCTTCGCGGGCCAGGAGGCCTTCGACGGCTACGCGCACGCACTGCGTGAGATCGGGTACCCGCTCCTTCCCGAGAGCGGTTTCCTCTGGATCTTCCGGATCGTGCTCCTCGCGAGCATCCTGATCCACATCTACTCCGCCGCGGTTCTGACGATCCGCGCGCGCAACGCCCGTGAGCAGCGCTACGTGGTGAAGAAGCGGGTCCAGCGGACCTACGCCTCCTACACCATGCGCTGGGGCGGTGTGCTGATCGCGCTCTTCGTGATCTTCCACATCCTCCACCTCACGGTCAACGTCGTCGCACCCGGCGGCAAGTCCGACAGTCCCTTCGAACGACTGGTGAACGGGTTCCAGCCCGAGTTCTGGTTCGTGACCCTGTTCTACGTCCTGGCCGTCATCGCCGTGGGATTCCACCTGCGGCACGGCATCTGGAGTGGCATGGCCACCCTCGGCGTCAACAAGGCCAGCCGCCAGAGCAAGATCAACGCCGTCGCCGTGGCGATCGCGCTGGTCGTGACGGTCGGCTTCCTGCTTCCGCCCCTGGCGGTCACCTTTGGACTGGTGAAGTAAATGCCTGAGAACGACCTCTACATCGAGGGCGCCCCGATCCGCGACGAGAAGGCGCCCGAGGGTCCGATCAACGAGCGCTGGGACCAGCGCCGTTTCTCGGCCAAGCTGGTCAACCCCGCGAACCGGCGCAAGCTCTCCGTCATCATCGTCGGCACCGGTCTGGCCGGTGCGGCCGCCGCGGCCACGATGGGCGAGGCGGGCTACAACGTCATCTCGTTCTGTTACCAGGACAGCCCGCGCCGCGCGCACTCCATCGCCGCGCAGGGTGGCATCAACGCCGCGAAGAACTACCGCAACGACGGCGACAGCATCCACCGCCTGTTCTACGACACGGTTAAGGGCGGCGACTTCCGCTCCCGTGAGTCGAACGTCTACCGCCTGGCCCAGACCAGCGTCGAGATCATCGACCAGTGTGTGGCCCAGGGCGTGCCGTTCGCCCGTGAGTACGGCGGTCTGCTCGACAACCGATCCTTCGGTGGCGTGCAGGTGTCCCGCACGTTCTACGCGCGCGGCCAGACGGGTCAGCAGCTG
>NZ_ANAE01000003.1 GCF_000341265.1 Nocardiopsis prasina DSM 43845 | reverse complement strand
AGATGACCCCCCGCCACGAGATGCTCGAGGTCATCGTCGCGGACGGCAAGGCGCGCGGCATCATCGCCCGCGACATGGTCACCGGCGAGATCGAGACGCACTTCGCCGACGCCGTGGTCCTGGCCACCGGCGGCTACGGCAACGTGTTCTTCCTGTCGACCAACGCCATGGGCTCGAACGTCACCGCCGCGTGGCGTGCCCACCGCAAGGGCGCGCACTTCGCGAACCCCTGCTACACGCAGATCCACCCGACCTGCATCCCGGTCAGCGGCGACTACCAGTCCAAGCTGACCCTGATGAGCGAGTCGCTGCGCAACGACGGCCGGATCTGGGTGCCCAAGGAGGGCGGCGACGCCCGGGACCCGCGCCAGATCCCCGAGGACGAGCGCGACTACTACCTGGAGCGCATCTACCCGGCGTTCGGCAACCTGGTGCCGCGTGACATCGCGTCCCGCGCCGCCAAGAACGTCTGCGACGAGGGCCGCGGCGTCGGTCCCGGCGGTCTGGGCGTCTACCTGGACTTCGCCGACGCGATCGCCCGTCTGGGCAGGGACGCTGTCGAGGCCAAGTACGGCAACCTGTTCGACATGTACCAGCGCATCACCGGCGAGAACCCGTACGAGGTTCCGATGCGCATCTACCCGGCGGTGCACTACACCATGGGTGGTCTGTGGGTCGACTACGACCTCCAGAGCAGCATCCCGGGCCTGTTCGTGACCGGTGAGGCCAACTTCTCCGACCACGGTGCCAACCGCCTGGGTGCCAGCGCGCTGATGCAGGGTCTGGCGGACGGCTACTTCGTCCTGCCGAACACCATCAACGACTACCTGGCCGCGGGCCCGTTCGAGAAGCTGGACGAGAGCCACCCCGACGCCGTCAAGGCGAAGGAGGAGGTCACCTCCCGCATCGACAAGCTGCTCTCCATCAACGGTTCCCGCACCGTCGACTCCTTCCACAAGGAGCTCGGCCACATCATGTGGGACTACTGCGGCATGGAGCGCAACGAGGAGGGCCTGCGCAAGGCGATCGAGCTCATCCGTGAGCTGCGCGCCGAGTTCTGGCGCGACGTCAAGGTGCTGGGCACGAACGAGGAGCTCAACCAGGCTCTGGAGAAGGCCAACCGCGTGGCCGACTTCCTGGAGCTGGGCGAGCTCATGTGCATCGACGCCCTGCACCGCCGCGAGTCCTGCGGCGGCCACTTCCGCGCCGAGAGCCAGACCGAGGACGGCGAGGCCCTGCGCCACGACGACGAGTTCGCCTACGTCGCCGCGTGGGAGTTCGGTGGCGTTGACAGCAAGCCCGTGCTCCACAAGGAAGCCCTGGAGTACGAGTACGTCGAGATGAAGCAGCGGAGCTACAAGTGAACATCACCCTGCGCGTTTGGCGCCAGAAGGGCCGTGACGACGAAGGCCGGATGGTCACGTACAAGCTCACGGACGTCTCGCCGGACATGTCCTTCCTGGAGATGCTCGACGTCCTCAACGAGAAGCTCACTCTCGAGAACGAGGACCCGGTCGCCTTCGACCACGACTGCCGTGAGGGCATCTGTGGTGCCTGTGGCGTCGTGATCGACGGCGAGGCCCACGGCCCGGAGGTCACCACCACCTGCCAGCTGCACATGCGCAGCTTCAACGACGGCGACACCATCACGGTGGAGCCGTGGCGGGCCAAGGCCTTCCCGGTCGTGAAGGACCTGGTCGTGGACCGCGGGTCGTTCGACCGCATCATCCAGGCGGGCGGCTTCATCAGCGCCCCCACGGGTACCGCGCCGGACGCCCACGCCAACCCGATCCCGAAGCCGGACGCCGACCGCGCGTTCGACGCCGCGACCTGCATCGGCTGCGGCGCCTGCGTGGCGGCCTGCCCGAACGCCTCCGGCATGCTGTTCACCGCCGCGAAGGTCACCCACCTCGGCATGCTCCCGCAGGGGCAGCCGGAGCGGGCCTCGCGCGTGGTGAAGATGATCAACCAGCACGACCACGAGGACTTCGGCGGCTGCACCAACATCGGTGAGTGCGCGGCGGTCTGCCCCAAGGGCATTCCGCTGGACACGATCTCGCAGCTCAACCGCGACCTGCTGGGTTCGCTCAGCAAGGGCGTCGGCTAGTCCGACCCCTTCTCGCCGGACGGGCCGTACCCCTCGGGGTGCGGCCCGTTCGCGTTGGCCCACCACCGCTGGGAGGGCCGGGGAGCCGAGCCGCCATGAGGCCAAGAGGCCACGAGGACTGCGGGAAGCTGCCAGGAGGACGGTGCGCCGGTCACAGAACCCCCGACCGACACCGCGAAGGGCCGGGGTGCTCGGACGGCGGGTCACTCGACCGGGGGCTCAGACGGAGGGACGGAGCATGCAGTAGGTGGAGGGGAACGACGGGTCGTTGATCGCGCGGATCACCCGGAAGTCGTACTTCTCGTAGTAGCCGATGTTGGCCGAGTTCATGGTCTCCAGGTAGACCGGGACCCCGTCCGCGTCGGCCTGGGTCAGGCCCGCCCGCAGCAGTCGTGAACCCACACCGGTCCCGCGCGCCACGGGGGCGGTGCCGAGCACCGACAGGTACCAGTGCGCCTCCTCGGGCGCCGAGGCCCTGAGTTCGCCCAGGTACCGGACGATCTCCGGCACGCGGGCCAGACCGACCAGCGCGAGCCAGTGCGGCAGTGAGCGCAGCACCACGGGCAGCCGTTCACCGGACGCCTCCGGCGGGGTCCACAGGGCGGCCCCGCGCACCACCGGGGGGTGGCCCCGGTCCTCCTTGACCTCGTACACCGTGGTGTGGCCGTCCGGGATGCTCCCGAACCCGGCGATCAGCGCGAAGGCCCGGGCGCTCTGGGCCATCCGGCGGTTGTCGTCCGGGAAGAGCCAGCGGAAGAAGGGGTCGTTGTGGAAGGCCCGGCTCAGGACCCGGGCCACCCCGGGGACGTCGTTGATGGTGGCGGTGCGGACCGACTCGACCGTGGCGGCCTTCGGGGTCATCTGCGCAGTCTCCCTCTTCCGGGGTCGTCACCGCCCATGCTAGATCACGGAAACATCACGGGTGGGCCGTTTTCCGGGAAGGGTCCCACAGACGTCGCCGCACGGTCAGGAAGCGGGTCGGAGCAGGAAGTAGCTGGTGCCGACGCCCTCGTGGGGGACCTCGTGCACGCACCGGAAACCGAAGTGCTCGTAGAAGCCGACGCTCTTGTCGTTGAGGGTCTGGGTGAAGACCGGCAGCCCCTGGGAGTCGGCCTGGTCAAGCCCGGCCGTGAGCAACCCGCCAGCCAGCCCCGTGCCCGCCGAACTCGGGTCCACGCCCAGCGCGGCCAGGTACAGGTGGGGCTCCTGGGGAGCGGACATCTTCCACTCGGCGAAGATCCGGACGAAGGCGGCGAGCCGCGCGCGGCCGATGAGCGGGCCCCAGTGCGGCCAGGTGCGCACCGACACCATGGGGCCCTCGGGGTTGCTGGTGGGCAGGGCCCACAGCGCGGCGGCGCGGGTGACCGGTGCGGCTCCGGGTTCCTCGGCGATCTCGGTGACCCGGGTGTCGCCCGCCGGGACGTAGCCGAACCCGGTGGTCAGAGCGAAGAACCGACGGACCTTGGCCATCCGCTGCTCGTCGTCGGGGAACAACCAGCGGAAGAGGGGATCGTCGTGCAGCGAGCGGCTGAGCACCCGGGCCACCCCGGGCACGTCGTCGATGGTGGCGGGTCGGGCGGTGGAGGTGACGATCGGACTCATCCTGGCTACTTCCTGGTAGGGGGCGATCCGCACATGCTAGATCACAAGAAAATCACGAACGTGGGGTGGTCGCGCGGTCGGTCACCCGCTGGTCGAACACGTGCGCCCGCACCCAGGCGTGCATGGCCACGGCGGCGGCCGCGCCGGCGTTGATGGAGCGGGTCGACCCGAACTGGGCGATCGACAGCACGGCCGCACACACCTCGCGGACCTCCTCGGACAGACCCGGGCCCTCCTGCCCGAACACCAGCACGGCGTTGCGGGGCAGCGGGTGGGTCTCCAGGGGGACCGCGCCGGGCAGGTTGTCCACCCCGACCAGCACGAGGTCGTGATCTGCCGCCCAGGCCACCAGCGACTCCGTGTCCGGGTGGTGGTGGACGTGCTGGTACCGGTCGGTCACCATCGCCCCCCGGCGGTTCCAGCGCCGCTTGCCGACGATGTGCACGGCCGCGCAGCCGAAGGCGTTGGCGGTGCGCACCACCGAACCGATGTTGAAGTCGTGCGACCAGTTCTCCACCGCCACGTGGAACTCGTGCCGCACCGTGTCGAGGTCGGCCACGATCGCCTCGCGCCGCCAGTAGCGGTACTGGTCCACCACGTTGCGCCGGTCGCCGTTGGCCAGCAGTTCCGGGTCGTAGTGGTCGCCCTCGGGCCAGGGGCCCTCCCAGGGGCCCACGCCCACCTCCCGCGCCTCGTCCTCCCCGGAGGACTGCTCGACGGGGATCACGGTGGTGGCCTCGGTGGCGGGGTGCTCGTTCATTGCCTCCAGCTTACGAACCGCCCACGGCCACCCGAGCCGGTCACGGTGGACGCTCGCGCCCCTACAGGTGGATGCCCCCGTGGAAGTCGCGGCCCTGGATCACCCTGGCCGACCCGCTCACGTCACCGTGGATCTGGTTGACGACCGAGCCCTCGCCCTCCTGGTTGATCCCGGCTACGTCCGAGCGGAGCTGCGCCAGGAGCCGCCCGATCTCCTGGTCCTCACGCGCGGCCCGCTCCAGGTGCACGGAGACGGTCTCCACGGCCTTGGTGTCGGACTGCTCCAACCGGAGGTCGTCCAGCGCCTCCTGGGCGTCCGGCTCGGAACGGAACCGCTTGGTGACGGCCTGGTAGAAGGACTTGAAGGTCGTGACCACGCCCTCCCCGAGACCCTCACCGAGTTTGGTGGCCGAGGCGGCGGCGAGGGCGGCGACGATGGTGGCGGTGACGGGATCGGCCATGGAGGGCTCCTGGAGGGTGCGGGAGGCGGGCGTACGCCTCCAGTCTTCCCCCTCAGACCGACGTCTGTCGCTTCCTCCGGGACACCAGGAGGGCCAAGGCGCGCCAGCCGAGCATGGTCGCGGCCAGGAACAGCGAGGTCACCAGCACGAAGGACAGGGGAGCCCCCTCGCCGCTGAGCAGGCGCAACGGCATGGCGCCCACGACGGTCACCGCCCACACCAGGACCCCGGTCGGCCAGATCCGGCCAGCGGAGCGCCAAGCCAGGGTGACGACCCACCCGAGGGCCAGAGCGGCCAGGAACGGCCACGCGGTCGCGGCGACGTCGGCCGGGCCCAGGCCGGTCGCGTGGTCGGTCTTGCCCACCACGACGAACACGAGCACGCAGAGCAGGTCGGCCAGCAGGGCCAGCAGCGGGGTGTACGAGCGCATACCCCCAGGCTAGACCCGCATCGGGAACCCCCTCAGCCGGGGCTCCCGCGCCTGCCGGAAACCGAGGGTGACGGAACGAACCACCCCCGCGCCGACCGCGTCAGACCTTCCGGACCCATACTGGTCCCGCCCTCCTGGCTCCCTCCCCCGACCGGAAAAACATCCCCCATGAACCCACCTCCTGGTCCCACCGTCGCCACACCGTCCCTCGACAAAGACCTCCTACCGCCGGGGGTGAGGCGGCCGGCCAAGGGTGACCCCGCCGTGGTCGGGAGTCTCCGTGTGATCGGTCGGATCACCCGGGACGCAGCGGGCACGGCCCTGCTCGGGGTGGATGACACTGGCTCAGCCTCCGTGATCCGCGTGGTTCCCGCCCCGCTGGCCGGCACCCCGGGGGCTCGCGCCCGGCTGGAGGCGGAGTTCAACCGCCTGGCCCGGGTGCGCTCCCTTTGCACCGCCGCACATCGGAGCGCGGACGCCCGGGTCACCGAACCGTGGCTGGTCTCCTCGTACATCCCCGGGCACACCCTCGCCGCGCACGTGGCCGAGCACGGCCCGCTGACCGGTGGCATGCTCACCGCTCTCGCCGCTGGACTCGCTGAGGCCCTTGCGGCGGGACATGCCGTCGGAGCGCTCCACCTCGCCCTGGACCCGAGCAGGGTGATCATGTCTCCGGCGGGTCCCCGAGTGGTGGACCTCGGGATCGCGCGCGCCACCGGCCAACAGATCTCCTCGCCGCGTTGGTCCGCCCCCGAGCAGCGTTCCGCCGACCCCGAGAAGGTCACCGGACACGCCGACGTGTACGCCTGGGGGTCGCTGGTCCGGTTCGCGGCCACCGGTTGGGAGCCCTCCGGAGAGACCACCGGCGAACCGGAGATCGGTTCCATGCCGTCGCACCTGGCCCCCCCTCGTTCGGCGGGCCCTGGCGGAAAAGCCCGAACAACGCCCCACCGCACTGGACGTTCTTCGGGAACTCACCACGGGGGAGGACCCGGCCACGGCGGTGTCCGCGCTCCTGGCGGCCGAGTGGGCCGGGGTGACCGTCCCCGAACCCCGCAGAGCGGGTCGCACAGGCAGGCCCGCCCTGCTCGCCGGGAGCGCCGCCGTGCTGGTGATCGCCCTCTTCGGCGGCTGGGTCGTGGTTCGCCCGGGGACGGAGCCGGAGGGGCCCGGCATCACGGCTGCCGACGGTACTACCGGGGGCGCGGACGAGGAGGAACGGAGCGGCCCGGCTGTTGCCGAGAACCCCGAGGACATCGAAGCGGTGGTGGCCGAGGCGGTGGAACTCGCCCTGGGCGCGTCCAGCTTCACGACCTTCGACTACGCCTACGCCAACAGCGGCGGGGACTTCACTCCGTTCCACTATCTCTACTCAGAAGACCCCCGACCGGCGATGACCCGGGCCAGCTACCTGGGTCCCGTCGGAGGCGGGCTGCTCGCCCTGGGGTCGGATTTGGACGACTTCGTGCACTTCAGCGACGTTCCGGGTGCGACGACCGAGGGTATCGAGCGTGTCTACTACCTCGACCCGGGGCCGAACGCGGAGCGGCGGGGCGAGCCCCGGGCGGAGTGGGAGGCTCTGGTCCACTCCCTGGAGGGCGTCCTTACGGCGGAGGACCCCGTCGTCTACGAAGGACCCAGCACTGTCGACGACGAGTACGTCCCCGTTGAACTGTCGGGTGAGGATTCCGGCGAGCGCGGCGGCCATCACTACTCCGGGACGATCGTCCACACCTTCCAACGCACGACGCACACCGAACCAGTGAAGTCGGACTTCGACCTCTGGATCTCCGAGGAGGGGTATCCAGTGCGATTTCTACTGTTGGGCCTGCCAGGGGAGGGGTTCGGGACCGACTCGGGCGAGCCCCTGACCCTGACCCACCAGACGGACTGCCTCCGCTTCGACCAGCCGGTGCAGATCACCATCCCCGAGGAGTCCGAGATCCTCCCGGAACACCCCTAGGTCACTCCTTCGCCCGATCCACCGTGCCCGCACCTGACCCCGAGGCCGTCCCCTGCGAGCCTTCCCCCGAACACCGGCACCACCGGAACCGGGCCGACTCGTTCCGGCTGCCCCTTCACCCCGTTCCCGTCCCGTCATGGTCCTTCGATGAGCACTTCCCCCACCCCCGCCGAGTCCTGGGGGAACCAGACCACGACGATCCGAGACTGACCCCACCGTCCATGTGCGTGGTGGAGACTCCTTCGCAGGGCTGGGCGGCCGGGCGCATCCCATGGCCACTCCGACCGTCAGGGCAGCCCTCCCCGCCGCGCGGGCCCCGGACGGACGGTGAACCCGACCGGGCCCGTGTATTGTCGCTGTTCGCTTGTCGGACGACCACGACGTCCACTCCAACGACCCCGTGGGCACCGAGGTCCCCGCACCCGACATCGCCACGGCCCCGGTCTCGTACCTCCCCGAGGGAGGTACGAGACCGGGGCCGTGACCCGGGCCTACGCGCCCTTCAGGTTCTGCTTCAGGAAGTCCACCTGCAACAGCAGCAGGTTCTCCGCCGTCACCGGGTCCGCCGGGCTGTGGGTCACGCCCGCGAGCGGCAGCACCGTGTGCGGCCGGCCCGCGGCCAGCAGCGCCTCGGACATCCTCTGCGTGTGCGCGAACACCACGTTGTCGTCGATCAGCCCGTGGACCAGCATCAGCGGCCGCTCCAGCTTGGCGGCGTCCGCCATCAGCGACGTCCTCGCGTACACCTCCGCCTGCTCCTGCGGTGTGCCCAGGTACCTCTCGGTGTAGTGCGTGTCGTACAGGGCCCAGTCGATCACCGGGGCGCCCGCCACGGCCGCGTGGAACACGTCCGGGCGGCGCAGCACGGCCAGCGCCGCCAGGTACCCGCCGAACGACCACCCGTGGATGCCCACCCGGGTCGTGTCCAGGCAGTCGAACCGCTCCGCCGCCTCCGCCAGCGCCGTCACCTGGTCCTCCAGGACCGGCTCGGCGAGGTCGTGGTGGACCGCCTGCTCGTAGTCCAGCCCCAACCCGGGGGTGCCGCGACCGTCCGCGATGAGGACGGCGAAGCCCTGCTCCGCGAACCACTGCGAGGCCAGGAACGCGCCGCGGGCGTTGAGCACCCGCTGGGCGTGCGGGCCGCCGTACGGGGCGACCAGCACCGGCAGCGGCTCCTCGCCCTCGCGGTACCAGGACGGCAGGACCAGCGCGGTGGGGATCCCGCGCTCCCCGGCCAACCAGGTGTGCACGCGCACGTCCGGCAGGTCGGGGGTCTCGGCGAGGCTCTCGATCTCACCGTGGGAGCGGCGCGTCTCGCGGCTGGCGTCGCGCACCACCAGGGTCCGCACCCCGGTGAAGTCCATCGAACGGTGCTGCACCACGAGGGTGTCGCCGCGCAGCCTGCCGGAGCGCACCCCGCCGTGCCCGTCGTCGGAACCGCCCGGCAGCTCCAGCGGTGCGCATGTGCCCAGCCGGGTGTCGGCCAGCCACAGCGACACGTCACCGGGACGCCCGTCGGGGGAACCGGTGAAGAGCACGCGGTCGCCGTCCACGTCCACCACGCCGCGCACGTACACGCCGTCGGCGCTGACCGCGCCCTCGCCCACGTACACCCGGCGCTCGCCCCGGGTGCCGTCGCGGCCGATCCACACCAGCTCACCGGAGGCGGTGAACGCCGGCACACCCGGCATGATCTCCACCCACACGTCGTCGCTCTCGGTGCGGACGGCCGAGACCAGACCGGTGGCGGGGTCGGAGCTGAACAGGGTGAGGGTGCGCTGGTCACGGCTCTGCGCGGTGAACACCAGCACGGGGTTGCCGTCCGGTCCGGTGGTCCACCCCACGGTGGGCAGGTACGGCAGCGCCTCACGGTCCCACTCGATCGGCGTGGGCTCGGGGAGCCCGTCCCGTCGGTACGCGGTCGCGGACGGCACCGCGAGCACCGCCAGCCGCACGTCCGGGTTGGCGGTTCCGGCCGCCGGGTACCGGAGCGGCTGCGGCTCCTGGCCGGGCTGGTTCGGGTCGCCGACGAACCAGCGGTTCACCTCGGCCTCGTCCACCCGGCTGACCGCCAGCGAGTGCCCGTCCGGGGACCACCAGAAGCCGCGCACCCGGCTCATCTCCTCGGCGGAGACGAGGTCGGCCAGACCCCAGGTGACGTGCTCGCCGTCCGGCTCCACGAGGACGCGGTCCCGGTCCGGGTCGCCGTCGTCGGCGATGTCGACCACGCGGACCGCGCCCTGGTGCACGTAGGCCACCCGGTCACCCGCGGGGGCGATCCGGGGGTCGACGGCCGGGCTGGCCACCGGGAGCTCACGCGGGGCGGCGTCGTCCCCGACGAGGTCGACGTAGAACACCCGGCCGGACAGCGTGAACACCGCGCGCGTGAAGGCGTCGTCCACCGTGTACGACACGATGCCGCCGCCGTGCTCGCGCATCCGCTCGCGGCGGGCCCGCTCCTCCGGGGGGAGGTTCTCGTCGTCGGCGCCGAGTTCCCGGGGGTCGGCGAGCAGTGACACGGTCCCGGTCTCCACGGAGTACGACCACAGGCAGGTCGCCCGGTCGGTACCGTCGCGTCCGCGCAGGAAGGTGACGCGTTCCCCGTCCGGGGAGATCTGGAACGCGCGCGGGACCCCGATCGTGAAGCGCTGGGTTCTGGCCTGTTGGCGAGGAAAGCTCATACGCCGATTGTGTCCCATGGCACGGCCCGGTCGTTCCCGCACCCGCACCCGTCGTGCGAGGTCCGCCACCTTCGGCCCCACAGTGGCGTTTGGGAGGAGAAGCACGCATCCGCCCGGTATTGTTCGCTCCGTGATGGACAGGCGACTGATGATGGTGCACGCGCACCCGGACGACGAGAGCATCGTCACCGGTGCCACGCTGGCGAAGTACGCGGCCGAGGGGGCCGGGGTCACCCTGGTGACCTGCACGCTGGGCGAGGAGGGCGAGGTCATCCCCGCCGGTCTGGCCCACCTGACCGCGGACCGCGAGGACACCTTGGGCGAGTACCGGATCGGGGAGCTCGACAAGGCCTGCCTGGCCCTGGGCGTGCGCGACCACCGCTTCCTCGGCGGCCCCGGCCACTACCGGGACTCCGGGATGATGGGCGGCCCCACCAACGACCACCCGAAGGCCTTCTGGGGCGCCGACGTCGAGGAGGCGGCCCGCCGTCTGGCCGAGGTCATCCGCGAGGTCCGCCCGCACGTGCTGGTCAGCTACGACGAACACGGCGGCTACGGTCACCCGGACCACGTCCAGGCCCACCGGGTCACCCGCCGCGCCTGCGCCAAGGCCAACGAGCGGGCCATGCCCGGCACCCCGTGGCAGGTCGGCAAGCTGTACGCGATCGCCCAGCCGGTGTCCCGTATCGAGGCGTCCATCGCGCGGCTCAACGAGGAGGCGGGACCGTTCACCCCGCCCAAGCAGGTGTCGGACATCGCCCGGGGCACCCCCGACGCGATCGTGACCACACGGATCGACGCCTCCGACCACTGGGCGGCCAAGGCGCTGGCCATGCGGGCGCACGCCACCCAGATCACCGTGGACGGGGAACGGTTCGCGCTGTCCAACGACATCGCTCAGGAGATCGACGCCGTCGAGCACTTCACCCTGCTGATGGGGCCGCCCCCCAGGGCCGGTGCGGACGGCTACGAGACGGACCTGTTCGCCGGACTGTGAAGCGGCGGAGTGCCGGGGATCGTGCCACCTTCCCGCCCGGGAGCACCTACCCTCGTCTTCCGTGACCACTCCTGAGACTCCCGAGAACCCCGAGACGCCCCCGGCACCGCGGGGCGGACCGCCCCCGTTCCTGTCGTCGGCGGTGACCGTGCTCTCCTTCGCGGTCCTGCTCGTCGCGGGCCTGGCCGTGGGGGTGCTCTCCGGCTTCGCGATGGGCTGGGTCTCCCATTTCTGGGACCTCGGCCTCTCCCAACAGGTCGGGGGAGCGGCGGGTGTGGTCGCCTTCCTGGTGGCGCTGTACGCGCTGTGCCGCCTGGCCGGGTGGGGGAGCCGCCGCCAGTCCGGCGCCGTGGGCTTCGCGGTCGGCTACGTCGCGGTCATGC
>NZ_ANAE01000002.1 GCF_000341265.1 Nocardiopsis prasina DSM 43845 | reverse complement strand
CGGGGCGGGGGGGGGGGCCCCCCGCCAGTCCGGCGCCGTGGGCTTCGCGGTCGGCTACGTCGCGGTCATGCTGGTCATGCTCGGCTACCTGACCGGCGGGAACATCGTGTTCTCCGCCAAGCTGGTCAACTACGTCTTCCTGTTCGGTTCGATGATCGCCCTGGCCGTCGGGGTGATGCGCAGCTTCGTCCTGCCGCCGCGCCCCACCCCCGTGGTCACTCGTTCGGCGTAGCCGCCGGGGGCGGCCTACGCCCAGAACTGGAGCAGCAGCTTCCCGTGGAACATCATCCCGGGGATGGTCGGGTTGGGCAGGAGCAGGTCGAACAGCGCGTAGGCCGACTTCTCGAACACGTCCCGCACCACCGGCAGCCACAGGACGGCGAACACCGCGATCGAGCAGAACAGCCCGTTGACGCGGACGAACTCCGTCCAGCGGGCGCCTCGGAAGGCGGCCAGGACGTGGTAACCGTCCAACCCGGGGACCGGCAGCAGGTTCACCACCGCGCTGGTGAGGTTGGCCAGGGACAGGAACGCGATTGAGGAGATCGCCCAGTTCGTGGTGTCCTGGCCGACCGGGACCAGCAGTGAGACGGTGAGGGCCAGCAGGGCCGACAGCACCAGGCTGGCGAGCGGACCGGCCAGCGCCACCATGATCCGGCGGCCCCGGCTCGGCACGCGCTCCCAGTCCACGTAGGTGGGCGGCCCGTTCAGACCGAACCCGCCCAGCCCCAGGTACACCACCGGCAACACCAGGCCGCCGAAGGCCTCCCGGTAGGCGAACGGGTTGAACCGCAGGTAGGCGCTGCCGCGCAGGGAGCGGTCACCGGCGAGGTAGGCGGCCAGGGCGTGCGCGAACTCGTGCACGGCCACCGAGACGATCCACCCGAGCAGGATCAGCAGCGGCGGGATGAGCGGGGTGACGGACGTCCCCTCGTCGGCCCAGTCCAGCTCGGCGTGGGTCCAGGACAGCCAGCCCGCGAACCCTGCCAGGCCCAGCACCAGCAGGAACACCGGGCTCGGCAGGAAGTCCGCCCAGCTCTCCGCGCGCTCGGTCGTGGCCCCCTCCGAGCGGGCGCCCCTGACGCCCTTGACGGGCCCCTCCTCGGCGCCCTCGCGACCCTGGGCAGAAGACGCGTCGTCCGAACCCTCGTCCGAACCCTCGTCCGGGCCGTCCGAGCGGTCGGCGCCGACCCCCGAGGCGTTCAGGGCGTCGTCGGGCATCTGGGTCCACGGGTCGGCGGCGCGCGTCCGCTCGCCGTGGTCCGCCTCGCTGTCGGGGACGTTCACGGCGTCGGGGTCCGTCGACTGCGGCGGCTCGGGCGTGGGCATGATGCTCCTGCTGGTCGCGGGTGGTTCGCGCTCCAGATTAGGCCCTGGTGCGCACCTCCTCGCAGCGGGTGCCCCACCCGCCGGGCTCTCGCCCTGACCTCGCCCTACATTCCTCCGGCGACCCTCAGGACGGTACCGGTCGTGTACGAGGCGTCCGCGGACAGGAGCCAGGCGATCGCCCCGGAGATCTCCTCGGGACGCCCCGCACGGCCGAGCGGGATGCGCGACGCCGCCTGGACGGGGCGGTCGGGAGCGCCCATCGCGGCGTGCATGTCGGTCTCGGTGACGCCGGGGGAGACCGCGTTGACCCGCACGCCGACCGGTCCCAGCTCCTTGGCCAGCCCCACCGTGAGGGTGTCGACGGCGGCCTTGGTCGCGGCGTAGTGCACGTACTCGCCGGGGCTGCCCAGGGTGGCCGCGGCGGAGGAGACGTTCACGATCGCACCCCCGCCCGCGCTCATCTCCCGCACGGCGCGTCGGCAGCACAACAGGTAGCCCAGCAGGTTCACGTCGACCACGCGGCGCAGATCCTCGGTGGACACGTCCGCGAACGCGCCGAGCGGCCCGGTCACGCCCGCGTTGTTGACCAGCCCGTCCACCCGGCCGAAGTCCGCGACGGCGGTGTCGAAGATCCGCTCCACCCCCGCCTCCTCCGAGGTGTCGGCGCGCACGGTCGCGCACCGGCCTCCGGCGGAGCGCACACGCTCGGCGGTCCGCAGCGCGGCGGCCTCGTCCCGGGCGTACCCGAGGACCACGTCGTGGCCGTCCCGTGCCAGCCGGACACAGGTGGCCGCGCCGATGCCCCGGCTCCCGCCCGTGACAACGGTGACCTGACGTGACATGGGAGCCTCCCCGGTTCGACGGCCGCACCCGTCCTCGGGGCGCTGGCTGGGGAGAAGTATGGCATCGGGTGTTCGGGGCGCGGACGCCGCCTCAGACCACCGCTCGGGGTGCCACCGCCGACTTGTGCAGGGACGCCACCGCGAACGCCCGCCCCGCGGGGGTCAGCTCCCGGAGGCCCTCGCTGTCGTCCCCGGTGACCAGCCCGAGCGCCTCCAGCAGCCAGCCCACCGCCATCACCATGGCGCGCACCCGGTCCGAGGCGGTCTCGGCGGCGCGGCGGTGGGCGGCGGCGTGCCGTCCGGCGGCCACGGGCGGGTCGACCGGGCGCCACCCGGATTCGGTCAGGGCCCGCTCGGCCGCCTCCGCGTCCGAGGTGCCGGGTCTGGCGTGCGACCCCAGGCCCTGGGGTGAACGGCCCAGCAGCATCCCGAGCAGGGTTTCGGCGGCGGCCTGCTGGATGCCGCCGGTCCGGCACAGCGTCGCCGTGGCGGCTCGCCACAGCGCCTCGGGGTCCTCGCGCAGCTGCTGGCCGCGCCGGGTGAGTTCGAGCCGGCGCCCGGACCGGCGCACGGCGCGCATCGTGCGCAGCACCTGGTGCAGGGCGATGATCTGGGTGGCGTCGGTCTCGCTGCGCGGCGGTTCCGGGGAGGTGGACCAGCCGAAGTCCTCACACAGCTGCCGCACCACGCCGGGGGAGATGTACCCGATCTGCGTGAGCGCGATCCCCTCCGAGGCCAGGTCCAGCATCCGTTGCAGCGGCGCCATCGCGGCCGTCGAACCGCGTGGGACGTCCGCTCCCGCGATGATCTGTCCCACCAGCGGCCACAGCCGCTGCCGGTGCGGGTGCGCCGAAGAGGAGATCCACGCCCGGACCCGCTCCTCGCGGACCCGGTACAGGTGGCTGAGCCCCCGGTGGTCGGGCTGCGTGAGGAAGGACCGCGCGAACCGTTCCTGGGCGGGCCGCCAGCCGCTCTTGCCGGGGCGGATGTCGCCCAGGGTGATCGCGAGTTCGAGGGCGGCGGCGGTCTCCCGGCGGGCGTGCATCTCCACGTCGCCCACACTGGTGCCCCAGGTGAGTTCGGGCAGATCGGGCGGTTCCACCCCGGACTCCCACATGAGCCGCTCGTACATGGCCAGCCCCGCCGTGTGGTCGACGTCGTACAGCGTCAGCAGGGTGGTGGTCTCGGGGGCCCGGCACACGTCCGCGTACCGGTTCAGCTTCAGGAGCTGGAACAGGTGGCTCAGGGAACGCACCGCGAACAGCCGGTCGTCGGCGGAGTCCTGGAAGCGCATGGGCAGCTCGTACCAGCAGAAACGCTGCACCGCGTGCTGGTTGAGCCGTTGGATCTCCTGGTCGGGGGCGAGCGTGTCAAGAGCCAGTCGTGCCAGGTCGGCCGCCCGCTCGTCCCGCCGGGCCAGCTCGGCGAGTGCGGACGCGACTGCCTCCCTCATGATGGGCGCCACCTCCCCGCGTACCTCGTGCCCGGTCCGTCAGGGGGTGGGACGGCCGGGTCGGTGCTTCGTTGTCCGCCCGGGGTCACGGCTGGGGGTTCGCTGCGCCGGGCTGAGCCTGTCCTACCCCGGAAAGTCCGAAGAATTCCAGCTTGTGGGCGCCTGGGGCCTCGGCCGGTTCCGACGCGGGGGAACCGGGGGAACGACCCGGCTCGCGACGACGTCGGTCTCGGCGACCTCCACCGTGGACTCGTCCCTCCTGCGCAGTGTGAGCACGCCGTCGGTCCAGGACTCCACCACGCCGACGATATCGGTGAAGCCGCCCTCGGCGCGGGTGATTCGCACGGAGACCCTGGAGCCCAGGTCCTCCGGCGTGATCCTGTGTACGAGCCGTCCGCCCAAGTGCAAGGTTTCCAACCCCCCGAGTGTGCGATGGGTGCTCTCCGACGCCATACTAGGAGTACGACATCTGTGCCAATCGCTTTACAGAGCCCGGACAAGGCCGACGCCCGCACGTCGGAACCGGTGCCGGTGCCCTCTGAAGGTCCCCGCCTCCCCGCGGGTTAGCGGGGGTGAGACAAGGAGTACGACGTGACCTACGTCATCGCGCAGCCCTGTGTTGATGTGCTGGACAAGGCGTGCATTGACGAGTGCCCCGTGGACTGCATCTACGAGGGTGACCGCATGCTCTACATCCACCCGGACGAGTGTGTGGACTGCGGCGCGTGCGAGCCGGTCTGCCCGGTGGAGGCCATCTACTACGAGGACGACCTGCCCGAGCAGTGGTCCGAGTTCTACAAGGCCAACGTCGACTTCTTCGACGACCTGGGCTCCCCGGGCGGCGCCTCCAAGGTCGGCAAGATCGACCGCGACCACCCGATCGTCGCCAAGCTGCCTCCGCAGGCCGAGTGAGCCGCGCGCGACCCCTTGGCGCAGAGGTCGCGTCGCCGACGTGACGTGTCGCGCCGACCCCACCCGGGGTCGGCGCGACGCTGTTGTGTGGGGCCCGACCGAGACCTGAACGGCCCGAGAACCGAATGGAGAGTGCACCGATGGGTGAACGTCGACCGGTGACCGATCGGCTTCCGACCTTCCCGTGGGACCGGCTGACGCCGTACAAGAGAACGGCCGCCGCCCACCCGGACGGGATCGTCGACCTCTCGGTCGGCACGCCCGTGGACCCGGTGCCCGCGAACCTGCGCGCGGCCCTCGCCGACGCCTCCGACTCGCCCGGCTACCCGCTGACCTGGGGCACGCCCGAGCTGCGCGCGTCCATCCAGGGTTGGTTGGAGCGCCGCCACGACGTGCGGGTCGCCGACGGCGCGGTCCTGCCCACGGTCGGCTCCAAGGAACTGGTGGCCTGGCTGCCCACGCTGCTCGGCCTGGGCCCTGGTGACACCGTCGTCCTCCCCGAGTTGGCGTACCCGACCTACGACGCGGGCGTGCGCATCGCCGGGGCCACCCCGGTCGCCTCGGACAGCCTCACCGCCCTCGGCCCGGCCGAGGTCAAGCTGCTGTGGGTCAACTCGCCCGCCAACCCCACCGGTCGCGTGCTCGGCGCCGACCACCTGCGCAAGGTGGTCGAGTGGGCGCGTGAGCGGGGCACGATCGTCGCCTCCGACGAGTGCTACCTGGACCTCGGCTGGGACGCGGAGCCGGTCTCGATCCTGCACCCGGACGTGTGCGGCGGCTCCCACGAGAACCTCCTCGCGGTCCACTCGCTGTCCAAGCGCTCCAACCTCGCGGGGTACCGCGGAGCCTTCGTCGCGGGCGACCCCGACCTGGTCGCCGAACTCCTGTCCGTGCGCAAGCACGCGGGCATGATCGTCCCCGCCCCCGTCCAGGCGGCCATGAGGGCCGCGCTGGACGACGACGCGCACGCCGCCGAGCAGAAGGAGCGCTACCGGGCCCGCCGCACGCGCCTCCGTGCGGCCTTCGAGGGCGCCGGGTGGAGCGTCGAGCACTCGAACGCGGGTCTGTACCTGTGGGCCAGCCACCCCGACCACGACTCGTGGGGCGCTGTCCGGACGCTGGCCGAGCGCGGTGTGCTGGTGGCCCCCGGCGCCTTCTACGGGCCGACCGGCGAGCGCCACGTCCGCGTGGCCTTCACCGCAACCGACGAGCGGGTGGAGGCGGCGGCCAAGCGCCTGGCCGAGTGAGCGTCGGCGGTGTGGTCCGGGGCCGTCGGCCTCCGGACCGCGCCGCCGCGTCGCGTCCGTGTCGGGACACGGCCGGTACCGCAGCACCACCCAGTGTCCTTGTGGTCGCCGTCCAGCGAGGCCGGATGGGCCTGGAACGGCTCGGGGACCGGCCCACCGCACGCCGACCAGGTGACCTCGCGGCAGTTGTCCGACCAGGCCGGGACCGGCGTTCCGCGGCTTGGCTCAGTGCCCACGCGGTAGCCGTTTCGAGCAGGCTCGTACCGGCCCGTGCCTCCTGCGGGACCGCTCCGCGCCGACCGCCTACCTCAGGACGACGCGGCCCCCCGTGTCCTGGCTGGCGTCCTCGATCTCCGTCCAGTCCTGCGCCCCG
Organism: Nocardiopsis prasina DSM 43845; assembly: GCF_000341265.1. GTDB lineage: Bacteria > Actinomycetota > Actinomycetes > Streptosporangiales > Streptosporangiaceae > Nocardiopsis > Nocardiopsis prasina. Next base: position 52,584 of record NZ_ANAE01000002.1, on the reverse strand, counting down.
TCCATGCCGTCCGAGGCCCGCCACCGCTGGTCCCCGTACGACACCGACGTGATCCCGTACTCCTCGGCGTGCACGACGGCCCACAGGGACATCGCCCAGCCCAGGTCACCGGTCTGCCCCTCGCCGCCCTCCGGGACGGGGAGCTCCGCCGGGTCGGTACCGAACACCCGGGCCATCTCGTCCTCGGCCCCGGCGATGTCGGCGTCCCCCGCCCGCATCGAGTCCAGGGTCTCCTCGTCGAACCAGCAGGTCACCGTGGCCCCACGGGCTCCGGTGAGGGAATCGGCCATGTCGGCGGACAGGTCCTCGTGCTGGTCGTAGGCGAATCCGTGCGCGCTGCGCTGCACCCGCTGGGCGGCCTCGTAGACGGGCAGGTCCTCCCACCCGTTGACCTCCACCAGCTCGTCGTAGAACGACCGGCTGGAGAACACCGGGTCCAGGATCTCCTCCGGGTCGCCCCACTCCTGCGACGGCCGCTGCTGGAACAGGCCCAGCGAGTCCCGGTCCCCGTACTCCACGTTGTAGAACGTGGACTCCTGCCACACCGTCGCGAACGCGACCGTGACCGCCTCCTCGGGCAGGTCGCGGCTGAAGGCCACGCCGCCCACGGTCGCCGCGTTCATGGCCTGGGTGATCTCCATGTCGTAGCGTCCCTCAGCGAGTGCCAGACGGCATCCCGGGTCGGGCCGTTCGCGCGTGTCCAGCGGCTCGAAGTTGGTCATCACGTAGTAACCCCCGGCCACGAACAGTCCGCAGACGAAGGTGAGGATGAGGAGGATCTTGGCGAACGCGGAGAACGTCCTGCGTTTACTGGGCACGGGCGAACCAAGGGTCGGCGACGGGTGGAGCGCACCGGTCGCGGACCCGGGGGAGGGGCCGAGGCGGTGTGCTGGGCGCGCCGGGCACCTGTCGGAGGCGGGCCCCGGACGGGCCTCGGCGAAATTGTAGTCGGCGCCGGGAACAGTCAACGGGAACTCTCGCGGGGCGGGTGTTCCGTCCTCGCGGCCCCGGCCCGGTCCTCCCGCGCCACCCGCCGGACCCGTCCGCCCGGGGTCCGTGGGACGAGTGGCCAAGGGCTCATCCCGAGCGGGCGGGGCGCAGACCACCCACCCCGGACGAGCGGCTAACGTGGGTTCACATGACCAGCTCGTACACCAGTCCGCTGCCCGACCAGATCGACGAACTCTGGGAGCGGCGCTCCGAACTGACCCCCGACCACTCCGAGGCGCGCCGCGTCATCACCGGCGCCATCGACCTGATCGACGAGGGCAAGGCCCGTGTGGCCTTCGTCGACCCCGCCACGGACGACGTGGTGGTCGACGAGCGCGCCAAGCGCTCCATCCTCCTCGGCTTCAAGGTCCTGGACATGAAGGAGTCGCACGTCGGCGACTTCTACCACCACGACCGCATGCCGCTGAAGACCCGCTTCGACGGGGTCCGCGTCGTCGCGGGCGCCATCGCCCGCTGGGGTTCCTTCCTCGCCCCGGGCGTCGTGCTCATGCCGTCCTTCACCAACATCGGCGCCTACGTCGGCTCCGGCACCATGGTCGACACCTGGGCCACGGTCGGCTCCTGCGCGCAGATCGGTGAGAACGTCCACCTCTCCGGCGGCGTGGGCGTCGGCGGCGTCCTGGAGCCGCCGCAGGCCTCCCCGGTTATCATTGAGGACGACGCCTTCCTGGGCTCGCGCAGCATGGTCGTCGAGGGCGCCCGCGTCCGCAAGGGCGCCAAGCTCGGAGCGGGCACCATCCTCACCTCCTCCACGCGCGTCTTCGACGCCGAGACGGGCGAGGAACTGGCCCGCGGCGAGGCCCCGGCCTGGTCGGTGTGCGTCACCGCCAACCGGACCAAGAGCTTCCCCGGCGGCGACTTCGGCATGCCGGTCCTGCTGGTGCTCAAGCGTCTGGAGGAGGGGCAGGAGCACGACAAGCTCGCCCTGAACGACCTCCTGCGCGAGCACGGCGTCAACGCCTAGGCTCCCGCGCCGGGGCGCGCGTCGCCGCGCCCGCGCACCCACGTCCGGGGCGTCCTCCCAACCGGGGAGGGCGCCCCGCCGTTGTTCTAGGGTGGCCATGCGCGCGACCCACCCACTCACCTCACCGAAACGGGGCGACACCATGCTGGACCTGACCTCGGACGTGGCGGACCTGACCGCCGCCCTCGTGGACATCCGTTCCGAGAGCGGGGACGAGAGGGTCCTCGCCGACGCGGTCGAGAACGCCCTGTCGGACCTGGCCCATCTCACCGTGACCAGGGACGGCGACGCCGTCGTGGCCCGCACGGACCTGGGCCGGGACCGCCGCGTCGTGGTCGCCGGTCACCTCGACACCGTGCCGATCGTGGACAACGTCCCCTCGCACGTGGACGGCGACCGCCTCTACGGCTGCGGCACCACCGACATGAAGTCCGGCGTGGCCGTCCAGCTCAAGCTGGCCGCGCTGGTCACCGAGCCGGTCCACGACGTCACCTACGTCTTCTACGACAACGAGGAGGTGGACGCGGTCCGCAACGGCCTCCTCCGCCTCAGCCGGAACCACCCGGAGTGGCTGGCCGGAGACTTCGCGATCCTCATGGAGCCCACCGACGGCGTCATCGAGGGCGGCTGCCAGGGCACCATGCGCGTGGACGTCGCGGCCTACGGCAAGCGGGCGCACAGCGCGCGTTCCTGGAAGGGCGAGAACGCCATCCACAAGGCGGGCGCGATCCTGGACGTGCTGCGCGCCTACACCCCCCGCCAGCCCGAGGTGGAGGGCCTGACCTTCCACGAGGGCCTGAACGCGGTGTTCGTCGAGGGCGGCGTGGCCGGGAACGTCATCCCGGACGAGTGCGTGGTCCGGGTGAACTACCGGTACGCCCCGGACCGCTCCCCGGCCGACGCCGAGGCCCACCTGCGCGAGGTGTTCGAGGGCTTCGACGTGACGGTCACCGACTCCTCGGCCCCGGCCCGCCCCGGCCTGGACGACCCCTCGGCCGCGGCCTTCGTCACCGCAGTGGGCGAGGGACAGGCCCGGGCCAAGCTGGGCTGGACCGACGTCTCCCGCTTCTCCGAGCTGGGCGTGCCCGCGGTCAACTACGGCCCCGGCGACCCGATGCTCGCCCACACGCGCGACGAGTACGCCAGCATCGCGCAGATCCGCGAGGCCGAGGAGCGCATGGTCGCCTGGCTCACCGGTCGGCGCTGACCCCTCCCGGGCCCCGTCCCGCTCGCCCCGAAGCCGCCCGTCAGGCGCTCCCGTCCTGGTGGGCGGCCTCGTGTCCGCTACCGGTCACCGGAGCGACACGCGTCGTTCGGGTGTGGGCTGGCCACGGATGGATAGCTTTACGGGCATGACGGAAGAAGAGAACGTGAGGCGTGCCGGACCGCTCACCTACCGCGGCCGCGCTATCCCCGACACCACCACCGACCAACGGCTCCTCGACAGGCGCGGCCCCACGGACTGGGTGCACACCGACCCCTGGCGCGTGCTGCGCATCCAGTCGGAGTTCGTGGAGGGCTTCGGCCTGCTGTCCGAGCTGCCCTCCGCGGTGAGTGTCTTCGGTTCGGCGCGGATCAAGCCCGGGACCGAGTTCTACGACCTCGGGGTCGAGGTCGGGGCCAAGCTCGCCGAGGCCGGGTACGCCACGATCACCGGCGGCGGCCCCGGCATGATGGAGGCGGCCAACAAGGGCGCCCAGCGGGCGGGCGGGCTCTCCGTGGGCCTGGGCATCGAGCTCCCGTTCGAGCAGTCGCTCAACCCCTACATCGACATGGGGATGACCTTCCGGTACTTCTTCGTCCGCAAGACGATGTTCGTGAAGTACTCGCAGGCCTTCGTGGTGCTGCCCGGCGGGTTCGGGACGCTCGACGAGCTGTTCGAGGCGATCACCCTCGTCCAGACCAAGAAGATCACCCGGTTCCCCGTGGTGCTGGTCGGCACCGAGTTCTGGGGCGGTCTGCGCGGCTGGGTGGAGGACAGCCTGCTCAAGCACGGGCTGATCAGGGACAAGGACATGGAGCTCCTGCACGTGACCGACGACCCGGACGAGGCCGTGCGGATCGTCCAGCACGCGCACCTGTACCTGGAGAACAAGTTCGAACGCGGTGAGGCGGGCCCGGCGAGCTAGGCTGCCCCGCCGGGGCTCCGGGGGTCGGTCGCGGCCCGGTGCTCCCGGGTCCGGTTCAGGCGAGTCCCCTGCGCACGGCTGCGGGCGGACGCTCGCCGCGCACCGAGGCGACCATGTCCAGGGCCCGCCCCACCCGCTCCGGGTGGTCGGTCACGAACACGCGTGCCCCCGCCCAGGCGTACACGGTCGCCAGGGCCACCTCCTCGGCCGCCGCGACCGGGACCGCGCCAGCGATCCCGGGCGGGGCCGGGGGCAGGTCCGTGCGCGGCCCCTCGCCGTCCGGCCGCGTGCAGCGGACCAGGACCGCGTGCCCCTCTGCAACGAGCGCCGCGACCCGGGCGGCGGACGGCCGGTGACCGGCGTCCACCGTCCAGGGGGCGTCGCCGCCCACCGCCGCGCCGCCCTCGGCGGAGGCTGCGGGGACCCCCGTCACGGCGCCGGGTGCGGTCTGCGTGGTCAGGACTCGGAAAGGTGCGTTCGACACCCGCCGAGTCTCCCATGCCCGGGGTTCCCTGGGGGGTACGGCGGTGTGGCACGATCGATCCCGTGCCTTTCTTCATCTTGATCCTGGTCGCCGCCGCCGCGCTCGCCGTCCTCGTGGGAGTGGTCTTCGTCGTGCTCGGCAAGGGCGGGCAGCTCGCCCGGTTCGAGGCCGACTTCCCCCCGCTGGACCTGCCGGAGGGGCGCCCGGTGGGCTCCCGTGACCTGGCCGGTCTCCTCGTCCCCCTGTCCATGTGGGGTTACCACGTGCGCGCGGTCGACGAACTGCTGGTGCGGCTCACGGGCACTCTTCGCGAGCGTGAGGAGCGGATCGAGGACCTGGAGTGGCGGCTGGCCCGTCTGGACCCGTCCTACGTCCCCCGGGGCACCGGACCGCGACCGGGCGCGTACCTGCCCGGCCAGGACGAACTCGACGGGTACGCGGACCAGGACAGGGATCCGATCGAGAGAGTGACCCTCGTCCCGGCGCCCGACGCGACGGCCGAGACTGACACCCGCGCGGACGACGCGCCCGCGGACCCCGCTCCGGAGACCGTCTCGGGTTCCACCCCCGAACCGACCCCCGAAACCTCCCCCGATTCAGTGACCGAAACCGTCCCCGAGGCCGACGACGCGTCGGTCGGCGGGCGAGGCGACGACCGAGGCTGACCCCACCTGGACGCCCGGCGGGGCCCCGGCGCGCCCGGGCCGTCTATGCCGTGCATCACATCCGTCTTGTCGTTCTTGGTCGGATGTGGTGGGTTCGGGTGATCTATTCTCGGTCGCTGTACATGCGTACCCCCTGCTCCGCCGGAGCGGGCGGACCGTCGTGAGGATGGCGAGGATGGACACAGCACCCGAACTCCGGGCGGGCTCCGAGGACGGACCCGGGAACTCCGCGACCCCGGTGCGCCAGATGTCCCTCTGGCCGCCGCCCCGTTCGACCAGGCACACCGGCAGGCGCCGCCGCCAGTTCGCCAGGACGGCCGTGACCCTGGCCGCGCTCCTCCTGGTCGGTGGCGGGGGCTTCGTGGCCTGGTCCCACCTGGACGGGGCCCGCGAGGACACCGTCACCACCATGTCCGACCCCGACGAGTTCGTGGGGGCCTGGTCAGGGCGCATGAGCCAGGTCGACACGGACGGGCGGCCCGTCGCCGAGTGGGACGCCGAGGTGCGGATCGAGGAGGGCGCCGAGCGCGGCAGCACCGCCTGGACCACCTTCTCCTGCTCCGGGACCCTCGAGCTGTCGGCACGCGACGGCGACCGGCTCGTGTACGCGTACACCGAGACCTCCGACCCCGACGACCGCTGCGTCGACGAGTCGGAGCTGACCCTCTGGCCCGCCTCCGAGGGCGGCCGCCTCAACGCCGAGTGGTCCTCCGTCACCCGGGAGGGGACGCGGATGCTCTCCACCGGCCTGCTGGACTGACGGGCCCGAACGGGGCCCGGACGGGCCCGTGCCGCGGCCCGGAACGCCCGGTGTGGAGGCGGCTCGGCCCCTCGCGGACCGCGCGGGTTTCGGTCGAGACCGATATAACCTTACTGACCAACGATTCCTCGCCGGTGGGCGCCCACGGAGGTGCCCCGGCTGTCGCCTGGCGCACACCCAGGGGTCAACCTCCGAGATAATGGTCGAAGAGTGATTCCCGACCCCTAAGCCACACGGGCGCGAGTCACACGGAACCGGCCGACGGCTCCGGAGCCGACACGTCCCAGCGGACCGGCGTCGGTGCTGTGGGTCGGCCCCGGCCACCTGCGAGGAACACCTAGAAAGGGGAATGGCATGGCGGCGATGAAGCCGAGGACCAGCGACGGGCCGATGGAGGTCACCAAGGAGGGTCGCGGCATCATCATGCGGGTCCCGCTTGAGGGCGGCGGCCGTCTGGTCGTGGAGCTCACGCCGGACGAGGCGACGGAGCTCCGGGACGCGCTTCGGGGTGTCGTCGGCTGACCGGACAAGAATCGTCCCCCACCTGGGCCGGAACGCCCTGATGACCCCCGAGGTTCCACACCTCCCACCTGCGTGAACCTCCCCACAGAGTGAACGATTGTGAGCGGCCTGTGCCATTCGCCACGGAGATCCACCCCGTACCGGGGACCCTCGCCGAATCCACCGCGGACCTGCTGGTCCTCCCCGTACTCGCGGGCGAGGAAGGCCCCGAGGCGGTCGAAGGGGTCACCGACGGTGGACTGACACAGGTCCTTCCCTCGCCGCTCGCGGACCTGTTCGCGCACTACGCGCTCACCGGCAAGCCCGGTGAGCTCTCCCAGTTCCCGGTGTCCCGGGACGGGGGCCTGGTCCGCCTGGCCCTTCTCGGAGTCGGATCGGGTGGCCCCGCCGACCTCCGGAAGGCCGGCGCCGCCCTCTCCCGGGCCGCACGGGGCAACGAGCGCGTCGCCCTGGCCTGGCCCGGCGCCGACGAAGAGGCCGCCACGGCCTTCGCCGAGGGTGCCCTGCTCGCCTCCTACACCTTCACGTACAAGACCGCCGAACCCCCGAGGTCCCAGCGCCCCGCGCCGGTGATCAACGTGGTCGGAGACGTCACCACCCTGGACGGTCCCCTGGCCCTGGGAACCACCCTGGCCACGGCGACCGCCCTGGCCCGGGACCTGATCAACACCCCCTCGTTGACCAAGGACCCGGAGTGGATGGCCACCCGCGCACGCGAGACGGCCGACGGGTCCGGGCTCGGTGTGCGGGTGTGGAACGAGAAGGAGCTGGGGGACGAGGGGTTCGGCGCCATCCTCGGTGTCGGCCAGGGCTCCTCCCGCCCGCCCCGGCTGGTCCAGCTGTCCTACACGCCGGAGAACCCCACCGAGCACGTGGTGCTGGTCGGCAAGGGCATCACGTTCGACACCGGCGGGCTCTCGCTCAAGCCCAACGACAACATGAAGCTCATGAAGACCGACATGAGCGGTGCGGCGATCGTGCTGGCCGTCCTGTCGGCGCTGGCGTCCGTGGGCGCGGGTGTCCGGGTCACCGGTCTGCTCGCCCTGGCGGAGAACGCCTTCTCGGGTGACGCCACCCGCATCGGAGACGTGCTGACCACCTACACGGGCCGGACCGTCGAGGTGCTCAACTCCGACGCCGAGGGCCGTCTGGTCCTGGCGGACGCCATGGGCTACGCCAGCACCAACCTCGAACCGGACGTGCTGGTGGACGTCGCCACCCTGACCGGTGCCGCCAAGCTGGCGCTGGGCACCGGTATCGGGGCGCTCTACAGCACCGACGACACGGTCGCCGCGCAGATCGAGGCCGCCGGCGNGGGGCCCGCGGGGGGGGGGGGGGGGGAGCCGCTGTGGCGGATGCCGCTCACCGAGGACTACGTCCCCACCACCGGTTCCCGGGTGGCGGACCTGGCCAACATCGGCACCCGGGGCGGTGACTTCGGTCCGGCCGGTGCCACCGACGCCGCCCTGTTCCTGCGCGAGTTCACCGGCGGCCTGCCCTGGGCCCACCTGGACATCGCCGGTCCGGGCCGGTCCCTGCAGGAGAGCGGACTGCTCACCAAGGGCGGCACGGCCTTCGCCACCCGGACCCTGCTCCGCTGGCTCGCCGCCAGGTAGTGACCCGGCCGGTACCGAAACGGCCACGGGCCCGGGCGGAACACCCCCTCCGTCCGGGCCCGGCGCGCGTGCGCGCTCGGGCGACCGCCCGAACGCGGCTCCGCCTCCCACGGTCCGCCCCCTAGGGGCGGATGGCGGCGAGCAGCCCCTCGCCGACCGGGACCAGCAGGGGGATGAACGCCTCGTCCTCGCGCATCCGCTGCATCACCTCGCGGACCGCGGTCTCCCCGGGGTCCGGGACCCGCAGCGGGCTGTCCGGTTCGGAGGGGGCCGTCAGCACGTTGTTGAACACCACCACCCCGCCCGGACGCAGCAGCCGAAGCGCCTCCTCCAGGTACGCGGGGTAGGAGGCCTGGTCGGCGTCGACCGACACCATGTCGTACCCGCCGTCGGTCAGCCGCGGCAGCACGTCCAGCGCCGTCCCCCGGATCAGTCGGGCCCGGCCCGCGCCGAACCCCGAGCGGGAGAAGGCGGAGCGCGCGTAGTCCTGGTAGGCGGCGTTGACGTCCACGGTCGTCAGGATGCCCTCCCGGGCCATCCCCCGCAGCAGCCAGATCCCCGACGTCCCGCATCCCGTGCCGATCTCCACCACCGAACGGGCGCCGATGGCGGCGGTGAGGAACCGCAGCGCGGCCCCCGTCGCGGCGTCCACGGGCGAGGCCGAGGCCCGTACGCCCGCGTCGTAGGCGTCCGCCAGAGGTCCGTCCCCCATGGCGGACTCCTCGAACCGAGCCTGCTCGGTCCGGACCCACGCGGTCCGGGCGACGCTCTCTTCTGCGCTGATGACGGCCTCCCAAGCACTGCTGAATGTCGTGGCCAGGCGCTCTGACCGGGGGATCGTCACCCACCGTAGAATGGTGGTCGCGGCCAGGTATGTCCCTGGGCAAAAGACTAGCCTGAACCGGCCGGAACTCCGAGTGTGGCGGCGGGAACTTAATCGGCTCCCTCCGGCGTTGAATCGGGATGAACGCACGTTGATCGCCACGAAGTGAACACCCCCTACCTGTCCTCGCGTGGTGGACTCAGCGGGATGAAGGGAGCAGCGGTGCCAGAGACCGGCCCTGCCGTCGAGTTCGAGGCATGGGAACCCCCGAGCTGGGAAGAGGTCGTGCGCGTCCACTCGCCGCGCGTCTACCGGCTGGCCTATCGCCTCACCGGGAACAAGCACGACGCCGAGGACCTCACCCAGGAGGTCTTCATCCGTGTGTTCCGCTCCCTCGCCAACTACACCCCCGGCACCTTCGAGGGGTGGCTGCACCGCATCACCACCAACCTCTTCCTGGACATGGCCCGGCGCAAGGCCCGCATCCGCTTTGAGGGGCTGGCCGACAACGCCGACGAGCGTCTGGAGGGCCGCGAGCCCTCGCCGGCCCAGCGCTACGACGACCGGCACTTCGACGCCGACGTCCAGAGCGCCCTGGACGCCCTGCCCGCCGAGTTCCGCGCCCCCGTCGTGCTCTGTGACATCGAGGGGCTCTCCTACGAGGAGATCGCCGCCACGCTCGACGTCAAGCTGGGCACCGTCCGCAGCCGGATCCACCGGGGCCGCGCCCAGCTGCGCCGCGCCCTGGAGCACCGCAGGTCGCTGGCGGCCGCGAACGGGGCCCAGGGGGGCACCGAGGGGTCCGACGGCGCCACTGCCAACGTGATGCACGGGGAGGCGGAATGAGCATGGACCACCTCGGGGAGCGCCTCTCGGCGCTCATCGACGGGGAGCTGGGCGCCGCCGACCACGAGCGCGCCCTCATCCACCTGGCCAAGTGCGAGTCGTGCCGTTTCGAGGCCGACATGATGCGCAGACTCAAGCGCAGGCTCACCGGGCTCGGCGAACCCGAACCCGACATGGACTTCATGGGGCGCCTGTTGTCCCAGCCGGGCCTGGGCCGTCCCGGCGGCCCCGGCACGGGGTCACGTGATCGGGGTGATCGCGGCCCCCTGGACCCGCCGCCGACCGGCCCTTTCGGGTCCAGCCCCCCGCTGGGGCACTCCCGACCCCTGGGTGGCTTTCCCACGGGCGGACCCCTGATGGCGGGCGCGGGCCGACCGGCCTACCCGAGCGAACCGCTGCGCCGGGGCGAGGGATCGCGCACCGCACCGGAGACCGCGTCGCCCGCCCAGCAGAGGACCCCACCGCGCACCCAGCCGGAGCGGTACGTCCCGCCCCGCCCCGAACCCCGGGGCGGCGACCGGTTCTCCGGCCTGCTGCCGCACTTCTCCGGCGGACGCTACGCGGTCGCGGGGCTGGCGGTGGCGACGGCGCTCCTGGGGAGCGCGTTCGTCGCGGGCGGTGAGGGCGAGGACACCCCGGTGGTGGAGCCCCACCTGGCCGACTTCGCGGTCGAGCACGCCGTGACCAGCCGCCAGATACCGGTGGTGGAGCCGCTGCCCGCGGAACAGCCGCCGTTCGAGCCCCTGCCCGTCGCGGCCGAGGGACAGCCGCCCTCGACCTCGACCGAAACGACCCGGTGAGGTCTGGCGGACCCTCCTCTGGACCGAACTCCGCTCCCGCCTCCGTCGCCGCCGCGCTGATGTGCGCCCTCGTGCTCACCGGTGCGGTGCACCCGGACGCCACCTCGGTCCCGGCCGAGGGTGAGGACGACGGCATGGCCGTGCTGCACCGCGCCTCCGACGCGCACGGCAGGGTGGCCTACACCGGCGTGCGCGAGGTGCGCGGACCGGAGGGCGAGGACCGGGACGGGGTGGACCTTCGCGTGGTCAACCGCCCGAGCTCCGGACTGGCCATGTCCCCGCTGGGGGAGGAGGACGAGGAGTCGGCCTTCGTCGTGCTGGCCTCCTCCGCCCTGGAGTCCCTCGACGAACGCCTGCTGGTCGTGCTCGAGGACACCTACCAGGTGGTGGACGCGGGCAGGGAGAGCCTCGACGGCCGCCCGGCCCATCTGGTGGAGGCGCTGCGCGCGGACTCCACCGTGGCCGGACGGTTCTGGGTGGACACCGAGACCCATCTCCTCCTGGGGCACGCGGTGTACGACCGCTCCGGCGCGGAGGCGTTCAGCAGCCACCTCACCGATCTCAGCCTGGGAGAGGGCGCCTGGCCGGACGAGGCCCTCGGGGACTCTCCCTGGGGCGACGCCCTCGACGGCGGGGAACGGCGTGAGCTGCGTGAGGCGGGCTGGACGCTGCCCGAACACCTCACCTGGGACCTCAGGCTGGTCGACACCCGCTCCAAACGCTACGGGGAACGTCGGGTCGTGCACGCCGTCTACTCGGACGGACTCTCCCAGGTCTCGGTCTTCGTCCAGCGTGGCAAGCTGGGAACGGAACATCCCTCCACACTTGGTAACGGATACACCGGAACCGGAACGGGGGGTGGTGGCGTCACAACAGGGCACGACACGATCTTCGGCGGGGACGTGGGCCAGTACCAGAGCGTGTGGCAGGCGAACGGTTTCGTCTACACGGTCCTGGCCGACGCCCCCGCGGACCTGGCCTCCTCGGCGGTGGCCGCGTTGCCAGGCCCCGAGGACTCCGGCTTCTGGGCCAGGGTGCTGCGAGGTCTGTCCCGGCTGGGCCTGCTGTAGGGGCCCGGCCGACCGGCGCGGCGCGTGCCGGGACCGATAGCTGAGCGACAAACGGAGCAGGTCTTGAGCCAGGACAACGACCGTTCGGAACCCGCCGAGGGGTGGGCCCCGCCGAACGGTGGCGTACCCCAGCGGGGCGCGCCGGACGCACCAGCCCCGGGGCCAGCCGAACCCCCGCGGCCCCCCACCGGCGCGTGGATCGCCCCGCCCCATCCCCAGGGAGGCCAACCTCCCCAGCCCGATCGGCCCGTGAACCCGGGCGGCGCCCAGGGTTCGCCCCCCGGCACCGGAGACGCCATGCACCCCCAGCCCTCCCCGTCCGGAGACCACCCGGGCCAGGGCCCGGCCGCCCCGCAGGGGCAACCGCCACAGCAGTCCCACGCGCCCCACCCGGGCCAGGGCCCGTCCGCCCCGCAGGGGCAACCGCAGCAGCAGCCCGCGCAGCAGCAGCCCCAGCCCGCACAGGGGGCCCAGCCCTCGCAGGCCGCCCCCCAGGCGCAGGCCACCGGGCAGGGCCACCCGAACCAGGGCCACCCGAACCACGGCCACTTCGCCGTACCGCCCGGGCCCCCGGCCCAGTACGCCCAGCTCGCAGCCGACCCCGCGGCGGCCCCTCGCAGACGCGGTGTCCCGGCCTGGGCCGCGCTGAGCGGGATGCTGGTCGTCGCCCTCATCGCGGGCGGCGCGGGCGGTCTCGCTGGCGGCCTGCTCGGCTCCGGGCGACAGGCCGCGCCCGAGTCAGATCAGGGCCCCACCATCAACGAACCGCCGCCCGAGGCGCCCGACCGCGACCCCGACACCATCGCGGGCGTGGCCCAGCGAGTCAGCCCGAGCGTGGTCTCCCTGCGCAGCGCGGGCGGGCGCGTGGGGTCGGGCGGTTCCGGTTTCGTCATCGACGGCGACTACGTGGTCACCAACGACCACGTCTCCTCGCCGCTGGAGGAGGACGGGATCGTGATCGAGTACAGCGACGGCAGCAACAGCCTGGCCACCGTGGTCGGATCCGACCCCAGCTCCGACCTCGCCGTGCTGGAGCTGGAGGACCCCAACGACGTCGAGCCGCTGGAGTTCGGCGACTCGGACGTGGCGGTCGTCGGTGACGAGGTCATCGCGATCGGCGCCCCGCTGGGCCTGGACGGGACGGTCACCCAGGGCATCATCAGCGCCAAGGAACGGCCGGTCAGCTCCGACGAGGGCGAGAGCCAGTTCTTCGCCCTCCAGACCGACGCCGCCATCAACCCCGGCAACTCGGGCGGACCGCTCGTGGACGTCCAGGGGCGGGTCATCGGCGTCAACTCGATGATCGCCACCATGGGCGGCGGGTTCATGGGCGAGCAGACGGGCGGCAGCATCGGCCTCGGCTTCGCCATCCCCTCCACGGAGGCTGAGGAGGTCGTCAACCGGATGATCGACCACGGCGAGACCACCTACGCCGAACTCGGCGTCACCTTCGACCAGGGCAGCTCGGTGATCGGCGCGGTCATCGCCGACGGATCCGGCTCCGTCGAGAGCGGCGGCGCCGCCGACGAGGCAGGGTTGGAACCGGGCGACGTGATCGTCACCTTCGACGGCCGCAGGGTCAACTCCCACGGCGAACTCCAGGCCATGGTGCGCGACCGTGCCCCCGGGGACGAGGTCGAGCTGGAGTACGAGCGCGACGGCGAGCGGGAGACCGTCACCGTCACCCTCGGCCCCAGCGACTGACCGACCCGGCCCCGCGCCCGCCGAGCAACACGACGGCCCCCGAATCCCAGCGGATTCGGGGGCCGTACGCGTGTCTTCCAGCCGACCCGCGAGTGCGGTCGGGTCGTCAGCGTCCGGCGGGGGAGATGCCCAGCTGCATCCCGGCCAGCCCGCGCGGCTTGCCGACCAGCTTCTCGGCGATCGAGACGATCACCTTGCTGGCCTCGGTCTCGGGGTGGGTCAGGACCAGCGGCTGGCCCTCGTCGCCGCCCTCACGCAGACGGGTGTCCAGCGGCACCTGCCCCATGAGCGGGATCTCGGCGCCGAGGGTCTTCGTGAGCGCGTCGGCGACCGTCTGGCCACCGCCCTGGCCGAAGAGGTGGATCGGCTCGCCGCCGTCCTCCGGCTGGTAGTAGGACATGTTCTCGATGACACCGGCGATGCGCTGGTGCGTCTGGGCGGTGATCGCGCCCGCGCGCTCGGCGACCTCGGCGGCAGCCTGCTGCGGCGTGGTGACCACGATCAGCTCGGCGGCCGGGAGGAGCTGGGCGACGGAGATGGCGATGTCACCGGTGCCCGGGGGCAGGTCCATCAGCAGGACGTCCAGGTCACCCCAGAAGACGTCGGAGAGGAACTGCTGGAGGGCGCGGTGCAGCATCGGGCCGCGCCACACCACCGGGGTGTTGCCCTCGGTGAACATGCCCACCGAGATGACCTTGATGTCGTGGGCGGTCGGCGGGAGGATCATGTCCTCGACCTTGGTCGGGAAGTCCGACGCACCGAGCATGCGCGGCACCGAGTGGCCGTAGATGTCGGCGTCGACGACGCCCACCTTGTGACCCTGGGCCGCGAGCGCGGCGGCGAGGTTCACGGTGACGGACGACTTGCCGACACCGCCCTTGCCCGAGGCGACCGCGTAGACCTTGGTGAGGGAGTTCGGCTTGGCGAAGGGGATCTCCTTCTCCGCCTGGCCGCCGCGGAGCTTGGTCTGGAGCTCCTTGCGCTGTTCCTCGTTCATGACGTCGAGCTCGACGGTGACCTTCGTGACGCCGGCGACCTTGGTCACCGCTCCCGTCACGTCCTTCTCGATGCGCCCCTTCATCGGGCACCCGGCCACCGTGAGGTAGATACCGACGTGCACGGCACCGTCGTCGTCGATCCCGACGCTCTTGACCATGCCGAGGTCGGTGATGGGACGGTGGATCTCCGGGTCTTGCACCGTGGCCAGGGCTTCGTGGACCTGCTCGGTGGTTGGTGTGGAGGACATGTACTCAATCGTAGGTCAGCGGGACGGGGTCTTGGCCTGAGGTGTCGCTCGCGTTGACCGCCCGCAGGACCACTTTCTCCAACAGGGGAGGGGTGGTCCGCTATTCCGTTTCCCCGGGGCTTCGCGGCTTCTGTCCCTCACTGTGACCAGGCGATAACGGCGTGGCCTTAACGCAGGCGATACATGCCCGGATAGTAGTCTCAGCGCACGATGGGAAATGTGCCGCCACCGCCTGGTTCGTCCTGGCCCGCCGCGCCTGAGGGGCCGGAGGGGCAGACTTCTGGTGGGCACACCCAGGAACAGACCTGGGCATGGCCGCCGGGCGGCGCGCGACAGACCCCGCCCGGGGGACACCCCGCCCTGACCCCGGACCCGTCGGTGTGGGCGTGGCCGCCACCGCGTCCCGTGCGGACGAACCTCTTCGCCTGCGCGGAGATCCCGGAGGGTGAGTCCTATCACAGGCTCGCCCGGACCCCGAGGTTCCGTTGGTGGGTGCCGCCGCTGGCGCTCCTGGTCTTCGCCGTCCTGTTGTTTTTCCTGTGGGTCGGTGTGGTGGTCGTGATGACCATCGTGGCGATCCTCGGCGGCAGCGGTCTGGCCCCCGACTCGGTCCGGGTGGGGGAGATCGCCGGACTGGCCTTCGGGCTGGCGGCGATCGCCCTGCTCGCACCCGTCACACTCTTCGTGGCGCGCGTCGTGCAGTGGCGCAGACCCGGCTCCCTGATCTCGGTCACCGGACGCATGCGCTGGCGCTGGCTGGCCCGCTGCGTGCTGGTGGCCGCCGTCCCCGTCACCGCGGGCACGGCGCTGCTCCTGGCGCTGATGGGTGAGGGGCCCGCGGACCCGCCGATCACCGTCGACTACGGAACCGCCGAGGTCCTCGCGGCCGCGCTCCTCGTGATCGTGCTGCTGGTGCCGCTCCAGTCCGTGGCCGAGGAGATGACGCTGCGCGGGATGGTCATGCAGCTCGTCGGCTCGCTGGGATCGCCCGACGGCGACTCCGCGTTCTCCAGGGTGNCCCGGGGCCCGCCGTGCTGGCGGGCGGCACCCTGTTCGCCGCCCTGTACGCGGCCACCCACCCGGGGGACCTGTGGAACACGGCGGCGCTGGCCGTGCTCGGTCTGGGTATGGCCTGGGTGACCTGGCGCACCGGCGGCCTGGAGGCCGCGATCGGTCTGCACGTGGTGAACAGCCTCGTCCAGTTCGGCCTGTGCGCCGTGGAGGGACGCCTGGCCGACGTGGGCACCGGCATGGTGCTCGGCGGGGGCCTGCCCCTGGGGACCAACACCCCGATGACCCTGGTCCTGGCCCTGGTGCAGGTGGGCCTCTACCTGCTCCTGGTCACCGCCATGGCCCGCCGCCACGGAGTCCGCCGCCGCAGCGTCACCACTCAGGTCTGAGCCCGCGCGACCCCGTCGTCCTCGGCGTCCGGAACCGGATCGGGCGGGAACACCCAGGTCCGGTAGGCGAAGAAGCGGAACAGCGTGCCCAGGCCCACGCCCACCACGTTGCCGGAGACGTTCTGCGCCAGGGTGCTGTCCAGACCGAGCACGTACAGCGAGAAGGCCTGGCACCCCACCTGGATGAGCATCCCCACGCCGTTCATCACCAGGAACAGGAAGGTCTCCCGGCCGAGGCCGGTACGGGCCCGGTCGTTGAAGGTCCAGAACCGGTTGCCCACGAAGGCCACCGCGATGGCGCACGAGGTGCCCGCCACCTGCCCCGTCATCGACCCCATGCCGCTCGCCCACAGCAGGTTCGTCGCGGCCAGCTGCACGACGTAGGCGATCGCGCCGACGGAGCCGAACTTGCCGACCTCGGAGGCCAGACGGGCCAGCCTGGGACGACGGGAGAGGAACTCGCGCATGGCCTGCGCCCTCCGGGTTGTGGGGGTCACGGCGGCGGGGGAGTGGGCCCTGGGGGCGGCACGCCCGCACGCCCTAGACTCTATCCGGGGCCTTCGGGACACCCCGGCCGCGGGTTCCGAGCCGAACGGCCAGGTTCCGCCGTGGGCGGGGCCGCCCCGCATCCGCGGTTGACGAGCATTGAGTTGAGGAACTGTGAGCGAGCGTAACCGCATCGTCCCCCGAGTGGGAATGGTGGGCGGAGGCCAACTCTCCCGGATGACCCACCAGGCGGGCATCGGACTGGGAGTGGACTTCTCCGTCCTGGCCGCCGGTCCCAAGGACAGCGCGGCCCTGGTCTGCGGCGACGTCACCCTGGGCGACGACCGTGGCCTCGACGACGTCCTGGCCTTCGCCAAGGCCAACGACGTGGTCACCTTCGACCACGAGCACGTGCCCGAACCCGTCCTGCGGGCCGTGGAGGAGGCGGGCGGGCTGCTGCGGCCGGGCCGCGACGCCCTCCGCTTCGCCCAGGACAAGCTGCGCATGCGTACCCGCATGGCCGAGCTGGACGCGCCCTCACCGCGCTGGCGGGCGGTGACCACCCTCGAACACGTCACCGGGTTCGCCGTGGACACCGGATGGCCGGTCGTCCTCAAGGCCGCGCGCGGAGGCTACGACGGCAAGGGCGTGTGGGTCGTCGACGGCCCCGAGGAGGCCCGCGAGGTCGTCGACCGCGCCGCAGCAGAGGACGTCCCGCTGCTTGTGGAGGAGAAGGTGGACTTCTCCCGCGAACTCGCCGTCCAGGTGGCGCGTTCCCCGCACGGGCAGGTCGCCGTCTACCCCGTGGTGGAGACCGTTCAGCGCGGCGGGATCTGCCACGAGGTGATCGCCCCGGCGCCGGGCCTGCCCGAGGACAGGGCCCTGCGCGCCCAGAAGCTGGCCATCGAGATCGCGCACGCCCTGGACGTCACCGGGGTGCTCGCCGTGGAGCTGTTCGAGACCGCCGACGACGTGGTCGTCAACGAGCTGGCCATGCGTCCGCACAACTCGGGGCACTGGAGCATCGAGGGCGCCCGCACGTCCCAGTTCGAGCAGCACCTGCGCGCGGTTCTGAACCTGCCCCTGGGCTCACCGCGTACCAACGCCCCCTACACCGTCATGGCCAACCTGCTGGGCGGCGAGGACCCCGAGGTCTACCGCCGCTACCTGCACGTGATGGCCAAGGACCCCGAGGTGAAGGTGCACTTCTACGGCAAGGACGTGCGTCCGGGCCGCAAGATCGGGCACGTCACCGTGATGGGCGACGACTACCAGGACCTGCTGGAGCGCGCCCGCGACGCCGCTTCCTACCTGCGAGGAGACCAGAAGTGACCGACAGCAAGCCCGTGGTGGGCATCGTGATGGGGTCCGACTCCGACTGGCCGGTGATGCGCGACGCCGCCGAGGCGCTCACGGAGTTCGGGGTCCCCTTCGAGGCCGACGTGGTCTCCGCCCACCGCATGCCGCACGAGATGATCTCCTACGGTTCGGAGGCCGCCGGCCGGGGGCTGAAGGTGATCATCGCCGGCGCGGGCGGGGCCGCCCACCTGCCGGGGATGCTGGCCTCGGTGACCACGCTGCCCGTGATCGGCGTTCCGGTACCGCTCAAGTACCTCGACGGGATGGATTCGCTGCTGTCCATCGTGCAGATGCCCGCCGGGGTCCCGGTGGCCACCGTGGCGGTGGGCGCGGCCCGCAACGCCGGCCTGCTGGCCGTGCGCCAGCTCGCCGCGCACGACCCGGAGCTGGCCGAGCGCATGGCCGCTTTCCAGCAGGAGCTCAAGGAACAGGCGCACGCCAAGGGCGAGCGGCTGCGCCGAGAGGTGGCCGACGGCGGCCGGACCATGGGCTTCGGCCGATAGGAGGCCCGGGTCCCGGTGATCCCCGGGACCCGGTCAGTCATTCATCAGGTTGTCCTTGGACCCGAAGTGGTATCCGACGGACGCCAGGGCCGCGGCGGGGAGGAACTGACCGTGCTCCGCATCCTCCAGAGCGTGCTGGAGCAGGGCTCGACCGCTGGGGTGGCCTACGCGCGCCAGGGGAAGGCGAAGCGGTCCAGCATCCAGCCCGAGGGCAGTTTCTGGAGGTCCTTCAGCGGCTGGCCGTCGGCGACCACGAACCCCTGGTCCCAGGTGCCCTTGATGGTCCACGAGCGGTCCAGGCACTCCACGGGGGACAGTTCGTCAAGGAGCTCGTACTCCGTGTCCGGGCTGTCCACACGGGTGTTCACGGACGGGCCCGGGCTGGGGGCGTCACGCTGGGCGGGCGGTACCGGGCAGTCCGAGGACCGGGCGTGGGCGGGCGTGGCAGCGGCCATCAGCAGGGCGAGGGCGGCCCCGGCCAGTACGGGGAACTTCGACATCGGGCTCCGTTCGACCACCCCGGGGAATACCGAGGGTCATGAATTGGGTGCGGAGCGCAGTCAATCACGGGTGCGGCGCACACGACGAACGGCCGCCCCCTCAGGGACGGCCGTTCGGTGCTGTCGTTACTGGCGGCCCAGCGCCCGGTAGGTCCAGCCGGAGGCGCGCCAGTAGGTCGGGTCGAGCGCGTTGCGCCCGTCCACGATCCTCTTCTGCGCCACCACCGTGGCCAGCTCCTCCGGGTTGGCCTCGCGGAACTCCGCCCACTCGGTGAGCAGCAGGACCACGTCGGCCCCGCGCGCCGCCTCCAGGGTGGACTCCGCGTAGTTCAGCTCCGGGTGCGCCTCGCGCGCCCGCTCCAGGGCGGCCGGGTCGTACACGGTCACGTGCGCACCCAGGGACGCGATGGTGGACGCCACATCCAGTGCGGGCGAGTCGCGGATGTCGTCCGAGTTCGGCTTGAAGGCCGCGCCCAGGACCGTCACGGTGCGCCCGGCGAAGTTGCCGCCGATCAGCTGGCGGGCGATGTCGATCGTGCGCGCCCGGCGGCGCTGGTTGATCGCGTCCACCTCGCGCAGGAACGACAGGGCGGGTTCCACCCCGAGCTCGTCGGCGCGGGCCATGAACGCCCGGATGTCCTTGGGCAGGCAGCCGCCGCCGAAGCCCAGACCCGGTCCGAGGAACTTGCCGCCGATGCGGTCGTCGTAGGAGAGGGCCTCGGCCAGCTGGATGACGTCGGCGCCCGCGACCTCGGACACCTCGGCCATCGCGTTGATGAAGGAGATCTTGGTGGCCAGGAACGCGTTGGCGGATACCTTGACCAGCTCGGCGGTCTGGAGGTCGGTGACCAGGAACGGCGTGCCCTCGTCCACCTGCTGCTGCCAGAGCGCGCGGACCGCCTTCTCCACCCGGGGGGAGTCGGTGCCGATCACGATCCGGTTGGGCCGCAGGGTGTCCTCCACACCGAAGCCCTCGCGGAGGAACTCCGGGCTCCACCCGAGCTCGGCCTCCTCGCCGACCGGCGCCAGCGAGGCCAGGCGGGCGGCCAGGGTGGCGGCGGTGCCCACCGGCACGGTGGAGCGGCCCACCACCACGGTCGGCCGGGTCAGGTGCGGCGCGAGCTGGTCCACCGCGGAGTTGACGTACCGCAGGTCAGCGGCGCCGGAGTCGTCCCGCTGCGGCGTGCCCACGCAGATCAGGTGCAGGTCGGCGAACTCGGCGATCTCCGCGAAGTCCGTGGTGAAGCGCAGCCGACCCGTCTGGAGGTTGGCGGTCAGCAGCTCGTCGAGTCCGGGCTCGTAGAAGGGGACCCTGCCGGAGCGGAGCATGCTGATCTTGGCCTCGTCGACGTCGAGGCCGATGACCTCCAGGCCCATCTCGGCCAGGCAGGCGGCCGTGGTGGCGCCCAGGTAGCCGGTTCCGATGACGGAGACCCGCATACGTTCCGCTTCGACCACTGGTGTTCCTTCCTTGCTTCCGCATGCGCCTCACCTGCTGGTGTGCCCGCTGGTGGCGGCTCACATCCCGCATGAGGGCAGAAAACGGACATGGTTCGGCCGACGGGTTGTCCGGGGGGACGGTGCATCACCCTACGCGTCGGGGGCTGGCGCTCGATCGAACAACACGTGAACAGTCAGGCGGTCAGATTACCGGCGGGTCGGGGACATTCCGCACCGGGGGAGGACTGTCAGGCTTCGTGTGGCAATGCACACCCTGTGCCGCCTAGTACCTTCCGTCGTTGAATGACCGGGTGTGACCGGGGTCCTCGTCCACGGGGGTCCACACGGCGCCGGTCTCACCGCGACGAAACGGTGTCGTGGTCTTGTTTGGATCGTCATACTGCCGCACGGGTGAGGAGGGCGGAGGCACGTCCGGAACGGTGTCGCCCACGGGCCCGCCGTCGGTCCAGGCCCGGTCCGGGGTGACCAGCCTGACCGACTCCCCGTCGAGTTCGGGATCGGCCTCGCGCCGGAACTCCTCGCGGCTGTGGCTGGCCACCACCCGCTCACGCGAGGGAGCGCCCAGCGGTCCGGCGTCGTTGGCCGCCCGCCACCGGGTCGGCGTCGTGGCGGAGACCAGCAGCAGCACGCCCAGGGGGAGCGCCACACCGATCCCCGCGCCGTCGGGGTAGAGGAAGCTCTCCTCGTTGAGCCAGTACAGGGCCGGTCCCACCGAGTCCAGCGCGACCACCGGCCACAGGCACAGCGCCACGAGGAGCAGCCCGGAGGCGCCCGCCGCGAGCGGGGAGAACCTGGAGGCCACCAGATAGGCGCAGACGATCCCCACCAGGCACAGCACCACCACGGAGAACACCGTCGCGACACTCACGTCGCCCCCGGTGATCCCTGGCAGGAGGTCGGCGGACCAGGCGACACCCACCCACAGCACTGGGGCGAGGGCGATTCCGGAGAGCAGGCCGACCAGGTGGCGGAGCACGTGTCCCTTCCTTCGCGGGGCTAACCGCAGATGTTGTCCTTCGCGGTCGTGGTGGCCGGTTCGGCGCCGGCGGAGGGCTCCTCCTCCGGCGCCGCCTCGGTCGCCTCGACCCGGGGCGCCTCGAACGTCGTGTAGTTGAATCCGATCACGACCTGGAGGTCGTCGTCCAGGGTCCGGTCCTCAACGGTCTGCGAACCCGGCAGGGTTCCCGCCAGGTACTCGGCCGCCTGTTCCTGGCCCGGACCGAACCTGATCTCCGTGGTGGCCACGTCGCGGCTGCTCCAGTTCTCGGCCTCGTCCGTGACGTCGAACCCGGCGGTTGTCAGCTGGTCGTCCATCTGCGCGCCCAGGCCCGGGGTGGCCGTGCCGTTGAACACCCGCAGGGTGACGTCGGACGGGACCGGTTCATCGTCCCCCTCGTCGGCCTTCTCCGGCTCGTCCTCGGGTTCCGACAGCGGGCGGTCGGCGTTGATCGCCGCGAACATCTCCCGGGCCGCGGGCTCGTTCCACAGCAGGGCGACGTCGCCGCGCGGCGTCCAGTGCTCCATGTCGGCGATGGGCACCTGGGCGAAGGTGACGTTCTCCAGGTCGAGGTGGCGCATCTGGTACGCCAGGTCGTTGATCGTGCCGGTGTCCAGTCCCTCGTCGACCGTCACCGACGACAGCGCGCTGTCCAGAAAGGCGGTCAGCTTGCGAGGGTCGGAGAGGGTCTCGGTGCTCATGGCCCGGTCGAGCATGGCCGACAGCACCTGCTGCTGGCGGTCGATCCGGTCCAGGTCACCGCGCGCGGTGGCCCTGGTGCGCGCGAATCCCAGCGCCTCCGTGCCGTCCACCCGGTGCGTCCCGGCCTGCATGTCCAGTTGGGCCTTGGGGTCGTTGATGGCCTCAGGCAGACACACGTCGATGCCCTCCAGGGCGTCGACCACCTCGACGAACCCGTTGAAGTCCACCTCGACGTAGTGGTCGATCCGCACGTCGGTGACGGACTCCACCGTCTGTACGGCGAGCTGCGGGCCGCCGTAGGCGTAGGCGGCGTTGATCTTGTCGTCGCCCTCGCCGGGGATGTCCACCCACAGGTCGCGGGGGAGGCCCACCACGGTGAGGTGGTCGCGCTCGTGGTTGAGGCGCACCAGCATCATGCTGTCCGAACGCTGCCCGGGTGTGGAGCCCACGCTGAGCGCGTTCTGGTCCTCCTTGCTCATCTCGTCCCGGCTGTCGGAGCCGATGACGAGGAAGGTCAGCCCGCCGGTGTCCTCCGGGCGGTCGCCCTCGGCGAGCCCGCCGAACACGTCGAACCGGTTCAGGGAACCGGACATCCACCCCGTGATCGCCCACGAGGTGCCGGAGGCGAGCAGGACCAGCACCGAGAGCACGCTCATCAGGACCAGCCCGTTGCGGTGGCGGCGCACACGCGGCTCGGGCACGGTGAACCTGCCGGACCGGGAGGAGCGCCGCCGACCGGGTGGCTGAGGCTGCGAGCGCTCACGTCGGAACTCGCCCGTGTTCCTCTGCCGTCCGGCGTCCTCGTCGCTCATCGGCGTCCCCGTCCCACCCGTTCAACGGTGTCCTAGGTATAGGTACCTGGGTATCTAGGTTGTCACCCGATCGGCCGAAGGGTGCGGGATGTCAACCCTCGGCGTGTTGTTCTCCCGTTTGGGTGAGACGCCTTGTTCAGTGGAAGAGTTCTCCGGGACCCGATCGTCTCGTCTTCACCTTCCCCCTCGGCCATCCCCCACACACCGGGCGACCCGGCCGTTCGGCGGGTCCGCGTGCAGTACCGTTGAGCCCGCGCCACCGTCGAGCGAGCCCGGGGCCCCGCGCCCCTGGAGCCCTCACGGTGTCACGCAGTCCCGACAGTCTTGACCTTGGGAAGTGCCTGTGTCCTGGCCGCCTGTCTCCGTCGTCATGCCCGTACTGAACGAAGAGCGCCACCTCGCCGCAGCGGTGGAGCACGTCCTCGCCCAGGAGTACCCGGGCGAGCTGGAGGTCGTTCTGGGCGTGGGCCCCTCCTCGGACCGCACGCGTGAGGTCGCCGACGACCTCGCCGCGGCCGACCCCCGCGTGAAGGTGGTGGACAACCCCACGGGCAGGACCCCCGCCGGGCTGAACGCCGCCATCGGAGCCTCCTCACACGACATCGTCGCCCGGATCGACGGTCACGCGATGATGCCCTCGGACTACCTCCGGGTGGCCGTGGAGACCCTGGAGGAGACCGGGGCGGACAACGTCGGCGGCATCATGGCGGCCGAGGGGACCACCCCCTGGGAGCGCGCCGTCGCCGCCGCCATGACCTCCAAGGTGGGTGTGGGCAACGCCCGCTTCCACACCGGAGGTGAGGGCGGCCCCGCCGACACCGTCTACCTCGGTGTCTTCCGCCGTTCGGCCCTGGAGCGGGTCGGCGGTTACGACGAGGCGTTCCTGCGCGCGCAGGACTGGGAGATGAACCACCGCATCCGCACCACCGGCGGCACCGTCTGGTTCCAGCCCCGGATGCGGGTCTCCTACCGTCCGCGCCGCAACGTCAGGCTGCTGGCCAAGCAGTACTTCCACTACGGTCGCTGGCGGCGCGTGGTCGCCCGCCAGCACAAGGGCACCATCAACCTGCGCTACCTGGCCCCTCCGGTGGCCGTGGCGGGGGTCGTGACCGGTCTGGTCGGCGGCGCGTTCTTCTGGCCGCTCTGGCTGGTGCCCGCCGCCTACCTCGCCCTGATCACCGTCGCGTCGGCGCCGCTCACCCGCGGCCTGCCCGCCTCCTCGTGGCCGCTCATCCCGGTCGCGCTCGCCGCCATGCACATGTCGTGGGGCGTCGGCTTCATCACCAGTCCGCCCGGGCTCGGAGCCGACTCCCGCACCGCCCGCACCAGCAGTGGCTCCGCGAGCGGGTCCGGCAACGCCTGACCCCGCTCCGGCCGCGTGCGGTGGTCCCGGACCGCCGCACGAGCGCATCGGCCACAAGTGGACGACGTCCGCCCTCGATCGAGGGCGGACGTTCTGCTAGGCAGGGTTCATCGGGGCAGCGGAGAACTGGAGAAGGTGCCAATGGACGAGTTGCGTGGTGACCAGGCCGCCTGGGGGTTCGACGGTCAGTCGGTCTCCATCAGGTACGAGACGAAGGGCTGGTTCAGGAGCCCGCTGCTCAAGCTCCTCGGCAACCTGGAGGTACCGGTCGCCGCAGTACGGGACGTCGACTTCCGTCCCGGAGCCGGTCGCAGGAACGGCTGGGTGATGAATCTGCGGTTGCACGAGCGCATGGACCCCTACGCGGCCGTGGGCGCGATGCTCGACGAGAGGGCCCAGCCCTTCCGGCTCACCGGCCCGGCCAAGACCGAGCTGGTCGCCGAGTACCTGGCCGACCAGCTCCGCTTCGCCGCGAGCCAGGCGGAGGAACCCGCCCCCTCGACCCCCACCCGTCTGGTTCCCAGCCTCCCTCTGCACATCATGACCTGCGAGGGCACCGCGCGCCTGGAAGGCGACCGGCTCACCCTGGTCTGGTCGGGCACCTACGCGAGCGGCTACAAGAAGAAGAAACAGCGCCGTGAGTACGCCCTCGCCGACATCACCGGAGTGGAGTGGGCGCCGCTCGACGACTGGGGCTGGGGCTTCGTCCGGTTCGTCACGGACGGGAGCGGGCAGGAGGACTCGGGCAAACCCAAGAACGACCTCAACGTTCTGCGCGCGGGCGAGGAGGGCAACGAGATCCACCAGGTCTTCCTGCTCGCCGCCGCCGTCACGGCGCACCGCTGGGCGCGCGGCGCCGCCACCCGGCGCGCGCTCGGCTCCGGCGACGTCTCCGAAGAGGAGGCGCGGCCCGGCCCCGACGACCCGGAGTGGTGGAAGGACGCGGCCCGTAGCGCCATGGAGACCGTGCGCGCGCCCCGCCTCACCGCGAACCTCCCCGGAGGAGGGAACGCCCGGATCGACGACGAACCGGAGGCAACGGGCGGAACCGGTCCCGCCCCGGCCCCGGAAGGCGCGGCCGCAGGAACGGCGGTCGCGGACACCGCGTGGATCTTCGAGCAGATCGAACGCCTCGGCGACCTGCACGCCAAGGGCCTGCTCACCGACGAGGAGTTCGGCCAGAAGAAGGCCGAACTCCTCGACCGGATCTGAGCGGAGCCGCCCCGAGGCCGCCAGGCGCCCGGGACCGGTGCCTACTGCGCTTCCCGCGCGCCGCCGGTCGAACCGAGCGCCGACACCGCTCCCGGCACGTCGTCCACGACCACGGCGTCCATCCCGGCCGCCGCGAAGCGCGCCGCGTCCACCGGGTCCGGGCACCAGGAGATCAACTCCAGCCCGGCCCGGTGCGCCGTCTCCACGGTGTACTCCAGCGCGCGGCGGCCCGGCCGGGGCCCGTCCTCCGCCAGCCCCAGGGCCCGGGCGTCCACCGCCACGATCGGGCAGCCCATGCCCACCGCGCCCGGGATCGCGGTGTCCGCCGGGTTGCGCACGAACGGCATCCACGCCGTCGCCACCCCCGGTGCCCCTTCGCGCACACCCAACAGCAGCCCGGGGTCGAAGGAGCACACGAACATCCTCCGGCGCCCGGCCTCGCGCCGCAGGAACGGCAGGACGAGGGCGAGGGTCCGCCGCGACGGAGCGTCCACCCCGTCCTCCATCACCGTCTTGACGTCCACGTCCAGCCCCAGTTCGGGCGGGATGGCGGCCAGCCCCTCCTCCAGGCCGACCAGCCCCTCAGCGCGGCACTCCGCCTCGGTGAGGTCCACGACCGCCCGGCCGTCGTCCAGCGCCGCGTTGTGGAAGAGCACCAGCCGGTCGTCGGCGGTACGGCGCACGTCGATCTCGATCCAGTCCGCGCCGGTCCGCGCCGCCAACTCGAACGAGGCGGGCGTGTTCTCCGCCGCCCCGTCGACCACGCCCCGGCCCGCGCCCCGGTGGCCGATCACCTCGGTCGCCTCGAACACCCCGCTCACGACGCCGCCCCCAGCCCGGCGCCCTCGCCGGACCGGCGCAGCAGCGTCTCGGCGACCTCCACGTCACCCGGGTTGGTCACCTTGATGTTGCTCTCGTCTCCGAGCACGATCCGGACCTCCTCGTCCGGCAGGTACCGCAGCACCACGCCGCAGTCGTCGGTGGCCACCAGTTCGGGGTCCGCCATCGCCAGTTCGTAGGCCCGCCGGACCACCCCCAGCCGGAACCCCTGGGGCGTCTGCATCCGGCGCAGTCGCGAACGGTCGGGGGTCCGGGCGATCGCCTCGCCGCCGTCGCGCCCCGGAACCACCTCGACCACGGTGTCCCCGCTGGGTACCGCCACCCCCACGGCCCCGGCCGAACCGAGCGCGGAGACACAGGCCGCGATCGTCTCCGGCCGCACCAGGGGACGCGCCGCGTCGTGGAGCAGGACCAGGTCAGTGTCGGCCGCCCCAGCCATCGCGGCGAGCGCGGCGAAGGAGGTGTCGGTTCGGGTCTCCCCGCCCGGCAGCACGCGGGTCACCTTGGTGAAACCGGCGTCCGCCACGATCTCCTCGACCCGGCCCACGTACTCCTCCACCATCAGCACCACGATCTCGTCCACCTCGGGACTCGCCTCGAAGGCCGCGATGGACCGCTCGATGATGGGCCGACCGTCCAGCGGCAGCAGTTGCTTGGGGGAGGGGGCGCCCATCCGGGAGCCGACGCCTCCCGCCAGGACCGCCGCGATCACCCGTGTGGGCATGGGTTTCCCTTTCTCTTTGGCCTCCGCTTCGCTTCGGCCCGTGTTCGGCGCCTTTGCGGAGGGGGCTGGGTTTCAGGCAACACAGCATCCTCGTCCACGCCTGGCTCGTTCCTCGCTGGCGGCTCGAATCCCTTGCAGAAGTCTCCCCGGGCTCGAACGGGAACCCCCCCGTGGCCCAGGCCTGCGGGCCGGACCCACGGCTGTGGGCTGAGGAGGACGGGTCCGCGTCTCGGCTGAGGTACCCGGGTGCACTTGCGCGGGCCCCCTTGTCAGCGATCGGCTCCGCGGCCGTGGCGGACGCACACGGGGAACGGCTGGGCGGAGGTGCGTGGAAACGCTGACCCTAGTCGAACCGACGAGCCGTGTGGCGGACGACCCCGGCGGGCGCGTGACCGGCGATCCCGTCGGCCCGGACCCGGTCGCTCACCATACGAATGCGGCGAGCACGGCACGTGGTTGGCACGGTCTGTCCCATGCAGCGGTAACCTATGGACGCCTGTTGGGCGTGCCCGGTCCCTACCTCCTCTGATTCGGTAGTGGAGACGGGCGCGGTGCGCGACTTCCCCCGGTCGCCCGGATGCCCCCTCTTCCGGTCCGGTGAGGAACCGACCGCGCGACCGCGTAGACGGTCGGTGCGCGCAGGCGAGTTCGTAGACGCGACAGTCCGGCACATCGTGATCCGGACGATCTCAAACCTTGGAGGTGGCGGTGGCGTCAAGGACGCTGGCCGTCTGGGAGAACCGGAAGGTCGTCGGCCTCCTGGTCCGGCGCGACCTGAAGGTCAAGTACCAGCAGTCCGTGCTGGGGTACGCCTGGACGATGTTGGAACCCCTCGCGCTGACGTTGGTGTACTTCTTCATCTTCGGTTATGTGCTCCAGGCCGATCGCGGAATACCCGAGGACGCCAAGGCGCAGGGCGGCTACATCCTCTTCCTCGTCGCGGGAATCCTCCCGTGGACCACCTTCGGGGCGATCCTCAGCGAGGCCCCGCGAGCGATGATCACGCACTCGAAGCTGATCACCACCATGAAGGTCCCCCGTGAGATCTTCCCCATGGCCACCGTCGGCACCAAGTTCGTCGAGTACCTGCTGACCTGGCCGGTCCTGCTGATCTTCGTGTTCGCCCTGGGCGGCCGCTTCAGCTGGGAGGGCATGCTCTTCTGGCTGCCGCTGGCGATCGTGCTGACCTTCATGTTCGGCCTCGGCGTGACGCTGTTCCTGTCCGCGGTCAACGTGTTGCTCCGTGACGTGGAACGACTCACGCGTATCCTGACCCGGATCCTGTTCTACGGGTCGGCGATCCTGTTCCCGGCCACGATGGTCCTGAGTTCGGGTGCGCCCGGCTGGGCGAAGACCCTCTACGAGCTCAACCCGCTGATGGGTATCTTCCAGATGCACCGTACGGTGTGGTTCGCCGGATTTGAGGAACTTACGCCCAGTCCTCTCGCGTTGACCTCTGCGGTGGTCGGTTCGATCCTGATGCTCGTCATCGGGTACTGGACGTTCCGGCGCCTGGAGATGTCCGTTCTGAAGGAGTTGTGATGGCGTCCACCTACGAGGCCGCGGTCGCCAGCGGTCCGGTCATCGAGGCCGAGGGCCTCGGTGTGAAGTTCGCCGTGAACCGCCGCCGCAAGCGCAGCCTCCGTGAGATGTTCATCCACGGCAACAAGCGCGACCCCAACGCCGAGGGCAACGAGTTCTGGCCGCTGCGCGACGTCTCCTTCGAGATCGCCAAGGGCGACTGCGTGGGCATCGTCGGCAAGAACGGCACCGGCAAGTCGACCCTGCTCAAGATGATCGCCGGGGTGCTCCTCCCCGACGAGGGCAAGGTCAGCGTGCACGGCAAGGTGGCGCCGCTGCTGGAGCTGCGCGCCGGGTTCAACGACAACCTGACCGGACGCGAGAACGTGTACCTGGTCGGCTCGCTGCACGGTATGAGCGAGAAGGAGATCGACGAGCGTTTCGACGACATCGTCGACTTCGCCGAGGTCAAGCCGAAGTTCATCGACACCCCGGTGCGGCACTACTCCAGCGGCATGAAGGTGCGGTTGGGCTTCGCGCTCATCTCGCAGCTGGAGCACCCGATCATGCTGGTGGACGAGGTCCTCGCGGTCGGCGACAAGGCCTTCAAGCGCAAGTGCTACGAGGCCATCGACCGCATGCTCGCCAACGAGCGCACCATGGTGCTGGTCTCGCACAACGAGAAGGACCTGCGCCGCTTCTGCAACCGCGGTCTGTACATCAAGGGCGGCGCGCTCGCCCTGGACACCGACATCGACTCCGCGCTGGCCGCCTACAACGAGGACACCAAGGCGGAGATCGACGAGCGCAAGAAGAAGGACGCCGCGAAGAAGAAGCGAGCCGAGGCGGCGGAGAAGAAGATCGAGGTCGAGGAGAAGGCCGCCGATCCCGCCCCGGGCGACGCCGCTCCGGAGCAGCCCAAGGACGGCAACGAGGGCAAGGACGGCGGACAGGCCGCCTGATCCCCCGACAAGCCCACAAAGAGCGCATCCCGGACAGTTCCGGAGGTGCGCTCTTTCGTGTCTGGAACTGTCCGTAAAGCCCTCAGGGGTTCGAAGAGCGGACGACGGCCCTCATACGCGTGTCAGTGGTTGATTGCACACAGAGCGTGAGTGACGGTGACTCTCAGTTGAAACTGGGAGGGCACGGACATGACTGGCACGTTGGCGCGGGTGACCGCGCGCATATTGGAGCGCAGGCACGTCACCCGTTCGGGGGTGACCCGGATCAGCCTCGTGGCGGCGGTCGGCGCGGCGGTCTGGTTCAGCCGGGCCGACCCTGTCGGTGCCGTGGCCGGGTCGGCCCTGCTCGGGCTGATCCTGTGCTGTGACGCCGTCCGCGACCGGATGCGCGCCCACCGGCGGGACGCGCTCACCCTCTGGACGGTGTCCATGGTCGCCCAGCTTCGCGAGTACGCGGTCTACGTCGGCCTGGCGTTCGGGGCGGCCGCCGCCGGCTTCGCCAGCGCCTGGGGGTGGGCTGCCGGGGCGCTGATCGCCCTGGCCCTGCGTGACGCGCTTCTGGTGGCCCGCTCGGCCCCTCCGGCGCCCTCGAACCCGAAACCCCTCACCCTGCCCTCACAGCGTCGCCCTGAGGGCCTCCGGCTCCCCGAGCCCCGCGTGCCCCGGCCCCGGAAGCCCTCCGAGGTCGCCGGGGAGGCCGCGACCGAGACCGCCACCAGGTCCCGGCCGGTGGTGGACGGAGCCGAGCGCGCCGAGGCCCCCGGGACCGCGGACCTCTCCCTGATCGGCCTGTCCCGCCTGGCGATGGCCTTCGACCAGCCCACCCGCTTCCTCGTCATCGCCGTCGCCACCGTCGCCTTCGACGCGCGGATCGCCTTCCTCAGCCTTGTCGTCGGCTGCGCCGTGGCGATCACCGGAGAGCTGGTCGGCACCTCCTCGCGGGAGTCCCGCCCATGAGCGCGCCGGAACCGGGTCCGGGAAGCGGCCGTACCCGGGGAACCGTGCGCGAGGGGTTCGGCCCGACCGTCCCCGACCTCCGCGTCCTCCGTGATGACAGTCACATGGGTCTGCTGCTGGGGAGGCTGGTGCCGGGCCTGGCCCCACCGCTGCTCACCACCGTCGCCGGTGCCGTCGTCGTCCTCGTGCTGATCGCGGCGGACGGGGGACGGCTGACAGGCATTACCCTGTTCGCACCGGTCGCTGCCCTGCTACTGTCCGGTCTGGCCTCGGGCCACCCCCACGACGGGCGGTACGACTGGCTCGTACCCCCGCTCCTGCGCGTCACCGAGTACAGCTACCTGACGGTGGTCGGGCTCGCGTCCGGTGTGCCCGGTCCCCTGGTGTTCGTACTCTTGGTGACGGTCGTCTGCCACCACCGTGACGACGTCGCACGTCCCGCGGTCGGTGTGAGCCGACCGGCGTGGGTGCGCAGCGCCGCGCTCGGCTGGGACGGCCGCATGATCGTCATCGCGGTCGGGGGCGCGTTGTCCGCCCTCACCGCCGCCTACGGCATACTCGCCGCATACCTGGCGATACTGCTCGTTCGCGAGGCCGTGCGCACCTGGAGCGCCACACCGGTGTCCGACGTCCGCGTCAACACCGCGAAGGAAGGCGGCGACGGCGCCGACGTCCTGGGGGATCACCCGATCACCCGCCAGGGAGACGGGGGCCAACCGGCCGCCGGAACGAACGGGGAGGCGTGAGAGCCTCCTCGAACTAAGGAGGAACACGCCCTCATGCTCGGAATGGTTCTCGCCGCAGGCGCGGGGCGCCGTCTGCGTCCCTACACCGACACCCTGCCCAAGGCCCTGGTTCCAGTCGACGGCGAGACGACCATCATGGACATCTCGCTGCGCAACCTGGCCGCCGCCGGGCTCACCGACGTCGTCGTCGTGGTCGGTTACCGTGCCGAGGCCGTGGAGGAGCGCAAGGCGGCGCTGGAGGAGCGCCACGGCGTCAAGCTCACCCTCAGCTACAACGACAAGGCCGAGGAGTGGAACAACGCCTACTCCCTGTGGACCGCGCGCGAGTTCTTCTCCGAGGGCGTCCTCCTCGTGAACGGTGACACCGTCCACCCCGTCAGTGTCGAGGAAACGCTACTCGCCGCCAGGGGGCCGGAACTGCTCCTCGCGGTGGACAACGTGAAAAACCTGGCCGACGAGGAGATGAAGGTGACCCTCGACGAGGACGGTCACCTCAGCACCATCACCAAGCTCATGGACCCCGCGACCGCCGCCGGTGAGTACATCGGCGCCACCCTCATCGAGGGTTCGCTGGCCCCGCGCCTGGCCGACGCCCTGAAGGCCACCTGGGAGCGCGACCCCCAGCTGTACTACGAGGACGGCTACCAGGAGCTCGTCCGCCGCGGCGAGAAGATCTCCGTGGCCCCCATCGGCAAGGTCGACTGGGTCGAGGTCGACAACCACGACGACCTGGCCAAGGCGAGGGAGATCGCGTGCCACTACTAGCCCGAATGCTCCCCTCCCCGCTGGCGATCGACGTTCGCCGGGGAGCCATCGCCTCGCTCGGGACGGTGCTGGCCGACCGCCGCATCGCCACCGAGGGACGCATCGCCGTCGCGGTGGGCCCGGGCCAGGGCGCGCAGATCGCCGCTGACCTGGACCTGCCGCAGTGCGAGGTCTTCCAGGTCGAGGAAGGCACCGTCGACGCCGCGACCGAACTGGGCAAGAAGCTGCGCTCCGGCGCCTACGAGGCTGTGGCCGGTATCGGTGGCGGCAAGACCATCGACGTCACCAAGTTCGCCGCGACCATGGCGGGCATCCCCATGGTGGCCGTGGCCACGAACCTGGCCCACGACGGCATCGCCTCCCCCGTCAGCTCCCTGGAGCACGAGGGCGGCAAGCCGTCGATCGGCGTCACCATGCCCATCGCGGTCGTCATCGACGTCGACTACGTCCAGGCGGCGCCCCCGCACCTGGTCCGGTCCGGCGTCGGCGACGTGGTCAGCAACATCTCGGCCATCGAGGACTGGGAACTGGCGGGGAGGGTGAACGGCGAGCCGGTCGACGGCATGGCGGTCACCTTCGCGCGTGTGGCGGCCGAGGCGGTCCTGCACCGCCCGGACTCCATCGACTCCGACGGGTTCCTCAAGGTGCTGGCCGAGGGGCTGGTGCTGTCCGGCATGGCCATGTCGGTCGCCGGGTCCAGCCGTCCGGCCAGTGGCGCCTGCCACGAGATCCTGCACGCCGTCACCCAGCTGTACCCGGGCACCAGCAACCACGGCGAGCTCGCCGGGCTGGGCGCGCTGTTCGCGTCCTACCTGCGAGTCAGGCACCTGGACTGGCCCCAGGCGCGGCTGGAGGAGATCAGGAACTGCCTCATCCGCCACCAGCTGCCGATCGTGCCCTCCGACGTCGGTCTCGACGAGGCGTCGTTCGCGCGCGCGGTGGCCCACGCCCCGGGCACCCGCCCGGGCCGGTTCACCATCCTTGAACACCTGAACCTCTCCGAGGACGAGATCGGGCGGAGTGTCGCGGACTATGTCGAAGCCGTCGGTCGCTGAGGTCCGCGCGGGCGGCCAGCCCGCGGGGATCAAGGAGCGCGTCAACGAGGAGCACTGGGCGGGTCGTCTCTACATGAGGGACATCTCCCCGTACCTGTCGACGTTCTTCGTGCGCCTGCGCGTGCCGCCGAACCCCATCACGTACCTGATGATGGTGTTCGGTGTGCTCGCCGGGGTGATCGTGGCCTTCGGCGGTCTGTGGTCGGCGATCCTCGCCGCGGTGTTCGTGCAGGTCTACCTCCTGTTGGACTGCTCCGACGGTGAGGTGGCCCGGTACACCGGACGCACCAGCGTCGCCGGGATCTACCTGGACCGCATCGGGCACTACGTGTCCGAGGTCGCCCTGCTCGTCGGCCTGGGCATCCGAGCCCAGGGAGAGTTCGAGGCGGGCGGCTGGGTGATCCTGGGCATGGCCGCCGCGCTCGGTGTCGTCCTCATCAAGGCCGAGACCGACAACGTGGTGGTGGCCAGGGCCAAGGCAGGGCTGCCGGAGAAGATCACCGAGGAGGCCATGCGGCCGAAGTCCTCGGGACTGAGCCTGGCCCGCCGACTCGCCTCGGCGCTGAAGGTGCACCGCCTGATCCAGGCGGTGGAACTGTCCCTGATCGTGGTGGTGGCGGCCGTGGCCGACCTCCTCCTCGGGGACCTGCTGGCCACCCGTGTACTGGTCGTGGCCTGTGCCGCCGTCGCGGTGCTGATGAGTTTCGCGCACTTCGTGAGCGTGCTCGCCTCCCGGCGCCTGGAGTAGCGCCGCGCCGACGCGTGACGTCATTGACGGAGCCGCGGACGTTACCCCGTCCGTGGCTCCGTACACGTCGCTTTTATTCTTTCGTTAGTCTGTTCCTGCGAACGTTGACATGTGTCCACCTGTCAGCCGCACGTCGTCCACTGAACGGTCGCAACCATGGCCACACCCGTGATCCCTCCATCTCAAGGCTCCGGAGCGCCGACGGCGCACGACAACCGTGCGCCCAGAGCCGAACGGAGCAGCTCCGAGGTGCCAGGAAAGCCCACACTGTCCTGCGTCCTGCTCACCATGGGCAACCGTCCGGCCGAGCTGCGGCGTGCGATCACCAGCGTGTTCGAGCAGCAGGGTGCCGACGTCGAGGTGGTCGTCGTCGGCAACGGCGCGGACCTGCCCGAGCTGCCCGAGGGCGTCACCACGGTGCGCCTCCCGGAGAACGTGGGCATCCCCGCCGGTCGTAACGAGGGCGTGCGGGCGACCAGCGGCGACGTCATCCTGTTCCTGGACGACGACGGCTGGTACCGGTCGATGGACCTGGCCCGGCACGTGCGCGACCGCTTCGCCGCCGACCCCACTCTGGGTGCGCTGTCCTTCCGGATCGCCGACCCGGACGGTGGGCCCGACCAGCGCCGTCACGTGCCCCGGCTGCGCGTGGGGGACTCCCGCCAGTCGAGCGTGGTCACCACTTTCCTCGGCGGGGCCAGCGCCGTGCGCCGCACCGCCTTCGACGAGGGCGGGGGCCTGCCGGGCGAGTTCTTCTACGCCCACGAGGAGACCGACCTCGCCTGGCGGATCATGGACGCCGGCTACACGATCGAGTACGACGCCGAGGCCGTGATGTACCACCCGGCGGTGGCACCGACCCGGCACGAGAACTTCTACCGGCTCAACGCCCGCAACCGGGTGTGGCTGGCCCGCCGCAACCTGCCGTGGCCCCTGGCCTTCGCCTACCTGGGCACCTGGGTGGGGCTGACCCTCCTGCGCGAGCGGAACGGCGCCGCCCTGAAGTCGTGGTTCTCCGGTTTCCGCGAGGGATGGCGCGAGGACGCGGGCCCACGCACGCCGATCAGCTGGCGGACCGCCTGGCGGATGACCCGGGCCGGTCGGCCCCCGGTCATCTGACGGACCACCGACCCGCCGCGCGCGGGGCGGCCCGCCGATCGGGCGGGAGACAGACGAAGACAGGCTCGGGGGCGTCGGCGCCGACGGTGCGCGCCCCGTGGATCGCTCCCCAGGAGCCGGACCGACGCTTTCGGACCGGCTCCTGGGGAGCGTTCGTGTGCGGGGCCCGGTCTGCCCGGCTCCCCTGGAACCGACCAGACTGTTGCTTCTTGACAATAGTTGACGATGTGGGCATTGTTCTCGAGTGGGAGGGGTACCGGGCGGCGGCGGTTCACGCCGTGCGCAATCCCAGCCGCTCGTGTTCGGCCTCTCCGGTGTCACCGTCGACACGGTTCGCCGCCTCCTGGAAGGCGGCGAGGCCCTCCAGCAGCATCGCCCGTTTCCTCGGGGGCATACGGGCGATCACGGCGTGGAGCTCGCGCTCCCGCCGGGCGCGGAGGTCCCGCATGAAGGAGCGCCCGCTCTCGGTCAGCCAGACCCTCAGCTCGCGACGGCTGCTGGGACTGGAGGTCCTGTGTACGAAGCCGACCGCCTCCAGGCGGTCACACAGTCTGCTGACAGACGGAGGGGTGGAGCCCAGACGATCGGTGACGGTCCGCAGGTTCACGCCGTCCTCGTCATCGAGGATGAACAGGACCTTGAGCTGGGACGCTGAGACCGGTGCTGTCGCGAGCTCGCGCCCCCGGCCCCACAACACCTCCATCAGCTCGGTCGCCTCGGAGGCGACGCGGGCGGCGTCATGTGCCTTCTCCTGGGATTCAGCGCTCACTTTCCAGCCTCACCACATCGCGGTTGTGAGTGGGACCCGCGCCTTGGACGGCGGCCGGGTATCTCCAAGACCATAACGGAACGCCCGGTTCCGCGCCCGCCGCCCGTGCCCTCCGGAGAGCCGGAGGGGACGTCTGCTCCCCCTGACAGAAAACACAGGTTGACGAATTTGAACGGTTACGAGGCAGTCGTACGGGCCCTCCAACAGGCCAGGCCCGACGGTCTGCTGACCGCGTTGCGCGGAGCTGTGACCGAGTACTTCGAGGCGCTGGCGGTGGACCTGCTGCTGGCCGACTACGGGATGACGTCCCTGTGCCACGTCACCGAGCCGGGGGAGGAGCCGAGCCACCACTCCCTGTTCAACAGCACGGACGGGAGGGTGTTCGGTTCCCAGGAGCGGCTGGTCGAGGGGTTCCCGGGCGCCGGACGCTCGGTGGTGCGCCTGCCGGTGAGCGTACGCGGCGACCGGACGGGCGTGCTCGTGGTCGAACTGCCCGTCGTCGAGCCGGACCCGCGCGTGCTCGGGGACCTGGAGCGGATCGCGCGGGTCCTGGGCCACGAACTGCTCGTCGCCGAACGGGACACGGACCTCTACCGGACGGTCCGGCGCCGCGACCGGCTCACCCTGGCCGCCGAGATCCAGTGGGACCTCCTGGCCGGGCGCGCCTACGAGTGCCCGGAGTACGGGCTGGGGGCCCAGCTGGAGCCGGCCTACGCCATCCGCGGCGACAACTTCGACTGGTCCGCCGGGGGCGACCACCTCGTCCTCAGCGTCACCAACGGCATGGGCGAGGGCATCGAGGCGTCGCTGCTCACCAGCCTGGCGGTGAACGCGCTGCGCAACGCCCGCAGGGCGGGCATCCCGCTCGCGGACCAGGTCGCCCTCGCCGACCAGGCGGTCTACGCCCAGCACCAAGGCGGGCTCTACCTCGACGTCCTGTTGCTCTCCTTCGACCAGACCACCGGTGAGGTCGAGGTGGTGGACGCCGGGTCACCCCGCCTGTACCTCCTGAGGGACGACGCGGTGGCGCACTTCCCCTTCGAGGCGCAGATGCCGCTGGGGATGGCGGAGGACACCGTCTACACGACACAGCGCTTCACCGTCCAGCCGGGGGACCGGCTGGTCTTCGTCAGCGACGGGGTGTTCGAGGCCTCCGGCCCCGGCGCCGACACCTTCGGGCAGCGCGCGCTCGCGCGCTCGATCCTCGCGACCCGCCTGCTGCCCGCCGCCTCGGTCCCCCAGGAGATCCTGCGCAACCTGAGCGGTTACCGGCACGGGGAGCGGAGCGAGGACGACGCGCTGGTCGTGTGCCTTGACTGGCGGGGCAAGGTGTGAGTCCCCCACAGGGGGAACCACAGTAGGGAACCGCCCCCGGGCCGGACATTTCCTGGGGAAGAGAGACGAGCAGATCGCCCAGCGCTGGGCCGACCTGCCGCTCTTCCAGGCGGTCTTCACCGTCACCCGGGACGAGGCGGTGGAGGCCTGTCGCGCCGTACCGGAGTCCCTGGGCCAGGTGGCGGAGAGCGGCGCGTGAGCGACACCGATGCCCCGGGGTTCGGAAGGCGGGGCGCCGTGTGGGCACCCCGCCCCTCGCTCGCGGTGGGATCAGATCTCGGTGACGGCCGCTTCGTAGTCCAGGCGGGGGAGGCGGTCGAACCAGGCGTCCGGGCCGGGGCGGCCGATGTTCATCACGACCACCGGGGTCTGGGTGGAGTCCGTGCCGAAGAGCTCCTCGCGCAGGCCCTCGGCGTCGAAACCGGTCATGGGGCCGGCGGCCAGACCGGCGGCGCGCACGCCGACGATCAGGTAGGCGACCTGGAGGAAGGCGTTCCGCAGGGCCATGTCCTCGCGGGCCTCGACCGGCATGCCGGAGAAGTTCTCGCGGGCGTCCGGCAGGACGGGGAAGGTCGTGGGGAAGTGCTCGTGGAAGGAGCTGTCCGCCGACAGCACCAGGGCCAGCGGGGCCTTGGCGGTCTTGGGCGCGTTGTTCCCGCCCATGTGCTTGACGAGGCGCTCGCGGGCCTCGGGGGAGCGGACCGCCGTCACGCGGAGCGGCTGGTTGTTCATCGCCGTGGGGCCGAACTTGACCAGGTCGTAGATGGCGCGCAGTTGCTCGTCGGTCACCGGTTCGTCGGTGAAGGAGTTGGCGGTGCGGGCGCTGCGGAACAACAGGTCCTGCGCGTCCTTGGACAGGACGAGGGCGTCACTCATAGGGAAACCTCAGCTGTGCTTTTGCGGTTCATGGCGTGCCGCTGGGGGCCGACAACCGAGCACAACATGGTTTCCCGGGAAGTTATTTCAACAGAGAACTGTCGGTGAGGTCACTCTCTCACTCGCGCTGGGCGACGGCCGACGGGGCGGCGGCTGCCGGGCCGGGGCGTACGCGGACGCGGTATGGACGGCCTCGGTCCGTTCGCCTCGGCGACCCACTCCTCCAGCTGCTTCACGAACAGACGCGCCTGCACCGGCCAGTGGAACGAGGTCCGAGCGATCCGGTGCCCTGTGCGGGCGTACTCCTCGCGCTGCGCCTGGTCGTCCCTGAGTTCGAGCACGGCGCGGGCGGCGGCGGCCGGGTCCTGGAACGGCACGATGACGCCCGCCGCGCCCTCCGGCCGTTCGGTCACCAGGGCCTGGGCCATCGGGTTCGGCGAGGTGACCACCGGGAGTCCGTGAGCCATGTACTCCACGACCT
Organism: Nocardiopsis prasina DSM 43845; assembly: GCF_000341265.1. GTDB lineage: Bacteria > Actinomycetota > Actinomycetes > Streptosporangiales > Streptosporangiaceae > Nocardiopsis > Nocardiopsis prasina. The sequence continues at coordinate 14,251 of NZ_ANAE01000002.1, read as the reverse complement.
TGGTGGGCAGGGAGTGCCGGTAGTTGTCGGTGTCGTGCAGCAGGCTGATCCCGGCCAGGGCTCCCGCCGCCATGCGCAGGGCCCGGTCGTTGGGCACGAAGCCGTACCAGTGCAGGGCGTTCTCCTGGTGGGCGTCGCGCAGAAGCGGCCGGATCTCGTGGTCGGCGCCGCCGATGACCTCCAGGCGCACCCCGTGGTCGCGCAGCTGGCGGCCCATCTCGATCAGGTCGTGGGCGCCCCGGGCCCTGGAGAGCTGGCCCAGGTACACGACACGGTCGTCACCGGGCGGGCGGAGCGGGGTGTCGGGAACCTCGGTGGTGTTGGGGACCACGGGATGCGCGCCCTGGAAGCGGGGGCGGTACCCCTCCTCGGCCAGCAGCAGGCGCATCCTCCGCTCCGCGCGCCGCTCGAACCTGCGCACCACGGAGCCGAGCGGCTTGCGGAGCCGTTCGGGGATCCAGGCCTTGGTGAGCAGCGCGGCGGGCGTGTCCTCGTGGACGTCCCACACCGTCACGGGGCGTCTGGTCGGAAGGGCCAGCAGCAGTTCGGGGTCGTGGAAGAGGAGGAGGTCGGCCTCAGGGGCCAGCCGTGCCAGCGCGGTCCGGGCGGCCCTCAGCGAGGACAGCCGGTCCCGGCCCGAGGCGCGGGGGACGTCCACGGAACGCACCTGGTCCCAGGGCGTCACCCCGCACTCCCGGAACGGCGCCACGTACGTCACGGTGTGTCCGGCGTCGACGAGGGCGCGGATCTGTCGGTGCAGGATCCGGGCGTCCTCGGGGTGGTGCACAATCGTGGCCACAAGCGCGTGCATCGGGTTCACCTACTTATGTCACCGTTTGTACGACTCGTCCGTATTCGATGATCCGCCCCGAGGGTGCGGAATCAGCTGAACGACACGGTATTCACCAGCGGAAACACGCCGAGGAAAGCTGAGTGGACGCGTGGGGTGATTCCGGTGAACCCTTCGTTGGGTCACCGTGAACGCACGAAGGCACGCCGTCGAACGCGCGGTGGCGTCCGAAGCGGCGTGCCTCGGTGGTACCGGATCTAGCGGCTGGTCAGAGGATCTGGACCCCCTCGCGCTGCACGTGGCGGCGCGCCTGCGAGGGAACGTCGGCCACGGCGTCGGCCTCGGGGTCCGAGCGGCGCAGGACACCGCGGGTGTCCAGCAGCAGCCGGGCGAACTCGGTGAGCAGCTTGGGCCGGTAGTCGGCGTGGTCGGTGAGCAGGATGGTCAGGTCGGCCTCGGCCATCGCCCGCTCCAGGTCGGTGGAGCGCGGCACGTCCGTCCCGTCCACGTCCCAGGAGTCCACGTGGGGGTCGTGGTAGGTCAGCGTGGCGCCCTTCGCCGCCAGCTTGCGGGCCACCGGGCGCGCGGGCGACTCACGCTGGTCGGCGATGTCGGCCTTGTAGGTGACGCCCAGCAGCAGGACCTTGGATCTGGAGAGCGCCAGCCCGGACTCGTTGAGCAGCTCCTGTGCGCGCTGTGCCACGTAGCCGGGCATCCGGCCGTTGATCTCCTGGGCCAGCTCGACGAACCGGAACGGGTAGCCGAGCGTCTTGACCTTGTAGGAGAGGTAGTTCGGGTCGATGGGGATGCAGTGACCGCCCACGCCCGGGCCCGGGTAGAACGCCTGGAAGCCGAACGGCTTGGTGGCGGCCGCCGCGATCGAGTCCCACAGGTCGATGCCGAGCTCCTGGCAGAAGACGGCCATCTCGTTCACCAACGCGATGTTCACGTGCCGGTAGGTGTTCTCCAGCAGCTTGGCCATCTCGGCCTCCCGGGTGCCGCGCGCCCGCACCACGGTGTTCACGAAGTTCTCGTAGAACGTGGCGGCCGCCTCGCCGCACTCCTCCGTGAGCCCGCCGACCACCTTCGGAGTGTTGGCCACGCCGAAGGTCGGGTTGCCCGGGTCGATGCGCTCGGGTGAGAAGGCCAGGTGGAAGTCGGCGCCGGCGACCAGGCCGGACTCCTCCAGCAGCGGCCGGACGACCTCCTCGGTGGTGCCCGGGTAGGTGGTCGACTCCAGGATCACCAGGGTGCCCGGTGACAGGTGCCCGGCGATGGCCCTGGCGGCCGAGGTGACCGCACCCAGGTCCGGGCCGCCCTCCGGGGAGAGCGGCGTGGGAACGCAGATGACGATGGTGCGCGCCGTCGCGAGGCACGCCGGGTCGGTGGTCGCGCTGAACCCGTGGGACAGCATCGAGGCGACGTCGTCCGTCGACAGGTCGTCGATGTGCGACTCGGACTTGTTGAGACCGTCGACCACTCGCGTGCTGACGTCGAATCCGGTCACCCTCAGTCCCGCTGAGACGGCTTCCGCCGCCAGCGGTAGACCGACGTAACCGAGGCCGAGGACGACGAGGTCGCTGGCCGAACCGGAGCTCTGCTCGGGGACAGTGGCTGGGTTGGAGGCTGCGGCATCCACTTCGCGGTCACACTCGCATTCATTTCGTGAACGGGCGCAAATAGTCGAGGACTGCCATGGGTCCACCATTCGGAGTGCAGGACGTCCGAGTGTAGGTAGACGTTGTCCTCGGTTACGGGTTCTGTCCTGGTTCGGACATTTTTCGAATAAGAACCCGATACGCCTGGCTGTAGCGGTATGCGGCCTCGGTCCACGTTCGGTTGGCTCCGACACGCTCCTGACCAGCTTGACCGTAGGACGTCCGCTTTTGATGACTGTAGGCGAGATTTGTGAGGACATCAGCTAGACGTGCCGATTCGCCCGCCGGAATTAACTCGCCGGACACCCCCGGTTCCACGATCTCTCGCAGCGCCGGAAGGTCACTCGCGACAACAGGAAGCCCACCAGCCATGGCTTCCACCGGCTTCAACGGTGTCACCAAGCGGCACACGCGTTCATCAAGTCGTGGCACGGCGAAGACGTCCAGCGCGGCGTGGTGGTGGCGGACCCGGTCGGCCGGGACCCGCCCGGGGAAGTGCGCCGCACCGTCCAGCCCCAGCCGCTGGGCGCGGTCACGCAGCGTGGCCAGCTCCGGGCCGTCCCCGACCACCAGGGCGTGGGCGCGCTCCCCTCGTTCCCGCATGGCCGCCACCGCGTCCAGGAGCACGTCCAGGCCCTCGTAGCCGAAGCAGCTCGTGGTGGTGCCCACCACGAACTCCTCCGGTCCGATCCCCAGCTCCTTGCGGACCTCGTCTCCCGAGGGCAGCGGATCGAGGAACGACTCGTCCACCGCGTTGGGGACCACCAGCAGCCGCTCCCGGGGCACGCCGCGCGCCTCGATGTCGGCGCGCATGGTCTCCCCGAGCGTCACCACCAGGTCCGCGGCGAGCATGCACTCGGTCTCGCTGGCGCGTTCGGCCTGGTAGAAGGCATCGTCCACGCTACGGGAGGGATCCCGGGACAGCCAGGACTCCTCCAGGAACCCCCGCACCTCGTAGACCACCGGCAGCCCGAACCGGCGGCCCAGTTCCAGGGCCAGCCGCGCGTTGTGGTGGTTGCTGGCCGCGTGCAGCACATCCGGACGCACGGTCCGCACCAGTTCCGACGCCATCCGCAGCCCCGCCGCCAGCTCGTCGGCGTGGTCGCCGGGCGCCGTCCACGGAAGGAGCCGGTGGTAGGGGATCCCGTCCACCCGCACCAGTGTGCGCGGGTCCGGGACCCCCTTGGTCAGCGGATACCCGGCACGGGTGGCCACGTGGACGTCCATCCCGGCGTCCCGCTGCGCCACCGCGATCCGGTGCGTGCGCTGGGTGTAGCCCGCGTTGGTGTGCGGAAGCGCGTTGGTGACCAGGTGCAGCACCCGCACCCCCGCCCCGGGCCGCCCCGGGTCCACGGCCACGCGCCAGCCTCCGCCGTCATCCGAGCCGGTGGCCGGTCGCTGAGCGTTCACCGTGTCGTCAGGCCGCGTTGGCGCACCGCGGGTTAACGTGAACCCGTGACGGTCAGGCGAAACGGACGGGGACGCGGGGACGGCACGTCCCGTGGCCAGTGCCGTCCGATACTCCGCCGAGGTCCTGTGCGGCCCCGGAGGAATACGTTCGACCAGCTCACGGGCGGTGTCGGCGTCTCCGGCGGCGAGAGCCGCCGAGACCAGGCGCCCCACCCTGCGGGGAGGGGAGTTCGTCGCGGCGGACAGCAGGACCTCGCGTGCTTCCTCGCGCCGTCCCTGGTCCCACAGGGAGTAGGCGCGCGGCAGCGCGCCCGAACGGGCGGACACGGCACGCGCCGAGGTCCGCACGGGGCCGGGCATCAGCCGCAGCGCCAGCAGCGGCAGGCGGGCCGGATCGGAACGCAGGTGGTGCCAGGCCAGGGTCGCGGTGAAGGTCACCGCCCTCGGCCAGAGGACGCGCGAACGCGGAACACGGGGTTCGGGATTCTGGGAGTCATGCACGGTCAGTCACACAACCACGTGGACGTGGCCGGATGGTGACAACACGGCGACACGGACGGGACGGCTGGGGCAAAGAACTCCGTCACCCGGACCGCGCGCGCCGCGAACCGCCCGGCCGGGACCCCGGCCCACACCAGCACAGCAGTCACCCCCACCAGAAGCAGAAGGAAACAGCCGTGGCAACGAGTGCGCCTCTTGGCAGCCAGGACACCGGGATCGTGCACGTGGTCGGGGCCCGCCCCAACTTCGTGAAGGCCGCTCCGGTCGTCTCCGCCCTGCGCGGGCGGGGCGCGCACCAGACGGTCCTGCACACCGGTCAGCACTACGACGACCGCATGTCCGCCGTCTTCTTCCGAGACCTCGGCCTGCCCACCCCGGACGTCGACCTCGGTGTCGGCTCCGGTTCGCACGCAGCGCAGACCGCCGCGCTCATGGTCGGCCTGGAACGCGAGTTCACCGCGAACACGCCCGGGATGGTCGTGGTCTACGGCGACGTGAACTCCACCGTGGCCGCCGCCCTGGTCGCCGCCAAGCTCGGCGTCCCCGTCGCGCACGTCGAGGCCGGCCTGCGCTCCTTCGACAACACCATGCCCGAGGAGATCAACCGGAGGGTCACCGACCAGCTCAGCGACCTCCTCTTCGCGACCAGCCCCGAGGCGATCGGCCACCTGGCCACCGAGGGGGTCTCCCCGGATCGCGTCCACCTCGTCGGGAACCCGATGATTGACACGCTCCTGGGCAACATCGACCGCTTCGACGCCGACGCCCTGCGCGACCGCCTCGACCTGCCCCAGCGGTACGTGGCCGCCACCCTGCACCGGCCCGCCAACGTCGACGACCCCGCCAACGTCGCCCTGCTCACCGAGCGCCTGCACGAGATCGCCGACCTCACCGACGTGGTCATGCCGGTGCACCCGCGCGGCAAGGCCGCCTTCGACCGCGCCGGGCTGGGCGACCACCCGCGCGTGCGCCTGCTCGAACCGCTCGGCTACCTCGACTTCGTCGCGCTCACCCGGGGCGCCGCCGCAGTGGTCACCGACTCCGGCGGGGTCCAGGAGGAGACGACGATCCTCGGCGTGCCCTGCCTGACCCTGCGCCCCAACACCGAACGCCCGATCACCATCACCCACGGCACCAACCAGCTGGTCACCGAGGCCGATCTCCTCCAGGCACTGGGCAAGGTCCTGGACGGCCGGGCCGTGGAGCGGATCGGCGACGTGCCGCCGCTGTGGGACGGTCACGCGGGCGAACGCATCGCCTCCGTCCTCACCCAGTGGTCACGGTGACCGGCCGTGTTCCCCATCCGCGCGGGCGCCCCCCGGCACCCGGACCGCACCACGGACACCCCGGTGTCCCGACCCGAGGTTTCCCGAACCGAGCACAAGGTGGCAGACCGTGAAACGGCGTGAACAGAGCCAGACCGAACAGCTTCGGCAAGCCCTGGCCGAGCGCGAGGCCCAGCTCCAGGAGGCGCAGGCCCGCCTGGCCTCGCTCGAGGGATCGACCTCCCTCCAGGTGGGCCGCGCGCTCACCGCCGCCGCCAAACGCCCCGGCCGCTCCCTGGTCAGGCTCCCGCGCGACCTCTACCGGCTGTGGCGACGCAGCGGCAGCACCAACCACGCCGAACGCCGCGGCGTCGAGCCCGTCCGCTCCTTCGACGCCGACCGGCAGGAGGCCCGCCTCCTCACCGGGCTGAGCGGCGGCCGCGAGGACCTGCTGGTGGTCGCCACCGTCCTCGGTCCGGCCGTGCAGAAGGCGGTCGACCCCTACCTGCGTTCGGTGCCGCTGCGCCCGCACGACGCCCAGATCGTCATGGACGCCGTCGACGTCGACCTGCTCCTGGTGTCCACCTCGGCGGCCGCTCCCGGGTCTCCCTGGGCTCACGTGGGTGACCCCGCGGCCGTCGACCGCACCCGTGCCCTGCACTGGGTGCTGGAGTCCGCGGCCGCGCGCGGCATCCCCACGGTCCTGCTCGACGACGCCCCGTCTCCGCCCGCCCTGCGCCAGCTCGGCTTCGACCGCGTGCACAAGGGTGACGCCGGTGTGCCGTTGCACCTGTTCAACCCCGTGGCCGCCGAACTCGTCTCCGGCCCCGAGGCGGTCTTCGTCCGCACCTCCCCGGACCAGCCGGTCCCCGACGTCCTGGTGGACCTCGGCGTGGGCGTGGTGGACGCCGACTCGCCCGAACTGCCCGACGCCCTGCGCGCCGCCAACGTCGCCGTGATCCCCGAGTCCGGCCACGGCGACCTGCGTCTGCGCCGCCGCGCGTGGGCCTGCGGCACCCGGGTGGTCTCCCACCCGGCCGTGCCCGTTCCCGACGCCGAGGACCTCGCTGTCACCGTGCCCCGACTGCGCGCGGAACCGCCCACACCCCGTGAGGTGCGGGCCATGCTCCGCCAGGTGTTCCTCGACGAGGCGGCGCCCGTCCGGCTGGTCTCCCTTCTGGAGGGCCTCGACTTCCCGTCGGGCACCCCCGGCACCGAACTCCCGCTGAGCGGCCGCGGGGTCGCGGTCCTGGCCGACCCGGCCTCCGAACCTGAGGCCGACCGCCTCGCCGACGACCTCCTCGGCTCCCGTCTGCGCCCAGCCGAGGTGGTCGTCCCCGACACCGCCGCGCGGATGCCCGGTGTCCAGCGCCTGCGGGCCGAGGGCCTGACGGTGCGCGCGGTCCGCACCACCGCCCCCGACACTCCCGAGGAACTCACCCGCGAGGGCACCCGGTCCCAGGTCGGCGGGTTCGAACCGGAGCACTGGGCGGCCCTGGCCGAACGCGCGGCCTCACCGTGGGCGCACCTGTGGACCGCCCCGGTCGGCCGTCACCGCCTGGCCGACCTCGCCTGTGCCGCCGAGTGCTCGGGCGCCGACGCGGTCGGCACCCCCGACACCGGCGACCAGAAGACCCCGGGCCTGGGGGAACGGGGCTTCTTCGACCGTGACACCGGTGGCAGACAATACGTGTTCGTCACCTCGGTCACCCCGGAACTGGCCCGGACCGATCTGCTGCGCCGGGGCTGGCTCCCGGCGGAGTGGAACCGGCGCGGCACCCGGCTCCTGGCCCTCGGACCGGACCACGGGTCCGGCACCGACGGCGACAACGAGGGACCGACCCACGCCGACGCCTCGACGGGTGCGGTCGGTTGACCACCGCCACGCCCGAGTCGCCCCCGACGGGCGCGCGCGGCGCGGTAGTACGCAACACTCGGGCCACCCATCAGCATCCGAAGGGAAGAACGTGAGCACAGCTCCTCCGCGCGCACTCTTGTACGGGGACGTGGACCTGAACATCATCGACGGCTCGGCGATCTGGGCGCAGTCGATGGCGCAGGCCCTGGCGGCGGCGGGTTGCGAGGTCACCCTGCTGCTCAAGGCCCAGGTCCGCACCGACCGGCTCACCGCGCCGCTCACCGCGAACCCCAGCGTCCACCTCGTCCGTCCCTACGAGGACCGACTGCTGTCCGACCTCGGACCGCGCGGTCTCACGCCCGAGCAGGCCGTGGAGATCATGGGCGGTCTGCACTCGCGCAGGCCCTTCGACCTGGTCGTCGTCCGGGGCCGCCGACTCGCCGGGCTGGCCGCCCAGGAGGAGAGCCTGGCCGGGAGGCTGTGGACCTACCTCACGGACTTCCCGCACAGCGTCGGCGAACTGTCCGCGACCGCCACCGCCGAGCTCACCGACATCGCGCTGGCCTCACGGTTCGTGCTCTGCCAGACCGAGGAGCTGCGGGCCTTCCTGGAGTCCACGGTCCCCGCCGCCTGCGGCCGGTCCGTGCTGTTCCCGCCCGTCGCGGTGGTGCCCGAGGGGATCGCCGCCGAGGGCCAGACGCACGCGCGCACCCGCCTGGCCTACACCGGCAAGTTCGCGCCCCGCTGGAACACCCTGGAGATGACCGGGCTGCCCGAGGAGCTGGCCCGGCTCGGGGTGGACGCCGAACTGGTGATGATCGGCGACAAGATCCACGCCGAGCCCGCCGACTGGGCCAAGCGCATGCGCAGGGCCCTGGAGAGCACCCCGCACGTGGACTGGCGAGGCGGCATGGCCAGGGCCGACGCCCTCAGCCAGTCCGCCGAGTGCGACTTCGGCCTGTCCTGGCGCGACCCGGACATGGACTCCAGCCTGGAGCTGTCCACCAAGGTGCTGGAACTCGGCGCGCTCGGCCTGCCTGTGGTCCTCAACCGCACCCCCATGCACGAGGCCCTGCTCGGCGCCGACTATCCGCTGTTCGCCGGCGAGGACACCGCCTCGGTGGCAGCGGTGGTCGCCCGTGCCTACCACGACCGCGCCGTGTACACCGAGGCCGCCGAACGCTGCCGCAGGGCCGCCGCGAACCACACCCTGGAACGCGCCGCCGAGCGCCTGCGCGGATACCTGGCCGAGGCCATTCCCGCGGCTCCCGAGGGCACCGACCCCGAGCGCCCGCTCAAGGTGGTCATCGCCGGGCACGACCTCAAGTTCTTCACCCGCCTGGCCGAGTACCTGGACTCACTGCCCGGCCTGGACGTACGCATCGACGAGTGGGAGGGGCTGAGCACCCACGACCAGTACCGGTCCCGGGAGCTCGCCTCCTGGGCCGACGTGGTCATCTGCGAGTGGTGCGGGCCCAACGCGCTCTTCTACGCCAAGTGGAAGCGCCCCGACCAGCGGCTGATCGTGCGCCTGCACCGCTTCGAGCTGTACGCGGAGTGGCCGCGCCGCCTGGACATCGCCAAGGTCGACGCGGTCGTCTGCGTGAGCCCGCACTACGCCGACCTCACCCGCGAGCTCACCGGCTGGCCCGCCGAGAAGGTCGTGGTGCTGCCCAACTGGGTGGACGACCGCCAGCTGGACCGCCCGAAGCTCGCCGGGGCCGAGTTCTCGCTCGGCATGATCGGGATCGCACCGTCCCGCAAGCGCCTGGACCGGGGGCTGGACGTGCTCTCCGAGCTGCGCCGGATGGACCCGCGCTACACGCTGTCGGTCAAGACCAAGCAGCCGTGGGAGTACTGGTGGATCTGGAACCGGCCGGAGGAGCGCTCCTACTTCGAGCGGGTGTACCGGCGCATCCAGCGTGACGAGAACCTGGCCTCCGGGGTGGTCTTCGACGGCTTCGGGCCGGACGTGGCCACCTGGCTGCGCCGGGTGGGGTTCGTGCTCTCCACCAGCGACGACGAGTCCTTCCACCTGGCCCCCGCCGAGTGCGCGGCCTCCGGTGGGGTCCCGGCGCTCCTCGCGTGGCCGGGTTCGGACACCATCTACGACCCGCACTGGATCCACGACGACGCGGTGGCCATGGCCGAGTCCATCCACACGACCGTCTCCGAGGGCCGGTTCGTCGACGAGAGCGAGCGGGCCCGTGCGGAGGTGACCGCCGTCTACGCGCTGGAGCGGGTCCGGGGGATGTGGAGCGATCTGGTGGTCCGGGGCGAGACGCCCGCCGCCCAGGGGTCCACCGCCCACGCCAGCGCCAACTAGGCCCCCGCATCGATGTGTGCAGTTCGCACTTCGCCGTGAGCCCGGGGCTGGGCGAGCGGGCGTGGCTCCTCAGCCATGGCCGGGGAGCCAACGGCCCGGCTCAGCCACGGGCGTGAGTCCCGCCCTGAACCTTCGGCACAAGGGGGGTGCCTTCGTTCGGGTGCCGCCAGGGTTCTGCAAGAGGAGTCGAGCCGCCAGTGAGGGACGAACCAGGCGTGGTTGAGGATGAGGAATCCCTGGCTACTTGGGCGCCTGAACACGCATCGAAGCGGAGCGGAGGTGCAAGGAGACACACGTTCGGGCGCTGCCAGGGTTCTGCAAGAGGAGTCGAGCCGCCAGTGAGGGACGAGCCAGGCGTGGTTGAGGATGAGGAATCCCTGGCTTTCTGGGCGCCTGAACACGCATCGAAGCGGAGCGGAGGTGCAAGGAGACACACGTTCGGGCGCTGCCAGGGTTCTGCAAGAGGAGTCGAGCCGCCAGTGAGGGACGAGCCAGGCGTGGATGAGGATGAAGAATCCCTGGCTTTCTGGGCGCCTGAACACGCATCGAAGCGGAGCGGAGGTGCAAGGAGACACACGTTCGGGTGCCGCCAGGGTTCTGCAAGACGAGTCGAGCCGCCAGTGAGGGACGAGCCAGGCGTGGATGAGGATGAAGAATCCCTGGCTACTTGGGCGCCCGAACACGCACCGAAGCGAAGCGGAGGTGCAAAGAGACACAGCGAAGCGGCGGCCCAAAGAAGCACGATCAGACGGGCCCCGTCATCTTCGACAGCCCCCCCGCCCCGGCGGGCAGGAACAGCGCGAAGGTGGTCGGTCTGGTCTGCACCAGTTCCACCCTCGCGCCCTCGGACTCGGCGATGTGGCGGGCCAGGGCGAGTCCGAGACCGGTTCCGCCGCCTCCGCTGACCTCGCGTTCGAAGATCCGCCCGGACAGGTGCTCGGGAACGCCCTCACCCTCGTCGCTGACCTCTATGCGCACGGACTGACCGGTGTCGAGGCGGCGGATGGTCACCGTCCCCGCACCGTGCTTGTAGGCGTTCTCCACCAGGGTCGCCAGGATCTGGGCGAGGTCGGTGGGGACGGTCATGGCGGTCAGTCCGGGGTCCCCGGTGACGAGGAGCCGGCGCTTCTCCTGTTGGAAGACGGGCGACCACTCGGCTTGGAGGTGGTTGAGGACCGGGTCGAGCTCCACCGGTTCCACCTCGGGGTTCTGGCTCTTGCGGGCGCGGCCGAGCAGGCTCTCGACGGTCTCCACGAGCCGTTCGGTCTGGGCGAGGGCGGCCTCGCCCTCCTCCCTGACCACCTCCGCGTTGCCGGACTCGGCGATGATCTCCTCCAACCGCATGGTGAGCGCGGTCAGCGGTGTGCGGAGCTGGTGTGAGGCGTCGGTGGCGAAGTGGCGCTCGGTGGCGATGAGCCCGGCGATGCGTTCGGCGCTGCGGTCCAGCACCTCGGCGACGCGGTCGGCCTCCGGGATGCCGTAGCGGTGCCCCCACGGCGTGGTGACCCCGGAGCCGAGACGTTCGGCGGTGGCGGCGAGGTCGACCAGCGGCAGAGTGAGGCGGCGGGCCTGGAACATGGAAAGTCCCACGGCGACCCCGATGGCCAGCAGGGACAGTGAGGCGATCCCCAACCAGGCGCGGACCACGCTCTCCTGCACGTCCTCGCCGTCGCTCCACACTTCGACCCTGGTGTCGCGGCCGGTGGTGACGGTGGCCCTGAGCAGGCGCGGTGAGTCCACGGCCTCGGGGTTCAACGCGGGATCGCCCGCTGTCACGGCGGTCGGTTCGCCCGCGGGCGTGATGCGGACGAACCTGTTCGGGTGTTCCCGATCGAACTCCGCCAGGTCCAGCTCGCCGTGGAGCTCCAACATGTTGTCGCTCTCGGCGCCGATCAGTTCGGCCTCGCCCTCAAGCTGCCGACTGGCCTCGTCGTGCACCAGTTTGTAGGTGAGCGCACCCAGGGGCAGCCCGAGCAGCATGACGGCGATGACGGTCACCACCAGGGTGGAGAAAACCATCCGCCTGCGCATGTCACCTCACGTCCGTCCGACCCCCTGGGCGGTCGACTGGCAAGCGCGTCGAACCCAAGGTCGTGTCAGTCTCGTTCGAACCGGAACCCCACGCCCCGGACGGTCGTGATGTAGGAAGGCTGGTTGGCGTCGTCGCCGAGTTTGCGGCGCAACCAGGAGATGTGCATGTCCAGGGTCTTGGTCGACCCCCACCAGTTGGTGTCCCACACCTCCCGCATTATCTGTTCTCGCGTGACCACCTTGCCCGCGTCGCGCACGAGGACGCGCAGCAGGTCGAACTCCTTGGTGGTCAGTTGGAGCTCGCGGTCGCCCAGCCAGGCACGACGAGAGTCGTTGTCGATCCGGACACCGTGGACCACCGGTACCTCGGCCCCGCCACGCCGCAGCAGGGCGCGGACGCGGGCCAGGAGTTCGGCGAGCCTGAACGGTTTGGTCACGTAGTCGTCGGCACCGGCGTCGAGGCCGACGACGGTGTCGACCTCGTCCGCTCGGGCGGTCAGGATCAGGATCGGCGTTCCGTGACCCTCGGCGCGGAGCCGACGTGCCACCTCGAGGCCATCCATTTCGGGGAGCCCGAGATCCAGGACCATGAGGTCGATGTCTCCCGCACGGGCGCGGTCGAGTGTCTCAATGCCGTTGACGGTCACGTCTACCGTGTAGCCCTCGCGTCGGAGTGCGCGCGCGAGAGGCTCGGAGATCGAGACATCGTCTTCGGCCAGCAAAACGCAGGTCATGGAGCCGATCGTAGGTCCAGGGTGGCGCATTTCCCTATTATGCGCGCCGGATGGCCCAAGGTTGGCCGAAAATACGCGAATCACATACCGGTCAAATAGTGCAAATAGCTATCAGCAGCCCTTTCTTTGCACGTTCTTGGTGAAACTGGGAAGCTGGAACGCGGGGTGTAGGAGTGCCCTTCGCCAGAACTCACCTGACAGCAGAGGAGCCAGGACGTGAATCCCCACCCGCCGCCCCCGGGCGGTAACGAATTCGGCTTTCCTCCGCAGGGCCCGCCCCACCCGACGCCGCCTCCCAGGGGGCGGTACGGAACCGGCCTCGTCGCGGTGCTCGCCGTCATCGCGATCCTGGCCGGGGCCTCCTTCCTCGGCGGCGGACTCGCGCTGGGCGGCGTCGTGACCGGTCGGATCGCGGCGGAGAGGGAGCCCGAACCCGCTCCCGCCCCGATCCCGTCGCCCACACCCGAGGAGTCCCCGAGTCCGACCGAGGACCCCTTCCCCAGCCCGGAGCCCACCGAGGAGCCCACCACCGTCCCCACGCAGGAGCCGGAGGAGTTGGCGACCGTCGAGGACATCATCTCCGAGCTCAGCGGAGACCACGGTCTCGAGGCGGGAGTGGACAAGACCGACGAGATCTGTGACGCCGAGGAGGCCTTCGCCTGCACGGGCGCCATGGACACCAACCTGGCCCGCATCATTGCCTTCGAGGACATCTTCTCCGCCTCGATCGTCATCGCGGGGCTGCGCGCCCAGATCGAGGAGGACGACAACGACGTGGTCGACGCCCAGAACGCCTGCCACATCGTGTTCATCTGGTTCGAGGGCAGCGGCACGGACCAGTCCGAGCGTGACGACATGACCGGCGACGCCAGGAACATCACCGGTTGCTGACCCTCCGAAACAGCAACCGCGTCGTAACGCGTCCCTTTGAGCACTCTGAGTGATGATAGGAGTGGCAATGGTGGTGTTGGTGGTGGTTGGCGGTCCCGCGTGACCGCACCCCACCGGACCCGTCACCCAACTCGGACCCCGAACCCGGTCCGGGGCACGTGAGGAGTGTGGATGGTGCGGCGCAACGACAAGGCCGGAAGCCGACCGGGTGGTCCGAAGGGCCCGACCAGACCAAGGGGGTGGGGGGAGTGGCGGGGGGCGGGGACACGCCTCGGGGCGCCGGCCGCCCTGACCCTGGCCCTCGCGGTCTCCCTCCCGACCGCGTTCGCGGCCCCGGCCGCCGGGCACACCGCCGCGGAGGCCGTGCGCGTGGAGACTCCGGTGGCCTCCTCCGCTGACGACGCGGTCAACCAACCGGAGGCCACCGCGTTCTCCCGCCGGCACTACTACTCCACCTGGCGCGACGCCCGGACCTACTGGTCCCAGGAGAGCCGCTACCCCACGGGCGGCTGGCTCTGGGCCGGACGCCACTACTTCTTCTGCCAGGTCGAGGGCGAACCGCACTCCGACGGCGAGGACGGCTACTCCACCTGGTGGGCGCTGACCGACGACGACACCGGAAACCGGGACGTCTTCGTCAGCGCCACCGCCTTCAGCAACAGTGAGCCATGGAAGCCGATCGAGGGGCTGCCCCGCTGCTGACCGCCCCCGCCCGCTGGACCGGCCCCACACAACGGCGCGGGCCCGCCCGAGTCTTCACTCGGACGGGCCCGCGTTCACTGTCCGG
>NZ_ANAE01000001.1 GCF_000341265.1 Nocardiopsis prasina DSM 43845 | reverse complement strand
CGGGTGGCGGGGGCCGCCCTGCGCCTACGGCTCAGGTAGAGGGCTCCGCCACCGGCGCCGATGGCGACCAGGGCGGCGATGACCAGGCCGGTCAGGGCCCCTCCGGTCACCGGAAGGGTGCCGCCCTTCTTGTCGTCGGGGGCGCCGGGCTTCTGGTCGCCCGGACCCTCCGTGGGCCCGCTCGTGGGGCTCTCGCTCGGGCTGGGGCTGGGACTGGGGCTCGGGCTGGGACTCGGCGACGCGGGCGGATCGGTGTCGTCCCCGTCGTCGTCACCGCCGGGGGGCACGGTGGCCTCCTCCCCGACCACGATGCGACCGGCGCCGCCCTCGGGGTAGTCCTCGGCGCTGATCCGGCCGTCGAGGGTCCCGCTGAGGAAGCGCTCCAGCGCGCCCTGGTAGGTGGAGCCCACCACGGTGTAGTCGGCGCCGCGGAACGGGTACATGTCGCCGCCGCCCGCAGAGAAGTCGTTGGTGACCACCGTGATGGCCGCACCGTCCACGACCTCGCCGTCCTCGACGATGACCGTGCCGTCGTGCAGGATCGCGTTGCGCACCCGCTCTCCCTGGGTGAGCACCTCGCCGTCCTCGTCCACCACCTGCGCGGTGCGCTCGGGGTCGTAGGCGAAGTTGACCCCGGCGACCTGCATGAACCCGCCGTCGGCGGAGGGTGCGGAGGCCACACCGCGCTCCAGCAGCTCCTTGATCTGACCGCGCGGGATCTCGGGGACCACGGCCACCTGGTTGGCGAACGGCGCGACCGAGTAGGTGTCCAGCACCGTCAGCGGACCGGCCGGGATCACCGAGGCGTTGCGGATGCCGCCGCCGTTCTGGATGCCGATCTGCGGCTTGGGGACGCCGTACTCCTCGGCGTTGCGCTCACCGGTGTCCAACAGGGCGTCCGCCATGAGGCTGCCGAGGTTGGTCTCCTGCGTGCGCACGCCCGGGTTCTGCGTGCCGTCCAGGGCGACCTCGCTCCGGGCGACCTCCGTCTCCGCGAGTTCGGCGACGTAGTCGGTGACCGGCTTGGTCACCTCCGCCTCCACCTCCGGGTGCGGTTCCACGGCGTCGTCGCCGGTTCCGGAGACCCGGACCGGGCCGGAGCGGTCGCCCACGGAGAGGAGGTCCCCGGCGGCGTCGAAGTTGAGGACCAGGCGGCCCACGTACTTGTAGTCGGAGCCCGCAGTGACGATGGGCACCTCCTCGCCGTCCGCGTTGTCCACCAGCAGTGGGTAGGACAGCGGCTCGCCGGTGCCCGGGTGGACGGTGACCTCGTCACCGGGGACCAGGGCGTCGTCGGGGTTGGCCATCACCTCGTGGCCGCCACCGGCCACCATGGCGTCCACTCCCGTGAGTTCCTTGGCGACCCGCTCCTCGTAGGTGATGTTCTGGAGGTGCGAGATGAGGATGATCTTGTCGACGCCCTCGGCGGAGAGGCGGTCCACCTCGGCCTGGACCGGGCCGACGACCTCGTCGACCACGACGTCGCGCGGGCTGGTGATGGTGGCCAGCGGCGGGTAGAGCGCGCCGACGATGCCGACCCTCTCGTCCGCGACCTCGGCGACGGTGCTGGGGGCGATCCGTCCCTCGGCCTCCAGAGCGGCCAGTGAGGCCTCACCGGACACGTCCACGTTGGCGGCGACCACGGGGGTGTTCTCGGGCAGGGCGCCGATGAAGTCGGCGTACACGTCCGGACCGAAGTCGAACTCGTGGTTGCCCATGGAGATCGCGTCGTAGCCCATGTGGGAGGTGGCGATCGCGTCATAGAAGGGGGCGCCCTCCTCCTGGGAGGCGGCGAACTCCGGGCCGGGCAGGTAGAGGTCGCCGGAGTTGACGGCGACCACGCCGCGGTCGGCCGCCTCGCCGGGCCCGGCACCGGTGCCCGCGTCCTCGCTGTCGCGCAGCTGGTGGAGGAGGCTGGCGTAGCGGGCGGCGCCACCGAAGTCGGGGTCGGCGGAGGAGTGCAGGAGGGCGGACTCGGGGTCGTTGCCGTGCAGGAGCGTGAGGGTGAAGGCCGCGTCGCCGTCAGGGGTGTCCGTGGGTGCGTACGCGCTGGCCGCCGGGGCCAGGGGCACCACCAGCGCGCCCGTCAGGATCAGTGCGCCGGTCGCGCGCACGAGTCTGGACATGTCTGCTGTGACTCCTTTGGGGGACTGTGCGGGGACTCCGCCCCGGGGGCCGGAGGGGCCGGAGTTTTTTCACCCTAGATGGGGACGGGTGTTCGGACACGGGCCGGGGGGTTACGATTTGCAGAATCTCCCGTGTGCGTGCAGGTTCTCGCCCTGACACGATAGCCCTGGGTCACGTCGGGGCGATTGCGGTCGCGTTCCGTAGTTGGTTTCGGACCATCCCGTGCCGGAGTCACCCCGGGACTCGCGCTCCCACGACGCCGCGCCCCTACCATGGAGGGGACAGTCGGCTCGAATCCCTCGGAGGACGTCCGTGTTTCCCTCTGGCCAGGACCCGTACGACCCCGACTCGGGACGGAGCGGGGTGCCCTCGCAGCGGGGGATACCCGACTTCGACGCGCCCCACCTGGAGGCCCTGCGTCCCGACGCCCCCATGCCCCGCAGGGTCGTGACCGTCCGCACGCTGATGTTCGTCGGCGGTGTCAGCGGACTTCTGCTCCTGCTGCTCTTCCTCATGGGGCTGTCCGCGCCCGCCGAGATGATGGACGAGGCCCTGGACGAGCAGGCGGCGCTCGCCGCCGAGCAGGGTGTGGCGCTGGCCTTCGACGCCGAGATGATGCGCGCGCAGATGAGCCTCATGGCCGTGGTGACGGGGATCTACGGGTCGCTGTCCCTGCTCATCGCCAGCAGACTCCGCCGCCGCACGGTCGGCGTCTTCTGGAGCACCCTGCTGTTCCAGGGCGCCGCCGCGGGCATCCTGCTGTGGTCCCTGCTCGGGGGCGAACTCCTCGCGATCGTCCCGCTGGGCTTCGCCGCCGCCATGCTGACCTTCATGTGGTCCAAGGAGAGCCGGGCCTACTTCGGCCTGCTCTGATCCCACTCCGCTCGCCCCGCGCCCCCTGCCGACCCGCGCAGGGGGCGTCGTGCTTCCCGCACGCCTCCGCCAGGCGTGCCCTAGGTGTACTGATCATGGAGGTTGGTAAC